>NAEP01000059.1 GCA_002529645.1 Candidatus Lumbricidiphila eiseniae | reverse complement strand
CTGGGCAATGCTCATCGTGTTAGCCGGCACACTCCTGACAGCCGGACAATTCGGCGAAAAGCCACGCCGAGCAAACAGCGACCAGTGGCGCCCAGCCGCTACCCAAGCAGGAAACACCTGCCACACCGAAAACCCCCCAGACACCATCAACCTACCCGCCGCCCCCCAATGGAGAGTCCAGTTCACCTGCACAAACATCCTACGACACACCCACTAACAGACTGTTGGCCCGACCGGAACGAGTCCGACCGGGCCAACAGTCCAGATACCAGGATGCTACGCGGTAGCAGTCTCCGCCACAACAGTCTCCGACTGGGCAACCGCCGGTGCTGCGGTCTTGCTCACCGCGGAAACCGCCTTCGGTGCGGACGTGTCAGCGGGAAGCGCCTTCCGCGCCGTGTCAACGAGCGTCGCAAACGTCGGTGCGTCATTTACCGCGAGCTCCGCGAGCATACGGCGGTCAACCTCAATACCCGCGAGCGCAAGGCCCTGGATAAACCGGTTGTATGTGAGACCGTTCGCACGGGAGGCTGCGTTGATCCGCTGAATCCACAGTCGACGGAAGTCGCCCTTCTTCTGGCGACGGTCACGGTACGCGTAGACAAGCGAGTGAGTGACCTGTTCCTTGGCCTTGCGGTACAACCGCGAACGCTGTCCGCGGTACCCTTCCGCCCGCTCCAGAATAACGCGACGCTTCTTGTGGGCATTGACTGCCCTTTTTACTCTTGCCATGATGTACGTCTCTTTCCTCAGGATAGGTCGAACTAGCGTCCGAGAAGTCTCTTAACGCCCTTGTGGTCAGCCGATGACACGACTTTGTCTTGGTTCAGGCGACGGGTGCGAACCGAGGATTTACCCTCGAGGTTGTGGCGCATTCCCGCCTGCTGCTTCATGATCTTTCCGCTTCCCGTGATCTTGAAGCGCTTCTTTGACCCGGAATGAGTCTTTTGCTTCGGCATCTGGTTTTCTCCTTGGTGTACCACCGCCGTGGCGGTGGGGTGGCGTGGGTTCGCCGGGCTTTAGCTGGCTGACTCCGCAACCGCTGGTTGTGGTGTTGTGGGCTTGGGGTTTGCCGACTTAGTTGCCGTTGGCTTTGCGGCGGTTGGTGTGGCTGTCACAGGTTTACTTGCCATCGGCTTAGCCGCCACCGCTGGCCGAGGTGCGGCGTCTGTGGGTGCGACGGGTGCCTCTGTCGCCGGGGTTTTTGCCCGCGGAGCGGAGGCCGCAGCATCCGTCACGCTTGTGGCCTTCGTGGCAGCCCGCTGTGCATTGGCTTCAGCCTTAGCTTCTGACTTATTTTTCAGCGGTGCGATGACCATCACCATGTTGCGACCATCGACCGTGGGAGTGTGCTCAACGATGCCGCACTCCGCGACATCCTCAGCAAAGCGCTGCAGGAGACGAACACCCGTCTCGGGGCGCGACTGCTCGCGGCCGCGGAACAGGATCATGGCCTTGACCTTGTCGCCCTGTTTGAGAAAGCCAATGGCGCGCTTTGTCTTGGTCTCGTAGTCGTGTTTATCGATCTTGAGGCGAAACCGCACTTCTTTCAGGATGGTGTTCGCCTGGTTGCGCCGGGCTTCTTTCGCCTTCTGCGCAGCCTCGTACTTGTACTTGCCGTAGTCCATGATTTTGACCACCGGCGGACGGGAGTTGGGGGCAACTTCGACAAGATCAAGGTCGGCTTCCTGCGCGAGTCGCAGGGCAACCTCAATTTTGACGACACCGATTTGCTCGCCCGCGGGACCCACGAGGCGCACCTCGGGGACACGGATTCGGTCATTGGTACGGGGATCGCTGATGCGGGTCTCCTTCTACTTTACGTCTGACGAAAAGTGAGGATCCACGCGATTCGCGCACGCACGGCACCGCAACACCCACGCAATTCCCGCCGTGTGTCATCACGGTAGGGACGGGGTGCAATCAACCCGGTAACCTGTGTAAAGCGGTATGCGCGGGTGGGAGAATCTCCACTTTCGTTCCCGAACCAAGCCCGGGACCGCAAAAGTCTAGCAGAGGATGCCGGTGACCAGTACACCCAACCACAGTCACGCCCGCCCGCCCGCGACCGGGTCACCCACCCCTAGCGGCGACCGCCAGCAGCTTTCGGCTACCACCTCTGCACAACTATCACCCACCCCTAGCGGCGACCGCCTAGGCAGTGACCGCGACTCGGAACCCTCGCTCGTGGCAGCACGCGAGGACTCGGCAGCGATTCGGACACCGCAGGCCTCGGATCCCTCACTCACAGCGGCACGAGACATCGCGGATGTCCCCGCGGTGGAAGTAATTACAACAACCGCCGTGCACCTCATGAGCGCTGCTGCGGTCAAGCTCGGTCTCGCAGACTGCCCCGAGGAACAAACTGACCTCGACGAAGCACGTAAGCTCATCACCTCTCTCGCCGGACTCATCACCGCAGCGGCACCAGAGATTAGCGACAGCCACGCCCGCCCACTACGGGACGGACTGCGGTCACTGCAACTGGCGTTCCGCGAAGCATCCCTCTTTCCCGACACGGTGGGTCAGGGGCCCGGCGAGAAATGGACTGGACCGGTCAGCTAACCGCGCCGAAACAACCCGGCTCGCCACAGACCAGCCCTCGTACCCCCGTCACGATGGTTGCAATCGAACCAAGAGCGGCAAGGGTGAGTGCCAGATTCAAGGTCAGGGTTTCGGGAATTCGACGTGCGATCAGATGTCCGACAACCAGTCCAACGGCCAGGCCCACCACCATCACCACAGTGAGCGACCAGTTAACCATCGAAATGCCACGGCTCACCACTGAGGTCACTCCGGTGACAATGAACACCACCTGCGCAGTGGGAACAAACGACACCGACCACCAGTCGGTACTTTTCGCATAGAGCGCTAAGGGCGGCCCCCCGACACCCGCCGACGCTCCCATAAAACCACTCAGCACACCCGCCGACCACGCTCCCCCGGGCACCGCAACTAACTTTCGTTCTCGAGTAAACACCACCACCCCGAGCGCAAGAAGCACCAGTCCACCAACGATCACCTGCACTACCGGTGCGGGCACAAACCGCCCGAGCAGGATGCCCGGAATAACCCCCAGCAGCGCACCCGCTGCTAACCGCCACGCACGCGGCCAGTCTACGTTCCGGACACTCGTGAGCAGAACCGCACCCGCAACACACGAGGCAAGCAGATTCGCCCACCCAACCCCATTGTGTGGCCCGAGCGCCAGCGTGAGGAACGGAGCAGAAACAAGACCAAACCCTAACCCGGTCGCACGCTGAGCACTCGCTCCCGCAAGCACGGCGAAACCGGCACCCAACAGCGAGGCAGAATCACTCATTGACGACAGTTCCACGCGACACAGTAAATATTTCGACCTAGTCGGTGCAACCCCGGCTGGTAGAGGTTCTGGGTCGTGAGAGCATTCACCGGTTCTCCGGTGTCGGGATGGCCCCGGCTGCAATCGCACCGGCAGCGCTCACCCGGTCGGCACACACAGTGACATCCCGGTGGTGACGCAGCAGCGATACCGGATAGTCCTGATGTGAGGGACCGCACACAGCGCGTGCGACTGCTTCCTGTTGCCACACACCACCATCGCAAAACAGTCTGATTCGCACGGCCTCAAGAATGTCACGCATCCCGATCGTGACCGCAAGGGGCGGGAAGGTGTCAAAACTGCCACCCGTCGCCCGGGTCGCGTTCATCACGATGGTTTCCGGTGCAAGTGTTACAACCCGAGTCGGCGACGCACGGAACTGATCATCGGTGATGCTCCAAAACCGGTTTCGTACCGGCTCATTAAACGCGACATGTCCGTGCACACCAATCCCGCCGTAGCACGTATCGATCCCACCGATATCGGCAATGAACTCTGCCACTCGGTTGATCTCAAACGGATCGGGCCACACCCACCCATCAACGGGCGGCTGCAATTCAGAGTCAAGGGTCCCGATAAATTGCCTCATAAATCCAACAAACGATAGTGGATGCTCCGCGGGAATGGGCCGGCCCGTCCAGTCCAAGTACTCGTCCATAATCGTGAACCTGACATCCCGCCAGGAGATGTGCTGCTTATTGCACAGCTGAGCAAGCAGTGGGTAGTGGGCGATCGGACCCACCGGAAGAATGAGCCTGGTGGGCTTGCCCGCCAGATTGTTGCTGTGGATTTCATCAGCGATGGCGTGCGCAAATCGTTCGTGTACCGCCGCGGAATGAGGAACAACCTGAAAATTTACGGACACGAATTACCTCTCTGTCAGCCCAAAAATGTGGGCAGCGGTTCCGCCCAGCACACTGTCAACAACCTGAAGCGGTGCACCGGCAAGGAGTCGACGGTAGTCCGCAAGAGCAGCCGCCATATCCTGATAGTGAACGTCACTTCCGTAGAGAACTTTGTCCCACGCGCCATCCCAATAGAACAGGTCTCTAAAAAACTCGGGCGGTTTCCGAGAGCGCCAACCACCGAGGGAACCCGAGAGATCGGTATACACGCGCGGGTGAAAGCGGCACATTTGGGCCGCCTCCTCGTGCCACGGCATGCCCAGATGGGCCATGATGATGGTCAGCTCGGGAAAAGTGCGTGCAACCCGGTCCAGATGCGCGGGACGGCATCGTTCGGACGACACGTCGTCTGAACGATCAGCTTCAACTCCGACGATGAACCCCGTGTGGAACAGGATCGGAAGCTGCCGCTCCACCGCGGTCGCGTATACCTCATCGAATCTGTGGTCATCGTAGGCGTATCGAGGGCGGGTCGTCTTCAGGCCAACAAACCCGCGGTCGTGGAGGCGTGCGACCTCATCGGGCGTGCTGTCGCCGAGTCGAATGGCACCGATGCCGAGCAATCGGCCGGGATGTCGGCGCACCGCGTGCGCGACATCCTCGTTGTTCGGAGTAAGGTCGCCGACCCAGTTGTGTGATCGCAAACCCAGCCCACTGATAACCGTCACCTGAACCTGTGATGTGTCCATCTTGTCGACAAGCCCATCCGCATAATCGCGTCCGGAGCTATCAGCCAGCAGATGGTGGTGAGCGTCAACGATCACGAGAGGTGTCCTGCTTCGTCAATGCGCACGACCCGTCCGCTGGCGAGGGATGTCTCCGCAGCGCATGCGATAACGTGTGCCCACAGGGGGCTTACCCGATCGGCAGTGCTATCTGCTTCACCGTCGATTCGCCGCGCAAAAGCTTGGAACTGCTGCACTTCGCCGGGATGATCCCATCCCTCGTCTTGCCACCGTTGTTCGGGCGGCGCTGGAACCGGGAGCTGTGGCTGAAACTCTGCCGTGTCGGTGAGGCTGTTGTAGTCGAACGACCACCCCCGGCCCAGTGCGCCGAGGCGTAGCCGTTGCGTCGCCTGGGTCATATCAAGCGCGAGTGTTGCGCTGCCGCCCGCCAAAAATCTGACCAGCACCATCGCTTGGTCAACGACTCCGGGAATTGTGCTGAACGGTGCACCCATCGCGTGTACCGACACGGGCCGGTCACCAAACACAAGGGCAAACAGGTCGAAATGGTGACAATTTTTCTCGAGGAATGTTCCACCCGTGCGTTTCGCGGAACGTCGCCACTCGCGAACCCCCGGTCGAAACGGCGGTCTGAACTCCTGTGCCCACACGAGCTGAGGTTGCTCGAGCGTGCCATCCTCTAGCGCGCAGACAAGGCTCTGCACCGCCGGCGCATACCGCAGTTCCATTCCCACGTGAAAGACCGTGGTGGCACGCTGCACGGCACGCCAGATCTCCCTGGTCTCATCAATACTGTGTGTGAGAGGTTTTTCGCACAGGATATGCACTCCGTGCGCGATCGCTGCCCGGACGATGTCGGCGTGAGTGTCATTGGGCGTAGCGATAACAACGGCATCAGTGTGAGAAGCCAGCACCTCTTGCCAGTCGGTGTGGTAGGTCGCGGATTCTGGGAGGTGTACCGGGCGTTCTGGGCGCTCCACGGCATGGCCGTGACTTCCCGCAACGATCGTGAACCGTCCGCATTCGGACGCGGCACGGATGAGGGAACAAGACCTGTTCCCCAGACCAATGATGCCCAGTCGGTATGTGACACTCATTCGGTTCCATTTCCGCCGCGAACTGATTATTTGTTATAATTCTACCATATTTGTTGATAATTCAACATTAGTTCGCCGCTAGGCTGGACACGGAATGGAATCAGCACAGTGACAGACTCCCCTACTGGGCGAACACTGCGATACGACGGTGCCGCACAACGGCGTGAGCAGATCCTCGCCGCGCTTAAAGAACACGCATTCGTCTCGGTTGTTGACCTTGCCCACAGCCTTGATGTCTCCGGTATGACAATCCGACGTGATCTGCGTCGTCTGGAGGAGTCTGGTGAGATTCGTGTTGTCCACGGCGGTGCGAGTCTGCTTGACCACTCGGGCCGTTCGACGTTCTCGCTTCGATCTGCGGTTGCAAAGGCCGCGAAAAACGCGATAGCGCGCCACGCGGTCACCTTACTCAGGCCCCGCGAAACGATCGCGATTGATGCGGGCACAACCGCGTTCCATGTCGCTGCTGCACTCCCACTCGAGTTCAACGGACTCATCATCACTCATTCTGTGCCGGTGGTAAATCACCTCATGAACCACCCCTCACGACGGCTGCTCTGCCTGGGTGGTGAAGTCTTACAGACTAGCCACGCATTTATCGGGCAAACCACCATCGATGCGATACAGAAGTTGCGAATCGGAACCCTGTTTCTCAGTGCGACGGCTGCGGACCCGAGCGGTGTCTACGTCGAAGCTGATATTGAGCGCCCCACAAAAATCGCGCTCATCCGCGCTTCCAGTCGCGTGGTTCTCCTGCTCGACCATACGAAGTTTCAGGCTCTCGCACCGGTGCAGCTCTGTTCGTGGGAGTACATTGACGAGGTGATTACCGATGCGGAACTGCCAGCCGATGTGACACTGGCCTGCGCAGAGAAGTCGGTGACGGTAACGGTGGCTCCACACAGTGCCCACTCCACCCCAGCCGCACGAAAAAGCTAGCGGCGAGCCAGTGCCGCGTCTACGGTTTCACCGAGGAGGCGGAGTCTGTTCACCGCTGAGGTTTCCAAACACGTTGCATATCCAGACGGAGCGATGCAGTTTCGCCAGACTGCCCGGCCAGCAAGGAAACCCGAGGCGCCGGCTTCGCAGGCAATGCTCACAGCCCGCGGGAATAGGTCAGCATCGACCCCCGATGAGAGCACAACCCACGGACTGCTGATTCGATCGTGTAGGTCGTGGCACGCAGACAGTAGTTCCTCGTCAGCGCCGACTCCGTGCAGCGGAACCTCACTCTTGTACAGCTGAGCACCCAGGTGACCGAGATACTCGGCCGCGATAACGACTTCGCGCTGCCAGTTCCAGTCTCGCCCGTCACGAGGAGCTTTTGCTACCGGTTCAATGATACTAATCAATCCGTTCTCGCGACACAGTTCGGTAAACTCCTGCACCATGTCAATGGTTGCTTGACGGTCGCCATCTGGGCGGTGGATGACAAGCAATTTTAGTGCCTTTACGCCCTGAACCCGCAGACTCTTCAGATCTAAGTTCCGATCAATCTGAACATCAGCAACAAATTCTCCCGGCCCGGGAATAAACTCATCCGCGGCAGCAATAATCGCACAAGCAGGGTCAACGATGGGCTCCGAAAGAAAGCGCGCTAACGCAAACTGGCGGTCCACGAGCACCGCCGATGCCAACGGAGTGAGCACTCGGGCAGCAGAAACCTTGAAGTCACTCACCAGTTCGTCGGACGCGGTTTCTGATTCTGCCATGTGTTCAGAAAACATCGCTCTCATCGCCTCACGCTGATCGATCGCAAGCATGGCGAAGCCGCCACTCGGTCGCTGAAGATCGCTGAGTTCCCGTGCGGGCACTGCGTTCATTCGTCACCTCCCTATTCTTCAAAATAACCAGCAGCACGCTGTTTGGATGAGTCATCTACCCTTTGGATCCGCTCATCGCGATACCTTCAACCACTCGACGGTGCATAAAAAGAAATACGAGCACAAGAGGTGCGGTGGCGATAAGGGCCGCCGCCATGATGACCGGATAGTTAACCGTAAATTCACCCTGCAGTGTCGCAAGGCCCACAGCAAGGGTCATTTTCTGTGGCTGGGTATTCACAATCAGGGGCCACAACAGATCGCTCCATGCGGCAATCACCGTCAGGATGCCAAGCGCCACCAAACCGGGCTTTGCCAGCGGAAGCATCACACGCCAATAAATCTGGAACGGTCCGCATCCATCCAATCGAGCCGCCTCTTCGACGTCTATCGGTAAGCTCACAAAAAACTGACGCAAAAGAAATGTGCCGAATGCGCTGAAAATGGTTGGCGTAAAGAGCGCTTGTAAAGTATTCAACCAGCCCAGGCCTTTCATTATCTGATACTGAGAAAGGATGAATAGTTCGGGCGGAATCATGAGCGCCGACAGACAAACGGCGAAGATCAAACCACGTCCCGGGAATCGCAGTCTGGCGAACGCGTAGGCTGCCGCCGAGCAGAACAGCAACTGACCGGCCGTGCGAATAATCGCATACAACACCGTGTTAAGGTACATCATCGCGTATGGAATATGGATAAAAACATCACTGTAATTTGTCCATATCCACTGCGTTGGCCACAAAGTAGGCGGTACCTGGGTAGCCTCGTTCAGGGATTTTACTGAGGTGAGAAACTGCCACGCAAACGGTGCAAGCATGACTGCAGAACCCGCAATGAGAATCACGTGAATCCCACAGTGTGGCAGCCGAAGGCGAATCATCGCTGCACCCATTTCTTCTGGATCCAGAACTGCACTCCAGTCAAGCTCGCGATGAGAATAAACAAGACGATGGCCACGGCAGCGGCAAAACCTTTGTCATTTTCGATAAAACCGCTCTGGTAAAAATAATACACAATCGGCTTGACCCGATCAAACGCAGGGCTGGTATCCCCCACCATGAGGTACACAATATCGAACACCTGAAGCGCTTTGATCATCGCAAGTACGGTAACAAAGAATAGTGTTGGCGAAATTGCTGACAGTGTAATCGAGAAAAACCGACGAACCGCGCCAGCACCATCCAGCATTGCAGCCTCGTGATACCACGCGGGAACCTCTTGAATTCCGGCAGCAATAATGACAATGTTGTAGCCAACAGTCATCCATACACCGACCATTGCGATTGAATAGAGCGCAATATTCGGATCAGATATCCAGGATGATCCATTCAGTCCAAAAAACCGGAGTATTTGATTCAATATTCCATAATCGGTATTATAAATCCAGCGCCACAGAACCCCGATTGCAGCGGGCAGGGTAATCACCGGAATAAAGAATGCGGCACGATAAAACACACGGAACCGCAGTTTAGTCGTACTCAACATTGCCGCAAGTACTGTTGCAACCGGCACTCCCAAGAAAACTACAATAGCCGTATAGCCCAGTGTGTTCAACAGCGACTGACCAAATTCTGGTGTTGCAAGGCGTTCAAAATTGGAAATACCAACCCAGCTGGAACCACCAAACGGGCCCTGCTTTGTCATACTGATGTACAGGGTCTGCACGACCGGCCACAGGTAAAAAACACCGAGCCCGATCACCGTCGGGGCAATAAGTATGTACCCCCACATGATCTCGCCCTGCCGAATAGACATGACCTTTCGAGCGGAAAAACTCCGGGGCGATCGTGATCTCCCCGCCGCCAACCCTGAGTGCGTATTCATGTTCTTCTCTGAGTCATGCTTACTTTCCCTCGGTCGCGAGAGCTGAATCCATCTTTTTTGCAAGCTCTGCACCAACATCGGCCGGAGTCGCCGCGCCGGTCAATAGCCTGCGCATTTCCTCGGTTTCGTATGCTTGCCACACCGGAGCATTCTTTGATGTTGGATAGGGATATGCATCCACAACCTCGTCTAAGAATGCCTGCAGATGGAACTGAGGCATGGCCTTCAACCACAGTTCTTGCCCGGCCTTGTAGGAGGGAAGAGTCGTACCGGTTTCACCCTGAATGCGCGCCCCCTCGGGCCCAACAAGAAACTGCACATACTTCTTAGCCCATTCAATATTTTTGCTCTTTGCACTGATCGCTTGCCCGACGCCGTGGATGACGGTCTTATCGCCAGCAGGTCCGGCTGGAAGCTGAACAACATCGGCGTTGGCCCTGGTGTATTCATTCTTGTGCAGTTCGACAGCAGCATATGATCCGTCATAGATCATCGCGACCTTTCCGGACCCGAACATTTGACGGGTGTCCGTCTCAGTGGTCTGTGCTAAAGAAGGGGAAACTTTGTACTTGTTAACAAGGTCGCTCATATACTCCAAGCCCTTGAGCGACCCGCCAGAACCGTAGCCACTTTTCTTCTGATCGGCACTTATCACTGTGCCACCCCCCTGGGGAACAACGTTGTAGATCCACGCCTGAGGGTCAAGTTTCACACCGATACCATAGACATCGGGAGTGGTGAGATGTTGGGCTGCTGCGATGACATCGTTCCAGGTCCAGTCTTTGGTTGGATACGCCACACCAGCCTTGTCAAACAGTGCTCTGTTGTACCAGAGTCCGACGGTGTCGAAATCTTTCGGGAAGGCATACTGCGTGCCGTTGTATCTATACAGATCGACGGCGGCAGGAGGGTAGTCACTCGCGCTAACTCCCACAGCCCTGGGCACATCACCCTGGTCGGCAAGTTGACCGTTTGCCGCGTAAAGCTGGAAGTTTGTCGCGTTGATCCAGAACACATCGGCAAGATCCTCGCCCTGCGCAGAGTTCTGTAGCTTCGTGAAGTACTGCTTGAACGGGGTGAGTTCAAGATTGACAGTGACGTTCGGATATTTCGCGTGGAACGCGTCCGCGATTTTCTGCATGGCCGCGGTCTGGTTGGGGCCCCAGTATGCGTACCGGAGAGTGACCGGATCACTGCTGAGCGTGGCGGTGGGGGTACTCGGTTGGGATGCTGCACAACTGGTTAGCACGACAGCAGCAATCGCCAGTGCCGTGAACTTCGCGATTTTTCTCATTCTTGCTCCACCCGTGTGGGTGCCGTCATTGGCACCGTGCGAAATGTGATTGTTGAAATAATAACAAAATCTGTTCAATAGTCAACACTTCGGCGAGAATCGTCTCCGCACGCGGCGACCCGGGGGCACGGCGCACGCGGCATGTCCTGCAGGCTTGCCCACGCGCGCGCAGCAGCCGGCAATTCCCGGTGGGGCGACCGCGGCATCAGCGTGGCTTGCCCACGCGCGCACAGCAGCCGGTCAAGGCGAAAAGCTCACCTACCGCCCGCACGCAACGGCCGCCATCACACCGGCCACGCGTGTCAGTACCCGATCACCGCCAGGATAGGCCGGTGGCGAGCACCGCCCTGGTCTTCACTCTGTAGAACGGTGAAGCTCCGCACACTCAGGTTCGGGGTGGTAAGCACATGATCGATGGCAATGCCCAGCACCGGTGGGAGCGCGGCGGGCCAGGTGCCGATGGCGGCAGAGTGGCGCGCGGACGCGGCATCCCGACACGAGCCCAACGAGGGGGCACCAAAGTTATCGACCGTCGCGTTGAAATCACCCACAACGAGGAGGCTGCTGGTGGGGGTGCAGAGCGACTCAATCCAGGAAATCTGACGATTCCACACGTCATTCTCCGACAGGGTGGGATGATCGGCGTGCACCGCAACAATGGTCGGTAGTTCACCGGTACCATCTCTAACACGAGCAACCGCAGCCTGAAAAGGCGAGGGGCCGAGGTCCGCATGCCGATCTCGCACGTATCCAATCCGGCTGAAGATGACGGCTTCGGCCGCACCCGGACTGCCCGCAAGAACATATCCCTCGGGCGCGAGCGCGACCACCAGTTCTTTCACCCGTTTCGCCCGGGTGGCAGGCAACACCACCACATCAGCGGCAGTATCACGAACAAGCCGCACGATCGCGTCGCTGGTGACGAGGTCACCGTTGATATTCCACGAGAGGAGGCGGATGGCGCGGTCGTGACCCTCAGCAACCCTGTCCACGGTGAGTCCGTCGCGGGCAATGCCACTACCTCCTAACCCGGCCAGCACGAGTGCCGGGAGAAGCACAAACAGCAGCCAGTGGTTGCGGCGCGGGCGCAGGAGCCATCCCACCAGGCACACCAGCGATACCAGCGCAACTATTACCGCGGCCGCATTGCGCCAGGCCACCACGGCGCTCACAATTGGCCACCGTTCGGCGTGCATAACCCGGGCCGCACCCCACAGCGCAAGGAGAGCACACAGTTCGATAGCGAGGAAGACAAGGGTGCGGCGAACCCGCGAGCGTCGCGGCACAATAGTCACCTGGTTCACTCTGTATTCTCCGCTCGTCACGCGGCCGCTCACGACGCGGCCGCTTGATGCGCCGGGGCTCACCCCGCTGCCCGGCACCGCTCTCACCCTGCCATGACCCCACTGTGGGATGGCACGGACGCGCCGCCACGCCGCGAGCAACCAGGAGATACAGTGGTAACACTGCGAAAACTCTCAGACCCCGTGCTCAGATCTGATGTGCAACGCCGTAGCGTTGCGGCCCCGAGTTTTAGGCAAAGACCTACCGCACGATGGTCGCGTGCTTCATCTTTGGGTTGCGGCCCCGAGTTTTAGACAAAGACGCAACACTCAGCGAGCGTTCTTTGTCGCGGAGCCGCAAGGAGCACGTCCACCAGAGCTCAGAATATCAACGAGGTTACCTCGTCGCCGCAACCGCGTCCGCAAAAATCCCGAGCCCCTCATCCAGTTCCCGCCGCGAAATCGTCAGCGCCGGGGTGAGCGTTGCGGTGATCCCCATGGTCAGCTTGAAAGAAAGTCCGCGCCGAAGGCATTCATACATGATGCGTTCTGCACGGTGCGGGTCGCCGGGGCTGTTCGGGTTCGCAGAATCCTCCACAATATCGACCCCCAGCGCCAGACCCCGACCGCGAGTGTCACCGAGACAGTGGGCGGATGCTGCGAGTGAACGCAGCTGAGCGAGCGCGTACTCACCGAGTTCGTCCGAACGCACAACAAGCTGCTCGTCGGCGATGATCTGCAGTGTCGTGAGCGCAGCACGCGCCATGAGTGGATTCTTCTCATGGGTGTAGTGGCCGAATGCCCAGTCCGCGCCAACATCGAGTTCGTGCCGAGCGAGGACCGCCGCCACCGGAATCGCACCGCCGCCGAGTCCCTTGCCAACCACGAGCAGGTCGGGCGCAACACCCTCGTGCTCGCTCGCAAAAAATCGACCCGTGCGCCCCAACGCGGTCGGAATCTCATCAAAGATCAGCAGCGTGCCCGTGTCATCACAACTGCGGCGCACAGCCTGCCAAAACCCGGGCGCTGCCATTGCGGGTGTCGCACGCATCGGTTCAGCGATGAGGGCCGCGACATCCCCCTGCACTCTGAGTGTGTAGTCGATGAGGGCCGCGAGCGCGACCCCACACTCGGGATGATGCGGTTGGTCAGCGCGATGAGAGGGCCCAAGCACAGCCCGATGACACCCGAGGGGCGGCACGTGCTCGGTGCCCGACAGCAACGGCCCGATGGGTCCGTTCCGGAAAAGCTGCTCACCGCCGACACTCGCAGCGCCGAACCCGGCTCCGTGGAACGAGTCCCAAAACGAGAGCGTCTTGTGTCGCCCGGTTGCCGCCCGCGCAAGCTTGAGCGCAACTTCAACGGCGTCGGAACCTCCGGTTGTCATGAGCACCCGGTCAAGCCCGGCGGGCGCGAGCGCGAGCAGTTCTTCGGCCCATTCGACGCTGATGCCACTCGTATACCGACGCGGCACAAACGGCAGCGTTGCAAGTTGCTCGGCGAGCGCGGCCCGCAGCCGCGGGTGTCCATAGCCGATCTGGTGCGCCGAGTTGCCGTGAAAATCAAGATAACGGGTGCCGTCCACTGCGATGAGATAACTTCCAGACGCTCCCGCGAGCGCACCGAGGCACGGCGTTGACACCGCCTGTCGCAGATACACGGCCGCATCGCGACGGGATGCTGCGAGGACATCGGCCGACAACGCGGCATCCCACGCCCGCCGCTGCAGGCTGGAATTGGTGTCGCTCTCAGCCGGGCAGGGAGCGGGGAACTCAGCACGTGCCGTCGAGATGGGCGTACCCGCGAGAGTCACTGCACCGAGCCCGTCAGTTCGTGATCGGGATGCCGGGATGTCGTTACCGCCGCCGCCTCGCGGAGCACCGGTGACGCTCCAGCCCACGTCGAATCGGCAAAGATTCGCGCCACGGTGTGTTCGGCAAAACCGAGCCCGCAACTCATCCCTATCCCGGTCGTCACCACGGCAACATGGATTCCCGTGTCGGGCCGGATATCCTGCAGGAACTCATTCGCTGCGCTCGCATACATACCCTGCCAGCGTTCCAGCACACGCACATCGGTGACATCAAACCTCTCCCGAGCCAGGGAGAGAAGAGAGTCGAATGCGATCTCCCGCTGGAACGAGGCAACACTCTCACCGCGGTAGTGGGTGTCCCCCACAATCACCGACCCATCCGGCAGCTGCGTGTACATCTCGTTGAGATCAAGCTGTGCCAGCTCGGGAAACTCACTGTGCAACCGGGCACGCAGATCAACGGTGGCGGCCATATCAGCAAAACCGCTGTATCGAAGCAGCGACCAACCGGTCAGTAGCGGGGCAGTCAGTGGCGCCCGCAATCCCATCGTGACTCGCATCATATCCAGACCGCACCGGAGCACCCCGTGCTGCTGTGCCAGATCAGGCATGAGCAGGTCAATGTCGTGATTGGTTGCGAGCACGATCTGGTCGGCCCGAATATCGCCGCGACTCGTGTGCGCAACACCAGAGGCGACCGCGCCCACCGCCGTACGGAATCGAAACTCCACCCCGCACCGCTGCAGGTAGGCCCTCACCGCACTCGCTGCCTCGCGCGGGTTAACCTGGCAGTCCAACGGAAGCAACACACCACCCACGGCCTCAGCCACGGGAACCTTGGATTCGATGCTCGCCACGGTGTGCGTGTGCACCTCGCGAGGGCCACGAACCCGAGCAAACTCGCGCAACACAGCGAACTCCTCGTCGGTGCGAGCAACAACCCAGGTGCCGGTCTCTTGCAGCCAGAAGTCAGCCTCGCGGGCCAGTTCACGCCACAGCTCACGCGAGCGCTGCGCAAACTCATAGGCGCGACCGGACTGGGGTGTAAAACACAGATGCCCAAAATTACGCACCGAGGCACCGACCACCTCCGAGGCTCGCTCGCACACGAGCACTCGCAGTCCACGTCGGTGTGCCGCGTAGGCAACCCCAAGGCCCACAATGCCGGCACCGACTACGAGCACGTCGTACCGCGCCGTTCCAGCCTGCCCTGCGGCATCCAGTGAACCACTCTCGGTCATTGAACCATCTCCCTTGTCAAAATTGCCCGCCACGCTCACCGAAACACCCGCCGTATCCACACCGCAAGAGCCTCCACCACAACGACGGTGACCAGAGTGAGGAGAGTAATCGATGTCACGAGCTGATACACCGAGGCCTGGCTCGCATTGAGGAGGTAGTAGCCAACCCCACCACCACCGACGATTCCGAGAATCGTCGCTGCTCGAAGATTGGTGTCCAATAGGTATAGGCTGTGCCCGATCATAGCCGGGGCACCCTGCGGCACGGTTGCAGATGAGAACACCTGCCACCTCGAGGCACCGGTTGCCCGCAGTGCCCGCTCCGGCCCCGGGTTAACCTCCTCCAGCGAGTCGGCAATGAGTTTACCCAGCAGCCCGATCCCCCCGAACGCGAGTGCGATGATCCCGGCCTGAGGCCCTAGCCCAGAAATAATAATGAGCAGAATCGCAAGAATAAGTTCCGGGATGCCTCGGATGATAAGCAGAACGAACCGAAACGTATGACGAACCACCGGTGACGGTGCAACATTTCGTGCCGCAAGCGACCCGATAACCAGCGATAACACAAGAGAGAGCAGGGTTGCCGAGAGCGCAATTGCTATCGTCTGCCCCACCGCACCGAAGATAATCCCCGCGTCATATGCGCCCCAGGACGGTGGCCAAAACTTCGCCGCCGTCTCCGGGATATGCGCCCAGACGGTGAGAATATCACCCCACTGGATATCGCAGACAAGAACTCCGCCGATCGCAATGACAACGGCGAGCCACAGCCATACGGTATTCCGTATTCGCTCGCGCGTCCACGGCCGACGCAGAGCGGTGGCGAGCTCGGCCGATCTGGATGGGACAGTGGTTGTTGATGTCGTTGCTGCCGCCCGCCCACGAATCACCGTACGCACCACCCAGTCCCCCATCGTGCGACGGGTTGGCACGATACCGAGCATGCTGCTGCGCACCGTGCTCGACACTATCTCCATCACAACGCAGAGCGCAAAAATAATGACCGCGTATCCGAGACCCTCGCCGTAGGCCAGTTCCTGGAACGACTGCGACATCGCGAGCCCCAACCCCGCGACACCCACATACCCCAGCACAACCGAACCGCGCAGGTTAATATCGTTGCGGTGCAGAACCGTCGCCACCCACGACGGCAGCACCTGTGGCAGGATGCCCGAGACAAACTGTTGCACAGTAGACCCGCCGACAGCCCGGATGGCTCGACGCGGCCCCTCATCAATCTGCTCGATGGCATCGGCGAACAGTTTCGAAATCATTCCAACCGAGTGAATCCCTATCGCGCAGATACCCGGCAGTGTTCCGAGTGAAAAGATCAGCGCAAATACCATCGCGAGCACAACATCGGGCACAGCTCGTGTCATGACGGAGATGAAGCGGCCCACGGCGCGCCATCCTGGGCCCGGTGTTGTGTTGCTCGCCGCGAGATAGGCAACCGGCACCGACAGGACTGCCGCCAAGAGTGTGCCCGTGAGAACCAGCCCGACCGTGAGACCGACAAGGTGAACTGTCTCGGGCAGGTCGGGGAATGTCAACGCACCGACACGGTGGAAGAATCTGGCGGCATTGTCCTGGCTGTCGAAGAAGGAGGTGATCGAGATGCCCGAATTACCAAGCGCCACGATGGCGACGACCACCAGCGCGGTGAGGGAGATTCCGGCCGCGACCCGGTCGAGGGCAACAGGATGGCGCGGCGCAGGCGCAGCAGTGTCACTGCGTCCGGCAACAGCCGGAATGGGCGAACCAGTCATGCCATCGAGACCGTGGAAAGTAGTTCGCGCTCAATAACCTCCAGCGCGCCGGTCGATGTGGTCACTCGACCGTAAATTGCCATCACCTCGGCCTTGGTGAGGCCCTCGGTTGGGGTGTCCAGAACAAGCTCACCGTGCCGAAGACCGACAACGCGGTCGCCCCAGGACAGGGCGAGATCCACCTGATGCAGGCTGCACAGAACGGTGAGCCCTTCGTCGAGCGCAATGTCACGAATGAGCGCCATCACCTGTTCACTCGACTCTGGGTCGAGGGAGGCCACCGGTTCATCCGCCAGCAGGATTTTTGGGTTTTGCATGAGCGCCCGCGCGATGGCGACGCGCTGCTGTTGACCGCCCGACAGCGTATCGGCACGCTGGTATGCGCGCTCAAGCAGTCCCACCCGATCGAGGTGGCCGAGCGCGGCGAGCTTCAGGCGACGCGGATAACTCCACAGCCCCAGTCGCGGACCCCGCAGCGTCGCGAGTGACCCGATCAACACGTTTTCGAGCACGGTCAAGGACGGCACCAACTCAAACTGCTGGAAAACAAACCCGATATCCTGTCGCAGTTTCCGCAGCTGCCGACCCCGGAGCGTTGAGACCTCTCGCCCCAGCACTCGCACGGAGCCCCCCGTCGGTGTGTCTAGGCCGTCCACATGACGTAGCAGGGTCGATTTGCCGGATCCCGAAAGCCCCAACAGCACGACAATCTCGCCGGGTTTCACCGACAGGGTGACATCCCGAAGTGCAACAACCTGACCAAAGTCTTTGTTAAGACCAGAAATCTCAACAATGGGATGTCTCGGAGTAGCGGGGTTGGCTGACACGGGTGGGTTCGTCATCGAGTTCCTCACATTCTTTTACTGGCACTGCTTCGCATTCGTCTTCTTGCAAATATCACGGACGGTGTCGTAATAGTTGTCAGTTACCGGAGATGTTGCGTGGAACACGCTCTTGAAACCATCCGTGTTTGCAGAGGTGATACCGGCGGCGATGATCTGGTCAATCGTCACGGTGCTAAGAGCCTTGATGACACTGTCTTTGGTGGCCTGCGGCAGGGTGTCAGAGATCGTGATCGGTGCGCCGGGAACCATTGTCTTCGCGATGATACGAATCTTGCCCGCGGCTGCTGCTGGATCGGCTTCGCTGTCTTCGGCAAAGCCTGCGTCACACTCGCCTCCCGCGGCAACCTTTGCGACGCTCACGTCGTGTTTACCGGCAAAAACCGGCGTCACCTCTTGGGCCGGGTCAATCCCGGCGTTGAGAAGACTGTAGGAGGGAAACAGGTAACCCGAGGTCGACGTGGGTGACACAAAGCAGACCTTCTTATTTTTGAATCCGCTGATATCGGTAATCGTACTGTTCGCGGGAACAATCGCCTCCGAATAATAGCCAGGCTCCTGCCCCTGCTTTGTGATGATGGATGAGATAGGAGTGATGGCCGCGCCATTCTTTTTCGCTGTCACGTACGTGAAACCCGAGAACGAGGCGACATCAATTTTTCCTGCAACGGCCGCTTCGATGAGCGCGGCATAGTCGGTGGACTGCTGGTAGGTAACCTTTTTGCCAGTCACCTTCGCTAGGTAGTCCATCAGCGGCTGATAGTTGGTCTGTGTGGCAGCCGAGTCAGGCACGACCCCAAACACGAGAGTGTGTGAGTCCACAGCAAACCTACCGGTCGATGTTGCCGGTGACCCGGTCGAGTTGGGAGTTCCGGAGCAGCCTGTCAGCGCGATCACTGTAAGGACAGCAACCACGCCCGTGATCAATCCATGAGAGGGGAGTTTCATGCAGAACCTTTCGTCGTGGGCGCCCAGGATAGGCTTCATCGTGGGCGCCCAGGGCGGGCGTCTCACTCCGCGCTTGACACTAGGAATGTCACACCAACGGGAGTTATCGATCCGGTTACGTCCAGGTGAATGTCGGAGGTCTAACAGAGTGTGCGGGATGGTTGCACTGGCTCAGCTTCCTTCCCCTCTCTCCCGAAAAAACACGACCGCCACGAACGGATATCGCAATGACCAGGTTTTTTCTTGTCCGCCACGCGGAAACGGTGTGGCAGGCCGAAAATCGCTACGCCGGCCGGAGCGATATTCCGCTCACTGACCACGGAAACACACAAACCGAGCACCTGGTCATGCGTGCACAAAATCTGCAGCTTGATGCCGTGTATTCATCAACGCAGATGCGGGCCATCCATACCGCTGCACCCGTCGCGAAGGCAGTGAAGCTCCCCCTTGCTACCGACGCACGTCCTGCATCCCGGCAATGACGTTGGCGGCATCGGAAGCTCCCCCTTGCTACCGACGCACGATTGTGCGAGGTCGCGTTCGGCACGGGCGAGGGGATGACTCGAGCCGAGATGGAGATCGCATTCCCCGCCGAATTCCACGCCTTCATGTCCCACCCCGCGACCGTACCTTTGCCCGGTGGGGAGTCGGGGAAGGAGGCCGTTGCTCGGGCAACACCGGTGCTGGAGGAGCTGATGTCGAAGTATCCGAACGGTCGGGTGTTCGTGGTCACCCACTCAACGCTTATCCGGCTGCTGTTGATCCACTGGCTTGGACTCGATGCTGATCGATACCGGAGGCTCCTCCCGTACGTCGATAACTGTGGGTTGACCGAGATTGAGCTCGCCCCGAATGCCGATATCAAGATTTTTTGCTACAACAGCCGAGTGTGACCCGGCCAATGTTCTGCTGGCGGGGCATCCCAATTGGCAGAGCACACATGGAGGGCGACCTCACGGGTAGCCGACAAACCACAGCAGTACCAGCGCAACCGGTTGCAGCGCCATTCCGCCGAACAGCAGGGCTCGCCGTGGTGCACGGTACTCGGTGAGACCGCGTGCCGCGCCGAGCGGGGCGAGCGGCATAAGCAGCCGAAATGTGCTCTGCTGGGGGAGGAAAACCGCGATGAGGTAGAGCAGATACGCCGACGAGAAACCGACAATTTCCACCCCCAATACCCGCACTGATCGGCGGGTCAGCAGCCAGCAGAGGCCAGCAAGAACCGATGCGACCAGCAGGATACCTCCAATGCCGAGGTAGGTGTTCGCAAAAATGAACCACGGAGTGAGCGGCACAAATGACACGTGACCGACAAAACCGGTCCACCAGGAAAGCTCGGTGCGCAGGTAGGCGTCGGGCACCCCCGTCACTGCCGCCGCAATCACCGGCCACCCCAGGCCGGCCACGGCCGTCACAAGCCCGGTTGTGGTGATCGCGACGATATCGCGCACCGGCAACCGGTCGGGCAGGTGTGACCGACTTCCAGAGTCGAGTGAACGCGACTGCCCAACAGAGTCAGGCGAACACGACTGCCCAACAGAGTCAGGCGAACACGATTGTCCGGCGGGACCGAGTAGGCACGACTGCCCAACAGAACCAGGCGAACACGACTGCCCAGTGGGGTCGGAGTGTTCGCACATCGCTACCCGGGTCATCCCGGCAGGATGTCTCGGTCGAGCCATCCGCCGTGACTGCCGCAGCCGAACCACCCCGATGATCGCGAGCGCCAATGGGATCGCAAGTGCGCCGGGACGGGTGAATGCAGCGAGGACACCAATCGGGAGAACCAGCCAGTAGCGCCGTGCAATCATCCCCCACAGGGCCGCGAATACAAACAGAAAGAATAGACTCTCGGCGTATGCCGTTTGCAGAATGAATGCGACCGGGCTGAAACAGAAGAACGCAGTTGCCCAGATCGCTCCGTGTGTGCTCGCTCGCGCAGCTACCAACCGGAAGAGTGTGAGCGCGGCGCCCGCACCGGCGAGTGTTGCGACAAACACTCCGGCCGGGTAAAACTCAAGACCCGTGGCAACCGTGATGACTCGCACGATCCAGGGGAATACTGGCAAGAATGCCCAGGGATTGGGGAGGATACTTCCGGTGGGGTCGGTGGGGAGAATTGTCGGGTAGCCGGTCTCTGCGATGCGGCGGTAGAACGAAGAATCCCACGACCCGGAAAAGGTGAAAAAGGTGGGGTTTTCCCGTTGGCTCGCGAACGGCCAGTGGGCGGCGGTTGCGACAAGATACAGAGTGAGCATGAACGTCGTGCTCAGCAATCGGGATGCCGCGTAGAGAGAGAGCACCGCGATCCACCAACGGTACTCACGCCCGCGGAAGCGAACGACCAGTGGACGGCGCGTATCGATGGGTTCGGGGCCCCACCTCACACCGGCACGCCCGGAAAACTTGCCGATCGGCCTGGTGCGCTGCGCTGCGCTGTCAGTCGCGTGCATCAATAAGGGCTCGAGACCGGAGGGTGCATCGTGCCCGGTGGTCCGAAGTTCTGATTGTGAGGGGCTCACTGTACGAGTCCTTCACCCCAAAATTCTGAGCCATCCCACTCCGCACTGCCCGATTCTGAATCGTCCAACCCGGCTGTGACCAATTGAACCGCGAGCGAATCCACGCCCTCTGCGATTGCGTCGTCAGTGGCCCAGCGACGTGCAAGACGCTCCGTTACCGCGTCGAGTTCCCCTCGCGTCAGCCCTGCGATCAACTGCAACCGCGCAATTAACTCGGGGGCCTGCAGTCTCGCCTGTGGATCGCCCGGCATCAACGACACGGCGAGCACGGCAAGTTCACGTTCGATCGACCGTTCGAATGCTGACCGCACCAGCTCCGACCGCCACGGTACCTGCCACTCTCGTGATTGTCCGATGGCCCACAGTGCAGGGCGACGCACGACGAATTCTGTGTCGGATCTCGGATCAAGTACGACCAGTTCGGTGCCGTCGGATGCCGCCGCGAGCGCCACCCGCACCCCGTCGCTGGGCACCGGGCGAGCGTTCCGATTCCATCGGGCCATCGACTCAACGGAAGAAAATGTTGGCAGCGCTCGTCGACCCTCCGGTCCGGTGACGGTCACAATCGACAGTTCTTGTGACTTGTCGATGGCGAGCCCGTGTGCTCCGACCACCGCGCCACCATCGCCGAGTTCGGTGAGTAGTGGCACAAGCAGTCGCGACCGGGCGAACTCTCGGACTACCTCGTCTTGGTCTACTTCGCCACGATGAAACTGTGCAAGCACGGCGCGCAGTGGTTCGGGCATCCGGCCATCATCGTTCGTGTGGGGGTTGGACAGAAACCGGCGCCCCGCCCACGGGGTGCCCGCCGAGTCCGTGGCTGTCACACCTGACATATCTGCCAGAGAACGCTGCACGATAGGTCGGTGTGCATCGACACCCGCTCTATCGATTTCTGGCTCATGGGCGTTAGCACCCGTTCCGTCGGCTCCTAGCCCGCGGGTCTCAGCGCCCGGCGACATTGAGCGCCTCGACGAGCGTAAATGCGCCCGCGTACAGCGCCCTGCCTACGATTGCACCCTCAAGCCCGTCGGGCACAAGCTCCCGTAGTGCGATGAGGTCGGCAAGACTCGACACCCCACCTGAGGCAATGACCGGGCGCTCAGTGTGTGTCATCACCTCACGCAATAACTCAAGGTTTGGCCCCTGCAGGGTGCCGTCTTTTTTCACGTCGGTGACGACATATCGGGTGGCTCCCGCTGATTCGAGCCGCTCCAACACCTGCCACAAATTACCTCCCTCCTGCGTCCACCCTCGGGCCGCGAGAGTCGTGCCACGCACATCAAGACCGACCGCAATCGCGTCGCCGTGTCGACCAATTGCGGAGTCAGCCCATTCCGGGTTTTCCAGCGCCGCTGTCCCCAGGTTCACGCGGCGGGCACCGATACTCAGCGCATGAGCGAGGGATGCATCGTCACGAATGCCACCCGATAGTTCAACATTCACTTCTGGCGGCAGCGACCGGATGACCCGCTGCAGCAGTTCCGCGTTCGAGCCGCGACCAAACGCGGCGTCTAGATCGACGAGGTGAATCCACTCGGCACCCTGGTGTGCCCAGTCGAGCGCTGCGTCAACGGGATCGCCGTAGCTCGTTTCGGTGCCCGCTTCACCCTGGGTAAGGCGCACCGCCTTCCCATTAGCAACATCAACCGCGGGTAGCAGAACAAGAGGTAAAGTCACAGTGAGAGGCTATCTCAGGCCACTGACACTCGGCACCGACCACGGTCACGCGAGCGATGCGAACCCCCAGCTGTCCCCGCGATTGATCAGTCCCTCGGCGCCGTTCAGGGCGAAAATGCCCCCCATCACACGCAACCACCCCACGGTGATGCTGGTAACTAACACGTTGAATGATGTGACCTCGCCTGTAAACGCTATGAGATGTGGGGTGGCTGGTCTGGCTCGGGTTACATTCTGAAGCACGACACGCTGGTGTTTGGTTGAGGATGTGGTCCGCTCGCAGCGGAAAAGTTACACATAGAAAAATCACGACAAGTAGAAAGGCTTGAAAACGTGAAGAAAACAAACAGCATGGCTGCGCCAGTGCCCGGTCGGGATGGATAGTGGGAACGACGAACGCGTGGGCACGCTGCGGGCTGGCAGACGGAAGAGCCCAGTTCAGCTTCCGAGGGTGACCCCGACAGGGAAGTAGTGGCGCTGTGAAAAGCATCACCTTCCATCTGGGGGTGCCTTGCCGTTCCTGGCAGGGCACCCCCAGAAACCACCGCTCTTTGTCGGAGCAGGTCTCGGCTGCCGACTACCGTGGCACCGTCGGAGTGCCTGCACTACTCGAAGGAAACGCAGTATGAACAGAACAGCATTGAAAGTCGCTGCGGCTTTACTCAGCGTCGCACTGCTGGTCGGGTGCACGCAGACAAAGCCAAGCAAATATGAGAGCGGAGCAGGGAATAATGAGAAGTTAGCGGGAAGTCTGACCGAGTTATTCCAACAGGAACTAAGTGATGAAGAGAGCGCAAAAAATCCATTCGTTGCTGATGTGCTAAAACGCGCGATTAATACCGGTCGAATCACACAAGTAGATTACGAAGAAGCTTACCGTCTTTTTCGCGTATGCCTGAAGGATGCAGGGTACGTAGAAAGCTACGAAAAACTGCCAAACGGCCTCTACAAGGCTACCCCTCCAAACCTAAAAGCCGACGATAGCGAAAAGTACATGGAAGCCTCAAAAAATTGTTCCGATGAACTTGCCCCCATTGAGTCACTATACACAGTTCAGCAGGGGAACCCCAACCTTCTGACTAACCAGGATCAGGCCGTCGTGCAGTGCCTCAATAAAGCGGGTCTCGTTGACGCGAGCTACACGGTCGCACACTTTAAGTCAGACTTTAAGGCCGGATTTACCAAGGCCCCCTACGACGCCACATCACCCGGCGCCCAGGCCTGCTTCGCAGGCGGGGGCTACAGCATCACCCTCAAAAACCCATGAAACGAGGCGTGGTCGGGCTTGCCGCGCTCAGTGCCCTTCTCCTCGTCGCTGCTGCGGCAACCGCCGGTTATTTTTTGCGACCGATGAGTCCACCGGAACGTCTGGAGAGCGCACCCGCGGTAACACGTGTGCCGACCGTCGTACAAAAATTTGACGACAGCAGAAAAGTTCAGGTTCGACTCGAAAAGGGAGCAGACACACGTCTCCTGCTGAACACGTCCGGGGTGGTCACCGCGACAAACTGCACTAAGGGCGGCACCATTGTCAGCGGCAGCCTCATCGCACGTGTCAACGAGTCACCGATACTCGCCCTCAGTACCGCCGTGCCGCTCTACCGCGACCTCACCTGGGGTACAAAAGGTACGGATGTGAACGCACTGCAGCGGGAACTTGTCCGCCTCGGATTCACCACTCCCGTCGACGGAACATTTGGCAGAACAACCGCAAAAGCGCTCAGCGCACTCTGGAAGAGCCGTGGCATTGATCACGAGTATGGTGGCATCACTCTGGCAGAGTTGGTGTGGATGCCCGGTGTAGAACTCACCGTCAGTAGCTGCGATGCAGCACTCGGTATCCCTGTGTCACCCGGCGGCTCACTCGCCACCGTGCCGGGCGTGTTACAGCGAGTTGTCCTCGACTCCGCTCCCGCTGACCTGGTCGCTGGTTCCCGCACTCTCACTGTCCTCGACATCACCGGACCACTGAGCGAACACATGGATATAACCGACGCCGACACACTGGCCAAAATCGCGTCAAACACTCTGGCACAAGCAGCGCTGGCGATCACACCGGGGGAAACCCTCCCCGCCCGCATTGCGCTCACTTCCCCGCTCAGAACGGTGAAAGTCCCTCTCGGGACGCTGTTCCACGTGAACGGCAACACCGGATGTGTGCAATCAGGTTCCGACGTCTTTCCCGTCACCATCGTCGGCTCCAGTCTCGGAGCAACACTGCTAACCTTCGATCGCCCAGAGCACGTTCCCACGGAGGTGAATCTTGGCTCGGCCATCACCCACACAGAGTGCAGGCAGCAGTGAACGAAGAATCACTGCAATAAACCTCAGCCACGGATTCCGCAGTGCCCCGGCCCTGTTCGAGGGGCTCAACTTTTCCCACGTCCCGGGTGACATCGTCGGACTCTGCGGGCCATCCGGAAGCGGAAAATCAACTCTCCTCTCCATCCTCGCAGGCTGGGAACGCCCCCTCGAAGGCCGTGTCGCCACCGAAGGAATCACCATCATCGGGTGGGTATTCCAAAACCCCCACGGCATCTCGCACCGCACCGTACTAGACCATGCTGTCTTTCCGCTATTAGCACAAGGGCTCCGCCGCACAGATGCAGACGCAGATGCCCTGCGTGTTCTCTCAAAATTCGGGCTGGCGGATGTCGCTACGCATCCGTTTCACACCCTCTCCGGTGGCGAAGCCCAACGACTCATGCTGGCTCGCGCGGTATGCGCTGCTCCCGACCTCCTACTCGTCGATGAACCGACCGCACAGCTTGACCAGGCTACGGCTCGCACCGTGAACGCCACCCTGGGTGGAATAGCCGACGGGGGTTCCATCGTGATGATCGCCACACACGACAGCGGCACTCGCGCGTCCTGCACCCACACCATTGACCTCACCGACTACCCGCCATCCCGAAAAGAACAGTGACTGCCCACATGCGACTGTCCGCTGTTCTCTCCGAGGTCACACGAAACCTCGTATCCGGCACGACGCGCGCCGCGACGCTCGCCTGCATACTGGGCACCGCAGCAGGATGCCTCGCACTCGCCGACTCCACAACGGTACGTGTCCTCGACGAACAGGCCTCCGCGTTCATCAGCTCCGGTGCCGCAACACGCATTATGCAGACCGAGCACGCCGTCGACGGCACCTCGTGCGAGTCGATCTCGGGATACTCCACGGTATCTGCCGCAGGAGCACTCGCCAAAACAGATCCGCTCGAGATCACCGCACTGCCCGCGACATCAATCCCCGCGTTCATCGTGTCACCCAAGTTCTTGAACGTCCTCAACGTCACCGGTGATGGCACCGGGGTGTGGGTTTCTCAACAGCTTGCTCAGACACTGGGGGTGTCTCCCGGCGCGAAGCTCGCCACCGATATCGGCTCCCTCACCCTCGCGGGAACCTACCCGTACCCCGATGACGGCCGGGACAGCCGTCTCGCATACGCCGTGCTGATCCCTGCTTCAGCTACAGCCCTCTTTGACGAGTGCTGGGCACAGGCATGGCCCCCCACCGACACTAACGACACGCTACTGCGGTACACCGCAACCGAGGCCGTTGCCGACACCTCCCTGCAGGTTGGCCGACTCAACATGAACCACGGTTCCTCGTTCGCAGGTACGTCACTGTTTGAACATCGCATCACTCGTTTCGCCTACCCACTCACGGCACTCATCGGGATCGCAGTCGGTTGGTTCGCAGTCCGCGCACGTCGGCTCGAATACGCCGCCGCTCTCCACGCACGGCAGCCACGGGTCGCACAGCTTTTGGGGGTACTCCTTGAGGTGCTCGTCTGGTCAACACTCAGCGCCACCCTTGCCATTGCATTCACCACGGTGAACCTGTGGGTATCACCGGCCCCGCCAGGTATCACCGTCATGTCCTTCGCAGTGGCTCCCGCTGCCGTCGCCGGCGCCCTCCTCGGGGCCACCCTAGCGCTCACCCTCGTTCGCGAGCATCACCTCTTCCGCTACTTCAAGGAACGCTGATGTCGATCAGCTCAGGTCGCGGTGCGAGGCCCACCAGGTAATCTACCCGAGCGACCCTACCCAATTTCGCAGCAGCTGGATGCCGGCATCCGCCGACTTTTCCGGATGAAACTGCGTTGCCGACAACGGCCCGTTCTCCACCGCGGCGAGGAATCGGCCACCGTGATCTGCCCATGTCAGCGTCGGGGCGGGGAAGGGCGGCTGCACCTCAAGTGTCCACTCCCGCGCTGCGAACGAGTGCACGAAATAAAATCGCTCACCGGCAAGACCGTCAAAGAGCACCGACCCCGCATCGGGTTCAACAGTGTTCCATCCCATATGCGGCAGCACCGGTGCATCCAACCGTGTGACCGTGCCGGGCCACTCGCCCAGTCCCTCCGACCCCACACCGCGCTCCACACCGCGCTCAAACATCACCTGCATGCCCACGCAGATGCCCAACACCTGCCGTCCGCCAGCTAGCCGCCGGTCGACAATCTCATCACCGCGCACGGCACGCACCTGTGCCATGACCGCGTCAAACGCACCGACCCCGGGCACAACAAGCCCCGCAGCCTCCAGTGCCGCGCTCCGATCACACGTCACCTCAACGGTTGCGCCCGCGCGCTCCAGCGCCTTCGCCGCCGAGTGAATGTTGCCAGACCCGTAGTCGAGCACAACGACCCGTCGGGATACGGTCACAGCGCGCCCTTGGTTGAGGGGATGCCCCGCACCGCGGCATCCCTCGATGCTGCCTGCCGGAAGGCACGTGCAAACGCCTTGAATTCGGCCTCGGCAATGTGGTGTGGGTCGCGTCCGCCGAGCAGCGTCATGTGCACCGTCATCGCAGCGTGAAACGTCACGGCCTCGAACACGTGCCGCACCATAGAGCCGGTGAAATGACCACCGATGAGGTGGTACTCAAACCCGGTGGGCTCGCCGGAGTGCACAAGAAACGGCCGTCCCGAAATATCGACAACCGCCTGCGCGAGTGCTTCATCGAGCGGCACAAGCGCATCGCCAAACCGAGAGATCCCGCTCTTATCGCCGAGTGCCTGTTGGATGGCCTGCCCCAGCACGATGCCCGTGTCTTCAACGGTGTGGTGGACATCAATGTGGATGTCGCCCTGCGCACGGGCGGTGAGGTCGGTGAGGGAGTGTTTCGCAAAGGCCGTGAGTAGGTGATCGAAAAAGGGCACGCCGGTTTCAACATCGCTCTGGCCGGAACCATCCAGGTTGAGCGTCAATTCGATGCTGGACTCACTGGTCTGCCGCCGGATGTGCGCGGTCCGCGCCTGTGCACTCATGCGTTCAGCCTAGTGCGCACCCACCACCTGACCCGGAGCATAGGCGGCAATTGCGGTAAGGAAAGCCGAGGTTTCTGCCTGCGTTCCCGCCGTCACGCGCAGGGTCTGTGGTATGCCCACATCACGAATGAGAATGCCCCTCTCACGCAGACCCGCACAGGTTGCTGCCGGGTCGGCAAGGCCACCGAAGAGAACAAAATTTGCATCACTGGGGTGCGGTGTGAACCCGAGCGCGGTCAGCTCGCGAACGAGCCGGTCGCGTTGCCCGCGGACGGCAGCAACAGTCCCGAGCATCTCATTCGAGTGTGCCAGTGCCCCCAGGGCCGCTGCCTGCGTGATCGCCGACAGGTGGTACGGCAATCGCACGAGTCGCAGCGCATCGATCGCGGCGGGATCGCCCGCCAGGTACCCCACCCGCGCCCCGGCAAACGCGAACGCCTTGCTCATGGTGCGGGACACGAGCAATCGTGGGTACTCGGAAAGCAGCGTCAGCGCACTGGGGGTACCCGCGTCTGCAAACTCTATGTACGCCTCATCCACAACGACCATGCCGCGGGCGGCATCCGCGACAGCTCGCACCGTCTCAAGGTCCAGTCGTGTGCCCGTGGGGTTGTTCGGTCGGCAGAGCAACACAATATCGGGATCGTGTTTGATAATGGCGGCCACCGCCGTCTCGGGGCTGAGTACGTAGTCGATGTCGCGATCGGCAGCAACCCAGGATGTCCCGGTCCCCCGTGCGAGCAGAGAGTACATCGAGTACGTCGGAGCGTAGCCGAGCACCGATCGTCCGGGACCACCGTATGCCTGCAGAACATGCTGCAGTACCTCATTGGATCCGTTCGCGGCCCAGATGTTCTCCGCCGTGAGACCGTGACCCAGGTACCGAGCGAATGCCTCGCGCAGTTGCGTGAACTCGCGGTCAGGGTACCGGTTGAGGGTGAGGGTCGCCGCCGCGATGCGCACCACGATGTCCTGCGCAACCGCTTCCGGCAACGGGTGGGTGTTCTCATTGACGTTGAGCGCAATCGGGAGCGGTGCCTGTGGTGCGCCGTAGGGCACCTGCCCGCGGAGATCGTCGCGGAGGGGGAAATCATCAAGGCGTGGCACGGTTCGATGCTATCGAACCGCTCCGGTGCCCAACACCACCGAACTATAGGTTTGGCGGCAGAGCGATGCGCTGTCCGGGCTGAACCATGGCGCTGTCAAGACCATTGAGGTGCATGATCTCGTCGATCACCTCGCGGGGATCTGACTTCGGGGCAATGTGTTCAGCAATGCTCCAGAGCGTATCGCCGTAGCCAATCGTTGTGTAGTGAAGGGAGGCGACCGAGGCATCAGTCTCTGACAGGGCACCGACAGCCGATGAACTGCCAAGACTCGCCGAACCGACGGCGGGCCCGTCAGCACCGAGGATCAACACAAACACCCACAGCACCAGCGGAACAGCCACGAGTGCGGTCAGCACGAGCCACCCCCGCCGGGTCAACCGGAACCGAGGCTGCGACCGGTGCATTAAAGCCGTCGTACCGTAAACCCGTGATACCCGAACCGTATCGCGGCCCGGATGCTCAAGCTGGGATACGAGTGTCGAACAGGGATCGTGCAGTGTGATGGTGCTCATGCTAATCCTCCTGAGGAACGTTATTCACTGACAAGTCGTGCCCGATCTTCAGCCGAGAGGATCGGATGCCGAGATGCTCTGTGGGTGGTGGGTGGGAATACCTGGTCTTCGACCGAGAGAACCAGAAACGAATCTCTGTTCCGAATATATCTTCGAATGACCGGGAATGCAAGCCACCAAACACCCGCGTGTCGCGGAGAAATTCCTCAACACTCTCGAACATATGTTTGCTTCACCCACCTTTGCCGGATATAGTTTCGACTACAGCGACATTTCACCAAGACCCACTGACATTCGGTTCGTATCGCACAACCGTCGTCGCGGGTCGGGAACGAGAACGATCATCCGTGAGCACTGACAACGAGGCATCCGACGCGCCAGAAGCAACGAGCACCGCGGCACTCAAGACCCGCCGCCGGTCGAACCTCAGCGCGAAGCAGCGCGATATCCTGGAAACCATTCAGCGGGCCGTGGCCGCTCGCGGTTACCCCCCGAGCATGCGCGAAATTGGCGACGCGGTCGGTCTCTCCTCGCTTTCGAGCGTCACCCACCAGCTCAACCAGCTGGAGATTGCGGGATACCTCCGACGTGACCCAAACCGGCCACGAGCGTTAGAAGTGCTCATTGAACTCCCCGATGTAGAACCCACGGTAACCGACGAGGCATCCACACCCGTTGGAGATGCCGCAATGGTACCGCTTGTTGGTCGAATCGCCGCGGGAGTGCCCATTACCGCAGACCAGCAGGTCGAAGAAATTTTCCCACTACCCCGACAACTCGTAGGCAAGGGCGACCTGTTCATGCTCAAAGTGGTGGGTGAGTCGATGATTGAGGCGGCGATCTGTGACGGAGACTGGGTGGTCGTGCGATCACAGCACACGGCAGAAAACGGCGATATTGTCGCGGCCATGCTTGACGGCGAAGCAACCGTCAAGGTGTTTCGGCAGCGTGACGGCAACACGTGGTTACTTCCCCGCAACAGCGCCTTTGAACCGATCCTGGGAAACGAGGCAGATGTGCTCGGTCGAGTCGTCGCCGTTTTGCGCTCGGTTTAGCACCACAGAAACTACTCGCTGAACAAAAACGGCATGGCTCGAGCCGCACCCGAGCCATGCCACCAACAACTACGCCCTGATTTTTGCCCGAACCGCCCTGGTCGCCGTGAGAATGTTCCGCAGCGACGCGACGGTTTCGTCATAACCGCGAGTCTTCAACCCGCAGTCGGGGTTGATCCACAGTCGCGACGCGGGGATGTGCTCAACGGCGCGCTCCAGCATCGTCTGCACTTCCTCGGTGCTCGGCACTCGCGGTGAGTGAATATCATAGACACCCGGGCCGATGCCGTGATCGAAACCAACCCGCTCGAGGTCATCAACAACATCCATCCGGCTGCGGGCAGCCTCAATCGAGGTGACATCCGCGTCGAGATGAGAAATAGCGTCGATAATGACACCGAACTCGGAGTAGCACAGGTGCGTGTGAATCTGCGTCGCAGGGGCTGCACCACCACACGCGAGCCGGAATGATCGCACCGACCATTCCAGGTAGGCGGCCTGATCGGCACGCTTGAGCGGGAGCAGTTCGCGTAGCGCGGGCTCATCCACCTGGATAATCCGGATCCCCGCTGCCTCCAGATCAGCGATCTCGTCCCGCAGCGCGAGCCCCACCTGGCGGGCTGTGTCACCGAGCGGAATATCATCTCGAACAAACGACCACGCAAGGATGGTGACCGGGCCGGTGAGCATGCCCTTCACGTGCTTTGATGTCAGGGTCTGCGCGTAGCGCGACCACTCCACGGTCATTGGCGCGGGGCGCGAGACATCCCCCCACAAAATCGACGGGCGCGTGCAGCGCGAACCATACGACTGCACCCACCCGTTCTCGGTAACAGCAAACCCGTCAAGCAGTTCGGCAAAATACTGCACCATGTCGTTGCGCTCGGGCTCGCCGTGCACAAGCACATCAAGACCAATCTCCTCCTGAAGGTCAACGACACGCTTGATCTCCTCACGCATGAGGGTCTCGTAGTCGGTCTCGCTCAGCTCCCCCCTACCAAGGCGTGCCCGGGCGCGGCGAATGTCAGCGGTCTGCGGGAACGATCCGATGGTCGTCGTGGGCAGCTCCGGCAAACCAAGGGATGCCTGTGCCGCCACCCGTTCCGCATACCTCGCCCGATTCTCGGCGGCTGCCGCAAGGCCGGCCAACCGATCCCGCACGGCAGCGACACGGACACCCGGGGCGGCGGCGCGATCTGCCAGTGCGGCGGACGCGGCATCCAACTCGGCCTGAATCGCACCCCTACTGGAACGGATGCCGCGGGCAAGCGTTGCAACCTGGACGATCTTCTGGTCGGCAAACGCAAGCCAACTTGCCAACCGCGCATCCAGGCGGGGCTCGTCGGTCACATCGTGCGGAACGTGCTGCAACGAGGTTGAGGTAGACACGGACACCCGACCCGAGAGCGATTGCACGGCAGCAACCCTGTCGAACGCGGTACCAAGATCACCGCGCCAAATATTGTGACCGTCGATAACGCCCGCCACAAGGGTTTTTGACGCGAGCGACTCGGCGGTGGCTGAGTCGAGCTGAGAGGGCACGTCACCGCGCACAAGGTCGAGCGAGATCGCCTCCACCGGAGTCGCTGCGAGCGTCGCGAGCGCGTTGCCAAGCGCACCGTACGGTGCAGCGATAAACAGTGCCGGACGGGCATCGAGCGCACCGAGTGCGTCATACGCCAGTGCGGTTGCCGTCCGAATACGATCCTCGGTCTCCCCAAGGCTCTCACTCACGAGCGCAGGTTCGTCAAGCTGCACCCACTGGGCACCGGCATCCGCGAGTTTGGCCAGCAGGGCCGCATACACCGGAATGAGGTCGGCGAGCCGATCAAGCGGGCGGAATCCGGCGGGAGCAGAATCGGATGCCTTCGCGAGCGCAAGGAAGGTCACCGGGCCGACAATGACCGGACGGGTCAGCAGGCCCTGAGCCTGTGCCTCCGCGAACTGCGCGAGGATGCGGTCGGCGTGCAACGAAAACGCGGTATCGGGCGCGATCTCGGGTACGAGGTAGTGGTAGTTGGTGTCGAACCACTTCGTCATTTCGAGTGGGGCATCGTTACCCTCGCCGCGAGCGATCGTGAAATACCCCCGGAGGTCAATACTTCCGGACGCATCCGCGAGTCGCGCAAAACGGGCCGGGATAGCACCGACCGTAATCGCCGCATCCAGCACCTGATCGTAGTAGGAGAACGACTCGGGAATCGCGGAGTCGGTTCGGCCCAGGCCGAGGGTCACAAGCCGCTCACGGGTATCGGATCGCAGCTGCGCGGTGCGCTGCTCGAGCTGCACGGCATCGATTTTGCCCGACCAGAATTCCTCGATGGCGAACTTCAACTCACGGCGGCGACCGATTCGGGGGTAGCCGAGAATCGTGCCGGCAGGGAAAGCGTGTGCGGTCGTCATCGTGTTCCTCATCTGGGGTGTGGGTACGGGGGTCTTGAGCTATGGTACAGAGCTGCAGGTGGTGGCGTGGGTAGGGGCTGCGGGATGGTGGTGGCCGATGCGGGTGGAGGGGAGTCGTCGTGTCAGGTTACCGATGCGAGCGACCCGGCACGCAACCCCAGTCGGGTTATCACATCGAGCACAGCCTCGTGGCGGTTAAAGGTGTAGAGATGGATGCCCGGCGCTCCGCCCGCCAGCACATCGCGCACCAGTTCGGTGGAGAAGGCCACACCGTATTCGGTTTGCCGCGAGGCATCCGGTTCACTCTCAAGCGTACGGGCAAGTTCAACGGGCGGCTCAACCCCGGTCAGTTCCGCAAGCCGAGCCAACCGGGCGGCACTGGTCACGGGCATCACACCGGGCAGGATGGGAATCCTGACTCCTGCTTCCCGAGCCTGCGCCACAAAACCGTGGTAGTCGTCGGCGCGCCAGAACAGCTGTGTGATCGCGAGGGTTGCACCAGCCGACTGCTTGACAAGCAGGGTTTCGATATCTTGTTGCACGGTGCGGGATTTTGCGTGGCCCGTCGGGAAAGCCGCGACCGCCAGTCGATCAAGCTCTCCCCCGTGCGTTGTGCGAATCAGGTGCACAAGCTCTGCAGCACTGGCAAGGTCGCCAAGCGAAAACCCGTTCGGGTGCTCCGCGGGTGGGTCTCCACGCAGCGCAAGAAAGCTGCGGATGCCCGCATCAAGAAACTGCTGCACGAGCTCGGTCGCCTCCGCGCGTGAGCTGCCCACGCACGTCAGATGGGCCATCGGATCGATGCGAGTGTGCTCAAGGATGTATCGAAGCACCGTGAGAGAGCGCTCGCGGGAGGTTCCGCCCGCGCCAAAGGTGACCGAGATGAAATCCGGGTCAGTGTCAGAGAGTCGGTCGATCGTGCGCCCCAGCGCCAGCGCCGCCGCATCCGTACGAGGCGGGAAGAGCTCAAAAGAAATCTTGACCGGGTGCGGGTGTGCACGTGTTGTCGGGCTCGTCGTCGGCGTGGATCCGCTCTCTGACATGCTGCTCCTCGTTCAGTGCACCGTGCGGCGCGGGGTGGCGGTGCCGGTTTCCGCGACCGGCAACAGCCTCGAACGAGGATACTCGGTGTACGGGCACAGACGCGGCACGTATTGCGCCGGGTGACGGTCCACGTGCCACGCTGTCATCTCCTTCCGGCTGACAGTCGAAGGGATATCGCGTGCGCGCTCGGGCGGCGCGCCGGTGATCTAATCGTGAGCTGCTTCGATTCCGCCAGAGCCAACCGAAAGCAGCAGTAGTGATGTTTCGGTTCATTCGGGTTTCGGTGCAGAGTTTCGGTGGAGTCGGCGCCGGCGTGTCGCGGCGGGTGGCGGGCACTATGCGGCGCGATTCTTACCAGTGGCCTTTTCCATGGGTCGCAACGCCAGGGCCGCACACAATGCCGCGATGCTGGCGGCGATTCCGGCCGTTGGGAGCGCCCCGTTCGTTGCGGGGATTATGACGAAGGGCACGGTGACAACGATGGCGCAGGAAACCGTTGCAGCAATGACAGCGCCAACCCGGGTCCACCACCGGTTCACCGTGTTGCATAGGACTCGGTAGGTGAGCGCGCCGACAGAGAAGCTGATTGCTCCGGCCGCAAGGCCCGTGAAAGCTGCCCCGGGAAGTATGAACGCGAGGAAACCCGACCCGTCGTTCCCGATCAAGCTCACGGCAGCGGCAGCGGCGGCTCCAAACCCAGCAGATATGGCGGCACCGGCAAGGCATGTGATATGCGGCATGGCCGTCCGGCCGGTGGTTTCTCCCATGAGCCGCTAGCCCCGGTTCAGGTTGTTGGCGAAGTTTTGCCAGTTGAGCGCGGCTCCCAATCGGTAGTATCCACTGTTTACTGGCCAGGAACTGTTGACGATGTACGCACTCACCACGAGATTCCTCCGCCCGCTGATCGTGCGGAACTCGAAGATGATGTTAGAGCCCAGCCCGTCGATGTGGTTCTTCGTTGCGTTGAACTGAAAACCGAAGTACTCCGTCCCCGAGGTGAACTCGCGCGCGAACCTGCACTCGAAGTTCATCGTGATCGGCCCAGCACTGACCGTGAGCGGCAGCAGCTGACCACTTTGTTAAGTCCATAGTAATAGGTGTACCCCCACGCAGGATCCGCGACGACGGGGAACTCAATCCCCGGCACAGACAGATCGACATGCTGAGTGAGGGCACCGTTGTCCTACGAATAACTCGTCGGGACGGAGTTGCCAGCCGCGTCCACCGCCCAGGGCTTGAACACGGTTCCGAGCACGTCGCCGCCATGCTCAAGGTAGTAGGCTGCCTCGCCTTCGACGAGCCGCGTGTCCTCAATGGCGACATGGCTACCATCCGATGTCTCGGCGACGACGCGCGGAGAGACGTTCTCCAGCACCGCAATGGCATCCTCTATCGACGGAGGCCACTCCTCAGCGTGCAATGCCTGCCCGCCGGAGAACACGAGGACAGCTGCGAGGAGCGTCGCGCCGATGACCTTGAGGTGTTGTGAGCGACCACTAGCCTTCATATGAGTGATTCCTAATTGTTGTTCCCACGGAGGTTGTGTGCGGCGTGGGGTGATGGGTGAGGTGCCCCAGTATCGATACTGGGGTAGAAAAACTCATTCGATTCCAGGAAGTCCTTACATACCCTACGCTTATGGTTCGGAAGTCGGTGCGTGTGGGTAGGTAGCGTCGGATCCGAGTGTTGTGGTGCTCGTTAGCTCCTGTGTTGCCATGCGGTGTAGGGATCAGCGAAGTACGTGTCCATACCCCACTGGACTCTCAGCTCGTAGTGGCGGTACATCTTGAGGTCCCCTTGTCCATGGTCACAGACAACCGCGCGCAAGGAGGCAGAGCACCGAAGATCGTGTTGTGCTGCGATCTGTCACTCAGCGGTCAGAGCGTCTATTTTTCGGGCGATAATGAACCGGCTTACTGGTTCCACCTCGGTCTGAATCCCCTCACCCAACAGACCACCCCGCACTCTTCTCGATCTGAACCCGTTCAACCTAACGACACATGACCGTCATGTACACCCATAGAAACACAACCCTTGACTCAGCGAACACGAACATTACCAAGTGCTGCGCTTCTATCTTGAACACGGGGAACCCGGAACTGCCTGGCGTTCGGTGCTGCTGGTGAGGGGATGCCGGTAGGCCCACTCGGTTTGGAAGGTTCGGGTGAAGCGTTCGATCTTCCCGTTCTGCCACGGACAGTGTGGCTTGATAAACATCTGCGTCGCCCCCTCGTCAACTCCGAACTGCCACCAACCTCATGGCCGGGTACACCTAGCCTGCGGCGGCAAATTCCATGAGTTGGCCCGACTGTTCGAGCGAGACGAGCGCGCGCAAGCGCGTGCCATCCTCGCCGTCAACACGGGTGAGAATTCGCGCCGACTGATACAGCGACGAGATGACATCACCCCGGTCGTACGGTACCAGCAGGTTCACCTCAATCCCCGGGTCAGGCAGCAGTTCGGCGATGACCGCGAGCATCTCTGGCACGCCCTCGCCCGTCTTCGCCGAGACAAATGCAGCCCGCGGTGCAAGCCCGCTGAGCACGAGTCGGTCCTGCTCGGTGACAAGGTCGGCTTTGTTGAAGACAATAAGTTCCGGGATGCCGCGGCCACCGACATCCCCAATAACATCACGCACCGTCGCGATCTGTCCCGCCGGATCGGGGTGGGCGGCATCCACGACATGCACAATAAGTTCGGCGTCGGCGACCTCTTCGAGTGTCGAGCGGAAGGCTTCGACAAGCTGGTGCGGGAGGTTACGAACAAACCCGACGGTGTCCGTGATCGTGTACTCACGGCCGTCCGGAGTGCGGTAGCGGCGCACCGTGGAATCGAGGGTCGCGAACAGTGCATTTTCAACGAGCAGGCCCGCGCCGGTGATCCGGTTGAGCAGGCTCGATTTGCCCGCGTTCGTGTATCCGGCAATGACCACAGACGGAACCTCGTTGCGGCGGCGGTTGGCGCGCTTGGCCTCACGAGCGGGGGCGAATCCAGCGATCTGTTTGCGCAAGCGAGCCATCCGAGTGTGGATGCGTCGGCGATCAAGCTCGATCTTTGTCTCACCCGGCCCGCGCGACCCCATGCCCGCCCCGCCGGAGCCGACCTGGCCACCGGCCTGTCGTGACATCGATTCGCCCCAGCCGCGCAGCCGCGGCAACAGATACTGCAGTTGTGCAAGTTCAACCTGCGCCCGACCCTCACGGCTCTTGGCGTGCTGGCTGAAAATGTCGAGGATAACCGCCGTGCGATCGATGACCTTCACCCTGACGGCATCTTCCAGGGCACGGCGTTGACTCGGTGCGAGCTCAGTGTCTGCGACAACCGTGTCGGCACCGAGATCGACAACAATATCGCGCAGTTCGCTCACTTTCCCTCGCCCGAGGTAGGTGCTGGGGTCGGGGTGCGGTTTTCGCTGCAACACCCCGTCGAGCACCTTCGCACCCGCCGTCTCCGCGAGCGCGGCCAGTTCCCGGAGCGAGTTTTCAGCGTCCGTGAGGCTCCCCCGCGGGTACACGCCGATGAGCACAACGTTCTCCAACCGCAGCTGCCGATACTCAACCTCGGTGACATCCTGCAATTCGGTGGAGAGCCCGGCGACTCGACGGAGCGCGGTGCGCTCCTCGCGGTCAAGCTGGTCACCATCGCGGAATGTGTCGCCGCCGGTGTCGGCGCGCCCACGCAGCGCTTCCGCTGTAGCATCAAGCAGACCAGGGGATGACCCGACCGATCCGATGCGGCCGACCGGCCGTGCCGCACCGAAGCGAGCAACCGCCGCGCGCGCCTTAGCACCACGGAGCACGCGGTCCACCGCGTCGCCTCCCGCGCCGTCCTCGGACTCAGTCATTCTTAGATACTAGCCCGCAGGTCTGCGGCAGCGCAGGGGTGTGCGCCGCCAAACTCCGGTCTGGTATGAGCCCACCCGCGCTCTGGCACACCCGCTCTGCTAATCACGCCGGGCGAGGTAGCCCAGGATTCGCGCCGACAGCTCACTCGGTTCTATCTGTTCCGGCCAGTCAAGCTGGTCGCCGGTCAGGTGTCGAGTGACAACGAACGCCGCGCGTTCGATCGGGGTATCCCCGCCGTGACCTCCCTCATCAAGATGGCCGTGATCGGTCACGACGACAATGAGCCACTCTTCCTCCTCGCGACTCTGGCGGTCGGTCAAAACCGCAACGAGCGAATCAAGGTGCGCGTTGACTCGGCTCAGCGCGGCACCGTATTCGGGTGATCGCGCACCGTGCCCGTGCGCGGCTTCATCTGCCTCACAGAGGTAGATGAAGCTCGCATCGGGACCAATATGGTGGAGCATCCACAGTGACGCCTGCGCAATATCGGCGTCAGCCGTTCGATATCCGTAGGTCTCCCCGTCACGCACAACAACATGGTGAAGTCCGGCCTGCTTTTGCTCGCGGCGTTCGTGGATGACCGGCCCCAGACCGTGCGGGTCAACGAGGGGCGGCCACGCAGCAGCCGCGAACGTTGTTGTTGACTGATCCGCATAGAACGCGCGGCTGAGCAGATCGGGATGCCTCGCAAGCGTGCTGCCGACAAAGCTGTTGTCGGTGATACCGTGCTCGGCAATGGTTGCACCCGTCAGAATTGTTGACCAGCTCGGACCGGACCACGTGGGAGCCGCGATGGTCATGGGGTGGAATCTCCCCGTCTCCGCGAGTTGCACGAGAGTCGGCATCGCACCCTCACCGATGGCGATGTCGTGTCGCAGCCCGTCGATGCCGATGAGACACACTTTCCGCCGCGGCACCGAGGGAGTGTCACTCAGTCCGGGCATCGGGGCGGTCATGCCGCCCCGACCTGTGTGCCATCCGCTACGACACCGAGGAAGCGTGGCAGGTCCTTTACGTCGCACAGGTCAGTGTGCGGGAAGGTGGCGAGGTGCTCGATGGCCTGCGCGCCGGTGCTCACAGCGACGACGTACCGGACGCCAGCATTCATTCCCGAGGCGAGGTCAAGTTCGGTATCACCAGCCGCAAGAACCTCTGCCGGGTCACTGACTCCCGCCCACTCCATGGACCTGTGAATAAGCGCCGGGGACGGGCGACCCGCGTCAACGTCATCCGAGGTGACCATAAAATCGACGGTGTCATTGGCACCGCGCCCCACACTCCACCCGAGAGCGCCGAGGATAATGTCGCAGATCGACCGGCTGAACCCTGTTGTCAGGGCGACGATGATTCCCGCCGATCGAAGCTCCGCAAGCGCAGCTTCTACCCCGGGTAGCGCGACGGGAGGCCGTTCGCTGTAGCTCTGCGTGAGTCGCGCACGGAAGTCTTCGTATATGCCCTCCACCCGGCTGCTCGGGGCAGAACCGGTGAACCGCTGCAAGAAACCGGCGATGGCTTCGCGTTTGTTTGCCCCCAGGGCCGGTCGCAACTGATCTTCCGTGATCGTCTTACCAAGAGCGGATTCGACCGCTGCCTTGAGTGAGCGGTACACAGCACCACCCTCGTCAACGGTGGTGCCTGCAACATCTAGCGTAACGAGTGAAATCATGATTTTCCTTTCGTGTGCGAGTTCCCGGCCATGACCGGCTCGCTGTTCAAGGCGATACATACGTGATCGCCAGGTTCCTTGATGTCCCGCGCACTGTGTTGAACAACAAGCTCGGTGCCGTCATTCAGTCGTACCCGAGTGCGGCGATGAGCACCAAGAAAGCTGCTGGTGAGAACGGTGCCTGCGAGCCCATCCTCGCCAAAGGACAGGTTCTCAGGGCGCACATAGACCTGCGCGGGGCCATCCTCAACCTGAGAAATGAGCGGAAGCTCACGTCCAAAAACCTGCGCCGCGCCTCCGAGTACCTCTCCGACGACCACATTCGATAGTCCCACAAAGTTGGCCACGAACGATGACTGCGGCTGACGGTACAACTCTTCCGGAGTTCCCACCTGTTCAATTCTCCCACTCTGCATAACGGCAACCCGATCAGCAATAGCGAGAGCCTCTTCTTGGTCGTGCGTCACGAAAAACGTGGTAATCCCTAGCTCTGTCTGAAGTCGCCTGATTTCTTCCCGAAGGTTTACTCGAACCTTCGCATCCAGAGCAGAGAGCGGCTCGTCGAGAAGCAGAACCCGCGGCTGGGTAACGAGGGCGCGAGCCAGCGCAACCCGCTGCTGCTGACCACCGCTGAGCTGATGCGCGTATCGCCCAAAGTGGTGATCAAGACCGACAAGATCCAACGCCTGCGCTGCTCGCCGATGGCGCTCAGCCGGTGTGACCTTCCGCATGCGCAGCCCAAACTCCACGTTCTGGCCCGCTGTCAAGTGTGGAAACAACGAATAGGACTGGAAAACGACACCAATGTCACGACGGTTAGTGGGCCGGTCGCTCACATCAGCGCCATCAATGAGAACGGTTCCAGAATCCACTCGCTCCAATCCGGCAAGAGCGCGCAACGCCGTCGTCTTGCCGCAGCCGCTCGGACCGAGCAGGGCAATGAGTTCTCCGGGCTCAGCACGCAGGCTAAAGTCTGCGAGCCCAGCACCGCCACCGAAGTCGCGAACAATGTTGCGCAACTCAACGGTTGATCCCGAACCACGGTCGTGCTGAGTGTGAGTGTCCGATCGAACAACGGCGGGTGGGGAGAGTGTCACCATCATGGTCAACCTTTCGAGGAGCCTGAGCGACGACCTGAGAGCAGCCGGTCAACCAGGAACAGCAGGAGGAATGCGAGCGCAAGCGCGAGCAGCGCAAAGATGACTGCCGCAAATGGGTTGGCCTGCGACACCAAAAGTATCGATGTTTGCAGGTTGATCCGGCTCAAAAGTGATGCAATAGTGAACTCACCGAAGACAACAGCCGCGGTAAGCCCGATCGCAGCCAGAATCCCGCGCCGAAGATTAGGAACGAGCACTCGCATGAATACACTCCACCATCCCGCACCGAGCGACCGGGCGGTCTCACTCAACACAACCGTGTCAATTGAATTAAGACTGCTCTGGATGGCTCGGTAGGCATACGGTAACGCCGTAATTCCGTAGGCAAAGGCAAGCGTCCACGAACCGGATCCGAAGATCCGGCTCACACTCGAATAAACCGGGGCAAGTCCGACAACCATGACAATTGCCGGGATCATAAGCGGCAGTAAACACATTGCCTCTAGCACCCGTCGCAACCGGGGGAAATTCAACTCCACAACAACCATTGTTGGAAGCAACAAAACAAGAATAAGAAGAATGGTTACAATGGCCAAAACAATGGAGTTATTGAGACCGTCGTATAACCGTTCTTGTCGCGCTGATGTACCGGCGGCAACGCTCACCCACCGATCAAGGCTGTAACTGCCAGCCTTTGCGGTGCGGATCGTAAATTCCACCATGGACAGGATCGGTACCAAGAAAAAGATGCTAAATATGATCCAGATAACGGTGCGAGCAACCGGGCCTGGGCCAAAACGTGGGACGCTTCCCACCCGCACCCTCATCGTTGCCACCTGGCTGTCCGGGATGTCAGCACCGAATATCCGAGCATGACGATGATCATGACGACAAGCATTCCGAGAGCCATAGCACCGGCGAGGTTCGCTCGCCCCAGGACGGTCTCACTCACCATTGCCTGTCGAATTTGCAGCGCAACAATGGGATTAGCCTGACCCACCAGTGCGGCGGCGGTGGCAAACGAGGAGAATGCGTTGGCAAACAGCAGCAACAGGCCTCCCAGAAACGAGGGCATAAGGATCGGGCCCCCCAGGCGCAGCCAATACGTCCACCGGCCACCGCCCAGTGTGGCATTAGCCTCAAACCACTGCGGCTTGAGCCCGTCCAAAGCGGGTAAGAAGGTGATGACCATGAGTGGAATCTGAAAGTACAGGTACGGCAACATGAGTCCCGTGATCGTGTAGAGCCAGGCACCGTGTTCGTAGAGGTTGATGCTGAAGTTTTGACGCAGAGTAACGGTAATCAGGCCCTGTGCTCCAACGGTAGCAATAAACGCAAACGCGAGCATGACTCCACCAAACTGTGCGAGTACACTGCAGGCAGAATTCACCAGTGACCGGATCACTCCCCCCGGGCGGGAACCGATCAGGGCAAAACACAGAATCGCGCCAGACACTGCTCCGACGAGCGCTGTGACACCAGACAGCACGAGCGATCCCCCGAAGGCACGCAGGATGGTCGGTTCTGCAAGACCCGTCAGATTGTTCCAGGTGAATTCACCGGAGTCATCGAAGAACCCCGTTCCCACAGCCACAACCGTCGGGATCGCAAGGAACAGGAGAACATAGGCGGCGAACGGCGTGAGACCCAGGGCGTACGGCAGTTTTGCCCAACGCTCGCGCAGAAGGCGACGATGACCATCGCCTTCTGCGCGTTGGGCCGTTACCGTTGGCGCAAACTCCGTGGTGGCAGAAATGTTCGTCACTATCCGACTGCGTTTGCCCACATAGAGTTCAGCAGCGTGCCAGCGTCTGCCGCCTGCGTGCCGGTGAACGTGGAGGTCGAGCTGAGCTTTCCGGGGTAGCTGCCCTTGTCGAGCGTGCCAGCCTTGTCCATTGCCTCAACACGGACCGGGTAGGCACCGCCCTTGAGCCACGCGTTCTGGGCAGCGTCGGTGTACAGGTACTCTTCCCAGAGACGAACGGCTGCCGGGTGGGGGGCATCCTTGTTGATTGCCTGGTAGTAGAAGCCGACATACGCCGGACCGGGCAGAACAACGTATTTCCAGTTCACACCACCACTCTTAATGACTTCTGATTCCGAATAGCTCTTCTGGTTGAACGACCAGTCAAACAAAACGGGAGCCTCGCCGGAGGCAATCGTGTTGGCCTTACCGTCGGCGGCGTTCCAGTTTCCGGCTGCTTTGAGCTGCTTGAACCAGTTAATTCCCGGCGTGATGTCGGCGAGTGTGCCACCGTTTTGCAGTGCTGCGTACGCGACGGCACCCGCACCGGCAGCTGCCTGGGTCGGGTTACCGTTGATCGCAACAGCCCCTTTGAACGCCGGTGTGAGCAAATCAGAAAAAGCTGTGGGTGGTGTTTTTATCTTATTCGCGTCATACCCAACGGCCATAACACCGTAGTATCCAACTTTCCACAGACCTGTGCTTTCTTTCTGATCAGCAGGAATATCGGCCCAGCCGGTCGGCTTGTAGGGCGCGAAGTGATCGGTGTTTGCCATCGTCACCGAGGCACCAATATCAAAGGTGTCAGGCGCTGTGTCCTGACCCTTAAGGTTTTTGGCTGCGTCAATCTCTTCCTGGCTACTCGCGTTGTCCTGCGTCGAGTTAATCTTGATTCCATATTTTGCTGTGAAGCCATCAAAAATTTCCTGGTAGTTTGCCCAATCACCGGGGGTTGCAATGATGTTGAGAGCTCCCTCTTTTTTCGCCGCAGCGATCAAGCCGTCCATGCCACCAAAATCTGCGACGGACGTTGCTGTTTTTGCGTCAACCGAAGAATTGGAACTGGATGCGTTGGACTGGCTCGAGCAAGCTGCAAGGGCCAATACGAGTGCTGCGGTCGCCCCCAAGAAACCGATAGCACGGGTGGGTGATGTGGTCACATTTCCTCCTGTAGCGGCAAACCGGATGTTTTGGCCCTCCGAGCGCCGGAGGGCACGACGGCTAATCCATCCGTGCCGCCTCCGACGGTACCCAGCCCACGTATCTAACTAGCGACCCACTGGTTGCGCGCAGGTTAACGGTTCGTGGCACCTCCCTCAACGAACGCCCGATGTTTGCCGTACTCGCGTGCCTACTGTGCCCTCTATACCCCGCACCCCGCGCGGTCATCCCGCTCGTGTGCACTGTGAATCAGCGACCAGCGCATACCGCGTTACCGTTGAAGCATGGGCACTGACCACTATTTCTCGGCAATCCCGCGCAGCGATGCCGCACTGCGGGGCATCCGAGTACACCTGGCCGACCGCGATGTGGAGCTCGTAACGAGCGCAGGAGTGTTCAGCAGCGACCGACTCGATCACGGCACACGCATCCTGCTTGAGAGCGTGCCGCCCCCGCCGGTGACGGGCAATCTGCTCGATCTCGGTTGCGGATGGGGTCCGATCGCACTGAGCCTCGCGATGAGGTCCCCGGATGCCACGGTGTGGGCCATTGACACCAACGAACGTGCACTCGAGCTTACCCGTCGCAACGCAGCGCGACTCGAACTCGCAAACGTGCGCGCGGCCCGACCCGAGGACGTGCCCGATGACATCCGCTTCGCAACCATCTGGTCGAACCCCCCGATCCGAGTGGGGAAGATCGAACTGCACGGGATGCTCCGCCGCTGGCTACCACGACTACTCAGCCACTCCGGCGCCGACGCTGGCGCTGACACTGTCACCACCGGCTCGTCCGCGTGGTTCGTCGTGGCAAAACAGCTGGGTGCGGACTCTCTTCAGCGCTGGCTGACAGAAGACCTCGGGCTAACCGTGAGCCGACCCAGACAGAACAAAGGGTACCGAATACTGCGGGTCGTGGGCCCTGCCGTGCCGTGTTCCTCACCGAGCCCTACGCCGAGCGCATGAACACGCTCTGCGCCCGCGATCGTTCCGATGCCAAGCTGTACCAGAAGCGCTCGGTCGGAGTCCACAGTCTGCGCCCGCGAACGTTCCGATTGATCCGTTTCAGGATAGCCGCGGCCACACGTTCCGCAGTCTGCGCCCGCGAACGTTCCGATACTGAACACGGCACAGACCTCCGGCTCCTGGGCTGCCGAGACGGCGACAGGGGGTGATCTGAGCGCTCACATGCAGCCTATCGATTGTGTGGGTGTTGAGCGATACGCAGAACGATTTGGGGCTCAGAATCAGCCCTGGGTATGTATCTGGGTTCGCACAATCCGGGAGCTCGACACTCTCTGCTTGGGAGCGCCTAACTCCAGCCCGGGACATCGTGAGGGTCGTGCACCCACCGGGAAGAGAACTACCCGGTGATAAAAAAGGAAACACGCCGTGCGGATCGTGCACTCGCCTTCGAAAGCTCATACCCCTCACAGCAGCAATAGAGCATTAACCGTTGAGATATTAGCTAATTGTGCACCCGGGCAAGAAGGGTTAACGCCCGGGTTTTATCACGGATAATAAACAGGCAGATGCGATCGATTTTGACGGCCTCAAAAATATCCGGGTTGTTTATGAGTGCTCGTACAAACTCGGGTGAAGGTGGAACACTATCGGTTGGGCCCAAGCCAATTATAATTCCGACAAGCGATGCATCCTGCAGTGATGAGGTGATACGTGATCCAAGGTACGGAACAAACTCCCATCCGGCAAGCCCCTCCACGTAAATTAGGCCCTTCGACAGGCCCGCATCGGCCAATCTTGCGCTAACAAGGGCGGCCCCCGCTGGTCGCTCATTCCACACCCGCACAGACGCCGTTATGCCGCTGATCAACGAAAATAATATGACCGCAACAAGCGTCAATGTCTGAATAGATTTTCGTCTTCTGTTCACGAGTGTGGTGGCACCGTTTCGCCCGGTGAGAAGCACGGACACACCAACACCCGCCAGAGCACACAGTAGCCACACCCAGGCGTAGTAATAGTGCGGCAGGGCCACACGAGATATCACAAGATAGAACACCACCAGCAGACCCAAAGCCACGGCGAGATATGCGGTGAGAACGCGGTACCTCGACAGGAGTGAAACGGTGGTGAGTCCTCCGACGACAATAAGTGCAATAGCACCCATCCCCGCAGCAAGAAACCACAGATTTGCCCACCACGGTGGATAACGAGTGACCATCCCGGCAATCGAGACAAGGTGCCCGTTTCCATTGTGCGCTGACTGATAATCCACCATGTAGGTAAGTGCCGATTGAATGTCCATCGGTGCGTACAGGGCAACTGCAGCAGCACACCCAATAATCATGAACAACACGGCAGCACACACCGATTTTTTCCACGGGCGCCGGATGACCATTAACAGAATAAACACCGGAATCATGACGATTGCGGTCACCTTAGATGTCACCGATAGTGCGAATAAAAGACCTGCCGCTGCTGCGTACCAGAGACTTCCTGTTCGCCACCACCGCCATGCGGATGCCATCGCAGCAACCACAAAGAGAACCATGAATGGTTCCAGAAGAGTAATCCTGTCCAGCCGGACATTACCGTAGAAACCGTGCGGCAGTATCAACCAGAACCCGGCAGCAGTAATGGCTCCTGCCCACCCTATCTCCCTCCTCAGCCAGAACCACAGGATGACTCCGACGGAGTACGCCGCCAAAGCGGTCAGCACCCGACCGGCAATCTGCCCCTCGCCCAAGAGTAATTGGGCTATTCCCAGTAGGAATTTCACCGTGGGCGGGTGCTCACGGTTGTAGGAAAAATCACCGCGGATATACTCAAGACCAGCCTTCAGATAGACAGGCTCGTCCGGGCCGATATTTGCTGCGGCAAGATTCCAAAAACACTGGTAAGCCCCCCAGGTGAAAACACACAACACGAGAACAAGTTGCGCCGCGTTCACTTGCCCCAAGAGCTCGCGCGTACCGACGGGCACACGAGGCAGCGCAACACCCGAGGCCGGTGACTCCAACAGCTCGCGCGTACCGACGGGCACAGAGGCAGACGCAACACCCGAGGCCGGTGACTCCAACAGCTCGCGCGTACCGACGGGCAAACGAGTTTCGACATGTGCCACCGATATGCTCCACTCGACAGGGCTGAACTGTGCACCCAATTAGGAATGACCGCACGCACCTCTGTCCGGGTGGCCGGGCCGCTTACGACCTTAACCACGTCACCTTGCGGCAATCTAGAAGCCACCTTGCGACAATCTAGAAAGACAGTGTCTAAACGCTAGAAAGAAGATGTTTTAACGCCTACAACCCCGTTAAATGCCCACAACCCCGTCGAACACGAGTTCCGCCGGGCCACGCAACGACACGTGCTCGCCATCGACTTCGGACCACATTCGTACGCCGAGCACTCCGCCGGGAACCTGCACTTTCCAGATCCTGGGGGCAGCGATACCAGCCCAGGTCCGCACCGCGAGCGCCGCGGCGGCAGCACCGGTGCCGCACGAGAGAGTTTCTCCTGATCCACGTTCGTGCACCCGCATCCGAATTCGCCCGTACCCCGAGTCGACGAGCGGCTCTGCAGGGACGACGAACTCGATGTTCGCGCCATCCGGCGCCTCTGGATCGAGGATCGGCACCCGAGTCAGATCGACCCCCGCCAGTTCCTCCTCATCGGCGAGCGCAACGACAACGTGCGGGTTGCCGAGATTCAACGCGAGGCCAGGTCGGGCAACCGGCAGACCTCGCGCTCGCACGAGTGGCTCACCGTCATTCAGCCGCCACACGCCCAGATCGACCTCGAACCCAGCCTCGTGCACCGTCACCCGGCGGACGCCGACACGGGTGCCGATTGCCACGACATCCCCCACACCCGCAGTCAACAGGCCCTGTTCTAACAGGTATCGCAGATAGACACGGATGCCGTTGCCGCACATTTCCGCGACACTACCGTCGGCGTTGCGGTAGTCCATGAACCACTCCGCCGAGGCATCCTCGGCCAGCACCGCCGCACCCGCATCGAGACGCGACGAACGGATGGCCCGGATGACCCCGTCTGCTCCCACACCAAACTGTCGATCGCAGATTGCGGCGATGGCCTCTGCCGAGAGATTGAAAGCCCCTTCGGGGTCAGAATAGACAATAAAATCATTCCCGGTTCCCTGGCCCTTGGTGAAGCGCAGTTCCCGGGACATTCACCCAGTTTAGGCGGAAACACCGTGGTACAAACGCTCCCCGTGGCACGACCCTCGCACAGGGTTCGGAACGGACGGGGCTGGCACGAACCTCGCACAGGATTCGGAGCGGACGGGGCTGGCACGACCCTCGCACAGGGTTCGGAGCGGACGGGGCTGGCGCGCTTAGTTCCGGGCGGTCGGATCAGTGCCGTGTGTCAGGCTGTCCCAGTCGCTGATTGCGTCACTGGATGATTCGTGGCTCCCGTCGAATCCGGTGACCCCCTCACTAGCTTCGATCAGAACCGCAGCATCACCCGACCGGCCTGCCCCGACGGGCCACGTCGAGCCGGCGGATTCCTCGATCTCATCCGGTCCGTCCACCGGGGCTATCCTCACCGGACTATAGCGCCGTGAGCTACTGGGCCACCTTCCTCCGGTGATCAACACCACGACTCCCGCGGCCAGAAGCAACACTCCACCGATGAACGACACGATCGGCCACCCGGTCTGGGTGAGCGATCCGACGAGCGCGGCAGTCGAGGCATCCCCGGCCACCCCGGTCGCCTTCGTCACCGCCGAAGAGACCGCGGTCACCGGGTTGCTGAGGGTCGTTGCCGCAGCGAGGAGCACGCAGCCACCGAGCAGCACGGCAAGCACACCGAGCACCATTCGGATGCCCGGACCGGCCAGTGCCAGTGCCGCCACGAGTGCGAGCGCGGCGAGCGCAAAGGCAGCGAGCGCGGGCGAGGCAATATCTCCGGAAATCGAAAGCGGTGCACCGGTAGCACCCGACCCTGGCGCAAGAACGAGTTGGTACCAGCTTTGACTCCATGCGAGCAACACCAACAGTGCCGCCACAAGGCAACCGGAAAGGGTCACAAATCTGAGCCGAGCACCGGTCACTGCAGCCCCCACAACACCACAAACACACAGCACACACCAATCACCGCAACCTCCGCAGAGCATTGGCGATGGCGACCGCACGCAGCGGTGCCGCCGCCTTGTCCCGGGATTCCTCATACTCGGTCTCCGGATCAGAATCGGCAACCAGTCCCGCACCCGCCTGCACACGGGCGACCCCGTCCGCAATGACGGCCGTACGGATCGCGATCGCAAGGTCAGCGTCGCCATCGAATCCGAAGTAGCCGACAACACCGCCGTACACACCGCGCTGCGTCGGTTCCAGATCGTCGATGATCTCCAGTGCCCGAGGCTTGGGGGCCCCCGACAGCGTGCCCGCCGGGAAGCTCGCGCGGAGCACATCAATCGCACTGCGCCCAGCGGTGAGGTTACCCTCCACCGAAGACACGAGATGCATAATGTGGCTGTATCGCTCCACCCGCATGAACTCCGTCACCTCCACCGACCCGGCCTCACACACCCGGGAGAGATCATTGCGGCTCAGGTCCACGAGCATGAGGTGCTCAGACTGTTCTTTCGCATCGTTCGCGAGCTCAGCCTCAAGCTCCGCGTCAGCCTCGGGGGTGTCGCCACGGGGTTTTGACCCCGCGATCGGGTGGGTGTACACCCGCCCCGACTGTACTTTCACGAGCGCTTCGGGCGATGACCCGACAATCCAGAATGGCCGGTGCGCGACATCCTCAAGGTGAAAGTAGTACATGTACGGGCTGGGGTTGAGGTTGCGCAGCACCCGATACACCTCGAGTGGATGCGCCGTGACATCATGCTCAAACCGCTGCGAGATAACGACCTGGAAGATATCCCCGGCCACAATGTGCTCTTTCGAGCGCACGACCGCGGTGAGAAAGTCATGTTTTGCGGTGAGGTGACGGGGCGTGGATGGCGCGGCAAAATCCACCTCGGCCAACCACGCTTCAGCGGGTTGAGCGAGCAAACGCTGCATTCGATCGAGGCGCTCTTGCGCTGCGAGCCAGAGCGCCTCGGCGTCAACAGTATCGGTGTTGAGCATGACTGCCACAAGCTGCACGGTTCCCGTGCGGTGATCAACCACAACAAGATCCGCGACGAACGCCAACGCCTGCCCGGGAATATCGAAATCGCACGGGGGGCGATTCGGAAGATGCTCAAGCTGCCGCACAGCCTCCCAGCCAATGAATCCCACGAGCCCACCGGACAGCGGCGGGCCGTCCGGGACACTCGCTGTCTGCCACCGCTGGTACAGCGCATCAACGGCCGCGAGCGGGGCGAGCGCCGAGACATCCGTGCCAAATGCCCGCTGCGCCGACAGCCCATAATCGAGCCACTCGACCTCATCACCGCGCTGCGTGAGCACCCCATAGCTGGCGACACCAACAAACGAGTAGCGTGACCACATGCCCCCCTGTTCAGCCGATTCCAGCAAAAACGAACCGGGTTGATCGGCCGCGAGTTTCCGGTAGATACCAACCGGCGATTCGCCGTCGGCAAAGCACTCGCGCACGACCGGCACCACTCGACGACCGACCAGGTGTGCGAGAAAGTCTTCACGAGTTGTGGATGCCACGGGCTGCTCCCTTCTCTGTGCGCTGACCGAGCCCGGCGGAGCGAACAAACCCGGCCTCGACCGCGGTGTCACAAGGCACATCGACATCGCTCGACCCCGCAACACCACGAACACCCTCACCCGATGCCGCGGATGCCGCGTCGGCAACGACGGTCAACTCGTCGCCGTCGAAGCACGTGCGCGTGCCGGTATGACAGGCCACACCCACCTGTACCACTCGAACCAACAGCGTGTCACCGTCGCAGTCGAGCGCTGCCGAACGCACCCACTGGGCGTTGCCCGTTGTGTCACCCTTGCGCCAATACTGCTGACGCGAGCGGGACCAGAACGTCACTCGCCCCTGTGTGAGGGTGCGCCGCATCGCCTCACGGTCCATCCAGCCGAGCATGAGCACCTCGCCCGTATCGTGCTGCTGGATGACCGCGGGCAACAGCCCGTCGGCGTTAAAGCGGGCGCGATCAAGTGCGGCTGCGACATCCGCATCGGTCTTGTCAGATACCCCGCCGGGTGCCACCGTGCTCCGCACCGCGACATCCTGGGCCGTCTCGTTTTGCGCACTCACCGCACCACCACGCCCTCCGCCGCGAGTGCGGCCTTCACCTCACGAATGGTCAACTCACCGTTGTGAAACACGGATGCCGCGAGCACCGCGTCGGCACCCGCCGCGACGACCGGGGCAAAGTCGGCAAGCGCCCCCGCACCCCCAGAGGCAATAATCGGGACAGTTGACAGCTCGTGCATGAGCGAGGTGAGCTCAAGGTCATACCCGGCCTTCGTGCCGTCGGCATCAATTGAGTTAACCAGCAACTCCCCCGCGCCACGCTCAATCGCCTCGCGTGCCCAGGCGAGCGCGTCAAGCTGTGTCTCGGTGCGCCCACCGTGGGTCGTGACGGCAAACCCCGACGGTGTGTGCGACGCTCGCTTCACATCGAGCGAGAGCACAAGCACCTGCGCACCAAACCGGTCAGCTATCTCGCTGAGTAACCCCGGACGCACAATCGCGGCGCTGTTGACTCCCACCTTGTCGGCACCGTGACCGAGCAACCGGGCCACATCCTCGGGCGAGCGGATGCCACCGCCCACCGTGAGCGGAATAAACACCTGCTCAGCGACCCGCTGCACCATGTCGTACGTCGTCGACCGGTCATCCACGGTCGCCGTGACATCGAGAAACGTAAGCTCGTCGGCACCCTGTGTGCCGTACTGTTCGGCACGCTCCACGGGGTCACCGGCATCACGCAGTTTGCGAAAATTAACGCCCTTGACCACCCGGCCCCGATCAACATCTAGGCACGGAATAATACGGACAGTGAGGGGCATCCGGTCGCTCACAGCCTGGCGGCGTGGATTTGACTCACGAGGATGGCACGGGCACCGAGCGCGTACAGTTGGTCCATGACCTGGTTCATGGTGTCAGCACGAATCATAACTCGCACCGCAACCCACTCCGGATCGTGCAGCGGTGACACCGTTGGTGACTCGAACCCGGGGGCAACAAGAGTTGCTCGTTCAAGGTCTGTGACGGGAATATCGTAATCGAGCATCACCCACTGCCGAGCCACGAGCACACCCTGCAAGCGGCGCAGGAGCGTATCAATGCCGGGCCGGTTCGCGTTCTCGGCGACCGGCCCGATGATCACCGCCTCAGACTCGAGGATGACCGGACCAAAAATCTCCAGCCCCGCCTGACGCAGCGTCGCACCGGTCGACACGACATCAGCGACCGCATCGGCAACTCCGAGCCGCACGGCAGACTCGACCGCACCGTCAAGGCGCACGAGGTGCACGGTCACACCGTGGGCCGCAAGAAACGTGCGCACCAGCCCGGGATAGCTCGTGGCCACGCGCGCGCCGTCGAGGTCGGAGAGAGTTGCAAATACCCCGGTCGGTGCCGCAAACCGGAACGTTGACTGCCCGAACCCGAGCGGTTCGATCTCAACGGCTCTCGCCCCCGAATCCAACAGCAAATCCCGCCCGGTGATGCCGACATCAAGCACCCCTGATCCAACATAGGTTGCGATATCCCGCGGCCGCAGATAGAAGAACTCCACCCCGTTGCGGCTGTCCGCGACAATGAGATCGCGCGGATCACGGCGCCCGTGGTACCCCGCCTCGCTGAGCATTTGCGCGGCGGTATCGGCAAGCGATCCCTTGTTCGGCACGGCTATTCGGAGCATAAGGCGGCTTTCGAGTTTGTCAGGGGCGGATGTCAGGCCAGTATCGACTCAGAGATGTCGGTAAACATCTTCAATGGTGAGCCCCTGTGCGAGCATGAGCACCTGCAGGTGGTAAAGCAGCTGCGAAATTTCCTCAGCGGTTTTTTCATCGCCCTCGTATTCGGCCGCCATCCACACCTCGGCCGCTTCCTCCACGATCTTCTTGCCGATCGCGTGCACACCAGCATCGAGCGCCCGCACAGTGCCAGAACCCTCGGGGCGACGGCGAGCGATCTCGCTCAACTCAGCAAAAAGCCCGTCAAAAGTCTTCACCCGTCAAGATTACCGGTGCGAATGACCCGCCGCCGCATCCCGCAGTGCCGCAATCTGCTCGGCCGGGACATCCGCACCAAAAACGGCGGATCCAGCGACAAAGGTGTCAGCACCGGCCTCGGCGGCGATGCCGATGGTGTCGAGCGACACGCCCCCGTCAACCTGCAGCCACACGTCGAGTCCGCGCACGTGCACAGCCCTAGCGAGAGTGCGGAGCTTGCCCATCATTTCGGGCATGAAGGACTGCCCCCCAAATCCTGGTTCGACCGTCATGACCAGGACCTGATCGAAGTTCGGCAGCAACTCAAGGTAGGGCGTGACATCCGTGCCCGGTTTCAGTGCGATGCCCGCACGGGAACCAATCTCACGCAGGCGGCGGGCAATACCAACCGGATCAGCCGCCGCTTCGGCGTGGAAGGTGACCGAGTACGCGCCCGCCTCGGCATAACCGGGAGCCCACCGGTCGGCATCGTCGATCATGAGGTGCACGTCAAGCGGAATGGGGCTGACCTGCTGCAAGCGCTGCACCATCGGCAGTCCAAACGTAAGGTTCGGCACAAAATGGTTATCCATGACGTCAACGTGCACGAGGTCGGCGCTCGCGATCCGCCCCAACTCACGCTCAAAGTTCGCGAAGTCAGCCGACAGGATGCTCGGGTTGATTCGCGAGGGCATGGGGAAAGCCTATCTGGGCGGGTTGTGTTTCGACGAAGTAAGTGTTGGGTACCATCGAACGCGAAACGGGAACGAGAACGAGAACGAGACGTATCGTCCGTATCCGGACTAATTCGGTCGCGTGCTGGTGTGGCGACACCGGTAGTGCCCGACAGAACGGACTGAATTTCGTTCTTGGAAGCGGACATCAAGCTCGCGCCAACCACGAGTGTTCACACAGGATCAGATGGTGTCCTGGGTGATAGGCAGGTGACGGGCCGGATGGACACCGCAGAGTTTGGAGGTGGGTGTCGAAAACGTGCTGTGAACTCGCATTGGTTTCGCGTTGTTTCGTGGGGACGGGATGCTCAATCAGGTGCTTGAATGCGGCCTCGAGAGTGTCGGATATGAGCTACTATATAGTTCGTTCCCTGGTTACTCATTAGGAGATTTAAGGTGCTTCGACGGGTCAATAACGTGAAACTCACCCACCAACCCGGGGTGTTCCGCACTAAGGGCTGGGTCACACTGGCAATCGGTAGACAGGTCTATCGTCTCTGGAAGGTACGCGGTGAGGAGTTCGACCAATTGGTCGCCCAAACGGAGCGATTTCCTTGGAGGGTTGCACAGGTGGAGGAGCGTGCCTATTGGCTTTTCAGAGGGCAGTGGCACTGGGACAACGATGGGTTACACCCGGAAGATGTTTATGCACTACTGGTCGTGAAACACCAGAGAAATGAAGCTACGTTAAACCGCGCAAAATCGATAGTCGCCATGGAGCAAAGCCCCCGCTCAACTGTGCGGCGGGCAATCTCCTCTGAAGTCAAACAATTCGTGTGGACACGAGACCGGGGACGCTGTCGCCAGTGTGGCACTAATACTGAACTCCAGTACGACCATGTGATTCCAGTAGCATACGGTGGTGCTACGACAGCTGAAAATCTCCAGATTTTGTGTGGCCCCTGTAACCGACGTAAGGGCGCATCAGTTGTTTAATTGTGAAACTCATACCCCCTTCCCCAGGCCACATGTCAACAACCTCCGACAGTTTTAGAGCGCGCCACGATCCGGCGAGTTGGGACGCTGAGTCCACGCCACCAGGCGGAAGCATCCATCTCGATACGTCCTTCGGGTTGCACGCGCAGTAACACGAGCGGAACAGTCGCCGTGCCGATAACAAGCCGACGATTGCGAAGAGCAAATTCGCCGGGGGCCAGCGGTGCAGACGGTGCTGTGGCACAGATTCCCGGAACAACAGGCGGTGGGGCCGTGAGGGAGCCCGGAGCAGCGGGCAGCGCCGTGGCATCCGAAGCATCTGCAGTGTCCAACGCCAGGGCACGGATCTTCAATCGCACACCATCGACCGTCGTCCAGGCACCGGGTTCGGGAGTGACCCCGCGAAAGCGGGCGAGGATGGTGGGGGCCGGGTGCGTCCAGTCGAGGCGAGCATCGTCGAGGGTAAGTTTGGGCGCGAAGGTCGGCTCACCAACCTGCGGAGCGGTGTGGGCGGTGCCCGCGCGTATCGAGGTGACCACGTCGCTAAGAAGACTGGCACCCGATCGAGCGAGGGCATCCACAACATCACCGGCGGTCTCGTGGTCGGCAGGTGCGTGGGGCTGTGAGGCATACAGGTCTCCGGCGTCCAGTTGCGACACGAGCCGAAAAACGGATGCCCCGACCCCGCACCCACCGGCAATAAGCGAGTGCTGCACCGGTGCGGCCCCACGCCACGCGGGCAGCAGTGAAAAGTGCAGGTTGATCCACCCGTGCCTCGGCACCGTCAGCAGGGGGTCGCGAACCAGGCCACCGTAGGCCACAATAACTCCGAGGTCGGGGCGGTGTGTCGCGATGAGGGTGGTGGTCTCCGCATCGAGACGGGCGGCACGGACAACTCTGAGCCCGAGTTTCTCGGCCGCCTCTGCCACGGGCGAGGGAGTGAGGATGCGACGGCGTCCGAGCGGGGCATCCGGGCGGGTAATAACCGCAACAATCTCGAAGCCGAGGCCGTGCAGGCGCTGGAGGCTCGGCACCGCGGCGGCGGGGGTTCCAGCAAAGACGAGGCGCACAGTCCATTGTCGCCGATCATTGTCACTAACGCTGTCACTGATCGCTGCCGTTGAGGTTGCCACTGATCGTTGTGGTGGTGGATTCAGTCATCCGATCACCGAGCCGCACCAATAAGTCGCCGTCGCCTCCGCGTTGATGACCACACTCATCACCGGGAATGCGACCTGACATCTTCAGCGGGTCGGACACCTCGTCGTCTCACAGCGCGGTCAGGTCATCGAAACAAACCCGCAGCTTCGGTAGTGGTGACGGCGATCGTCCCGCAACAGGACGTCGACGTGCGGTGGCGAGGCGAATTTTCTCGGCGCGCAGGGCACGAGCGACGCTCGCTCCCTGCGCATAGTCAAAGCGCAGGATGACCCGGCTGAGTTCCTGCTCAACCGGTATCGTTGCGAGCGCGTCGACCTCCGGTACTTCCGCCTGCACGGCGGCGATGACCGCAGCGAGCGTTGATGGCGGTGCCGTCAACGTCGCAACCCGTACGGCGGGAGGGAAGCGGAGCTCACGGCGAGCCGCGAACTCCGCCGATGTCCACCGGGACTGCCGCCACCCGGCCAACGCCGAGGCGAGTTGTCCGCCGACGCCGACGAGAAACACCGGTGCCTGTGGTGCAGCGAGCGCGGCAGCGTTCGACCACCACCGCAGGCAGTCTTCTGCAACACGGAGGGATTCGCGCAGCAGCATCCGGTCACCGTCCAGGAGCAGGATCGCCCGGTATCCGCCCTCAGCAACCGGTTCGGCGCCTCGGGTCGCGATAACAAGAGCGGGTTTTGCGGGGACAGTGAGAACCGAATGCTCGCCGTCGGCGAGAACGATGAGGGTGCGGGGAAATGCCCGGCCGAGTTCCTCGGCCGTGCGGGTCGCTCCAATCGTCGCGGCTCGGAGCTGTGTGCTGTCACACTCGGGGCAGCACCACGACCGTGACAGCGGTCCGCACAGGGGACAGTGCGGACCCGTTCCACGCAAACCCGTTCCACGCGAACCTGTTCCACCGTGCGGCGACGGCCCACTTTTTCCCGGGCCGGGCCGGGGCAGCTGAATACCTGTTCCACCGTGCGGCGGCTCGGCCAGAACGGGGGTGCTCACACGGTGGCGGGCCGGGCCCCGGGTCATCCCTTCGCGAACGCTCGAGGCAGCAGCCCCAACAGGTTCCGGTCTGCTGCGGGGGGTCATGAGGGCACTGTGGCAGGTGCTACAGCGTGCTACCTGTCGACATCCGCCGCAGACGTAGAGGAGCGTATGGCCGGGCCGGGCAACCTGCACGAGCACGGGCCCTTCCTTCACGGCGTCTTGCGCGTGCCGCCAGGCCAGCGATGGGATACGGGCGGAGCCGGGTTCCGGTGTCTCCTGGTTCTCGGTCACAATGACCCGCGGATGCAGCGGCCGGATCGGGGGAACGCGGTGAACCCAGCCAATCTCACACAGACGCTCCAGCTCAACGCTGCCGCTGTGGTTGAGAAATATCAGGGCGGCACCGGATTGTTCCTGTCGGATGAGGGCGGCGTCACGCGCGTGAACGTACGGTGCGAGCGGTTCGGCGTGAAGAGGGTCGCCATCGTCCCACAGTGCGATAAGCCCGAGCCGGTCAGCCGGCGCATAGACGACCGACCGGTTTCCGATGATGATGTGCGCTCGGCCAGTGGTGGCGCGGAGGTGGTCGCGGAACCGAGTACCACCCGGCTGACGAGCGTCAGTGCGCAGAATACGGTCCGGGTGGATCACTCCGGTGTGCACGAGGGCGGCGAGGGCGTGTTCGAGCTGTTCCTGGTCCCGATAATCGGGAACGACGAGGATGCTCGATTTGCCCTGAGCCACGGTGTACGCCGCGGCGTGGGCAAGAGTGCTCGCCCACGCCGCTACCCAGTGTCCGGTGGGCAGGTGTAGTGGCTGCGGGGCGGCAGCCAGTGCGAGACGTTCGCCGCTGTCAATCCCTCGTTCCACCCGTCCCGGCTCGTACCCCGCAATGACAACTGCCGGGGCTCCCACCGATGTTCCGGTCGAGACACCCCCGTCAATCGAGCGCGCACTGTCTACTGCGGCGGAGGGAACCGAGCGGGCCTCATCGGCTCCGGGGTGTGCAGCCGTGAGCGAACCAACCGCCGCCGCCGCCGCCCAGGTTTTCTCAGCCCGCACGTATCGTGTCGGGACCGCCAGTCGCAGGATATCGCTCGCGTTTCCCGCGGCTCGGTCGGCGGCGGCTCGCACAAGCCGCCACACCTCCGGTGTCAGCACCGGAACCGCTGAGACAACATCGTCCAGCTCACTCAGTTTCCCCACGAACGCGCTCTCCGTCACGACTTCGATAACCCAGGCGTTCGCAATCCGGCCACCAGAACGCAACGGCACCCGCACCCGCACTCCGACCCGTATCATCTCGCTCAACCGCTCCGGAATCGCATAGTCAAACAACTGATCGAGCTGTGGCAGCGGGGAATCAATAAGAACCCGCACAACCCTGCCCCCGTGCTCCGGTGACCCGCAATGCTCCGGCCTCGTGCGCTCCGCCGCGGTTAGCGCGTGCTCGTGCTCCTGTGACCTGCGGGCACCAGGGAGCACACCAGAGCCCACAGGTATCCCACCAGAGCCCACGGTGGACGCATCACGGTGCTCTACGGACACACGAACGCTGCCGACGCTCTCGCCGCCCACTCCCGGCGCACCGCTGCTCATTCAACGACCACCACCGCTCACACCCGCGCAGCGGCACGCAGATCGTCAAGACGGTCGAGCCGCTCCCAGGTAAGGTCGGGCAGCTCCCGCCCAAAGTGCCCGTACGCTGCGGTCTGTCGATAGATCGGTCGGAGCAGGTCAAGGTCGCGAATGATCGCGGCCGGGCGCAGGTCAAACACCTCCCGGATGGCCCGAATAATCGTCTCGTCTGACACCGTCCCGGTGCCGAAGCTCTCCACATACAACCCCACCGGAGCGGCCTTTCCAATCGCGTACGCGACCTGGATTTCGAGCCGGTCTGCCAGGCCCGCCGCAACGACGTTTTTTGCTACCCACCGCAGGGCGTACGCGGCGGATCGGTCGACCTTCGAGGGATCTTTCCCGCTGAACGCTCCGCCACCGTGGCGCGATGCCCCCCCGTACGTGTCGATAATAATTTTGCGACCCGTGAGCCCCGCGTCACCCTGCGGCCCGCCGATTTCAAACCGACCGGTGGGATTGATAAAGAGCTGCATGTTGGAACGAGTAAGCTCAACCCGATCGAGCACCGGCGCTATGACAAGCCGAGTGATCTCGGCCCGCAGGCGCTCGGTCGAAACTTCCGGAGAGTGCTGCGTCGACAGCACAACCGCTTCGATCGTGCGAGGCGTATGCCCCTGGTAACCAACCGTCACCTGGGTTTTACCATCGGGTCGCAAATAGTCGAGTTCACCCTGTTTGCGCACCTCTGCGAGCCGTTCGGCGAGCCGGTGCGCAACCCAAACCGGCAGCGGCATGAGCTCGGGGGTTTCTCGCGTTGCAAAGCCGAACATGATGCCCTGGTCGCCCGCCCCCTGCCGATCAAGCACGTCACGACTCGCGCCCTCGCGCGTTTCAAACGCGTCGTCAACTCCCTGTGCAATATCGGGCGATTGCCCACCGATCGACACCGACACTCCGCAGGAACGACCGTCGAACCAGACATCCGATGAGTTATACCCGATCGCCGTGACCGTCTCCCGCACGATCGATGGAATTTCCACATACCCCGAGGTTGTGACCTCACCCGCCACATGCACAAGCCCCGTCGTGACAAGGGTCTCGACCGCGACACGGCTGTACGGGTCTTCCGCGAGCATGGCGTCGAGGATCGCATCGGAGATCTGATCACAGATCTTGTCGGGATGTCCCTCGGTCACGGACTCGGAGGTGAACAGGCGAAGATCGCTCATGGGTGTTCTGCATCAACTTTCAGGTGGGGGTGTCGTGGGCGAGCACTGCATCGAGGATGGCATGAGCCACCGACATTTTCGATCCATTCGTGCTCGTAAGCACCCTGCCCGCGGCACCAAGCACAACGACCTCGTTGTCCGCGTCCCCAAATCCGGTGTCCCACCCAACCCGATTGACAACCAGGATGTCAGCACCCTTCGCCTCCTGCTTCGCCCGCGCCACCCGCAGCAACTGGGCATCCTCAGGTTCAGTTTCTGCGGCAAAGCCCACGAGCACGGTTCCCGGGTGCGAGCTGTGCCCAAGTTCCGCAAGAATATCTGGGTTCGCCACAAACGTCAGCGTCAGCGAGGCATCCCCCTGTTTTTTGATCTTTGTCTCGCTCACGGTGACGGGACGATAATCGGCGACCGCTGCCGCCATAATGACAATGCGCGCGGTGCCCGCAGCAGCCAGGGTAGCCTCACGCAGCTCCGCGGCTGTTGAGACCCGGTGGATGTCACATCCACCCGGCTCCGGAACCTCCAGATTCGCCGCTATAAACACGACCTCGCCGCCACGTTCGATCGCCGCCTCAGCGAGTGCGACACCCTGCCGACCGCTCGAGCGATTGCCAAAAAACCGCACCGGGTCGAGCGGCTCGCGAGTGCCGCCAGCCGTGATGAGAATGCGCTGACCAACCAGGTCAGCCGATCTCGTACGCGCACCGGCCAGGTCAGCCGATCTCGTACGTCTACCGGTCGAGGCAACAACCACCGCCAGCGCCGCTGCCGCGATCTCCGTCGGCTCCGACATCCGACCAACGCCGCGGTCGTCGCCGGTCAGCTGCCCGTCACCGGGGCCAACCACCGTGTGCCCGCGGGCGCGCAGCGTTGCAATGTTTGCCTGCGTCGCCGCGTTCTCCCACATTTCGCGGTGCATGGCGGGTGCGATGACCAGCGGTGCCTCGCTCGCGAGCACCGTCGTGCCGAGCAGGTCATCGGCAAGCCCGGTGGCGAGTTTCGCGAGCGAGTTCGCGGTTGCAGGGGCAATGACAATAAGGTCGGCGCTCTGTCCGAGTGCCACGTGTCGCACCTCAGCGACGTCGTCGAAGGGGTCGGTGTTCACCGGATTGCGGGAAATTGCCTCCCAGGTCGGCAGTCCCACGAATCGGAGCGCGGCTGCCGTCGGCACAACGTGCACATCGTGTCCGTCGAGCACAAACCCGCGCACGAGAAAGACAGCCTTGTACGCCGCGATTCCGCCGGTGACACCAACGACAATCCGCAGTCGGGGGCCGGAGTCATCCCGGCCCGAGAACCCGGGGTGATCGCGAGCAGAAGCCGTCCACTCAGGGCAGGTGTCGCCCGCGTGCCGCGCAGACCCGCCAGTGTCGTTTTCCCGGCACCGCCGCAACCCGGTGTCGCCCGCGTGCTGCGCAGACCCGCCCTCGGGGTTCACCGAGGCACCCGAGCTCATTCGCCGATCGGTCGAAGCCGAAGCTTCTCCTCGTGAATCTCGTGCAGTGCCACCGTGAGCGGCTTGTCGTCAATCGCGGAATCAACGAGCGGCCCAACGTTGTTGTACATGCTGCCCTCGTGCAGGTCGGCGTAGTAGTCGTTGATCTGTCGAGCCCGCTTCGACGCAAAAATGACGAGCTGGTACTTCGAGTCCACCCGCTTGAGCAGGTTGTCAATGGGCGGGTCGATGATGCCGGACAGCTTCTCAGCCATGAAGACTCCTTGAAATGGATGCCGCGGGGCTCGCCCCGCGCGATACACACGCCGCAACAGGCTGACGCGTGCCCACCAAGTCTACGACCTCAGCCCGAGTGGCCCGACAACACTGATGCGACAACGATGCTCACAGGTCACCCGCAGCTCACGAACTCCGGGGTTCCCGTGGCCTGCGGTGTCGGATGAGAGGGGGTCACTCACAGCTCACGGACCCCGGGAACTCGCCCGGAGGTACCCGATCCTCACCCGGGTACCTCAGCCCGATCTGCGCGCGCACCCGGTCGAGAGTGTTCATAATCGCAACCGACTCGGTAACCGGCAGCCGACCCTGAGACTCCCGCGCACTCTTGAATGCTCGCTGATCTGGGTTCCGGTCACCACCGGCCGCAACAATCTCTTCAAACGCTCTGAACTGGAAGTGTCGCCCCGTACCGAGCACCTCCGGTGACCGGTACTCTTCCAACACGGTTCCGTCATTGGCGATCACCCGGAAGTTTGCGAGCTGGTACCAGACCGAGTCAATCTCAATCCGAGCTTCGGAACCCAGGAGCATCGCAATATTCGGCCCCCGCGCGATGTGTGAGGCGCAGAGCGAGGCGACCTGTCCCGACGAATAGGTCAACACCGTGACGACCTGCGAGTCCACCCCGGTCGTGCCAAAACTCGCAGCCGCACGCACACTGCTGGGCTCACCAAACAGGTCCCACGCAAACGACACCGGATAAATTCCCAGATCAAGCAGTGCCCCACCGCCCAGTTCGGGTGCGTTGATCCGGTGAGCAGGGTCGCTGCTGAGCAGCTGCGTGTGATTGGCGATGAGGGTGCGCACCTCCCCCAGGGTGCCCGCCGCGATGATCTCGTGCACCCGCACCATGTGCGGCAGGTACCTTGTCCACATCGCCTCACGCACGACCAACTGTGTCTGAGCTGCCCGGGTTGCCACGGCCTGCGCTTGTTCGGCGTTGAGGGTGAAGGGTTTTTCTACAAGCACATGCTTACCCGCGGTCAGCGCGAGCAGCGCGTTGTCAGCGTGTAAGGGGTGCGGTGTCGCCACGTACACCGCATCAACCCCGGGGTCTGCGGTGAGCTCTCGATACGACCCGTGGGCGCGAGAAATTCCACACTCCGCCGCAAATGCCTCTGCCTTTGCGAGCGAACGAGACCCCACCGCGGCCACGGTGAACCCGTTGGCCAGCAGATCACCGGTTACTTTTCGCGCAATTCCGCCTGTTGCCAGGATGCCCCATCGCAGCCGTTCACTCATGCCGACAGCCTAATCGGCCCCACTGACATCGCGGGCTGGCCCGCGGAACAGCGTTGCCGCGCACGTGACAGTGTTCGACCCCGCTGACAGCGCAGACCGGCCCGGTACCCGGTGCCGTCCGAACCTCACCCCATCAGGTCAACAACCTCCCGTGCCGCCGTCGCAACATCCTTATTGACAACACGGAAATCAAACTCTGTCACCGCCGCAAGCTCAACCTCGGCACTGCGAAGCCGCTGCATCTGCTCCTCTGTGCTCTCGGTACCTCGGCCGGTGAGGCGGCGTACCAGTTCCTCCCACGTCGGCGGCAGCAGAAAGATAAAACTCGCCTCCGGCATGACCTGTCGCACCGACCGGGCACCCTGAATGTCAATTTCGAGCAGCACCCGTTGCCCCGCCGCGAGCGCAGACTCAACCGGTTCCCGGGGAGTGCCGTACCGGTAGGCGTTGTGCACGGTCGCCCACTCGAGCAACTCGCCCTCCCGAATCATCCGATCAAACTCGGCATCATCGACGAAGAAATAGGTCTTGCCCTCCACCTCGCCCGGGCGGGGTAGCCGCGTTGTGGCCGAGATCGAAATACTCACCTCGGGATAATTCTGCCGAATGTACACCGACACGGTGCCCTTGCCCACGGCCGTAGGTCCTGCGAGTACCGTGAGCTGACCGGCACACCCGCCGTGCTGCGCAGCCCACGTGCGCAAGAACAGGTGCAGGCTGCGCTGCTGTCGCTGCCCTAGTCCACCGAGCCGCTTCACGGGCGAGATGTCGAGTTCGGTCATGATCCGCTCGACCTTGGTGACACCAATGCCCGGGATGGCCCGCAGCAGATCCGACACTCGCAGGGTGCCCTCCGCGCTACCCGGCTCGCGCGTCGCGCCGCGAAGCACATCGATCGGGGTTCTCTGGCGGCTCGCAACAACCGCTTTCACAGCTGCCCGAGCACGACGAGCAGCAACAGCTGCCTGCAGTCCTGCGGCACGGTCCACGACCGGGAGCCCGGTGGCGCGGTGGTTGGTCTGCTCTGACATTGACCCCTCTCAGGCAACGGAGATGATCGTTCTACCTTAGCTTTTTCCGTTCGGTTGCGCGCTGTTCGGGGTTAACGGGCACGGATGCCTGTTGTCATACTCAGCTGTCACCCTCAGCTTGGCGTCACAGCATCGCCGCCTGGTCGGCGTGTCGAGCAACCGCGTCCGCGATTCCGTCCGGTCCCGCCGCGAGAATCGAGCGAGACTCGCTCACAATGACGCCGTCAACGAGCGAACCGTAGATGGCACGAGCATCCGATACGACAGCGCCCTGGTGTCCAAAGCCGGGAGCAAGCACCGGCAGGGTGGGGTGCGGTGGGTCGGTCGCGGCGTCGATTCCGGCGGCGGACAGATCGACGGTGGCACCAATGACGACGCCGATGGATCCGTAGGGAGGGCGGTGGGTGGGTGTTGTGCCGCCACCGGATGCCGTGGCAACCGTCCTGTCATCCGCGGTGGCGTTCCATCCCGCGACCCCGGCCACGATCGCTCCGGCCACCGTTGAGCCCTCCCGGCTCGACTGCTGCAACACCGCCCGCTGCACGGCAGCTGCCTCAGGATTACTCGTGGCCGCAAGCACAAACACACCCTTACCCCAGCTCTCCGCCTGATAGAAAACATCCTGCAACGATCCGAGCCCCTGGTATGGATTCACGGTGATCGCATCAGAGCCCAGAGGCGAGCCGGGGCGCAGCCACGAGTCACCGTACGCCCGCACGCTCGTGCCAATATCGCCGCGTTTCACATCAGCGATGATGAGCAGTCCGGCACCGCGTGCCTCGGCGATGATCCGTTCCAGGGCGGCGTAGCCGGCCGAGCCGTGTCGCTCGAAGAACGCCACCTGCAGTTTCACGATCCCGGCGCGGCGCGCCGTAGCATCCACCACCCGGAGCCCGAACTCGCGCATCCCCGCATCGGAGTCGGGCAGACCCCACTCATCAAGCAACGACACGTGCGGGTCAATGCCCACGCAGAGCCGCCCGTGCAGGCTGAAACACTCGTCGAGCCGGTCACCGAACGCACGCGGCTCACTCACGCGATCGCCGAGCGCACGCACCCTGTTCACGCGGTCGCCACCCACCCTGAGTTCTGCTGCACCGTCGCCGTGCCCTGCACAGCTGCGGCACCCGCCACCCGTGCGAGCGAGGCCTGTCGCTGTGCTTCGTACTCCTGCAGGCTTGTCACATCAAAGCCCGCGCGAACAACATCGAGCGAGGCAACTGCCGCCGCAACCTCAGCAACCGTCGTAAACAGCGGGATGTCCGCCGCCACCGCCGCGGCCCGAATCTCGTAGCCATCAACTCGCGCCGACCGACCGTTTGGTGTGTTAATGACGATCTGGATCGCACCGCGATGAATAAGGTCTACGACCGAGTCACCCGGCATCCCGCTCGCTGTCTCACTGAACTTGAGAACCTCGGTCACCGCGATTCCGTTGCGCCGCAACACCTCGGCGGTGCCACTGGTCGCAACGATCGTGTACCCGAGTTGCTGCAGTCGCAGCACCGGCAGAATACTCGCCCGCTTGTCACGGTCGGCGACCGAAACAAACACGGTGCCGCTCTGGGGCACTCCCCCGTAGGCGGCAAGCTGACTCTTCGCAAACGCCCGTGGGAAGTCACGGTCGATTCCCATCACCTCCCCGGTTGAGCGCATCTCCGGGCCGAGCACGGAGTCCACCATCCGCCCCTCACGGGTGCGGAACCGGTGGAACGGAAGCACCGCCTCTTTCACCGCCACCGGTGCATCGTGCGGCACGTGCGAGCCATCTGCCCGTGGCAACAACCCCTCCTCAATGAGCGAGGAAATGGTCGCACCGACCATGATTCGGGCTGCCGCTTTGGCGAGCGGAATGCCGAGCGCCTTCGACACAAACGGCACGGTGCGGCTCGCGCGCGGATTCGCCTCCAGCACGTATAGCACCCCCGCACCGAGCGCAAACTGCACGTTCAGCAGGCCTCGCACCCCGATTCCCTCAGCGATTGCCCGGGTCGCATCGCGCACCCGCTCCAGGTCGGCTCGACCGAGCGTCACAGCCGGGAGGGTGCAACTCGAGTCACCAGAGTGGACCCCGGCCTCCTCAATGTGCTCCATGATCCCACCGATGTACAGGTCGTGCCCGTCGAAAAGTGCGTCGGCATCAATCTCGATCGCATCGTCAAGGAAGCGGTCAACAAGCAGCGGAAATCCCGGCCCCACGATCCCCTGCCCGGTGATCCGGTCGAAGTAGTCCACGAGCGACGGCGTGTCGTAGAGGATCTCCATGCCCCGACCTCCCAGCACATAACTCGGACGCACCAGCACGGGATATCCAATGTTTTCGGCCGCCACGACCGCACCCGCCAGATCAATCGCCGTCGCGTTCCGCGGCGCAAGCAGACCGGCCTGTTCGAGGATGGCGCTAAAAAGCCCCCGCTCCTCGGCAAGGTCAATCGCCGCCGGGGTCGTCCCCAGAATGGGGACATCCGCCGCTTCGAGTCCCTTCGCGAGCCCGAGTGCTGTTTGCCCACCGAGTTGCACGAGCACCCCGATAAGCTCACCCGACTGCGATTCGGCGTGGACAATTTCGAGCACGTCCTCCAGGGTGAGCGGCTCGAAGTAGAGTCGGTCGCTCGTGTCGTAGTCGGTCGAGACCGTTTCGGGGTTGCAGTTAATCATGATCGTTTCGAATCCGGCATCAGAGAGCGCAAAGGAGGCGTGCACACACGAGTAGTCGAACTCGACCCCCTGTCCGATCCGGTTCGGGCCCGACCCGAGAATGATGACCTTCTTCCGATCGGATGGCGCGACCTCGGTTTCCTGCTCATAGCTCGAGTAGTGGTACGGCGTCTGCGCGGGAAACTCACCCGCGCACGTGTCCACCGTTTTGAACACGGGGCGCACGCCAGCGGCGAGCCGGATGCTCCGCACCTCCGCCTCGTCACACCCGCGCAGTTGCGCGATCTGGGCGTCGGAAAAACCGTGCTCCTTCGCAAAGCGGAGGATGTCCACGGCGAGGGTTGGGGCATCCCGAACCTCTTGCGCGACCTCGTTGATGAGCACGATCTGGTCAAGGAACCACGGGTCGATTTTTGTCGCCTCAAACGCCTGCTCAACGGTCGCACCCAGGCGCAACGCCTGCTGTACGAGCACGATCCGCCCATCGGTCGGGGTTGCCGCAAGCTCCAGAAGCCTGGATGCGTCGCGCGACTCTGGCCCCCAGTGGAAGGAGGAACCCCGCTTCTCCAGCGACCGCAGCGCCTTCTGCAGCGCCGTCGAGAAGTTGCGTCCGATCGCCATGGCCTCCCCCACCGACTTCATCGTCGTCGTGAGCGTCGGATCAGCGGCCGGGAACTTCTCGAACGCAAACCGGGGTACCTTCACGACCACGTAGTCGAGTGTTGGCTCAAACGAGGCCGGCGTCACCCTCGTAATGTCGTTGGGGATCTCATCGAGTCGATACCCGATCGCGAGCTTTGCGGCAATCTTCGCAATCGGAAACCCGGTCGCCTTTGACGCGAGCGCACTCGATCGCGACACCCGCGGGTTCATCTCAATGACGATGATGCGACCGCTGGCCGGGTCAACGGCAAACTGGATGTTGCATCCGCCCGTGTCTACCCCCACCGCACGAATGATATCGATCCCAATGTCACGCAGCTTTTGGTACTCACGATCCGTGAGTGTCAATGCGGGGGCGACGGTGATGGAATCGCCCGTGTGCACTCCCACCGGGTCAACATTCTCGATTGAACAGACCACAACCGTGTTGTCGTGGGTGTCGCGCATGAGTTCCAGCTCATACTCTTTCCAGCCGAGAATGGATTCCTCGAGCAGCACCTCCGTTGTCGGTGAGTCGTGCAACCCCTGGCTGACGATCCGCACGAGATCCGCCTCGGTGTATGCAAATCCTGAACCGAGACCGCCCATCGTGAATGACGGCCGAACCACAAGCGGGTATCCAAGCTCACGCGCGAAGGCTTGTGCCTCCGCGATCGTGTGGGCAACGTGTGAGCGCGCGACATCCGCCCCACACTCGATTACGAGGTCTTTGAACAGTTGTCGATCTTCGCCCTTGCGAATCGCGTCAACCTTCGCCCCAATGAGTTCGACACCGTGTCTGTCGAGGATGCCCCGCTCGTGCAGCGCAATCGCGGCGTTGAGCGCCGTCTGCCCACCGAGCGTCGGCAGCACGGCATCGGGCCGCTCTTTGATAATGATCGACTCGATGATCTCGGGCGTGATCGGTTCAATGTATGTGGCATCCGCGAATCCGGGGTCGGTCATGATCGTTGCCGGGTTGGGGTTAACGAGAATAACTCGCACGCCCTCCTCTCGCAGCACACGACAGGCCTGCGTGCCGGAGTAGTCGAACTCGGCGGCCTGCCCGATGACGATCGGCCCGGAGCCGATAACAAGAACGCTTCTGATGTCATCACGTTTGGGCATCAGGGGGTGTGCTCCTCGGGAGTCGAAACGGTGGCTCGCCGCTGTGGATTCTCGAGCACAAGAGCCCGGAAGCGGTCGAAGAGATACTCGGCGTCGTGTGGTCCCGCCGCTGATTCGGGGTGGTACTGCACCGAGAAGGCGGGGATGTCGAGACAGGCTAGCCCCTCCACCACACCGTCGTTGAGGTTGATGTGGCTCACCTCTACCCGCCCGAATCCCTCGCTGGAGTCGATCACACGGTCGGTCGGGGCATCCACCGCAAAACCGTGGTTGTGACTGGTGATCTCGACCCGACCGGTGGCACGGTCGAGCACGGGTTGGTTGATGCCGTGGTGTCCGAACGGCAACTTGTACGTACGGAACCCGAGCGCCCGACCGAGCAACTGGTTGCCGAAACAAATCCCAAAATAGGGCATACCCGCCCGCAGTCCGGCCCGCAACAACTCCACGTGAGAGTCGGATGCCGCCGGGTCCCCCGGCCCGTTCGAGAAGAACAGCGCGTCCGCACCGAGTGCTGCGAGATCCTCCGCCGTTGTGCTCTGCGGCAGCACGATGACCTCAAACCCGCGTTGGGCAAGGAGGGTGAGGGTTGAGGTCTTGACGCCGAGGTCGAGCACCGCGACTGACCCAACCCGCTCCCCCTGTGCGGAAAGCGTGTACCGCTCGGCCGTGGACACCGCAGCCGACAGGTTTTGTCCCGACATCTGCATACCCGCGAGCACAGCATCCCGTTGCTGGTCAGCGGTCAGCGCAAGAGCATCACCGGAGAAAATCCCCGCCCGCATCGCGCCGGCTGAACGCAGGTGGCGCGTCAGGGCGCGGGTGTCTATTCCCGAGATACCGACCACTCCGGCCGCAATGAGATCGTCATCGAGGCTGCGCTGTGCGCGGAAGTTGGACACCACACGAGAGGGGTCACGCACAACAAACCCGGCGACCCATATCTGTGCCGACTCCGTGTCGGTGTCATTCATTCCGGTGTTGCCGATGTGCGGTGCGGTCATCATGACGATCTGACCGGCGTAGGACGGGTCGGTGAGTGTTTCCTGGTACCCGGTCATTCCGGTCGCAAATACGGCCTCGCCGAGCGTGTGACCGCGAGCACCGTAGGCCCTGCCCTCAAAGGTGCGCCCGTCTTCCAGCACGAGCACCGCGCGATCAGCCGGCCCGGGCGCGCGGGTGAGGGTGTTGTCGGTGGGTGGCTTGGGGGATGCTCCGCTGTGCAGGGACATTTACTGACCGCCTTGTTCGTGGTCGGTGCCGCTGCCCGCGCCCACGAGGGCGGTGACGGCCTGAATGATTCGGAGGTCGTTGTCGCCCTCACGGGTTCGAAGATAGCTTGTCACCCGAGGCGGTGCAGCTTCGGACTTCGGCACAACCGCCTCCGTGTAATGTTCGAAAATGGATGTCCCAGCGGCGCGGCGCGGCGCGGCCTGCGGCCGCCACTCGAGCCCCAGCAGCCCATCGGGTTCAACCGCACGATCAATCGCGACGCTCGCCCGCGAGATACCAACGATTCGCTCCGCCGGAATCCACGTCGCGGACGCCCCGGTGACCCGCAGCAATACCCCTTGCTCGGTTACGATCAACTGCGCCGCCGCGCGAAAGGCAAGCCCGGTGATCGCCAGTCGCTCCAGTGGTTTCCCGGCCAGGGTGGTCGCGACATAGAGCACCTCGGCCTCGACGGTGACATCCGGCACGCTCGTGGGCACCGGGTAGCCAGACAACGCCGAATCACGGGCCGTTCGCCGCCGCCACGATCCCACCATGAGCCACACGAGCAGCACGAACAGCGCCGCCGCACTGGCAATCGTGATCCACCGTTCCATGCCCGTTACCTTCCCTCCGTTGTCCTCAGGGGTGCCCCTGTCAATCTCCTCGTCACGACCGGGTAAACCGATGTCGTCCGTTGTCCTCAGGGGTGTCCGATCGACCGCGCTGCTCAGCCAACCGGGCAGCGGCGGCGACCTCCTCGGCTGGTCGAACAACACCGTCGAGCTGCGTGGGGTAGCCATTGTGGAATGTTGCGACCACTCGCCCGGGTAACACACGGCCCAGGTACGGTGAATTTGAGCTCTGGCCAACGAGCCGAGCCAGATCAAAGGAGGATCTCCCGCGCGGGTCGTACAGCGTGAGGTTAGCCGGCTCATCCGTCGCAATCGGTCGCCCGTGACCTGTGAGCCGCCCGATGCGCGCGGGGGTCGCAGACAGCACCCGTGCGACATCCGCCCACCCCATAAGACCTGTTGCAACCATCGCTTCGTGCACAACCGAGAGGGCGGACTCGAGGCCGACCATGCCGTTGGCCGCGGCATCCCACTCACACTCTTTCGCCTCGATCGGGTGCGGGGCGTGATCGGTCGCGACGGTGTCGATTGTGCCGTCGGCGAGTGCGTCCCGCAGAGCGGCGACGTCCTCGGCGCGGCGCAGTGGCGGGTTGACCTTGTACCGGGGGTCGTAGCTGGCCACCAGTTCCTCGGTGAGCAGCAGGTGGTGCGGTGTCACCTCGGCGGTGACCCGAATGCCCCGCGCCTTTGCCCACCGAACGATCTCCACCGATCCCGCTGTCGAGAGGTGGCAGACGTGCAGGTGACTGCCGACGTGTTCGGCCAGCAGTACATCGCGGGCGATGATGGACTCTTCGGCGACGCCGGGCCATCCCACCATGCCGATCTCCCCCGAGAGGGCGCCTTCGTTCATCTGCGCCCCGACCGTGAGCCGCGGATCCTGCGCGTGCTGAGCGATGACTCCGTCGAACGCCTTCACGTATTCCAGTGCCCGCCGCATGAGCAACGGGTCGGAAACACACAGTCCGTCGTCGGAGAAGACCCGCACGCGGGCGCGGGATGCCGCCATTGTGCCGAGTTCCGCGAGTCGCTCACCCGCGAGTCCGACAGTGACCGCTCCGATGGGCTGCACCATTGCGTATCCCGCGGACGCCCCGAGGCTCGCAACCTGTTCAACGACCCCCGCTGTGTCGGCAACCGGCAGTGTGTTCGCCATTGCGAACACGGCGGTGAAACCTCCCGCGGCGGCGGCCTGTGTGCCGGTGAGCACCGTTTCACTCTGCTCGTATCCGGGTTCCCGCAGGTGGGTGTGCAGATCAACCAGGCCGGGGAGGGCCACAAGCCCGTCCGCGTCAACGCGGGTTGCCCCCGCAGCATCCGTCACCGTGCCAACCTGCGCAATGACACCGTCCCGAAGGAGGATGTCGGCGTGCTCGCCGGTGACCAGTTGCGCGCCGACGATGTGGAACGTCGCGCTCGGTGGTGTGGGCGTGTGCTCTGACACCGTCATTGTGCTGCGCTCCGTTGCTGAATCGCGTGGTGTTCGGTGGCACCGTCACCGGATACTGTTGCTGTCTCGCGCTCCCCCGACAGCAGCACGTAGAGCGCCGACATTCTCACTGACACTCCGTTCGCGACCTGTTCGCGCACCGTTGACTGCGGGGAATCCGCGGCGATCGGTGCGATCTCCAGACCCCGATTCATCGGACCCGGATGCATCACTATCGTATCGGGCTGCAGTGCACGGAAGCGGGGGCCGTCCAGTCCCCAGGTTCGCGTGTATTCTCGCGAGGAGGGGAAAAACGAGCCGTGCATCCGTTCTTCTTGAATGCGCAGCATCATGACAACATCCGGATGCCCCGCCAGCGCGCCATCCAAATCAAACCCGGTTGTCACCGGCCACCCTGATGTGTCCACCGGTAGCAGCGTCGGCGGTGCGACGAGATGAACGTGGGCACCAAGGGTCGTGAGCAACCACACGTTGGATCGCGCCACCCGCGAGTGCAGGATGTCCCCCACAATGATGACCCGCACCCCGTCGAGCCCTCGACCGCGTGCACCCGCACCGTGCACCCGCTGTCGAATCGTGAAGGCATCGAGGAGCCCCTGTGTCGGGTGCTCGTGCGTGCCATCTCCCGCGTTAATGACCCCCGCCGTGATCCATCCGCTCACCGCAAGCACCTGCGGCGCGCCTGACACCGGGTGACGAATGACAACCCCGTCGGCACCGAGTGCTTGCAGTGTCTGTGCGGTGTCTTTTAACGACTCGCCCTTGGAGATGCTGGAGCCTCGTGCGCTGAAGTTGATGACGTCGGCGGAGAGCCGTTTGGCGGCGGCTTCAAACGAGATACGGGTGCGAGTGGAGTCTTCGAAGAACAGGTTGACAACGGTTTTGCCGCGCAGCGTTGGCAGTTTCTTGACCTCACGGTTCTGCACGGCTGCCATGTCAAGCGCAATGTCAAGGATGTGAATGGCCTCGTCGCGGGTGAGGTCACGGGTGCGCAGCAGGTGCCTCATGCCGCCTCACCTCCGGCAATCGTGACGGCGTCATCGCCGTCAACCTCACACAGTCGCACATTGACCCGCTCGCGCGCAGAGCTGGGGAGGTTCTTGCCGATGAAGTCTGCCCGAATGGGAAACTCACGGTGGCCCCGGTCCACGAGCACCGCGAGTCGCACGGCACGCGCTCGACCCAGGTCGGAGAGGGCGTCAAACGCGGCTCGGATAGTACGACCCGAGTACAGCACATCGTCAACGAGCACGACCACCGCGCCATCGATCCCCCGGAGCGGAAGGTGTGTGGGTCCCGGAGTCCGGGTGCGGGTGAGGGTGAGGTCGTCTCGATACATGGTGACGTCGAGGGTGCCGACCGGCACCGGGCCATCCGGCTCGATGCGCTCAATCTCGGCGGCAATGCGGTGCGCGAGCGTGACACCCCGGGTGGGAATGCCCAAGAGGACCAGGTCAGCGCTGCCACGGTTCGCCTCGAGGATCTCGTGCGATATTCGGACGAGTGCCCGAGAAATGTCTGCCCGGGTGAGCACGGCACGTTCTATCACGCGACTCCTTCTCCGCCTCACGGGACGGCCTTAAAGGTTGCCAACTCGGTTCAGTTTAGTGGGTGCGGATGCCTCGGGCGCACACCTCGATTCGCCCAGCGAAGCGGCACTATAACTCCGTACCCGCGCAAGGGTGAGCATCACCCTCGCCGAGTCCGAGTAAAAACGGGGCACAACTCCGGGCCCGTGCAAGGGTGAGCTGTTTGATGTGGGCAGTGGAGGCTAGCGGTTGAAGAACCAGGTTTGTGCGGAGGTGCCGTTTCGGTCGAAGATCTGCACCTTCGTGCCGTTCGCGGTTCCGCCGGCCGAGACATCCAGGGCTTTCGCCGAGCACGCCGACAACAGTGAATAACCGCTCCCATTCGCCACGATGCTCCACCTCTGAGCACACGTACCGTTCCCGGTATAAATCTGCACCTGGGTACCGTTATCTGACCTGCCACCATTGACATCCAGACTCTTTCCCGACCTGGGGTTCACCACCGAATAGGTACCATCGCCCTGCCACGTGACCTGCCAGATCTGGGCGGCGGTCCCGTTATCCGACCAAATCTGCACCTTTGTGCCATCAGTGGTTCCCCCAGCCGAAACATCCAAAGCCTGACCACCCGGAGTGTTCAACCGATACAGACCATCCGCAACCGGCGCGGTTATACGGTTGAAGAACCAGGTTTGTGCGGAGGTGCCGTTTCGGTCGAAGATCTGCACCTTCGTGCCGTTCGCGGTTCCGCCGGCCGAGACATCCAGGGCTTTCGCCGAGCACGCCGACAACAGTGAATAACCGCTCCCATTCGCCACGATGCTCCACCTCTGAGCACACGTACCGTTCCCGGTATAAATCTGCACCTGGGTACCGTTATCTGACCTGCCACCATTAACATCCAGACTCTTTCCCGACCTGGGGTTCACCACCGAATAGGTACCATCGCCCTGCCACGTGACCTGCCAGATCTGGGCGGCGGTCCCGTTATCCGACCAAATCTGCACCTTTGTGCCATCAGTGGTTCCCCCAGCCGAAACATCCAAAGCCTGACCACCCGGAGTGTTCAACCGATACAGACCATCCGCAACCGGCGGAGGGGAAACCGACGGCGTTGGCGTTGGCGTTGGCGTTGGCGTGATCGTGGGGGTTGGCGCAGTTGTTGGTGTCGAGCTGGGAGCAGAAACGACGATGTTCCATGTCACTGGCGCTGAATTGTCATACCCCTTCGATAACACGAACCGATACTGATACGAGCCTGGAGTGGTAGGGGCAGAAAAACTCCACCTGCCCGCTGAGTTCACGGCGACGGTGGCCGGTGTTGTGCTGGAACCCTGGTACACCTTCAGGGTTGTTCCAGCGGCTCCAGTTCCGGTGATGAGTGTTCCGGGCAGCACTGTGGCGCTGTTCGCCGGACTTGATACAGCGGGAGGGTCAATGAACAGCGCAACCTCATAGCTGCCCGCAACTCGGAGTGCCGTTGTCAGATCAGCGGCCCACATGAAGGATCGCCCTCTGGAGGTGCCGCCACCCGAGACAAGCCCAACGGCGGTGTCCCCCTGGAACACCGCTCCACCAGAATCGCCGTGGTCACTCGTCACCCAGCTGCCAAAACCGTACACGTACCGACCGCTGACAGTGGCCCAGCCGCCCACGCTAGCAACGGTTCCGGTCTGATATCCGGTTGTGCGTCCCGAGCGTGCAATAGACCCCGTCTGGACAGTGCCCACCTTGCGAATGGGGAAGGAGGATGCCGCGAGATCTTTGGATGCTGCGGTTCTCCAGTCGGTCACACGCGGCAGGATGGTCTTACTCGGGTTCGACACTGTATAGACCGAAACGTCGGTTGCGTTCGGGTCTGATTCACTGGCGACGGTGTTGCCCGTTCCGCCGAACTGCGAGAAGGCGAGCGTCCCCAACGACCCGAGCGAGGACACCCCTCCACCTGCTGTGCCACCACCTGCCGGGTCACGCGTGGGGTCAGCCGCACTGGCGCTGGTCTCCACACCGTCATTCGAGCAGTGACCGGCGGTGAGCACCACGGGCGATCCGGTCGAGCTCCAGGCACCGTACCCGACAGAGCACGCATAAACGGTGCCCGTTGTGTTATTGGGATGGTTCAGGAGCATGCCTGATCCGCCGACGACATCATTGACTGAGTACGCGGTGAGCGGTGCATCAAGGTGCTCAACAACGACATTCGAGTGGGAATCCGCGAACGATTGTGCGTCGGGTGCTAACTGACCCTCCGGAGCTGTCGAGTAGAGAACAACGTTACCCTCGCCATCGGCCGACACGGCTGCGGTCGTTTCACTGGCCAGCAATGACTTCGCCGTAGCGTCGAACACTGCACCCGAGACCGGCGCTTTCGGCTCGCCCCCATCCGCCCGGGTGGGCGCAACGACCCCCAGCAACAGAGTCGCCGTCACGGCAACGGTCGCAAGAACAACCTTCCCGAATCTAACTCGCTTCACACCTCTCCCGTCAATCACGGTGTCCCCCTCTCTGCTCACTCAGCCGGTCCCCCAGAACCTAGCGAGCCATATTTCTAGGACTTAATCCTAGCAAATAATCAGGCAAACCGCATGCTTTTTGCGGTGCTTTCGGAGGAAGGTGAATCGTCTCTGAGCACAGCGACGTCTCGACACAGTTCGATCCACCCGGGTGAGTTGAGTCCCACCGACCCCGATCACAATGTTGACAAGGATTGAGTTCGATCCACCTGAGTGAGTTGAGTCCTAATGTGGTGCAGCGCATACTAACTGCGGGGACACGGTTGTGGAGCTCGCGCAACTGCCGCCGCGTTCGCCCGCGTAGTACCAGCTGCGGGAAGCACAGGTGTGGGTGCGAGGCTGGTGTCAGCCGCTGGGAGAGCGTACGTTGCAAAGCAAGGCGGAGATCAGCCTGATGCTTTCTCCCAGGGCCGCAGAGCGATCACCGCGCAGATCGCAGCCCACAACGCTGCGATCAGGCTCGTAGTAACCGCACCATAGCTTTTCGTTGTTGCCAGCGCAGCCGCAGTGATCAACCCGGTGATGAGTGCTGCGACCAAGGCTGACCCGATACGCTGAATCGTACGACACCGAGCCACCCCAAGAACCCGATACGCCAGCGCGCCGAAGCCAAACGCTGCTGCCCCGGCCACAAAACCGACAAGCGTCACTCCGGGAGTCACCCACACAACGAATCCGCTGCCACCTGCGCTGCAATAGCATAGCCAGCACCTGCGATAGCGCCCACGCCGACAGATACCAGTCCGCCGACCAGACAAGCGTCCGAGGGACTCTGGCATTTCCATTGAGAGTTCACAATACATCCCCTTATCTAGCGTTGTTGAGGTTGTTCGCGAAGTTCTGCCGGTTGAGAGCTGCCCCCAACCGGTAGTACCCATTTGTTGATCCACTTGGAATCGTTCGCGATGTAAGCGCTCACTACCAGATGTTTCACGTTATTGACTGTGCGAAACTCAAAGGCGATATTGGATCCCCGGCCATCCACACGGTTCTTGGTGACGTCAAACGTCCACATGGTTCTTGGTGACGTCAAATTGGAGCCGCCACAACGCAACCCAGACAGCAAAAAACCCCGGATTTCCGGGGGTCTTTCGCGGTGGGCGATACTGGGATCGAACCAGTGACCTCTTCCGTGTCAGGGAAGCGCGCTACCGCTGCGCCAATCGCCCAAACTCTGCGCCGAGGTGCACAGTTTGGAGGTGGATACGGGATTTGAACCCGTGTAAACGGCTTTGCAGGCCGCTGCCTCGCCTCTCGGCCAATCCACCGTGCAGGGTTCACCACCACTGATCGGAGGCCCACTTGCGCGCACTCCCGATCAGAGCGGATGACGAGACTCGAACTCGCGACCCTCACCTTGGCAAGGTGATGCGCTACCAACTGCGCTACATCCGCACACACGTCACCGTGTAGACATTGACTCTACCGACCGATCAAACGAATACCAAACGCACCGCACCGTTCCCGAGCAATTCCCCGCTACTACCCGTTGCAAGCATCGTACTGACGGCATCGTCTCCGCCTCACGCTGCCCGCGTCACCTGCCCAGTGTGTGCAGCATCCAGTGCCCCCGTGGCACCTCCAAAGTTCGGGTAGGATCGTCAGAGGGTGTCTCGCGAGGGGCACCACGGGCGATTGGCGCAGTTGGTAGCGCGCTTCCTTCACACGGAAGAGGTCATCGGTTCAAGTCCGGTATCGCCCACCGCAGAGAACCCCTGGTAGCGCCAGGGGTTCTCTTGTTTCGGCCTGCAGAGTCGTTGTTCTCAGCCTTCTGAATCACTCCGAAATCACCCCGAGGTTCAGCGTGAACCGGGCTTTCCTGTGAGCGGACTACCGCCCGAGGCCGCGCCCGCGATCGGGAGCACTGCGACGCGCGGCCTCAGCACCGAAGTTGCCGAGGTCCGGCAGCTTCCGAGCGCGCTCGCTAAGCGTCTTAGACGCAGCGTTGTTGAGCACGTCGAGCGCGGCGCGATCGGCGAAGTCGCCGAGGTGGTGCAGGTAGCGGGCGGTGATCTGGATGGAGCCGTGCCCGAGCCACGCTTGCACGGTCGTCAGCGGCACGCCCTTGATGAGCCGTTCACAGGCTGCGGTGTGCCGGAGGTCGTGGAGGGTACGTCCGCGGCCGGGCCGGGCGGCTGCGGAGGCGTGCCGCCGGCCGTGCAGCGACAGAGGCCGCGGGCGAGCACCGCGCGACGGCGGACGCGGTGCGGCGGTGCTGGGGCGGCCTGCCGACCGGCGCGCAGGGAGTGGAACCGTGGGCCGAGGCCTTCGCGGGAAAGCGGGCAGACGCCGATTTGCGCGTGACCGAGCTGCGGCAGGAGGCGGAGCAGGCCCGTCGTGAGCAGAACCGCCTTGCCGAGCGGCACCTGCGCGAGTCCGTCGCGCTGCGCCGGCAGGTGCTCGGCTCCGCGACCCCGAGTACCGTCAGCGCTCGCGCTGCGGGGTGGCGTGCCCGCGCGGAGCAGGCTCGGCACGACCTCGCACAGATCGAGGCGCTGCCCGTTGCCGAGGCCGCCCAGCTCGTCGGCGAACTCGCTGCCCGAGCCGAGGCCGAGCGGCAAGCGGCTGAACGCGCCCAGGCCGCACGCGAGGCGCGCGCCGCGCAGCTCGGTCGGTCCCGACCGTCGAGCGATCACGGCAGGACGGGGCTGGAGCGCGACTTCGGGCCGAGCCTGTAGCCGAGACTCAGCAGTGGTCGCGCCGACTCGGGACTTTCGGCGGCGGCTCTGGGAGAATGGGAACTGAGGGAAAGAGGCGGTCATGGTGTTCCAGGGCGACGTGCTACCGATCGGCGCGCTGCTGGAGCGCGCGCAGACCGCCCCGGCCTACGAGCCGGGCGCGGACGTCGGCGTGCGCCACACCGCCGCCGACAACGCCGCACGGTGCGCCGTGCTCCTGTCCGCCGGGGACACCCCGGAGGCGTGCTGGCGGTTCGGCATCCTCCAGACCCTCGATGACTACGCTTCCACCCTCCGACGCGGCGGGGTGAAGCTAGCCGCCGAGGTGTTCGCGCCCGCGCCCGCGCCCACCGGCTCGGTGCGAATCGACGCGGCGTTCGCGGCGCTGGCCGACCACCTGGCCGAGCACGACGGCTGGCCCGCTCCCGCGTGGGCGACCGACCCCGCGCGCCGGGCCGACGGGTGGTATCCGGCGGTGCCGACGATCTTCCGGGCCGAGGCCGAGCAGGACAGCCCGCGGGCGTTCCGCCCGCGCGGCATCCTCATCACCGGGCGGTCGCTGGACCGGGCATGAACGGACAAGGCGCAGAACTCGACGCCGAGGCCGTCCGCGGCCTGTTCCAAGAACTCTCCGGCCGATTGGCTGCGAGCGGTTCACGCGCAGTTGTTCGTCGTGGGCGGGGCGGCAATGGCCTTGGCCTTGGCCTACGACCAGGGCCGCCTCACCCGTGACGTGGACGCCCTGTTTGTGCCCGCCCCGGAGGTCCGACAGGCTGCTGAGGCGATCGGCGCGGCGCGCGGGCTGGAACCGGACTGGCTCAACGACGCCGCCAAGGGGTTCCTGCCCGGCCAGGACGAGCACCCGGCCACCGTGTTCGAGTCCGAGTCGCTGCTGGTGCAGATCGCCTCGCCCGAGTATCTGCTGGCGATGAAGCTGCACGCCTCCCGCGACGAGCGCGACCTGGACGACGCCGCGACCCTGTTCGATCTGCTCGGCTACACGACCCCAGAGCAGGGCATCGACCTGCTGACGAACACCTACCCAACCGGCCGACTGCTGCCCCGGCACCGCTACGTCGTGCAGGACGTGGCCGAGCGCGCTGCCGCCCGCCGCCGCGCGGCGCAGAGCCCCGCACACCGGCAGACCGACCCACTACTCTCGGAAGCGATTGCGGAACGCCGATCCAAGCTCGCGCCCCCGGAGTCCTTCGGACGCGACTCGGGGCAGTCAACCGGCCACCAGCCGCCCTCGATCGGGCGCTGACACGCTCACCCCAAAATCACCCCGAGGATGGATTCAGGGGTCTGAGAGACACCCCGGGGACCCTAAGAATCAGGGGAGCCCGCCCCCAGAGCACGTTCACACGGAAGAGGTCATCGGTTCAAGTTCGGTATCGCCCACCAGAAAGCCCCCCCCCGGGTTCCGGGGGCTTTTGCCGTTTTGACCCCGTCCTGCTCCTCACCTATGCGCGACGCACCCATGAAAACCAATGGGAGTCGTGGGTGCGAGAGGCGGCGATGCGCGTTTTCCTGCAGGGAGCGCTCCGAGCCCCAATGGTTGGCAACGGTTGCCGCACATAGGTAGTGCATGTCATCGATCCAGAAGTACAAGACCAAGCGCGGCGAGACGCGCTACCGAGTGCTCTACACGAAATCCGACGGCGAGCGGACCACGATAGCGACTCCGCACGCTCGCGGAAGTGAAGGCGTGGCAGCACCAGATGGAGGTCAGCAAGCGCGCGGGCACGTTTGTGCCCGTCAGCGCGGCTCGAATCCAGTTCCAGCAGCTGCTCGACCGCCACCTCGAACTGACAGCGGGTCTCAGCGAGAACACGCTCTATCAGCGGAGGTCCGTGGCTAGGAAGTGGCTTACCCCGAAGTGGGAAACGTGGCCGGTCGCGGACATCACTCGCAACCTCGTTGAGCTCTGGATCGAAGAGCTCAATGCTGACGGTGTCGGCTCGGGCACGATTCAGAAGGTCTACCGGCTCTTCAATGCGACGCTGAACCACGCCGTCGAAGACCACCTCCTGCAACGCAACCCTGCGCGCGGCGTCCGACTTCCCCGCGCTCGTCCCGCGCAACGGCACCCCTACCTGACCTTTGACGAGCTCGCTGAACTCAACGATGCGATGGGCCTTCGCTACCGGTCCTTAGTCACGTTCCTTGCTCTCACTGGCCTTCGTTTCGGCGAAGCCGCCGCGCTCCGTGTATCAAGCATCGACTTGGACGGCCGACTCGTGCACATTGACTCCGCGTTCAAAGAAGTCGCGGGGCGACTTTCAGAAGGCGACACGAAGAGTCACACCATCCACACCATCGCCTATCCCCCGATTCTCGACGCGATGATGCGCGAGCTCACCTCTGGTCGCCGTGGCGAAGACCACATCTTCCGCAGCCCCACGAGTCGCGGACTGCGAATCAACACATGGCGCAGACGCTTCTGGTATCCCGCAATTGAGCGCATCACCACTCGGCGCGCAGCGGAGTCGGCTCGCACCGGCCAGGTGCCGATCTCTTTTCCGGACGTCACGCCCCATGACCTTCAGCACACAGCGGCGTCTCTCGCGATTCGTGCGGGAGCGGAGGTCGTCGCTGTCGCGCGCATGCTCGGGCACGCCGATTCCAGGATGACCCTCAACACGTACGCCGGCCTCTTCACGGGCGACCTCACCGCGGTCGCCGAGACGCTTCAGCGCGACATGAGTGGATCGGCGCTCGACCACGCGCTCCGGTCGGCCGACCTCGATCGAGGATTCTCGCCCTGACCTCGTTCCTCAGCGCTTGGCATGGCAACACACTCCCCGTCGCGCATAGACGAGGTATAGCCAGCATAAAGAAATACCTGCTCAAGTCCGGCGCCGTTCGCTACCGCATTTGGTACCTGACCCCCGACAACAGATCCACCGACAAGGGCGGATTCAGCACGAGGGCCGAAGCGGCGGCCTGGATACACGACATGGAGGCAGGCAAGATGTCCGGGACGTTCATTTCGAATAGCGCGCTGAAGACGCCCATGGGAAGGCTGATCGAGGACTACGTCTCGCTCACCGCCGGGCTCTCCCGAGGCACGGTCGCCCAACGCCGCTCCCATGCCGACAACTGGCTCCTTCCCCAGTGGAAGGATTGGCCCGTCGGTCGCATCACCAAGCGCGCGGTTGAAGAGTGGATTCAGCACATGTCAGCGGCCAGCGCTGGAGCTTCTACTGTCCAAAAGGCGTACCAGCTGCTCGTCAGCGTGATGAGGCGAGCAGTCGCGGCGAATCTCATTCCATCAACCCCGGTGAGGAACGTCCGACTGCCACGCACCTGGAAGGCCCGTCACCCGTATCTCACCTACGACGAGATCGCAGAGCTTGCGGAGGCCATCGACCCGCGTTACCGCGCGCTCATCTCGGTCCTAGTTGTAGTGCCCAGGTACGTTGGTTGGTGTGTGAGGTCTTGAAATGAGGAAGACTTCCGGTGGAGGGTGGAGTTGTCTAGTTCCCTAGGTTCCGTCCGGAGGTCTTCGTGTTTCACGCTAATGCTGTTCTTGCTCCTGTTCAAAGGCTGCGCATCGTGCGGTTGATCGTTGATGAGGGGTGGCCGGTTGCTCACGCTGCTCAGGTCTTCCATGTCTTGTGGCCGGCGGCGAAGCGGTGGGCTGAGCGGTATGCGGTGATGGGTCGGGATGGTCTTCAGGATCGGTCCTCAAGGCCGCACCGCTCACCGAACCGCACGCGCCCGGAGCTGGTGTGCAAGATTGTGCA
>NAEP01000050.1 GCA_002529645.1 Candidatus Lumbricidiphila eiseniae | reverse complement strand
TGCGGCGACTACCTCGAGTGCGAATGCGTCGGCGTCGGCGTCGGCGGGGGCGGATTCTCGTGCGAACGCGGCGGCGGCATATGAGCTTGCGGGGACTGGTGTCACTCCGACCATTCCGCTCAGAGCTGTGACAATATTCCTGCTCGCAGGACTGACACTGCTGCTGCACCGTCGTCAAACCCAATGCGAGGCTGAACCTGTTCGGGTGGACACCCTGATATTAGATGGCGATGAGTGCCCAGCTGCCATCTCCAGGGACATTTGTTAACACCGACGTGGATCGACCCCTGTAACACTGAGTCTGGATGGTTCCCACTGGTTCAGGTGAGAGGGGTGATTTCAGTGGATACGCGGGCAGAGATTCGCCGGTTGTATTGCTCGGAACGTGTTCTGATTAACGCAGATTGTGCGGGATCTTGATATCAGCCAGAATATTGAGCGAGTGGACGAACCAGCAGAAAGTTCGTCCGATCCTGGCCCGGACGATGGAGCTCACGGTGCTTGACCGGACGGGGATTCTCAAACACGATGACCCCACGAAGCAGCACCGTTGACGCACCGATTTCGAAGACGAGCGAGCAGGTCGCGTCGAAACTCGCCTGCTTGGCCCGCGCGTCGAAGAGCCCCACGATCGAGCGACTCTGGGAAGACCTCGCCGACCGGGCAGCCGCCGCGAACACCGCCGCGCTCGCCACCGTAGAAGAAGTACTAGACGCATCCGACGACGCCACCGAGCTCGCCGCCGCCCGCGCCGCCGCGACCGCGGACGCTGACCCCGCCGCCGACGCCACCGACGAACGATCCGCGTTCGCCGCCCCGACCGCCGCCGCGTTCGCACGAGAATCCGCCCCCGCCGACGCCGACGCCGACGCATTCGCACTCGAGGTAGTCGCCGCATCCGAGGACGCCACCGTCACCGCAGCAGCCCCCGACGCCGACACCCCAACCCCCGCCGCAGTACCTGCTGTGTTTGCAGTAGAAGAACGATCCGCGTTAAGGGACGAGACCCGCAGTGCACACGGATCTCGCGGACGAGCTGGACCTCGCCGACCGGGCAAGGGACGAGAACTGGGCACACGAGGAAATACCTTGCCGCGGCCCCAGAATGCCAGCTCGCGGACCGCGAGTCCGCGAGCACGACGATGAGGATCCGAACCGCGCACTTCCCATCGATCAAGACGCTCGAGGACTTCAACCTTGACCACCTACCAAGCCTGCGCAAGAACCTCCTCGCGCACCTGGCGACCTCGAGGTTCGTCACGAAAGCAGAGAACGTGATCCTGCTCGGCCCTCCCGGAATCGGAAAACCCATTCGGCGATTGGTCTCGGCATCAAGGCTACCCACGTCGGCCACTCCGTTGTGTTCGACACCGTAAACAACTGGATCGTGCGCCTCACAGTAGTTCACCACCAAGGACAACTCGAGGCGGAACTGAGGAAAACCCGCCACTGCAAACTCATCATCGACGAGATCGGCTACATTCCGTTCAACCAGGACACCGCGAACCTATTCTTCCAACTCCTCGCATCCCGCTACGAACAGAGCTTGATCATGGTCACCACCAACCTGCCCTCCAGCCGCTGAGGCGAAACCTTCAGCAACGACCTCGTCGCGTCCACGAAGATTGACCACCTCGTTCACCACCGCGAAGTTCTCACCCTCACCAGAGATTCCTACCGCACCCACGGCCGCCGCGACCCCATCAAGCAGAACAAGAATAACTAAACCCAACAGCCAAAGAAGGGTCCGCCCCAGTTCAGCACAAAGGGGCCCGCTCTACTTCGACGTCAACAGCGTTGTTTCAGGAATCGATCGTTGATTCGCTGACAGGTGAACACTTCCTGCGGAATGGAGCTATCCAACAATCGGATCACACAACCAGGAGGCCCTTCTGTCTCACGCTGAGCGGGTATAACCTCCATGGTTCTGAGACCCTCGCGCGTGTGAATTGCCCTTGATGAGGTTCATGATCGCGAGGAGGTCTTCTCTGAGACCTTCGCGCGTGTGAATTATCCGTCAAGCGCGTGATGGTGGCCGCGGGGGCTCGCCTGAGACCTTCGCGCGTGTGAATTACCCGCGTGGAGAGGGCGGCAGATCGTCTCCGGCGGATCGCTCTTCTGTGGAGCGTTCCGCTACACTCGCTCCAGGTCTGTGTGCTGTGTTTTCCCGCGGTTTGTTCGTCGCACTCTGCGGGGTGCACGGCCACCGAGAAAAGATACTGATGAGTCGACGAGGAAACCCTGTCGCAGTGCTTCTCGACCGATGAGCATGCGAAATCCCATCTCGTCTCGGTTGCTCAGTGACACCTCCGCGGTGATGTTCCGCCCGAGCAGGGTGATATCGAGCAGGACAACGATGCGTTCCATGGTGTGACCGGATGAACTGCGGATGATTCTCCGATCGTGAACGGGCAGCTCAACGATTCTGGCATCCTCTTCTGAGTCTTGCCACGGTCGGATGCCGAAGCGCACCCATACGGCACCGTCAACGGCATACTCTTCGACATCGAACGCGTGTAGGGCAGAGCTGCGGGCACCGGTGTCGAGTTTCGCTTTCACCCACGGAACACCCGCATTGGTGAGCGCGACCCATTCTCGCCAGCCTGCGGTGGTGCTTAAATGGGGGCGGCTCATCCGTCTATCCTCTCAGAGGATCCTCATGAAGCTTGCAGCCCCGTGTTCAAGACGGAAGCGCAACGCTTGGTGTTGTTCATGTTCACTGAATCAAGGGTTGCGCTTCTATGGGTACACATGACGGTCATGTGTCGTGAGGTTGAGCGGGTTCAGACCGAGAAGAGTGCGGATGCCGGATGGTCTGTTCGACAGATCGCTTATTCGGGTGCTGGGAAGCAGGCTCTATCAAAGCAAGGTCGGTGAGTGCTGGGATCCACGCCAGGGCAGAACAAGTGACCCGGTTCATTTTCGTCCGGAAAACAGACGCCCTCACCTTTGAGTGCGGGACCGCTGCCCGGCAGGCGATCTTCGATTCTTTACCGTCTCATATGCGGCGGTCTATGACGATGAATAGACGCTACCTGCCCACACGCACCGACTTTTGAACCGTAACCGACAGGAACTCCAGGAGGTCATCACCGAGAACAACAACCAGCCCCAAAAATGCCTCGGCCAGGCAACACCAGCCCAAATCTACCAACACCACACAGAACCACACCACCACAGTGTTGCACTTCAGACCTGAACACGGGCGCACTTTGATCGGTTCGGCGACGAGCGTCGCACGGCGATGCACTTCAGACCTGAACACGGGCGCATTTCAAACTTGAACACGAGAGTTTTCACTGAGTCGTCATCGTCGGTTAGGCTTGAGACTGACAACGCCGAAGCCGTGGGCAGCAGGTATTGCCCACCGACCTGACTGCCGTGACCCGATGTGATCGGGCGCCGGTTTAACACGACGGAACATCCACCAGAGGGGTGCCGATGCAGGGATCTGAATCCACACACACTGCACTGAATGCTGTCATCGGTGAGAAAGACACGACGGTCGGGTTTAGTCGCGAGACGGGGTCGCAGCTGGCCTCCATTGATCACTCTGTTGCTGTTGATGAGGTTGAGGCGATCCTGGCGCTGCCGTCGGGTTCGGCGCTGCTCATCGTCCGCCGTGGCCCCAACGCAGGTGCCCGGTTTTTGCTCGATAGCGATGCAACCCTCGTGGGGCGGCACCCCGATGCCGATATATTCCTTGACGATGTCACGGTTTCTCGGCGACACGCAGAGTTTCTTCGGCACGGCACAGCCTTTGAGGTGCGCGACCTTAGCTCGCTCAACGGCACCTATTTTGACGGCGCGCGCATCGAAAGTGCGGTGCTGGTTGATGGCTCGGAGGTGCAGATCGGCAAGTTTCGGTTGACGTTTTACGCGTCCCGTCGCGATCTTGTCCTTTCGACGCCGTAATGGTCGGCTCGGCGGTGCCTGCCCGGGGGGTATCTGCTCCCGACCCATCCCTGCCGTCCTCTCGGAGTGCCACCGCGACCGGACTGTTGAGTATTGGTCAGGTGCTTGCCCGGTTTCAGTCGGAGTTCCCTGACCTTACGCCGTCAAAGCTGCGTTTTCTGGAAGAACAAGAGTTGATTTTCCCCGTCCGTGCGGCATCGGGGTACCGAAAATACTCCGTCGCGGACGTCGAGCGCCTCAGCACTGTGTTGACCCTTCAGCGGGATTATTACCTGCCGTTGCGGGTGATTCGGGCACAGTTGGCCGAGGCTGACTCGGTGCCGGTGCCGGTGCCGACACCGGTGCCAGTGTCGGTGTCGGCCTCACTACCGGCGGGGCCCGCAACCTTGACCGCTGCTACGGTGCCTGAACCGTCGCACCGCCTGAATCGGGCTGATCTGCTGAGCGCCGCGGGTGCCTCCGCTGAGCTCTTGGACGCCGCGATTGCCGTGTCGATCATCGTGGCGGCCGAGTTCTACGACCACGAGGCGCTCGTGACGCTTCGGGCGCTTGTCGGGCTCGAAGCATCCGGGCTGGAACCGAGGCATCTGAGCATCGTAAAACACTCGGTCGAGCGTGAGGCCGATGTTATTGTTGGTGCCATTCGTAGCGCCCCCCACAGTCGTTCCTCGAGTCAGGATCAGGATGCCGCGCGGGAGCGGGCGCTCGAGTTGGTGACACACCTGAGTGCCCTACACTCGGCGGTATTGCGTGCACAGGTGCGCAAGCTGCTGCGATAAAACCATCCGACCGTCGTGTGTGGGTTCTGGGGGTTCAGATCGAGAAGGGTGCGGGGTGCTGGGCATCCGACCGTCGTGTGTGGGTTCTGGACGGCTCGTGCGGGAGTTCCCGCCCAAAAATCTTTGTGAGACTTGCTCACATATTCGGAACACGTCGCTGAATATCATCGACAGCGGCGGCTCACGCGGGTAGCGTGTTGAGTCACAGCACCGCCCCGAGGAAACCGCCGGGCGTTTGATCGAGATGAGGGTGGCGATGAGTGAATCCGAAGGGGTCGCGTTGAACCCGGACGAGCAGGACATGCTCTTCACTGAAGGGATGCTCATACACGACGGCCCCCACGGATACCGTGGCGCCATTGCCGCCCGTGCCGCGGGCATCAGCTACCGCCAGCTCGACTACTGGGCACGCACAGAGTTGGTCAAACCGACGGTGCGTGGTGCAGCGGGCTCTGGATCACAGCGTCTCTACGGCTTTCGCGACATCATTGTGCTCAAGCTTGTCAAGCGGCTGCTCGACACGGGCATTTCGCTGCAGCAGATCCGCTCCGCCGTGACCCAACTCCACGAGTCGGGCATTCACGATCTCACCGGAACAACCCTCATGAGCGACGGCGCAAGTGTCTATCTCTGCGCATCTGACACCGAAATCATCGACCTCGTAAATCGGGGCCAGGGCGTGTTTGGAATCGCGGTCGGGAAGGTGCTTCGGGAGGTGGAGAGTACCCTGATTGAGCTGGACTCACTGTCGGCAGATCCAATGGACGAGCTTGCGCTGCGCCGTGCGAAGATGCGCAAGATTTCCTAGACCGAGAGTTTTCCCAGAACGCAGGTAGTTTCTAGCCGATCAACGGCGACATGAGCACCAACCCCTGGGGTTTCCCAGAACGCAAGCACAGATCGGCTACGAACGATAACGCGGGCGGAATGGGCCTGGTTGCGGTCCGTCGGAGGGCTCTGTGGCGTTGGGTGTTGCGGTTGAGCTGACCGAGGTCACGCCGAAGCTGGTCTGTGTGGTGTAGTCGGCTGCCAGCGTCACATCGGAGGTACCACTGCTCTGGTCGCGACGATGCACCTCAAAGGCAGGAGCTGTTGGGTACGTGAGACCGGGTGTCACCAGGGATGTGGTGTGCGTCGTGGGCAGGGCCGCCGACAGCGAATCGCTCGCGGTGTCAGGCTCACGCGGTTCACGCTCTCCTACCGACTGTTCGGAGCCTGTGTCCGGGTCTAGCGCGATCCGCGGTCCGCTCCCATTTTCCGGGATCCGACCGGCTCGCACCACACGTTCCAACAGATGATCAAAGTGCCGCGCCATCTCCTCGGCGCTTTCACCCGGCCACATGTGCAAGGGTTTTGCTGCCCCCTGTGCCTGTTGTAGCGAGGTGCGCTCCGGCAGCTGCGGGGTGAGCACGAGTGGCCCAAACATGTCGCGCAGTTCCTTAATGCGAAACTGGTGTTCCAGTGACTGCACTCGCGCCCGGTTCACCACGATGCCCAACGGCTGCAGCCGCGATGACAATCCCCGCCGGATCTCCTCGATTGCGCGCAGTGCGCGGTCGGCTGCAGCGACCGAGAATAGTCCCGGTTCCGTCACCACGATGACCCGATCACTCGCGGCCCACGCGGTACGGGTGAGGGCGTTCAGGGATGGCGCACAGTCAACAAGCACGAGGTCATAGTCGGCCTCCACGTAGGCGAGCGCTTCTTCCAGCTTCCAAATATCGCGGATCGAAGGATGCGGGCCATCGAAGTTGATCGCCGAAGGACTGCCCACCATGACATCGATCGTCGATGAAGGATTGGTGTGTGTCCACCCGCTCGGCACGATCGCAGAGCGCACGACGCGTGGTCGCGGCGACTCCAGCACGTCTGCGACGGTGAGGTGGTCGGCCGAGAGAATGTCTAGCCCGGTCGAGACATCCGCCTGCGGATCAAGGTCAACAACGAGGGTTCGGATGCCTCGCGAGAAGGCAGCAGATGCCAAGCCGAGTGTGACGGTGGTTTTACCAACGCCGCCCTTGAGTGAACTGACCGAGAGAACGTGCACGAAGAGTACGTTACCGTTAGTGGGGCAGCGTTGCCTAGACCCCGGCCTCTCAGCTACCTCCCCGAAAGGTGTGCATGTTCCAGAAGATCCTGGTCGCTAATCGCGGCGAAATCGCCATTCGTGCGTTTCGTGCTGCCGTTGAACTCGGCGCCAAAACCGTGGCAGTTTACCCGTTTGAGGATCGCAATTCGCTGCACAGGCTCAAAGCCGACGAGGCCTATCAGATTGGTGAGCCGGGCCATCCGGTGCGTGCCTACCTGGATGTTGCGGAAATTATTCGAGTGGCACGAGCCTCGGGTGCCGATGCGATCTACCCCGGATACGGGTTTCTGTCAGAAAACCCGGAGCTGGCGCAGGCAGCAGCAGACGCGGGGGTCACGTTTATCGGACCGTCCACCGCGGTGCTTGAGCTCGCGGGCAACAAGGTCACGGCAAAAGAGCGGGCAATCGCCGCGGGCGTACCGGTTTTGAAATCGAGTCCACCTTCGCGTGATGTTGACGAGCTCTTATCGCACGCGGAGAGCATCGGTTTCCCCATTTTTGCCAAGGCGGTCGCCGGCGGCGGTGGTCGCGGGATGCGGCGGGTGAACACCCTCACCGAATTGCGACCCGCGCTGACCGAGGCGATGCGTGAGGCAGAGAGCGCCTTTGGCGATCCCACGATGTTCTTGGAACAGGCGGTATTGCGACCGCGCCACATTGAGGTGCAGGTGCTTGCGGATGCCTCGGGCAACACGGTCCACCTCTTCGAGAGGGACTGCTCGGTTCAGCGTCGTCACCAGAAAGTCATCGAGATCGCGCCCGCTCCCAACCTTTCGCAGACGGTGCGGGAATCGCTCTACCGGGATGCAATTGCGTTTGCAACATCCCTGAACTACGTCAACGCGGGAACCGTGGAGTTTCTGCTCGACACCGCGGGTGAGCGGGCCGGGCAGCACGTGTTCATCGAGATGAACCCGCGGATCCAGGTCGAACACACGGTCACGGAAGAGATCACCGATGTTGACCTCGTTGTCGCACAGATTCGGATCGCGGCGGGGCAAACCCTGCCGGAACTGGGCCTTGCCCAGTCTGACATTGTGTTGCACGGGGCCGCTCTGCAGTGTCGCATTACAACCGAAGACCCGACGGCCGGGTTCCGGCCCGATACGGGAAGGATTACCACCTACCGTTCTCCCGGCGGTGCCGGCATTCGGCTTGATGGCGGCACGATCAACCCGGGCGCGCAGATCAGCCCGTACTTCGATTCGATGCTCGCAAAACTCACCTGCCGAGGCCGGGACTACCTGACCGCGGTCGCCCGTGCAAAGCGCGCGCTCGCTGAATTCCGGATTCGCGGCGTCGCAACAAACATCCCGTTTCTACAATCAGTGCTTGATGACTCCTCGTTCGTTGCGGGAGATCTCAGCACCTCCTTCATCGATGAGCGCCCGGAACTGGTGCGCAGCCACGGTTCAAAGGACCGCGGTACAAAGATCCTCAACTGGTTGGCGGATGTCACGGTCAATCAGCCCAACGGACCGGCCCCGATTCACACTGTTCCGGTCACAAAACTACCCCCACTGGACACGGCCGCTGCCGCCCCTGCCGGTTCGCGGGAGCGGCTGCGAGAGCTTGGACCGTCCGGGTTTGCGCACGCTCTGCGCGCACAAACCCCCCTCGCGGTCACCGATACGACGTTCCGTGATGCCCACCAGTCGCTGCTCGCAACACGGGTACGCACCCGTGATCTCGTGCTTGTCGGACCACACGTCGCACGGATGACACCGCAGTTGCTCTCTCTCGAAGCCTGGGGTGGCGCAACCTACGATGTTGCGCTTCGATTTCTCGGGGAAGACCCGTGGGACCGGCTCGCCGCACTGCGTGAGGCCGTGCCCAATATCGCCCTGCAAATGCTGTTACGCGGCCGAAACACGGTCGGCTATACGCCGTACCCGACCGAGGTGACTGACGCCTTTATCGCGGAGGCAGCGGCGACCGGAGTTGATATTTTCCGTATCTTTGATGCGCTCAATGACGTGTCACAAATGCGTCCCGCAATCGATGCCGTTCTCGCAACGGGAGTGAGTGTTGCCGAGGTGGCCCTGTGCTATACGGCCGATCTGCTTGACCCCGCTGAGACGCTGTACACACTCGACTACTACCTACGCTTGGCCGATGAGATTGTCGGCGCGGGCGCACACATCCTGGCTATCAAGGACATGGCTGGGCTGCTACGCCCGGCGGCGGCGGCCACGCTCGTCACCGCGCTGCGGTCACGGTTTGACGTGCCCGTGCACCTGCACACCCACGACACCGCGGGCGGACAGCTGGCAACCCTGCTCGCGGCATCCCAGGCAGGTGTTGACGCGGTGGATGTCGCGAGTGCCCCCATGTCTGGTACGACCAGTCAACCGTCCGCCTCGGCGCTGATCGCCGCGCTCGTGCACACCGAGCGTGACCCGGGTGTCTCGCTGAGCGCCATCGCTGAGCTGGAACCGTACTGGGAAGCAGTGCGGCGGATGTATCGGCCGTTCGAATCGGGCTTGCCCTCACCGACCGGGCGGGTGTACCACCATGAAATCCCGGGTGGCCAGTTATCCAACCTCCGGCAACAGGCAATCGCACTCGGCCTGGCGGATGACTTTGAGCTCATCGAAGACATGTACGCGGCGGCGAACAATATTCTTGGCCGTATCCCGAAGGTGACTCCCTCGTCAAAGGTGGTGGGCGACCTGGCGCTGTATCTGGCGGCTGTGCGGGCCGACCCCGCCGACTTCGCCGCTCATCCACAGAAGTATGACGTGCCGGATTCGGTGATCGGCTTTCTCAGCGGTGAGCTGGGTGAACTGCCGGGCGGATGGCCCGAGCCGTTCCGCACAAAGGCGCTCGCGGGCCGCACTGCACGGGTTGCCGTGGAGGAATTGACGGTCGATCAGCGTCGCGCACTGGTGGCAGACAGTCGCTCACGCCGAGCGGTCCTCAACACCCTGCTTTTCCCCGCGCCGACCCGGCAGTTCGAGCAGAGTCGAGAACTCTTTGGAGACCTGTCGGTGCTGGACACGCGTGACTACCTCTACGGCCTGCAACCGGGTACCGAGCACGTCGTGGAGATTGCTCCGGGTGTGCTGCTGTACGTCGCGCTGGAGGCGGTTGGTGAGGCGGATGACAGGGGGATGCGCACTGTCATGACGACGCTGAACGGGCAGCTGCGTCCGGTTTTTGTGCGAGACCGAAGCATCCGGGTGGAGGGTCGTGTTGTTGAGAAGGCGGATGCCTCGCAACCCGGTCAGGTTGCCGCGCCGTTCTCGGGCGTGGTGACACTTCGGGTTATGGCGGGAGAACCCGTCGTGGCTGGTCAGAGCGTGGCATCCATTGAAGCAATGAAGATGGAAGCGGCCATTACCTCGCCGATTTCGGGGGTTGTGGAGCGGATTGCCGTTCCTCGAACCCAGCAGGTTGAAGCGGGTGACCTCCTGGTTGTGGTTCGAACTGTCTAGGGTTGTGCGGTGGTGCAGCATGATCAGAGGGTACGGAAGCGCACGGCCCGGAGCAGTCTGTTGTGGGTGGGGAGTGTGAATGGCTGAGCGTGCTATTCGTGTGTTTGGCGACCCGGTGCTGAAAAGCCCCTGCGCTCAGATCGGTGCAATTGACAGCGGCATCCGTGCGCTTGTAACCGATTTGCTCGATAGTGTGCGGGTTCCGGGTCGTGCGGGGGTGGCTGCCCCCCAGATTGGCATTGGTGTGCGAGCGTTCAGCTACAACGTTGACGGTAACGTTGGCTATGTGCTCAACCCGGAAGTTGTGGAGTTGCGTGGAGACAGAGAACTGATCGGCGAGGGATGTCTCTCCGTGCCCGGGCTGTGGCATCCGACACCGCGGCACCCCTACGCGAGAGTGCGCGGCCTCAACCTTGCCGGTGAGGTGGTGGAACTTGCGGGCGAAGGTCTCATGGCGCAAGCGCTCCAGCACGAGAGCGACCACCTGGACGGTCTGCTCTACCTTGACCGCCTCGAGCGGGACGAGCGCCGCGCCGCGATGCGGCTCGTGCGGGAGTCGGACTGGTTCTGAGTCAGACGGATGGTTCTCAGGGCTAATCGACTGAGTCGGGGCTGGCCGGTTGATCCGGAGTCGGACGGTCGAGCCGGAGTCGGACGGTCGAGCCGGAGCCGGCCGGTCGAGCCGGAGCCGGCCGGTCGAGCCGGAGTCGGCCGACTGAGTCGGGGTTGGCCGGTCGAGCCGGAAGCCGGACGGTCGAGCCGAAAGTTAGCCGGTTGAGCCGGGCGCTTCGCCGGAAGCGGCGTACAGCCGTTCGATATCGTCGGCAAAATCACGGAGGATGACTCGGCGCTTGATACTCAGCTTCGGTGTGAGGTGCCCCGATGCCTCGGTGAATTCGATCGGCAGAATGACAAAAGAACGAATTGACTCGGCGCGGGAGACCTGAGCGTTTGCGGCGTCGATAGCGTGCTGCACTTCGGCTCGCACGACCGGGTTGGTGGCCGCGGAGGCAAGGCTCAGCGAAGCATCCTGACCGTTATTGTGAAGCCAGGTCGGGAGCATCTCCGGGTCGAGCGTCACGAGTGCGCTAATAAACGGTTTGTTATCACCGACGACGACGATCTGACCGACGAGCGGGTTGGCCCGCACCGAATCCTCCAGTTGCGCGGGGGAGACATTCTTGCCACCCGCGGTCACGATGATCTCTTTCAGCCGACCCGTGATGGTGAGATAGCCGTCCTCGTCAATGCTACCCAGGTCGCCCGTCTTGAACCAGTGGTCGTCGAATGCAGCGGCGGTGGCGGTGGGATTGTGCCAGTACTCCTGGAAGACGTTAATGCCCCGCACCTCAACTTCACCCGCGGCGGACACCCGCAGCGACACTCCCGGCAACGCCGGGCCCACCGTCCCGATCTTCGATTTTGTCGGGAGGTTGACGGTTGCGGGGGCGGTCGTTTCGGTCAGTCCGTAGCCCTCGAGGATTGTGATTCCGAGCGCGTGATAGAAGTGACCCAGGCGCGCGCCCAGCGGTGCCGAACCGGAGACGGCGTAGCGCACATTGCCGCCCATGGCCGCCCGCAGTTTGGAATAGACCAGGACATCGAAGACGCGGAACTTCAGGGCGAGCCCGAGTGGCACCTTTCCCGTGGTGCTCGCCTTCGAGTAGGCCACCGCCGTTTCTGCGGCAGTACGGAAAATTCTTCCTTTACCGCCCGCTTCTGCCTTCTGCTCTGAGACGTTGTACACCTTTTCGAACACCCTCGGCACGGCAAGCAAGAATGACGGCTTGAAGCTTGCAAGTGAGGGGAGCAGTTGCGTGGTGTCTGGCTGGTGCCCCACCCGCACGCCCGCGTGAACGCAGAGCACCGCAATAAAACGGGCAAACACGTGCGCGATCGTAATAAACAACAGGGTGGATGCCCCGCCCTCGAGCACCTCCCGGAGGGCGATCCCCGCGTTTCGGGAGAGCTCTGTGAAGTTCGCGTGTGTGAGCACACACCCCCGTGGATGCCCCGTGGTACCGGAGGTGTAGATGAGCGTGGCCATGTCGGCACCGGTTGCGAGCCGACGGCGCCGCTCGATTTCGGAGTCCGGGACACTCCGGCCGCTCGCCATAAGCTTGTCCAGGTCGCCGAGGTCAATCTGCCACACCGTTGTTACGTGCGGCAGATCCGGGTGCACCTCATCAAAGCGTGCGAAGTGATCGGGGGTCTCAACGATGAGCGCGGTCGCACCGGAATCACTGAGATTCCACTGAATCTGGGCGGGAGCGCTTGTCTCATAGATCGGCACCAGAATGGCCCCGGCAAACCACACGGCAAAGTCAATGAGTGTCCACTCGTACCGAGTCTTACACATCAGTCCGATGAGCTGTCCGGGTTCAATGCCTTCCGCAACAAAACCCTTCGCGAGGGCAATAACCTGGTCATAAAATTCGCGAGTGGTGACAGGTGACCAGCCGCCGCGACCATCGGGCAGTGCGAACAACTCGGCGTCTGGTGCCAGTGTGACTCGCTCAACGAGCAGATCAGTGGTGTTTGCGTGCGGATCGGCGGCGATGAGCGCAGGGGTTGAGTATTCGGTCATGGCAGCTCCTTCCCGAGAAGGGTGTCAGTGCGCGCGGCCCGCGCGAACCTCAACGACGTGGTTGTTTCAACTCTAGTCGCATGTGCGCATTCCCTCGCGGGTATACATTGTCGGATAAGCTGCCGCGCGGCTATTGCACAGCCGACTGTACTCGGGAAGGGCTGACCACCGGTGTTCTACTGGATCATGAAACACATCGTGGCGGGGCCGCTTCTGTTGGCACTCTTCCGACCGTGGGTGCGCGGTGCAGAGAATCTTCCCACGGATGGCCCGGTCATCCTTGCCTCCAATCACCTCTCGTTCATCGACTCAATTTTTCTGCCGCTGGTTGTCAACCGACCGGTGGTGTTTCTTGCGAAGAGCGAATACTTTACGGGAAAAGGAATCAAGGGGTGGGCAACGAAGATATTTTTCATTGGCACCGGCCAGCTTCCCATTGATCGTTCGGGCGGGAAGGCATCCGAGGCATCCCTCGAGACGGGTTTACGGGTGCTTCGCGAAGGACGAGTGCTCGGTATTTACCCGGAGGGCACACGCAGTCCGGACGGTAAGCTCTATCGCGGTCGTACCGGTGTTGCCCGGATGGTGCTCGAGGCCGGTGTTCCCATCGTTCCTGTCGCCATGATCGGCACGGACGAGGTCATGCCGATTGGCACGACACTGCCAAAGATTCGCCGGATTGGTGTTGTGTTTGGTGAACAACTCGATTTCACTCGCTTCGCCGGCATGGAGGGGGAGCGGTTCGTGCTGCGTGCGGTGACCGACGAGGTGGTGTTTGCGCTCGCTCAAATCAGCGGCCAGGAGTATGTCGATCTCTACGCGAGCTCTGTCAAAGAGCAACGCGCGCGGTCTGCGGCAGCGACGGCACGATAAGCTCGGGTGCGGCGAGGTGATCGCCGATCGTTTTGTTCAGCCCTGCTGTGTGCACACTGTGCACCGGCGTTAACCCGCGAGGATGCCCCGTGGCTCAGTCTCCCGAACCCAGTGTCACTCCCGAACCGTCGGTACTGGCCGGACTGGACTACTGGCGGGAGCTTCCCGTGAAGCAGCAGCCCCTCTGGCTCGATCCGGCGGCGGCGAGTGCGGCTTCGGACGAACTGGCAACACTCCCGCCGCTGGTATTCGCGGGTGAGGTTGACATGCTGCGGGAACGGTTGGCGGCAGCCTCGGCGGGTCGGGCGTTTCTGCTCCAGGGCGGAGACTGTGCCGAGACGTTCGCGGGGGCGACGGCTGATCGAATCCGCAACCGGGTGAAAACCGTGCTGCAGATGGCGGTTGTGCTCACGTACGGGGCATCCATGCCGGTTGTGAAGATGGGGCGGATGGCCGGGCAGTTCGCTAAGCCACGCTCGAGCGACACCGAAACCCGTGAGGGTGTGACGCTGCCCGCGTACCGCGGCGACATTGTCAACGGCTACGATTTTGCACCAGAATCGCGGGCGGCCGACCCAGCGCGGTTGGTGCGGGGGTACCACACCGCGGCATCCACGCTCAATCTCATTCGAGCGTTCACAACCGGTGGCTTCGCCGATCTCCGGCAGGTCCACTCCTGGAACCAGGGTTTTGCACAGAACCCGGCCAACGCCCGGTACGAGTCGCTGGCCCGCGAAATTGATCGGGCGATCAAGTTCATGGATGCCTGCGGCGCTGACTTTGACGCCCTGAAATACACCGAGTTTTACACCGGCCACGAGGGTCTGCTCATGGACTATGAACGACCGATGACTCGAATTGACTCGCGTACCGGCACGCCATACGACACGTCCGCGCACTTTATCTGGATTGGTGAGCGCACTCGAGAACTTGACGGTGCTCACGTTGATTTCTTCAGTCGTGTGCGGAACCCGATCGGGGTGAAACTGGGTCCCACCACAACTCCCGGGGTTATGCGCGAACTTGTTGACAAGCTAGACCCGAACCGTGAACCCGGTCGCCTCACCTTCATCACTCGAATGGGTGCCGACAGAATCCGGGATGCCCTGCCTCCGCTGTTAGAGGCGATTGTGACAACTGATGCGCAGCCGTTGTGGGTCACCGACCCGATGCACGGTAATGGCATCACGACGCCGTCGGGGTACAAGACCCGTCGGTTCGACGATGTTGTGGACGAGGTCAAGGGATTTTTCGAGGCGCATCGCGCTGCGGGTACTTTCCCCGGTGGCATCCATGTTGAGCTGACCGGGGACGATGTAACCGAGTGCCTTGGCGGTTCGGAACACATTGATGAAGCAACCCTCGCGACCCGATACGAGTCGCTCTGCGACCCGCGTCTCAACCACATGCAGTCACTGGAGCTCGCGTTCCTCGTGGCCGAGGAACTGGGTCGACGCTAGATATTCGAAGGCCGCACGTAGCCCGAGTGATATCACCACGCCACTCTCGTCTATTAACCACCTGCTTTTTGTTACGATCCACGTGTAGAGGTAACCATGAGGTATTTGGTTTGAGTGCTCGATTCGGTGCTGTTTTACCGTTTCTGGTATTGCTTGTTGGTTGTGCCGTAACCGGCAAGTCGGTGACTGCCGGTGGCGTGGCCGAGAGCGGTAAAGGTGGCGTGGCCGAGAGCGGGAAAGGTGACGTCCCCTCGTTCACCGGTCCGTGCCACTCCCGCTCCGCGCACGGCGCGGCGATTGGGTGACGCCCCCTCGTTCGCCGGTCCGTGGGCTGAGGATTTCTCGTACATGTATGGCAAGACCACCACAGATTGTGAGCGGAAGGTGTTGGTTGACGAGAAAGTTTCAGATGCGGAGTTTGCCGAAATGAAGAGTCGCTTCAGGGCGTGCCTGTCGTCTTACCAGATCATTTTTCGGGGTTCAAGCCAGGGGGAGGTTTTAGTTTCGACTTCCCTGAAAATATGGGGTCAGACAGAGCAAACAAGCTAACAGATGACTGCTCCGCTTCATCCGGTCTGAACACGGTGGGTTCCCTCTACTTCATGGTCCAAAAACCTCTCATTGCTTTCGAGGCTGAGGGCTAGGGCTTCCAGCTCACCGTAATCGTTGTTCCACGTTTTGCGTTGGTCCCGGACGCAACACCCTGCTTGACAACCTTAACCTGTTGTTCTACCTCCTCTGGCAGGGGATTAGGGTTCACCGTGATATCGAATCCGAGGTTTTTCAGTTTTGTTCGGGCCTCGCTGATTGTCAGGCCGGCAAGGGGGGGAACCGTGACAAGATCCTGCCCCTTCGAGAGCTGAATGTTTACCTCCGCGCCGACACGAACCGGCGCTTTCGGGTTGCTCTGAATAGCAATACTGTCTGCTGGCACCGTGTCGCTAAACACGCTGTCCCCGGTTGTGACCTTTAGGCCCGCTTGTGTCAGTTTTGCGGTCGCGTCATCCTTCTTGAGTCCGACAACATCCGGGATGCCTCCGAGCGAGACGATCAGTTGCATGGCACCGAGCTCCGGGTATTGATCGGGAATGGCCTTGCCATCGGTATCAATAACCGCGATAACCTTGCCCGCATCAGTGCTGTCGGAGAACTCGGAGATCGAGGTGGCGTTGATCGTGAAATCTTTGAGCGTGGTGCGGGCGGTGGCCTCGGGTTGTCCGGTCACCTGCGGGACCGGAAGAATTCGGGGGCCGGTGGAGATGTTCAGGGTGAGGTGTGAATTCCGGCGAACAGCGGTGCCCGTGGCCGGGCTCGTACCGATGGCATGGCCAACGGGAATCTTGGCGTCACTGTGTTCCGCGGGAGTGACCGTGAATCCGAGCTCGGTCAACACAGCGGTTGCCTCTGCCAGCGTGAGGGTCGTGGTTTCTGGCACAGTGACGAGCGAACCCGGCCCGGAGCCGAAGTACCATCCGGTCGTTCCCGCAATCCCCGCGAGCACGAGCACACACACGAGCAGAAAACCGCCGACCGTGCGCCGACGGGTGACACGATGGGTCAGGGCTGTCACCTTAGCCGCGGTGGGGTCGATGGCAGTGGGCGCTGCGATGGTTGTGGTGGATCGTGACGATGGCCACACATCCGGTGCCGCACGGCCTCCGATGACATCGGTCATTGCCGTTGCTGACACCTGTCGATCCAGTGTTGTGTGTGGCAGCACCCTGGTCAGATCCGTGGATAGCTGTTGTGGTGCTGCGGCCATGATCGCGGCTGATACCTGCTGGAGACGCTCGAGCATCTCGCGGGCGTCGCGAGGACGAGCCGAAGCATCCCGGATCGTGGCCCACTGCACAATCTCGTCGAGCTCGATCGGGACCGTCGGTATTTTGGTGCTGGGTTTGGGCACTGTGTCGTGTGCGTGCTGATACGCGATCTGCATGGGTGTGTCACCCACGAAGGGCTGATCACCGGTGAGCATTTCGTACATCATGATGCCGAGGGCGTAGACATCGCTGCGGGTGTCTGCAACGCCGCGTGTAACCAACTCGGGGGAGAGGTACGCGATTGTGCCCAGAAGCGCTTGGCCGGTGGCGGTGTTTGCGTTAGCGGCGCGGGCTAAACCAAAGTCACCGAGTTTGATCCGCCCGTCGTTGGCGAGGAGGACATTTTCGGGTTTGAGATCGCGGTGCACGATTCCGGCGCTGTGGGCGGCGGCGAGGCCGGCCAAAATCGCGCTCGTGATTTCGACGGTCTGTGCTGCGCTGAGACGGGTGTAGTCCTTGAGCAGATCCCGGAGTGTGATTCCGGGTAGGTACTCCATCACCATGTAGGCGGTGCCGGCGTCCTGGCCCTGGTCAAACACATTGACGACGTTGGGATGCGCCAGTCGTGCTGCTGATCGGGCTTCCTGCACGAACCGGGTCGTGAACGCCTGGTCATCCGCCAGATGGTTGTGCATGATTTTGATGGCAATGCGGCGCTCGAGCCGGAGGTCGGTTGCCAGATACACGGTGGCCATGCCGCCGCGGGCAATGCGTGAGCGGATTCGGTATCTTCCGTCGATAAGGCGACCGATTAGCGGGTCGACTTGCTCGGTGCTCACCCGGAGAGTTTATGAAGCGGCATATGCCTTTGGGTGACCAAACGCCGAAAAGCGGGGGAATTAGCGTCTTTGGTGCGTGTGAGAACTCTGTCACTGTGCCGCAGCGCGCCGTTGTTCGAGCGGCCATTCGAGCCTCTGGTGTGTGGCAATCTGGCTGTGGCGACCTGTTCGTGGCAGGCTTGTTGAGTGACCAGTGCCGAGACCGAATGGCTGACCATTCCCGACCTTGTGGAAATGCTCAACCTCACGCCCAGCCGCGTTCGTCGACTCATTGACGAGCGGCAGTTGCTTGCCGCTCGTATCGACGGCGTGCTGAAGGTGCCGACGCTCTTTCTTCGTGACAATGCGCCGCTGCCCGAACTGCGGGGCACCGCAACGGTTCTCATCGATTGCGGTTTCACCGATGAGGATGCGACGTGGTGGATGCTGCGCCCGGAGGAAAGCCTCGGGACAACACCGATTATCGCTCTGCGTGCCGGGCGAAAGGCCGAAGTGCGGCGGATCGCGCAGGCCTTGGCTTAGCGGCCAGGGTGCCGTCCCCGCTGGGTGACGGTGGTTGGTCCGATCCCCACGACTCCGGCGACGTCCCTCTGGCCGTCCCGCTGGGTGACGGTGGTTGGGTGTGGCCGGGGCTACCGTACCCGCCGGGTGACGGTGTCGGCAAGCGCTCGCAGTTCTGCAACAGACGCCGCGCCGAGAGGTGCGAGGGTGAGAGCGGATTTGGCTTTTCGAACATTGGTGGCGATGAGGGCCTCAACCTCCTGCACTGCGCCGCAGTCGATGATTGTGCGCTGCAGTGTGTCAACCTGCAACGGTGTGAGGGCAGGATCACCGAGGAGTTCATCAAGCAGACGGCGAGGACCAGTGCCAAGTTTTTCGCGAGTGATGGCGATAAGCATCGTGCGCTTCCCCTCGCGCAGGTCATCACCACTCGGTTTACCGGTGACGGCGGGATCACCAAAAACTCCGAGCAGGTCATCACGCAACTGGAATGCGATTCCGAGCGGTAGCCCAAACGCTTCCAGCGCCGATCTTTGTTCACGAGTAGCACCGCCGAGGGCAGCTCCCACAAGCAGTGGCGACTGCACGCTGTATTTCGCGGACTTGTAGATGATGACGCGTTCGGCGCGCAGCCGTTGTTCGCTCTCGTTGGCAGTGTGCCACGCTTGTTCCTCAAGGACGTCGAGCATTTGCCCGGCGGTAACCTCGGTGCGCATGCGCACAAACTCTGCGCGCACAGCGCGTCCCGCGACCCGATCCGAGAGGGTATCGAGACCTTCGTCGAGAAGCTCGTCACTCCACCCCAGAAGTAAATCACCGAGCAGAATTGCTGTGGACTGTCCAAACTCAGCACTCTCACCCATCCAGGATGCTTCGGTGTGCTGTTGCGCAAACACGCGGTGTGTCGACAACCCCCCTCGTCGGGTGTCCGAGTTATCGATAATGTCATCGTGCACAAGGGCGGCCGCGTGGAACACTTCTAGGGAGGCGGCGGCAGAAATAAGCGGTAATAGGTGTGGTGTTGAGGCATCCGGTAACAGCTCAGGTGTCGAGGTGCGCACTGCTTCCCAGCCGTGGTAGCAGAACAGCGCACGAAATCGCTTGCCGCCGCGCAGGAAGCGTTCGGCGTGAGTGAGCAGCGGGGCAAGATCAGGACTGATCCTGCGCAACTGCTCCCTCCGGGTGGCGAGAAACTCGTCAATACGGTGTTGCACTAAGTCGACGAGACGGGGACCCTGGGCCATTTTTCTAGCCTACCCACGCTCAACAGCGTAGACTGGCGGTGCCTGCAGGCTGAGTCGGAAGGATAACTGCCATGCCGCTCTCCGAGAAAGAGCAAAGACTCCTTGACGAGATGGAGCGGAATCTTTACCGCAGCGACGCTGATTTCGTGAGCACCACCGGGGGTGGTCACGGGATTCGGCCGCGCAGCGGGCGAGTCGTACTGGGCGTCATCATGACGCTTGCGGGCACTGCAGTTCTTGTCGTTGGTGTTGCCATGCAGGTCGCTGTTGTGGGTTTGATCGTCGGGGTGGTCGGATTTGCCATGATGTTCAGCGGGGTGCTCATGGCGGTCACTCCTGATCGGCGGCTGCGGGCCTCGGATGCCGCGCTACCGCACACCTCCACGGGTGCTCATGGCGCAGATTCCCCGCCCTCCACCCTGCGCGCCGGTTCGTCTTTCATGGACAAGATCAACGAGCGTTGGGATCGTCGCCAAGACGGTGGACAGTAGTTAGCTCGGTGCCCTTCTCCGCGTTCCGGTGTGCGTTTTTGTGCCGGGCACAGAGGGTGGTTCGGTGTGCCCGGTGCGTGCGTGCCGGAGGTCACCAGAACAGCACGTCTGTTGCCTCGAGGCGTTCCGCCCGGTGCGTGTGTGCCGGAGATCGCAGGTCGCGTGATCGCCGACAGCCTCTCTACCCGCCCGTAACGCGGTGTTGTCGGGGGTTTGGCGCACTGTAGGCGGGAGTTCCTTCGGTGCGGGTTGGCGGGGCGACCTGCTCACGCGAAAGCGATCATCGACGAGATCGCTCCTTCGGTGCGGGTTGGCGGGGCAACCACTGCGGCGGGTGGGCGGCGCGGCGCGTGTCGATCCAGCCTGGGTTGGCGGAGCATCCATTCTGGATGGCAAATTGCCGTGTGACTACTCCACTTCCCTCCACCTGAATATTTGCGCATTTACGGGCAGTTTTCTCGGCTAATGACCAGAATATGGGCTAATCGTCACGCAATGTGGATGAAAGTGGAGTAATGTGGAGGGAATCCTGTGATCTCGACCGGAGGAAAGGGGTGATGCAGTGTTCCTGGGAACGTATGAGCCGAAGCTTGACGACAAAGGGCGGCTCATCCTGCCGGCCAAATTTCGCGAAGAACTTCAGTCGGGCCTTGTCATCACCCGGGGACAGGAACGATGCCTCTACGTATTCAGCGCCCGCGAGTTCGAACAGATGAGCGACAAGCTCCGGCAGGGACCGGTGACAAGCAAGCAGGTGCGTGATTACATGCGGGTCTTTCTCTCCGGCGCATCGTCCGAGGTTCCCGACAAACAACACCGCGTCACTATCCCCGCCAACCTCCGCAGTTACGCCGGGGTTGATCGTGATCTTGCGGTCATCGGTGCGGGTAACCGGGTTGAGATATGGGACGCCACGGCCTGGCAGACCTACCTCACCGAACAGGAAACAGCTTTTGCGCAGACGGCTGAGGAGGTGATTCCCGGACTCTTCTAGCCCCTGAGATTCGACTTCCATCCGGACGTACCTGGTGCACTTCCCCGCATCAGGACCGCGCGGATGGGGCTCAAAACTCACGGGCTCGTTACAGGGATAGTTATGCAACTCGATACCATTCACGTTCCCGTCATGCTCGAGCGCACCCTCGATCTGCTTGCACCCGCGCTAACCGGACGAGCGCGTCCGGTGCTCGTCGACGCGACGCTCGGTATGGGTGGTCACACCCGCGCCGCGCTGGAACGGTTTCCCGACCTCACGGTGATCGGAATTGATCGGGATTCCGATGCGCTGGCGATTGCGCAGGAACGGCTTGCCCCGTTTGCCGATCGTGTCCGGTTCGTGCACGCGGTGTACGACCAGCTCGCGGAGCTCGTCGCAGACTTCGGAAAAGATGCGGTCACGGGCATCCTGTTTGACCTCGGGGTCTCCTCGTTGCAACTCGATCGCGCAGAGCGGGGATTCTCCTACTCGCGGGATGCCCCGCTCGATATGCGAATGGATGCCTCGTGCGGCGCAACCGCGGCAGACATTCTCGCCTCGGCGAGCGAAGAAGACTTGCGGCGCGTGTTTGCCGAGTACGGCGAGGAACGACTCGCGGGGCGCTACGCGCGGGCTATCGTGCAGACTCGGGTCGAACGCCCGTTTACGCGCTCGAGCGAACTGGTGGCCACGATCCAGTCGGTGACGCCCGTGAACGTGCAGCGGCAGGGACATCCTGCCAAGCGGGTTTTTCAGGCATTGAGGATCGCCGTCAATGAAGAACTGCGGGTGTTGGAACGGGCTATTCCCGAGGCACTGGAGCTTGTCGCCACCGGTGGGCGAATTGTTGTGTTGTCCTACCACTCTCTGGAAGATCGGATCGTTAAGCGCGCCTTTAACCGGGCGACAACATCGAGCGCACCGGCCGATCTGCCGATAGAACTGCCCGAGCATCAGCCCGAGTTTGTATCGATCGTGCGCGGTGCCGAACTCGTGAGTGACGCCGAAGAAGCGACCAATTCGCGGGCCAGACCGGTGCGCTTGCGCGCCGTCGAGCGAGTACGGAGGGAGATCTCGTGAGCGCAGTGGTCAGTATCGCCCTGCCAACCATTCCGATTGAGCGGTTGCCAGACGGTGAAGAGCACGGGATTGACGCTCGCGGAGCCGACCGGTCGAGTGTCGGATCGTGGCAGCCGTCAACAGGCTCAGTGCACGGCAGGGGGCCGATTCTCCAGGCTGTGCCTCAGCGCCGTTCGCGTGGTCGAGTCGCGTTTGCTGTTATCCCAATTATTGCGATCATCGCCGTTGTAATCGTTCAGATGCTGCTCTCGATCGCTGTCACACAGGGAGCCTACGACGTTGATGGGTACCAGATTCGGCTGGCCCAATTGGCTCTGCAGAAACAGAAACTCGCTGACGATGTCGATCGCCTACAGTCGCCGCAGTATCTTGCGGCAAACGTGGAAGCTCTCGGAATGGTGCCAAACACCAACCCGGTCTATTTGCGACTCTCGGACGGACAGGTGCTCGGAACGCCGACTGCAGCCCGAGCTGCTCCGGTGACCAGCACAGGGCTCGTTGCAAATTCGCTCCTCACCGGCGTGCCGCTGGCAGCCCAGCCAAAAGTGGCGGAGAATCCCGGTATTGCCGCTCCGGCTCCGGCTCCGGCTCCGCCGTCCGTTCAAGGAATACCCGTCCCGGTCACACACTGATCGGGTGTCAGGCCAACTACGCAGTACAGGACATAGAAATGACGCAGGCGACGAGGTATCCGCCCTCTCGGGCCGCCATCGCTGTTGCGGCACTGCTCTGCGTGGTGGGGGTGTTTGCGTGGAAGCTTGTGGATGTGCAGGTCGTGCGCGCCGCTGCGCTCAACCGTGAGGCGGCAGCGGCACGATCAGCTCCCGTCACCCTGTACGGCGCGCGCGGCCAGATTGTCGATGCCAACGGCGTTCTGCTGGCCGACAGCGTCATGCGGTACGACATTGCGCTCTCGCCGAAGAACGCGTCGGTTCCGTTGAAGAAAACAATCGCCGACCCGGCCCGCCCTGGAAAGCAGATCACGACGGTTGTTCCCCTGCAGCAGCTCACCGACGAACTGGGTGCCGCTCTGGGGATGCCTGGCCAGGCCGTGCGCGATGTCATCTCCAACGCACTGGCAGCTAACCCAGACTCCGACTTCGCCTACGTCGCAAAACTCGTGGATACCGATGTCTACGAACGGGTAAGGGCTCTCAATATCCCGTGGGTGGTGCCGTGGAAACACCCCAGTAGGCGATACCCGGACGGAGCCGTGGCCGGCAATCTCATCGGCTTCGTCGGTGACGATGGTCAGGCCCTCGCGGGACTGGAATACTCTCAAAACTCCTGCTTGGCCGGTCACGACGGCGAGATGACCTACGAGCACAGTCTGGAGGACTGGGTACAGATTCCTGGAACCGCGACCACCACCAAACCAGCCGAAGACGGTGGGAATCTTAAACTCACCGTCGATTCCGACCTGCAGTGGGCGGTGCAGCGGATCGCAGCGCAGCGGGTCGCGGAAACCGGTGCCTCGTGGGCCACCGTCACGGTCATGGAGGTGAAGACCGGGAAGCTGCTCGCGGTTGCCGACGTTCCGACGGTTGATCCGAACGCGCCGACAGCGACCGCCAGCGCGGATCGTGGGTCGCGGGCTTTCACCGCCCCGTATGAGCCGGGTTCGACGTTCAAGGCATTCACCGCTGCATCCGTTGTTGACAACGGCAAAGCAACCCCCACCTCACAGGTTGTCGCTCCGTTTCGGTATTTGCCCAGCAACGGAGCAAACATCAATGACAGTGATGCGCACGGTGACCTGCGACTCACCCTCACCGGTGTGCTCATCGAGTCATCAAACACCGGAATGTCTAAGTTTGGTGAAAAGATGGCCGACCGAGATCGCTACAACTACATGAAAGCCTTCGGTCTTGGCGCGAAAACGGAGGTAGGTTTCCCCGGTGAAGAACCTGGTGACCTGCACGGCGACCCGTCCGACTGGGATAATCAGACAAAATACACGACGATGTTTGGGCAGGGGCTGACCACAACGGCGGTGCAGATCGCGAGCGTCTACCAGACCATTGCCAACGCAGGAGTGCGGATGCCCGTCAGCCTGGTTTCAGGGTGTCAGCGCCCCGGCACTGCGCCGACGCAGGCACCCGTGCCGACCGGCGAGCGGGTCATTACTGCGGAGAGTGCGAGCAGTGTATCCGCCATGCTTGAAAGTGTGTACACCAGGGGGTGGCTCGCCAAGCAGTGGAATATTCCCGGTTACCGGATCGCGGCCAAGACCGGTACCGCCCAGGTTCCGAACGGCAAGGGTGGGTACCTGAAGGGGTATCTTGTGTCGGTGTCGGGGTTCGCTCCGGCTGATGATCCACAGTACGTTGTCTCGGTGAGCATCATGGATCCGGTTAAACTGAACACCTCGGCGGCGTCGGCTCCGGTGTTTCGGGACGTCATGTCGCAGGTTTTGAAAAAGTATCGGGTTGCCCCGTCCGGATCACCTGCCCCGAACCTCCCGGCGACATGGTGAGAGAGTTGGTTTAGTGAGCGAATCGGAGCGGATCGTGATTCGCCCGGAGCACCCGCCGCGCCGAACACTCGCTGAGCTTGCCGCGCACTGCGGTGGGGTGATACGGCAGGATGACACGGCCAGGCCACCGGATTCGGACGAACCTTCGAGGTTGGATGCCGTGCCGACGGTGAGGCCAGACCCAGGGATAGATACCGCCGATGCGGTTACGGTGTCGGGGCTTGACCTGTCTTCGCACACGGTGCGCCCCGGCGAACTGTACGTGGCACTGCCGGGACACCGTGTGCACGGCGCTGACTTCGTAGAGCAGGCCCGTGCGGCGGGTGCTGTCGCTGTTTTGACCGACGGTGAGGGGGCAACACGTGCGGCAGGCTCCGGGTTGCCCTGTGTTGTGGTGCCGGATCCTCGAGCCATCCTCGGTGGTGTCGCGGCGTGGATGTATGGGACCGACCTGGCTCGCCCACAGTTACTGGCCGTGACCGGCACGAACGGCAAAACAAGCGTCGTTCATCTCCTCGACGCGCTGCTGCGTCAACTCGGGGTGCGGTCGGGGCTCAGCTCGACGGCCACGCGGAGGGTTGCTGGCGAGGTGATGGCGAGCAGCTTGACAACGCCGGAGGCAAGCGAGCTGCACGCACTGCTTGCCCGGGGCCAAGAACTGGATGTCGGGGCAGTTGCAGTGGAGGTATCAGCGCAAGCGCTGTCGCGCCACCGGGTTGACGGTTTGACCTTCGATGTGGCCGGATTCACGAACCTCAGTCACGATCATCTCGACGATTATGACTCGATGGACACTTACTACCGTGCCAAGGTTGAACTGTTCCGCAGGTCGCGGCGCGCGGTTATTCTCGTGGATACTCCGTGGGGAGCCCACCTCGCGAACGAACTCGCACTGCCGTGCACAACGATCACTACCGCGACCACCGCGACCACGCTCGCCGACTCGGAGAACGCCGGTATGACACCCCTCGGTGCACCCATCATCGGCATCACAACCGCCGGAACACCAACCGCCGCGGTACCGGTTGTGCAGCCCGCCGCGGACTGGAACCTGGTGCTCGAGGAAGAGGCCGCAACCCACACCCGTATCAGGCTCACACACCGGGACGGTCGAACTCTGTGCACCCGAGTTCCGCTGTTTGGTGGATACATGGCCGCCAATGCAGCACTCGCAATTGTCATGGTGCTGGAAGCGGGGTACTCTTTCGATGCTCTGGCAACGGCTCTCGCGCGCGACGGAGGAATTGACGCGTACATCCCCGGACGTACGGAGCTCATCTCGGGCGCAACCGGTCCGCGGGTGTACGTTGACTACGCACACACCCCGGACGCCTTTGCGCAAACGCTGGCGGCGCTTCGGGTTTTTACCCCGGGTCGAGTCGTTATGCTCTTCGGAGCAGACGGTGATCGAGACACAACCAAGCGGGCCGATATGGCGGCCATTGCCGCGAGGGGAGCAGATGTTGTGGTGGTGACAGATTTCCATCCTCGATTTGAGGATGCCGCCGCCATTCGCCGCACGCTCATGACGGCCGCCCGTGCCGCCGTGCCGGAGCGTGAGATGTACGAAATCGCCGATCCGCGCGAGGCCTTGCGAGCGGTGATCGCGCTCGCGGGCGAAGCAGACACCGTGCTCTACGCCGGGCCCGGTCACGAGGACTACCACGAGGTTGCCGGAACAAAGCAACCGTATTCGGCGCGCGACGAGGCACGAATCGCCCTTCGCGAGGCAGGATGGCTCGAATGATCGCGCTCACACTCGCAGAGCTCGCAGAGGCGGTCGCGGGCCAATTGCACCTGCCCCGCACAGAGTGCGGGGAACGAACTGACCTCAGACAGCACGCGGATCAGCAGGATTGCAGCGGCACGGTCACCACCGCCAGCACGACCGTCGACGGGGAGGTCACCACCGACTCCCGCGAGGTGACTCCGGGCGGTATCTTCGTCGCAAAGCCCGGCGAGTGTGACGACGGTCACCGCTTTGCTCCGGATGCCGCCGCCGCGGGCGCGGCGCTGCTCATTGTGGAGCGTCTGTTAGACCTGCCCCTGCCACAGATTGTCGTGACCGATTCGGTGGTGGCGCTGGGCGCTTTCGCTGCGGAGGTTGTTCGGCGAGTGCGAGCCCGCGGGCGGCTGCGCGTCATCGGGGTGACCGGGTCAAACGGGAAAACAACGACGAAGAACCTACTGCGGGACATCCTGTGCGAGGTGGGGCCGACGGTTGCCGCGCGTAAATCTTTCAACAATGAGGTCGGTGTGCCCCTCACCATGCTCGAGGTGACGTGGGAAACCGAGTTTCTTGTGCTGGAGATGGGCGCATCGCGCACGGGCGATATTGCGCGACTCATCCGGCTCGTGATCCCGGATATTGGCATTGTGCTCAAGGTTGGCCTCGCGCACGCGGGGGAGTTCGGCGGTATCGAGCAGACTGTGCGTGCGAAGGCGGAGATGGTCACCGACCTGTGTGCGAGCGGCAGTGCGGTGCTCAACGGTGATGACCCGCGGGTGGCAGCAATGGCCGAGCTCACACCCGCCCGGGTGGTGCAGTTTGGCCTCGGTAACGGGACAGACGTGCGAGCAACCGATGTGACGGTGCATCCGCGTGGCACCGACTTCACGCTCACCGTTGCCGGAGAGGCGGGCGTGCGGGTGCGCTTTGGAGTGCTGGGGGAACACCACATCATGAACGCGCTGGCAGCGACAGCCGCGGCGCGGTGCTTGGAAGTCCCGATTGCCATCATTGTTGCGGCGCTCGAGCGCGTCACTCTTGCGGAACGGTGGCGAATGCAGGTGCTGGGTGGCCGTGGCAACATCACGATCATCAATGATGCGTATAACGCGAGCCCCGATTCGATGTTGGCGGCCCTGAAAACGCTCGCCCAGATCAGACACCCGGAGGGCCGCGCGATCGCGGTGCTGGGGGAAATGAGTGAACTGGGTGAGTACGCGGAGGAGGAGCACGATCAGATTGGTTTGCTTGCCGTGCGGCTCAATATTGCACAGCTCGTGGTTGTTGGGCACAGCGCTCGTCGCGTGCACCTGAGTGCGATCAAGGAGGGGTCGTGGGACGGTGAATCACACTTCGTCGAGACATCCGCCGCCGCACTGTCATTTTTGCGGGACTCGCTTCAGGATCACGACACGGTTCTTGTGAAATCATCCAACTCGGCCGGGCTTCGGTTTCTGGGCGACGAGTTGGGAGAATGGTTATCGTGAGAGCACTGTTGTTGGCGGGGGCACTGTCACTGGCGTTTACGCTTTTTCTCACCCCCGCGTTCATTCGACTCTTTACAAAGCTCGGGTGGGGGCAGTTTATTCGGGATGACGGCCCACAGTCGCACCATGTCAAGCGCGGCACTCCCACAATGGGTGGCATTATTTTCATCCTCGGATCGATGTTCGGCTATTTCTTGGCCAACGCTCTCACACAGGATGTCCCGAGCACATCGTCCGCTCTTGTCATCGTTATGATGCTGGGCATGGGGGTGGTCGGTTTCGTCGATGACCTCCTGAAAACCCGCAGGAAACAAAGCCTGGGTCTCGGTGGATGGGCCAAGATCGCGGGTCAGCTGGTTGTCGCGACCGTTTTTGCCCTGCTGGCTCTGCAGTTTCCCAACGGGCGCGGTGTTACTCCCGCCAACACTAAAATCTCGTTTACTCGAGACCTGCCGCTGAACTTCTTGGTTTTGGGCACGGTTGCCGGAATCATTCTGTACATCATCTGGATTTGCGTTATCACGCTCGGCACATCCAATGGCGTGAACGTGACCGATGGTCTCGATGGGCTCGCGGGCGGGGCATCCATCCTCGCCATCGGCTCGTATGTGGTCATTGGCTTTTGGCAATCCAACCAGTTGTGTCACAACGTTCGGTCAGTCATGGTTGATCCCGCACGCTGCTATCTCGTGCGCGATCCGCTCGACGTTGCGATCCTTGCCACGGCGATTGTCGGTGGTCTCGTGGGTTTCCTCTGGTGGAACACGAACCCGGCCAAGATCTACATGGGGGACACCGGTTCACTCGCGCTCGGCGGTGCACTCGCCGCGTTCGCGATTGTCACCCACACGCAACTGCTTCTGCTGCTGATCGGTGGCCTTTTCGTCATTGAAACCGGCTCGGTCATTGTGCAGCGGGCCTACTTCCGAGTGACGCACGGTAAACGGATCTTCCTGATGAGCCCCATCCACCATCACTTTGAACTCAAAGGCTGGGCCGAAGTGACGATTGTGGTGCGTTTTTGGATCATTGCTGGCATGCTCGTCGCAGCCGGGATTGGTTCGTTTTACCTGGAATGGTTGCAAACCTAATGGGAGAGACCACTCACCCCGATCCCGACTCGACTGCTCGGGGCCCTGGTGGTGACGGGAATGACCCGATAGCTCGACTCAACTCGCTGAACAGCTGGCACAGCGACTGGTCCGGTCTCCGTGTTGCTGTTGTGGGGCTCGGGGTTACCGGATTCTCCGTCGCCGACACGCTCGCCGAACTGGGTGCAGAGGTGCTCGTGGTTGCGCCAGCAACCGGCACCGACGACCGGGCGATGATCCTTGAGGTTGTCGGCGTGTCTGTTGTGTCAGACCCGCTCGACTCAATTCCGGCTGCCCTCATCGGCTTTGCTCCGGAACTGATCATTGTGTCGCCCGGGTTTCGCCCGGAGCATCCCGTGCTGGTGTGGGCGGGCGAAAAACAGATCGCTGTGTGGGGTGATATTGAACTTGCGTGGCGCGTGCGCGACAAGGTCAACCCGGCCGAGTGGATTGTTGTGACCGGAACCAACGGCAAGACAACGACGGTGCGCCTGGCCGCGCACCTGCTCGCGGCGCACGGCGTGCGGGTGGCACCCTGCGGCAATATCGGTGTGCCGGTGCTCGACGCGGTTCGTGATCCGGTGGGTTTCGACGTCTTTGTGGTGGAACTCTCGAGTTTTCAGCTGCACGCTATGCCCCGGCACGGGCCGGGTGCGATTCATCCCTGGTCAAGCGCTGTGCTCAACATTGCCGATGATCACCTCGACTGGCACGGATCGCGCGCAGCCTACCGTGCGGCGAAGGCTACCGTATACGAGAACACAAAGGTTGCCTGCGTGTATAACCGCGCCGATGTCGCAACAGTGCGCCTGGTGGAAGAGGCCGATGTTGAGGAGGGTGCACGAGCGATTGGCTTCGGGCTGGATGTCCCGGGCCCCAGTGATGTCGGCATCGTTGACGGTATTCTCTGCGACCGGGCTTTTTTGGAAGAGCGCCGTACCTCGGCCCTGGAAGTTACCACTGTCGAGGAACTGGCGGCGCACGGGCTTGGTGCTCCACACACCGTCGCGAACGTTCTTGCGGCCACCGCACTGGCGCGATCTTACGGAGTGCCGGTGGCCGTTATTCGAGACGCCGTCACGACCTTCCGGTTGGACGAGCACCGAATCCAACCGGTGGCGCAGGACGGGGGCATCCGGTGGGTCGATGACTCCAAGGCAACCAATCCGCATGCCGCCCACGCGTCGCTGCGGGCCTGTGAGTCGGTGGTGTGGATTGTGGGTGGGTTGCTGAAAGGGGTGGATGTCGACGATCTCGTGCGTGAGCACGTGCAACGACTCCGGGCCGCTATCGTGATCGGAGTTGATCGTGTCGCGATCGTGGAAGCGTTCCGCCGACACGCGCCGGGGCTCCCGTTGTTCGAGGTGTCGACACGGGACACTGAAAACGTCATGTCTGCGGCGGTCGCACTCGCCGCCCAGGTTGCGCAACCCGGGGACACCGTGTTGCTCGCTCCGGCGGCCGCATCGATGGATCAGTTCATCGACTACGGCGACCGGGGTCGACGATTTCAGGCCGCCGTGTTGAGACATCTGGGAGGAGAGGCGAATGACGGTTCGCACGCGCCCGCCTCGCCCGATTCAGGCGGCGGGAGTTAGCGAGTCGGCGGAGCATCCCGGAATCTCAGCCACCTTCATCCGCCTCGGGCATGTCGTTGCTCAGCAGAGCCGCGCCTATATTGTGCTGCTGGGTACGACGCTTTTTCTTGTGCTGTTCGGTCTTGTGATGGTGCTCTCCTCCTCGCTCGTGCAGTCGCGCTTGGAGGGTGGCGGTTTGGTGGGCACTGCCACCCGACAGAGCCTGTTTGCGCTGCTCGGGGTGCCACTCATGCTTCTTGCGAGTCGGGTGCCGGAGAAACTCTGGCGGGCTTGCGCCTGGCCAGCGATGATCGGTTCCTGCGTGCTTCAGATGATTGTTGTCGCGACGCCGCTGGGAGTTGCGGTGGGTGGCAATAAGAACTGGCTTTCGCTGGGAGCTGTGTCTGTTCAGCCCTCCGAACTCATCAAACTGTCACTGGTGCTCTGGCTCGGTCTGTTTGTCAGCAAAAAACAGGACGTCATTAATACCCTGTGGAAAGGGATGGTTCCCATTCTGCTGGTGGGTGGCGGTGCGCTGGGCCTTGTTATGCTCGGTGACGATCTTGGCACCGCGGTTATCATCGCCGGGATGCTGTTTGGTGCCCTGTTTCTCACGGGCATGCGGTTGCGGCTGCTCACACCGGTTGTGCTCGGGGTGGCCGCCGTGTCGCTGCTATTCGCCTTCGCGAGTCCGAACCGCACGAAGCGACTTACCGCATTTTTTCAAGATTCGTGCAGCCAGTACGATCTCAATAATTGCTGGCAAATTCAACACGGCACCTTCGCTCTGGCACACGGTGGACTGTTCGGTGTGGGGCTCGGTAATTCCACCGCAAAGTGGTCGTGGTTGCCCGCTGCGGACAATGACTTTATTTTCGCCGTTGTGGGAGAAGAGCTCGGGTTACTCGGTGCGCTTGTGATTATTGGATGTTTTGTCCTGTTGGCATTCTCGTTCACGTGGAGCCTTCGAGTTGCCCGGACACCGTTCGCTCGAGTGTTGACCGCCGGGATCATGTTCTGGGTGATTTTCCAGGCCTGCGTCAACATTGCCGTCGTGCTGGGGTTATTGCCGGTGTTGGGCGTTCCGTTGCCGCTGGTCTCGGCCGGGGGGACAGCTCTGCTCACCACCCTCTTGGGGATCGGTATGGTGCTGTCGGTGACGCGGGCAGTACCGGAGCGGAGCTCACCGCGAGGGTTCGCCTCGTGACCTGCTACCTGCTCGCCGGTGGCGGTACCGCTGGCCACGTCAACCCGCTGCTGGCCGTCGCGGACCGGCTTCGGGAGGTTGAACCCGACTCACGCGTTCTTGTTCTCGGCACGGCTGAAGGACTCGAGAGCCGACTTGTTCCCGACCGGGGTTATGACCTGCTCACCGTTGCGAAGGTCCCGTTTCCACGCAGGCCAGACAAACGGGCGCTCAGTTTTGTGCCAGCGTTCCGCGGTGCGATTGCGGCGGTACGGGCAATGATTGAGGAGCACGGTGTTGATGTCGTTGTTGGTTTTGGTGGGTATGTCTCTACCCCGGCATACATAGCGGCACGCCGGGCGCGAGTGCCCGTTGTTATTCACGAGGCGAACGCGCGGCCGGGTCTTGCCAATAGGCTCGGGGCGCGGTTCGCGCGGTCGGTGGGGGTTGCTTTTGCGGGCACGCCGCTACCCCGGAGCATCCTGGTTGGGATGCCACTGCGCCGGGAAATTGAAACGCTCGACCGGGCCGCTAGTCGCGCCGAAGCCGCCGCATTTTTTGGGCTGGATGCCGCGCGGCCGGTGTTACTGGTCACCGGCGGTTCGCTCGGTGCCCGGCGGATCAACCGCACCATCGTCGACAGCGGTTCGCTCATCGTGGCAACCGGCTGGCAGGTGTTGCACGTGACCGGAGCACAAGCCGAGGTGGGTGACCCCCGGTTACCGGACTATCGAATGATTGAGTACGCCGACCGGATGGATCTGGCGCTGGCCCTTGCCGATGCGGCGGTCTCGCGTGCCGGAGCTGCGACGGTGAGCGAGTGTGCAGCCCTCGGGATTCCATCGGTGTACGTGCCGTACCCGGTTGGCAACGGCGAACAGCGTTTCAATGCGGCTGAGGTGGTGGCCGCTGGCGGTGGAATCCTCGTGGATGACGCCGCGTTTGTGCCGGACTGGGTTGGAACAGAGTTGGTCTCGCTGCTGCGTGATTCGGAGCGACGGGCAGAGATGGCCGCCGCCGCCGCCTCGGTCGGGCATCGAGACGGCACCGATCGGATGGTCGCGTTGATTCGCGGATAACGCGTCGGTGCAGCCCCGCTCGTTTAGAACAGTGACGGCGTGCGCGACACCCGAGAGCCTTCGAAACGCGTAGCGTGTCAGGGTGCCTATTAAACCCGATTCCACCGTGCGACTTCCCGACAACCCGGGAGCACTGCACTTTGTCGGAATCGGTGGCTCTGGGATGAGCGGAATTGCCCGTCTTTTTCTCACTGCCGGGCATCGGGTCACAGGGTCAGATATTCGCGATTCGGCCAACATTGCGGTGCTGCGCGAGCTCGGTGCTGATATCCAGATTGGTCACGATGCCGCGCACGTGGGTGCCGCCGACACGATGGTTGTAACCGGTGCACTGTGGGAAGAGAATCCGGAGTACCAGGAGGCGCTGCGGCGAGGGATTCCCGTGCTGCATCGCTCACACGCGCTGGCCGGTCTCGTTCGTGGTCTTCGTTTGGTGTCGGTAGCCGGTGCGCACGGAAAGACCACCTCGACCGGCATGATCGTTACCGGACTGCTGGGGTTGGGTGTTGATCCGACGTTCATCAACGGTGGGGTCATCGAGACTCTCAGGGTATCGGCGCGGAGTGGCACCGACCCACTCGCCGTCATCGAGGCCGATGAGTCTGATGGCTCGTTCCTGTTCTACGACACGTCCGTTGCCCTCATTACAAACGTTGACGCCGACCATCTGGACCACTACGGCACGCACGAGGTATTCGAACAGGCGTTTGTTGATTTCGCGGATGGCGCGAGCGAGCTTGTTGTTGTCTCATCCGATGACCCGGGGGCCCGGCGCATTCGGGCAAGAACCTCCGCACCGAATGTTGTGACCTTTGGTGAAGCACCGGATGCCACGGTGCGGGTGCACACCATCGAGACATCCACCGACGTGGTGCCCGGTGGTGCCGTCTCGTTTTTGATCAGCTACCGGGGCTCGACGCATCACGCACGGCTCCGGGTGCCGGGGCACCACAATGCGATTAACGCGGCGGGCGCGTTTGCCGTGCTCGTGGGACTCGGGTATGACCCCGCCGAAGCGCTGGCCGGAATTGAGATGTTCGGCGGAACGCACCGACGATTTGAGCTGCACGCAACGGTTGGTGGAGTGAGTGTCTACGATGATTATGCCCATCACCCCACCGAGGTGATTGCTGCTGTGCGCACGGCCCGGGCTGTCGCCGCGCCGGGGCGGGTTATTGCGGTACACCAGCCGCATCTGTACAGCCGCACCCGCCTGTTTGCGGGCGAGTTTGCGCACGTGTTGGAGCAGAACGCAGATCACACCGTTGTTCTCGATGTCTGTGGTGCCCGTGAAGACCCGGAACCGGGAGTGACCGGCGAACTTGTCGTGCGAGGCTTCGCTCACCCGGCTAGCGTGGCCTATCGCCCCGACTGGCAGGATGCCGCCGATTACATCGCCGAGATATCCCGCCCCGGGGATCTTGTTATCACTCTCGGGTGTGGTGATGTGTACCGCCTTATCCCGCAGATTGTCGCGGCGCTCAGGCAGAGAGCACCGGCACGTGATGTCCGGGAGCAACACCCGTGAGGGTGGCAGTGCTGTGAAGCGCCCACAGGGGTTCGGGCTACCGCCACAGGAGACGGGTAACCCGCGGGCAAAGCCGGGCGGACACAAGAGTGTGGTGCCACCGCCACAGGACACGGCTGAGCTCTCGCATCAGGACGATGCGCTCCTTACCGGCCGGAAGGGCAGGCGCGCAGCACGTGGCATCCGGTTTGCAGTGGCGAGCACGAAACCGGAGAGGGAGACGGAGAGCGACTCTGAGGTTGTTGATTCTTCCCCCGACGACCGTCGCGAGCGCCGCGCTCTGCTCGCCCTGGAGCGAGAGCGACGCCAGTACGAGCGTCAGGAAATTCGCCGCTTCACGACGTTTCAACGCCGTCGCCGCCGGATGTGGGCGCTCGGTCTGGGGAGCGTGACGGTTGTCGTCATCGCGGTGTGGGCGATCGCGTATTCGCCGCTGTTTGCGTTGCGCACCATTCGAGTGGAGGGAACCCACACGCTACCAAGCGCTCAGGTTGAGGCAGCATTTGTTCCGCTGCGTGGCACGCCGTTGCCACTTGTGACAGACGAGAAGATACAGAAGGTGCTCGCGAACTTCAAACCGATTGAAACCTACTCGATTGAGGCGTTGCCACCGCACACGCTTGTTATTCGCGTTGTTGAGCGCACTGCCGTTGGTGTGTTTGCGCACAGCGGTGGTGGATTTGAACTGGTGGATGCCGCGGGGGTTGTGATCGACACACCGGCTGCACAGCCTGCGGGGCAGCCGCTGATCACCGTCCCCGACGGGGCGAGCGGTAGTGGATTCAGAACCGCCGCTGCGGTCATTCGCAGTCTCCCGTCTTCGCTACGGTCGATGCTGGCGGGGGTGTCAGCGTCAACGTCTAATAATGTGATACTGCAGCTTGCCAGCGGCGAGAAGATTGTGTGGGGGGATGTCTCGGAGCCGGTGTTGAAAGCACAGGTGCTCGACTCGTTGCTCCGGGCGGCACCTCCGGGGTCGGTATCGGTCTACGACGTCTCGTCGCCGCTCAGCCCGGTGACCGGTTGAGTTCGGGGATCCGGCCGGTCTCACCCGCCGGTCTCACCGATGGCCCGCTGACCCCGGTTGAGCGGTTGAGCGGAGGGGGTCGTGTGCCATTTTTACTGATAAAACCTCAGTTTGAGCGGGGTTTACCGACCGATAAAGTACCCGCGCGAGTCGAGGTTCACGACACGCGGGACGGCCTTGTCTCACGCATCGCGCATGACGCTTACGGTCAGTTGTAACCACGCCAGCTCAGTGACGAGAAACCCTCAAGCACAGGTTTAGGGTACGAGTTTTGCACGAAGGGCCAAACATGTCAACACACCAGAACTACCTCGCCGTTATCAAGGTTGTCGGTATCGGAGGTGGCGGTGTTAACGCTGTCAATCGGATGATCGAGCTCGGATTGCGGGGGGTTGAGTTCATTGCGATCAATACCGATGCGCAGGCGCTGCTCATGTCCGATGCCGACGTCAAACTGGATGTCGGTCGTGACCTGACTCGTGGTCTCGGTGCCGGTGCTGACCCCGAGGTCGGTCGCCGTGCGGCGGAAGATCACCTGGAGGAAATTGAAGAGGCTCTCGCGGGTGCAGACATGGTGTTTGTCACGGCGGGTGAAGGTGGCGGCACTGGCACCGGCGGCGCACCGGTTGTCGCCCGGATTGCGAAATCGATTGGCGCGCTCACGATCGGTGTTGTGACCAAGCCGTTTGGGTTTGAGGGCAAGCGCCGTCAGAGCCAGGCCGACCAGGGGGTCGCGCGACTGAAGGAAGAGGTTGACACCCTCATCGTCGTGCCCAACGATCGGCTGCTCGAGATCAGTGACCGCGGCATCTCCATGCTCGAGGCATTTGGGACGGCAGACCAGGTGCTTCTTGCAGGGGTACAGGGCATCACCGATCTCATCACCACTCCCGGCCTCATCAACCTTGACTTTGCCGACGTGAAGTCGGTTATGCAGGGTGCCGGGTCGGCGCTCATGGGAATTGGTTCATCGCGCGGTGCCGACCGCGCGATCAAGGCGGCAGAGCTGGCGGTTGCGAGCCCGCTGCTTGAGGCATCCATTGAGGGAGCACACGGAGTGTTGCTCTCGATCCAGGGTGGCTCTAACCTGGGTATTTTTGAGATCAACGATGCCGCGCGACTGGTGCAGGAGGCGGTGCATCCCGAGGCCAATATCATCTTTGGTGCCGTCATTGACGACTCGCTCGGTGATGAGGTGCGGGTGACGGTCATTGCCGCCGGGTTCGACGGCGGAGAACCTACCGTTCGCCGTGTCGGGAGTACCGGACTCGGCCGTGCCGACCAGGGTTCGAGCGAGTTCGGGAGTGCACTCGGTGGGCTACCCGGATTCGCCGCGTCCGGTGCGACAGCGGCCGGTTCGTTCTCATCGGATGGTGCACTGGACGGATCTGCTGTATCAGCCGGGTTTTCATCGGCACCGACATCCTTTCTCGAGTCCTCCGGTTCCGCCGCAACACCCTCCTGGGATGCCTCACCACCGGGTGAGGGTCAACGCATCGTTGCGGAACCGGGCTTTGAAGACGAGGACGACGACCTCGATATTCCCGACTTCCTGAAGTGACCGATCTCGCCGAGCGGCTCGCGTCGGTGCAGAGTGAGATCGTGGATGCAGCGCGGAGCGCAGAACGCGACCCGGCATCGATCACGATGATCGTCGTGACAAAGTTTCACCCGGCATCGCTTGTTGCCGAGCTGGCGAAACTGGGGGTGAGCGAGGTCGGTGAGAACCGTCACCAGGAGGCGCGTGCAAAGGCGCAGGAACTGGCGCCTCTTCACCTTCGCTGGCACTTTATTGGGCAGTTGCAAAGCAATAAGGCGCGGCAGGTTCGCCGCTATGCGCGTGTTGTTCACTCGATTGATCGGGTTGAGCTTGTGAGTGCGCTCGAGGCGGGGGCAGGCGCACACGGTGGGGATGTGGGAGTGCCCAGGGTGGGGGCGGGTGTGCACGGTGGGGATGTGGGCCCGCTCGAGCCGGGGAGGAGTGCGCTCGGTGGGGATGTGGGTCCGCTCGGCACGAGTGCGGGCCCGCTCGACTGTTTTATCCAGGTCAATCTGGATGACTCAGATGCCGCCGGCTCCGCCCGCGGCTGCGCTGCCGCACCCATGAGCGCGTTGGCACGCTCCGTGGGTACGGAGGGAGTCGGCGGGGTTCCCGGTGGTTCTCGGGGCGGCACGCTTCCGCACCTTGTGGAACACCTCGCGGAACGCATTGCCGCGGCACCGAGCCTCCGTTTGCTGGGACTCATGACGGTCGCCCCACTCGGGGAGCCACCGCGCCGGATTTTTGCGCGCCTTCGCGCTCTGTCGGAACGGGTTCAGCAGATAGTGCCCGATGCGAGCGCACTGTCGATGGGAATGTCGGGTGATTACCGCGAGGCGATCCTTGAGGGCGCGACACACCTGCGAATTGGGTCCGCAATCACCGGAAAACGAGTAAATATCGGTTAACCTCGTCAAGACGCACATCACCAACCGGAGGCAGTCATGTCCAACCCCCTCAAGAAAACCATGGTCTACCTTGGCCTCGCTGACGAGGAGTACGAAGCGGAGGCCCCGCAGGCTCCCGCTGTTCAGCAGCAGGTACCGCAGGCACTCGCCCCAACACGGGCAGCCGCTCCGGTCACGCCACTGCCGCGCAAGCACATTCAGGCCGCCGCATCGCAGCCGCACCTGAACGAGATTTTGACGGTGCATCCGCGCCAGTACAAAGACGCGCAGCTCATTGCTGAGTCCTTCCGCGATGGCGTTCCGGTCATTATCAATGTTGCGCAGATGTCCGACGGTGACGCTCGGCGCCTCGTTGACTTCGCAAGCGGTCTGTCGCAGGGGCTCTACGGCAAGATCGAGCGAGTTGCCGACAAGGTCTTTGTGCTCTCACCCGCACACATCGTTGTCACCGGTGAGCAAAGCGACGCCAGCAGCGAGGTAGATGCCTCATTCTTCCACCGCGCCTAAGGCTGTGTGACCGCCCTGTACGTCATCTGGAATATTGCCTACTGGGTTCTGCTGCTGTACTTCTTTGTGATGTGGGGCAGGCTTCTTGTTGATCTCGTGCGCTCTATCAATCACGGGTGGCGACCCTCCGGGTTCTTGCTGGTTCTCATCGAACTCGGGTACTCCATCACTGACCCGTTGATTCGACTGTTCCGGCGGATCCTCCCCCCGATTCGGATCGGCCCCGTCTCGTTCGATCTTGCCTGGTCGCTGGCCATGCTTCTGGTGGTTGTGGGAATGAATACGGTGTCGTGGTTGGCGCGTATCTCGGTGGGGGGATAGTCTCGAGAGTGCTGGATGATAGTGCGTGCGTTCGTGGGGTCTCGCTGGGGCTGCGGTGTTCGCTGAGTTCATTGTCTCTGGTACCGTTTGTACTTACCCTGTGAAAATTGAGGATGGTTCGTTATGGCGCTCACGCCGGATGATGTGGTCAATAAGAGTTTCGAAAAGACGAAATTTCGTGAAGGCTACGATCAAGATCAGGTCGATGACTTTCTCGACGAAGTTGTCATAGAGCTGCGCCGTCTCGCGCAGGAGAATGAACAACTCCGCGAACGGGTCACGGTCGCGGAGTCGAAAGCGGCCGACGCAGTTCGTTCTCTGGAACCCGCGAAGAGCCGAGCTGCGCAGGTCGAGCAAGAGGTACAGGCGCTGCGTTCGCAGCTCGCCGAGGCACGGGCAGAGCTGTCCCGCCAGAGGCAGGCACCTGCCGCCGAACGCCCACCTGCGATGGCAGCCCCGACGATCACCGCCGCTCCCGTCGCCGCGATTCCGGGATCGCTGCCCGCACCGCTCCCGGCTGCGAGCGCATCGCCGACCGACGAAGAGCGCGACTCCGCGAACCTTTTGCAACTCGCGCGCCGCCTGCACGAAGAACACGTCCGCGAGGGAATCAACAAGCGGGACGCGCTTATCGCCGAGGGCAAGGCGACTGCGGCCCGCATTGGCAGCGACGCCGAGGCATCCATGCGCTCTAAGCTTGTGGCGCTGGAGCAAGAGCGAGTCGGTTTGCAGCGGCGGGTCGATGAACTGCGGACCTTCGAGCACGACTACCGGCGCAAGCTTCGTGCATACATTGAGGGCCAATTGCAGGACCTTGATTCCGCGAGCGTTGTGCAGGCACGCGCGACGGGTACACCCGGTACGCCCTTTCCGGGCAGCGTGGCCTGAGACGCGTGGAGTCTGAGCCGCGACGAGTGATTCGCTCGGCGATCGCTCTCCCGGTTCTGGCGAGTGCGGCCCTGATTGCGCTGGGTATCGATCAGTTCAGCAAGTTCCTGGTCGTTACGACGATGCGTGAGGGTGAGGTCATTCCGGTTCTTGGGCCGGTCTTGCAGTGGAATTTTGTCCGTAATTCGGGTGCCGCATTCTCGCTCGCGAGCGGAATGACCTGGATCTTCACGATTCTGGCAGTGATTGTCGCTGTGGTTATCGTGTGGTTTTCTCGGCGAATCCACTCGCTCTCGTGGGCCATCCTGCTGGGACTACTGCTCGGCGGTGTGCTCGGCAATCTCACCGACCGGCTGTTTCGGGAACCCGGATTTGGCCGCGGTGAGGTCGTCGACTTTATTTCCATGCCGTGGATGCTGCCCGCAATCTACAACATGGCGGATGCCTCGATCGTGGTGAGCATGGGATTGTTTCTGCTGATTACCCTTCGCGGCGTACGACTGGATGGCTCGGTCGAGGCCCGAGGCGCGACAACAGCACCCGACGCTGACTCAAACGGGACCGTTGAGCTCGCGGCCGCTGACCCCGCCCACTGAACCGGCAGATCAACTTCATGGATCAGCAGCGTTCCCTTCCGGTTCCCGAGGGTCTCAGTGGTGCACGGGTGGATGTCGGCGTCGCCAGGTTGCTCGGACTCTCCCGTACCTTTGCGACGACCATTGTCGAACAGGGTGGGGTGAGCGTAGACGGTGTTATCGTCGGAAAATCAGATCGACTGCATGCGAATTCGTGGTTGACCGTGGCGTGGCAGACACCACGAGTGCTGAGTGTTGAATCCGTTGTCATTCCCGGCATGAATATCATCCACGATGACGAAGACATCGTGGTCGTGGACAAACCGGCGGGAGTCGCGGCGCATCCCTCGCTCGGATGGACGGGACCAACGGTGGTGGGTGGGCTTGCTGCGGCGGGCTTCCGGATTTCCACATCGGGTGCGGCAGAGCGGCAGGGGGTTGTGCACCGCCTTGATGCCGGCACGAGTGGGCTCATGGTTGTGGCAAAGAGCGAACGAGCCTACACAGAGTTGAAGCGACAGTTTCACGACCGCGAGGTGACAAAGATCTATCACACCGTTGTCCAGGGGCATCCGGATCCCCTGCGTGGCACGATCGATGCGCCCGTCGGGCGACACCCCCATTCGGAGTGGAGGTTTGCGGTCACAGCCGACGGCCGACACGCGGTCACGCACTACGAGACGGTGGAGGCATTTGTCGGGGCATCCCTGCTGGAAATTCATCTTGAGACAGGACGAACCCACCAGATTCGGGTGCACATGGCGGCACAGCGCCATCCCTGTGTCGGTGACCTCATGTACGGTGCTGATCCGGTGCTCGCAGAGCGTTTGAGCGTGACGCGGCAGTGGTTGCACGCGCGCGAGCTCACGCTGCGCCATCCCGGGTCGGGGGAGTGGGTGAGCTTCCACTCGGAGTATCCCGGTGACCTAGCCAATGCACTGACGATGTTGCGCAACGGTTCGTAGCCGAGCGAACGTAAACTGAAAGTCTTCCCCGCACACTGAGGCAGTGCACCGAGTAAGGAGATTTGTGTCTGAGTCGTTTGCTCACCTGCACGTGCACACCGAGTATTCAATGCTCGACGGTGCCGCCCGGGTAGCCGAGCTTATCTCGGCTACCCGGGCGCAGGGTATGACGGCCATCGCGATCACCGACCACGGCAATATGTTCGGCGCGTTCGATTTCTGGAAAAAGGCCACCCTGCAGGGTGTGAAGCCCATCATCGGCACCGAGGCGTATCTCACACCGGGTACCCACCGCACCGATAAAACGCGAGTACGGTGGGGCAGCGGCGCAAGCGGTGAAGACGATGTGTCCGGCTCTGGTTCGTACACCCACATAACCCTGCTTTCGGAGAGCACCGAGGGCATGCACAATCTGTTTCGGCTCTCGAGCCGAGCATCCATTGAGGGGTACTATTTCAAGCCCCGGATGGATCGAGAGCTGCTACAACAGTATGCGCGCGGGCTCATTGCGACGACGGGATGTCCCGGTGGTGAGGTACAGACGAGACTGCGACTGGGTCAGTATGACCAGGCCCGACAGGCGGCAGCTGACTTCCGGGATATCTTCGGCGCCGATAACTATTTCGCGGAAATTATGGACCACGGGCTGCCCGTGGAACGCCGGGTTATCGCAGACCTACTCCGGCTTGCGAAAGAGCTCAACCTGCCGCTCGTGGCCACCAATGACCTGCACTACACCCGCCAAGAAGATGCAAAAAGTCACGCAGCCCTGCTCTGCGTGCAATCAGGATCAACACTGGATGACCCCAACCGGTTCAAGTTCGACGCCGACGAGTTTTATTTGAAGAGCCCGGCCGAGATGCGGAACACGTTCCGTGACCACCCGGATGCCTGTGACAATACCCTGCTCATTGCCGAACGCTGCAGCGTTGAATTCAACACCTCCGCGAACTACATGCCCCGATTCCCCGTACCGGAGGGAGAAGATGAGACGAGCTGGTTTGTCAAAGAGGTCGAGCGAGGTTTGCATGCTCGGTACCCGCGGGGCATTCCAGAAAAAGTTCGGACACAGGCCAACTACGAGGTTGAGGTCATCACTCAGATGGGGTTCCCCGGCTACTTCCTCGTTGTCGCGGATTTCATTAACTGGTCGAAGAACAATGGAATTCGAGTGGGCCCGGGCCGCGGGTCTGGTGCCGGTTCAATGGCCGCGTACGCCATGCGGATCACTGACCTCGACCCGCTTGAACACGGTCTCATCTTCGAACGCTTCCTCAACCCGGATCGTGTCTCAATGCCCGACTTCGATGTCGATTTTGACGAGCGCCGACGGGGTGAGGTTATTCGGTATGTTACCGAAAAGTACGGCGATGAGCGGGTTGCGCAGATCGTCACCTACGGCACGATCAAGGCAAAACAGGCGCTGAAAGATTCCTCGCGTGTGCTGGGCTTCCCCTACGGAATGGGCGAGGCATTGACAAAGGCTATGCCTCCGGCGGTGATGGGGCAAGACGTGCCACTCTCGGGTATTTTTACTCCGGAGCATCCCAGATATAAAGAAGCGGGCGATATTCGGCAGCTTATTGAGGAAAATTCGGATGCCAAGACGGTGTTTGACACCGCCGTTGGGTTAGAAAACCTTAAGCGACAGTGGGGTGTGCACGCGGCCGGTGTCATCATGTCGAGTGATCCGCTCATTGACATCATCCCGATTATGAAACGGGAACAGGACGGCCAAATCGTCACCCAGTTTGACTTTCCGTCGTGCGAGGCGCTCGGCCTTATGAAGATGGACTTTCTCGGGCTGCGAAACCTCACGATTATCGATGACGCGCTCGACAATGTTGCCTCCAACCGCAGTGAGCGACCCGTACTGGAAGAGCTGGCACTGGATGACCCGGACGCCTACGCGCTGCTCGCCCGGGGTGACACACTCGGCGTATTCCAGCTCGACGGCGGTCCGATGCGGGCACTGCTGCGATTGCTGAAACCGGACACCTTCGAGGACATTTCCGCGGTCATCGCGTTGTACCGACCGGGTCCGATGGGGGCGAATTCACACACGAACTACGCGCTGCGCAAGAATGGGCAACAAGAAAACACGCCGATTCATCCCGAACTGGCGGAGCCGTTGCGAGACATCCTGGATACCACCTACGGTCTCATCATTTACCAGGAACAGGTTATGGCGATTGCACAGCGGGTAGCGGGATTCTCACTCGGCCAAGCTGATATTCTGCGGCGCGCAATGGGAAAGAAAAAGAAAGAAGAGCTCGATAAACAGTACGCTGATTTTGCAGCCGGTATGGCCACGAATGGTTTTTCTGAAGACGCAGTAAAGACACTGTGGGACATCCTGTTGCCGTTCTCTGATTATGCGTTTAACAAGGCTCACTCGGCAGCCTACGGTGTGCTCAGTTATTGGACGGCGTATCTGAAGGCGCATTATCCTGCAGAATATATGGCAGCATTGCTCACGAGCGTCGGGGATGCCCGGGATAAACTAGCAGTGTATCTCAACGAGTGTCGCCGGATGGGGATTCGGGTGCTTGCACCGGATGTTAATGAATCGATTGGGTATTTTGCCGCCGTCGGTGACGACATCCGGTTTGGGCTCGGTGCCGTGCGAAACGTGGGATTCAACGTGGTTGACGCTATTCGGCACGCACGCGAAGAAAAAGGACGGTTTGTATCCTTCCATGATTTCCTCAAGAAGAGTCCGATCCCGGTGGTAAATAAGCGGACAGTGGAGTCACTCATCAAAGCAGGGACATTCGATTCGCTTGGTTCCACTCGGCGGGCGCTGATGGAAATTCACGAATCGGCGGTGGAAGCGGTGGTATCACAGAAGCGGGTGGAAGCGACCGGCCAGGCCGGATTTGACTTTGACTCGCTGTTTGCCGAGCAGGAACAGGAACCGGTCTCTCAGGTGCCCGACCGGCCCGAGTGGAGCAAGCGTGACAAGCTCTCATTTGAACGGGAAATGCTCGGGCTGTATGTCTCCGATCACCCGCTTGCGGGAATGGAGGCAGTGCTCGCTCGACACGCGTCCACGACCATCCTTGAGCTCACCACCTCAGAGACGATCAAAGATCGTGACACCGTAACGATTGCCGGGCTTATCACGAGCGCCCAGCACCGGGTCGGGCGCCAGAGCGGTGAACCATACGCGCTCGTGCAGATCGAGGATTTTACGGGTGAACTCAGCATCTTGTTCCTCGGCAAGGTGTACAAGGAGTTTTCGCCGACGATCGTTAACGACGCCATCGTTGTCGTAAAAGGCCAGGTCGGAATCCGCGATGATGGCATAAATGTGCGCGCACAGAGTATTTTCTCTCCTGAGCTTGGAACCGTTGCCGAGGCTGATCGACCGATCACCATCGCGGTTGCCGAGAATCGTGCGACCACCGACACCATTGTCGCGCTGCACGAGGTTCTCGGTCGCCACACTGGGCCGACCGAGGTGCGTTTGAAACTTGTCAAGGACACAACGGCCCGCGTGTTTGAACTGCCGCAACCTGTGGCAGTCACGGCTGATTTGTTCGGAGAACTCAAGAGCCTCCTGGGCCCGGGCTGTTTATTGTAGTGTCGGATGGGAATACACATGATGAGAACCATTGACCTCCGCGGTCAACAGCTGTCAACCAGAGACCTACTCGCACTCATCCCGCGGGCTGGGATGGATGTCGCGGTCACGATGGATGCTGCCCGCGCACTCATTGACGAGGTGCGCACCGGCGGTGCCGCCGCGCTTGTCGCGCAGGCGGAACGATTCGATCGGGTGCGGCCCGCGCACATCCGGGTGCCCATCGAGCAGCTTCGAGAGGCCGAAGCGGCGCTCGATCCCCGGGTTCGTGCGGCCCTCGAATCCACGATCACACGGGTGCGGCGGGCCAGCGCGGCGCAGGTCCCTGCCCCGCGCGTGACCGAGTTGGCCCCGGGTGCCGTTGTTGAACAGCGATGGCACCCTGTTGCTCGGGTTGGCCTGTATGTGCCCGGCGGCAAAGCCGTCTACCCCTCGAGTGTGGTCATGAACGTTGTTCCGGCGCAGATCGCCGGGGTGGAGTCAATCGTGCTCGCTTCTCCGCCGCAGGCGGCGCACGGCGGGCGGATTCACCCGACGGTCGCGGCGGCCGCGAGCCTGCTCGGGGTTACGGAGGTGTACGCCATGGGCGGCGCGGGCGCGATTGGCGCGCTCGCGCACGGGGTGCCTGAGATTGACCTGGAGCCCGTGCAGCGGGTGGCTGGTCCCGGCAACGTGTTCGTTGCCGCAGCCAAGCGCGTTGTGCAGGGCATCACCGGGATTGACGCGGAGGCGGGGCCCACAGACATCCTCGTCATTGCCGACGATAGTGCCGACGCCGATATCGTTGCGGCGGATCTGATCAGCCAGGCCGAACACGATGAACTTGCAGCATCCGTGCTGGTGACCACCTCGGTTCGGCTTGCAACCGCTGTCGCTGCGCACTGCGCGCGTCGTGTCGCCGCAACCCAGCACCGGGAACGCGTGACGGCGGCACTGAGCGGAGCCCAATCGGCTATCGTGCTCGTTGATGACCTTGCCCAAGCCGCCGCGTTCGCCAACGCGTTTGGGCCCGAACACCTGGAAATTCAGGTGAGTGAACCGGATGCCACGCTTGCGCGCATCGATAACGCGGGCGCGATCTTTGTGGGAGAGTGGTCGCCGGTTAGCCTCGGCGACTACGCCGCCGGATCGAATCACGTGTTACCCACGGGTGGGCAGGCACGCTACGCGGCGGGACTCTCGGCAGCGACCTTTCTTCGATCACAACAGGTGGTGCGGTATGACCAGACAGCACTGCGAGAGGTTGCGTCGGTCATCCATACCCTGGCGGCGGAAGAAGATCTGCCCGCGCATGCGGCGGCGATTTCCGCTCGCTTCGGGAGATCCTGACGGGAGGCGGGTTCTCGCCGGATGTGCACCCTCGTGATCTCACCCCTCCAGTAAGTGTGTGGGTGGGTAGGGCCTGAGAGATGACAGTCTCGTAGGAGCACCGGACACGGGCACATCGGGGGAGTCTCGTCAACCTCTTGACAGAAGTCGATCCCGGGTTTAGCCTTGGCCTTAAAGGGGCATCCAAATCGATTTGTAAGGGTGAAGACTTGGGCAAAACCATCAATATCTCCGATGTTGCCGCTGACGCTGGTGTGAGCCGAACCACAGTCTCGCACGCACTGAGCGGAAACAGTCCCGTGTCGGATGCGACTCGAAGGCGAGTGCAGGAATCGGCGCACCGTTTGGGTTACCGGCCCAACCTCGTCGCCCGGAGTCTTCGTCTGCAGCGAACCTACACCGTTGCGCTGCTTGTCGTTGATATCGCAAACCCCTACTACCCGGCTCTTGCACGTTCCGCGATCGACGGACTCGCTGCGAAGGGCTACACCACCTTCATTGGCAACACAGACGGAAAGGCTGAAACAGAACAGAAGCTCCTCGAAGATTCCGTCGCACGTAATGTCGATGGAATCATCATTACTCCGATGTCGCTCGGTTTCAATCACATTCGAACAATCGTCGGGTCCACGCCGCTTGTCATCATCGGATACACACACGCTGCCCCCGTCGCCGATACGGTGTCGACGCTCGACGCTCAAGGGATCACAGAAGCAGTCGCACACCTCTGCGCATCAGGGCGAACTGACATCGCTTTCGTCAGTGGACCGGTCGATCATGAACCAGGGCCCACTCGACTAAATGCCTTCCGTGCCGCCGCTGATAGAGCACAAATTACCGTACCCCACACACGTATTTTACACACCTCGTTCACCCGTGATGGTGGACATATCGCCGGAGTAACAATCTTCTCGCAAGACCCGTCTACACACCCATCAGCAATTATCTGCGCCAACGATTTGATCGCAATCGGCGTTATGGATGCAGCACATGAACGTGGCATCAGTATCCCCAAAGACGTGGCAATTATCGGTTTTGATAACATCGAAATGGCCAGTCTTTTAACAACCAAGCTAACCACCATTGACAACTCTGCAGCGGAGGTCGGTGGGAAAAGTGCCGACGTGCTCCTGAAGCGAATATCCGACCCCGGTGCAACGTCATTCCAAGTCATCGAGCTCGCGACGCGACTCATCATTAGAGACTCCACCTGATCTCCTACCAGAACGTTCGTATCTACGCCCCACACAATCACACACCTAATCGCGTACACCTGCCCACATAGGAGTCCTTTGTCTACGACCACAAATACCAGTTTTGCGGAAGGCAAAACCCCAGCCGTCAAACTGAGCGCCATCCACTCGAGTACTTTCGATGCCCGCAGCCCACAAGACCTTCTCTTTGACGAAGTTCTGCAGCGTCGTGAATCCGGGTATGACGTCGATGATATCGTGCGCCGGGCTAATCAGACCGATCTCCAGCGCCGCGAGTCCGTCCTCGCCCTGGTCGACGAGATGGCCTCTTCCGAGCGGCGCGAGGACTGGGCGTACGAAGAACCAGACTCCCTCGAAGAAATCACCGCACTAATTGACCCCCCTCCGGTGGCTAAGAAAGCAAATCCCGCCACCCTCAGGGACCGTCTGCAGGCTGCATGGCTCGGACGAATCGCGGGTTGTAATGTTGGTAAGCCGATTGAAGATGGATGGCGTTGGAACTCCTCGAGCATTCGCGAGTACCTGGAACTGGCTAATGCGTATCCTCTCAATGACTATATTCCACTGCTCGATCCAATGCCGACGCGTTTTGAGTTACGAGACAACTGGCCCGAGACCACTAAAGGAAATGTCAAGGGTTCGGCACGCGATGATGACATCGACTACGCAATTCTTGCCCTTCACCTGCTCGAGAAACACGGCACGTATCTCAAGCCAGAACATGTTGCAGATGCCTGGCTGACGCTTTTCCCGGTTGCGCAGGTGTACACCGCAGAAAGGGCGGCGTACATCAACCTCACCAACGGCCTGGTCGGCGACAGCGTCGCCCGCTTCCGCAACCCATACCGGGAATGGATCGGTGCTCAGATCCGTGGTGATGTTTTCGGCTACGTCCATCCGGGTGATCCCTGGGCGGCTGCGGAGCTCTCCTACCGGGACGCTTCCCTTTCTCATGTTGGCAATGGTATCTACGGGGAAATGTGGGCAGCCGCTCTGGTTGCTGCGGCTTTCACCTCCGCAAACGCTCGCGAGGTTATCGACACAGCTGCCCGGGTCGTGCCACCAACATCCCGCCTAGCGGAAGCGATTGCTTTCGTCATCGGTCTTTTCGATAGCGGGATCACGTGGGACGATGCCCTCAAACGTATTGAGACTGCATACGGCCACTACTCCTGGGTGCATACCGTCAATAACGCCGCCTTGGTCGTCGCTGGCCTCCTCTGGGGCGACGGCGACTATATGAGGTCTCTTGGCCTCACGGTGATGGGCGGCTGGGACACTGACTCGAACGGGGCGACCGTCGGAAGTGTCGCTGGAATCCTCGCCGGCATGGCAGGCCTGCCCGAACGCTTGATTGACCCCCTCGAAGACCGCACTCGATCCGCCCTCTTCGGGTTCGACAACTCGGCCATCTCCAACCTCGCGGACCGCACCTACCAACTTTGCACCAAAGGGCTTCACTGACCCAAACGAAGTCCCATAATCCAATAGCGAGAAACACTGATCAAAGGAGATACCGTGGAACTCATCACCCGTCGCACACTGCTCGGTGCGGGCGTATCGGCGGCAACGATTGGACTGCTCAGCGCCTGCTCAGCCAGCGGCTCAGCTGATAGATCAGTTATCCTGTGGAATAACCTGACCAATAGCACCCAGCAGGACTACTTTCAGAAGAACTTCGTTGACGCCTACACGAAAGCAAAAGTTAAGTTCTCCAACAAACCCAACAACGCGATCGACCGGCTGATTCAAACCGCGCTCGCCGCCGGCTCCGGTCCCTCGATTGTCATCACCCCGGGCCCTTCGACGGGCGTGCCGGAGTACACAAAGGCTGGCTACCTCATTGACCTCTCACAGTATGCAGACCAGTACGGTTGGAACGACGCCTTTGCGCCCTGGGCTCTTGCAGCATCGAAGATCGATGGAAAACTCATGTCACTTCCCACCCAGTTCGAATCGATGGCTTTCTACACCAACCCCACTACCATCAAGAAAAATAACCTTGCCGTACCTAAAAACCAGGCGGAGTTCGAAGAATTCTGCACCGAAGCCACCGCCAAAGGCATGGTTCCGATCGCGACCGGCAAGGCTGACTGGCAGGGTGTCAACGAGTGGCATGCTGTCATTGCCCTCAACCATGGAGCGGGTCCGGAAGCGGTCTATTCTGCACTCACCGGGGCGACCAAGTGGACGGACCCTGTCTTCGTTGATGCCGTCGAGCGCTACACGGGATACTTCAAGAAGGGCTGGTTCGGCGGCGGCGTGAACTCCTACTTCACCAACACCTTCGCGACGGTCTACAACCAACTCGTTACTGGCACTGCCGCCGCAATGATTTCTGGCACCTGGGAATTCGCATCGCTACGCAAATACTTCGGCACGGAGGCGGGCAATAACGAGGTGTGGGATTGGGCAGCTGTCCCTTCGCTTGGCGCAGGTGTACCAGAAGTAGTGTGGGATCTTGCAATCGGGCAGTCCGCCGCTGTTAATTCGAAAGCAGTGGACGTTGCTGGATCCGTCGCGTATCTCAATTTTTTGACCACAGATAAGAAGACGATTCTCAACGCAGTCAGGGACCAAGACTTCCAACCGTCACCCATCCGCATAACAGCATCCGGTTTCCCGACAGGTACCGATTCCCGAACCGCTGACCTCTATTCGCAGCTTGCAGCGGCCAAAAAAATTGGTTATACAACCTGGACTTTCTTCCCACAAAAGACCGAAACATACATAATCCTCAACTGGGAGCAGGTGCTAACCGGCAAGATGACGGCGGCGGATTACTGCGCAGGAATTCAGAAATCTTTCGCTGAGGAACTGGCCGCTGGTAACGTGCCTGCAGCCCCTAAGCCGGGTCAAGGTATCTAGATTGACCTTCCACAGCGACGTGTACGTCGCGACGGCACCCCGCGACATGCGCCTCATGCACAGAAAGAGTTTTGCGGCTCGGATCCGAGATCGACGGGTCAGTGGTTGGCTTTTTATGCTCCCACTCATCTTGATCAATCTCTTCGTTGTGGCCATCCCAAGCATCTTTACTCTCTTTTTTTCATTCACCGACTGGAGCGGAGTGGGTGACGCAAATTTCATCGGTATTGATAACTATACGAAACTGTTCACCGACCCCGAATTCACAAACGCGCTCGTGCATAACATCTACTGGACAGTATTCTTCCTTATTGTCCCCATGACGATGGGACTGTTCAGCGCATATGCCCTCACTCGGATCCGCCGATTCAGAGTGATTTTCCGAGTCCTGTACTTCATCCCACACATTGTGGCAAGCGTAGTGAACGCCGCAATCTGGCGGAGCATCATGGATCCCACCGCCGGTTTCGGCAGCCTCCTACACCTCAACTTCCTCGGAAACCCAGACACGGCGCTCGGTTCGGTGGCTTTCATTAACAACTGGGCCTGGTGGGGATTCCTTGTTGTCGTGTTCCTCGCAGCGATGCGGAGCATCAGCCCGGCCCTCTATGAAGCAGCTTCTCTCGACGGGGCGGGGCCTGCACGACAGTTCTTTAGTGTGACACTGCCTGGGATTCGTCCAACATTCGTGTTTCTCGGGCTGATGACCATAATCTGGTCATTCTTGTCGTTCGACTATGTCTACATTCTCACCCAGGGCGGACCCGCGGGGTCAACAGATGTTCTCTCGACACTGCTGTACCGCAACGCGTTCACCAATCAAGAATCCGGTTACGCCTCCGCGACCGGAGTTGTCTTGGCCCTCATCAGTGCCATCGCCGTCGTAACTTACCTTGTCATCCGCCGTGTTAAAAAGTGGGAAATATGAGCATCACAAGCACAGCACTCCTTACCCGAGCGACAAGACTCAGGCGACGTACCCCACCCAAGGGAACCGACGCAGGCATCTTCACCTGTGTGTCGCTGACGCTTCTGGCGCTCTTTGCAATCGGCCCGATCATTCTTTTCTTCTTCAACTCGGTGAAGACCAGCAATGATTACGCCGCAAGCTCCCTCGGACTTCCGAAGACCTGGGAGTGGGGCAATTTCCTAGATGCGTGGATCCAGGGAAATATTGGCGCGGGTCTGATCAACTCCGCTGTCGTTGTCGCGGGTACCGCAGCGCTCACCCTTGTGGTCTCAGGATGTGCCGCCTATGCTCTTGCTCGTTTGGACATCAAAGGGAACCGGCTCTTCATAAACTACCTCTTGATCTCAAGCTCGTTGCCAACGCAAATGTTTCTCGTCCCCCTGTTCTATATGGCCGTGCAGGCCAGGTTATACGATACGCAGATTGGTCTCATCCTCATCTACGTTGGACTCTTTTCACCGTTTGCCACTCTGCTTCTTCGATCATTCATGCTGACAATGCCGAAAGAACTCGAGGAAGCTGCCCGTATGGATGGTGCGAACGAACTCGGCGTGCTCTTCCGAGTGGTGCTCCCTAATGCTCTTCCCGGCCTCCTGACAGTTGCGCTCGTGACAGCTCTCTCTGCCTACAACGAGTTCCTGTTTGCCGTGACATTCATCCAGAACTCGGATCTGCTGCCAGCGTCGACAACGTTTTACAGTTTTCAGCAAGGTTTCACTCAGAACTACCCGCTCGTCACAGCGGCCGGTGTGATCATGATCGCACCGATGCTCATCCTTTTCCTGTTTCTCCAACGACGCTTCATCAGTGGGCTAGCCTCCTCCGGTCTCGGAGGCTAGCCCATGACCGAGAGCACCCGGGCCTACAAACACAGCATCAAAACCGTGATCGCAGAACTCGGGGCGACGCAGAAGTTCATCACACCACACTCGGCAGCACACCACCCGCCAGCCGATTGACACCAGCTTGGCCTTCTCGACGATATCAACGAGACGCCAACACCACCGCCAGCCGATTGACACCAGCGTAATGGCCGGGTACATCTAGGCTGGAACCGCCATGTTCTGCCCCTTCTGCCGCAACCCCGACTCTCGCGTCATTGATTCTCGAACCAGTGACGATGGTCTCGCGATCCGCAGACGGCGGCAGTGTCCGCAGTGCAATGGCCGGTTCTCCACGACCGAAACCGCGAGTCTGCTCGTTATCAAGCGATCCGGTGTTATCGAAGCGTTTAGTCGGGACAAGGTTGTCAGCGGGGTGAAGAAGGCGTGCCAGGGCCGACCCGTCACCGAGGCAGACCTCATGAAGCTTGCGCAGCGGGTGGAAGAAACCGTACGGCAATCCGGTGCCTCTCAGATTGATGCGAACGATATTGGCCTGGCCGTGCTCGATCCGCTGCGTGATCTCGACGAGGTCGCCTACCTTCGATTCGCCAGCGTCTACCAGGCGTTTGACTCGTTGCAGGATTTCGAAGCCGCTATCGGGCAGTTGCGCACCGAAAATCGATCCGAAAACCGACCCGATCAGGAGTTCCGGGAGTGAGCGGCTACGAGTTGTTCTTCCAGACCGTGCTGCGTCACTGGGAAGCAGAAACAGCCCATCACCGGGCAGTGCGTGCCATCCGTATGATCTCGCGCCTTGGACTCGAATCGATCATTGCACGATTCACCCGACCCGACCCGGTACTCGCGGTGGAGACACTCGGATTGCGGTTTCCTTCGCCGTTTGGGTTGGCAGCCGGATTCGACAAAGACGGTGTCGCGGTGACCGCGCTCGGTGCACTTGGCTTCGGTCACGTCGAGATCGGCACGCTGACCGCACACGCACAGCCGGGAAATCCCCGACCACGGTTGTTTCGGCTTGTGTCAGACCGTGCACTCATCAATCGAATGGGATTTAACAACGGGGGAGCGGATGCCGCGACCGGTCGCCTGTCACGGTTGTCACGCCACCCCCGCAGACCGGTGCTCGGCATCAATATCGGCAAGAGTCGGGTAACAGATGTTGCGGATGCGGGCACCGACTATCAGCGCAGTGCACGGTTACTTGCACCGTACGCGGACTACCTCGTTGTCAATGTCAGTTCGCCCAATACTCCGGGTCTGCGCGGACTACAGGAACTCGATGCGCTCACGCCGCTTCTGCGAGGCATCCGGGACGTTGTCGGCACCACACCACTGCTCGTGAAAATTGCCCCGGATGTGCCCGATGACCAGATCGTGCGGATCTGCGAGCTTGTTGTGCAGCTGAGACTTGACGGCATCATTGCGACGAACTCGACCCTTTCCCGAGAGGGTTTGCAGACCCCTGCCGCCGAGGTAGCACAGCTGGGAGCCGGGGGGCTCTCAGGGGCACCGCTCGCGGCGCGGGCACTCGCGGTGCTCCGGGTCATCCGGCAGCACACGCCCGCCTCGCTGTGCGTGATCTCGGTGGGCGGGGTGGAGACTGCCGCCGATGTGCGGGAGCGCCTGGCCGCTGGCGCTACCCTCGTGCAGGGATACTCCGCGTTCATCTACCGCGGCCCGCTGTGGGCGCGTCAGATCAATCGGGGGCTTGTGCGCGACCTCGGACGGTAAGTAGCGTGTGTCGTGATCAAGGACGTGCGCTCCGTTCGAGTGAGCGAGAGTTCGGGTGTCGTGATCAAGGACGCGCTCCGTTCGAGTGAGCGAGAGTTCGGGTGCCGTTCGAGCCTGCGTTTGGCTTGAAGCCCTATACGACCCGAGCTAGCGTCCTCCCTGTTCTGGCAAGACCCCGATATCTGCCAACCGCTTGTACAGCACCGCACCGGTGCTTCCACTCACCCAGGGCACCTGCAGTTCCGATCGCTCCATCCGAGTTCGGCCACCCGCGAGCACCGCTTCCCCCGTTGAGAGTCGTCGGATGGCTACGGCCGCGACACTGTTGGGATGCTCCGCCGCAAAGGCGGCATACAGTTGCTCATCGTGCTGCCCGTCGTCACCAACGAGCAGCCACTTCACGTGCGGGAACTCGAGTGCGAGCCTCCGGAGGTTCTCATCCTTGTGCTGTCGGCCGCTGCGAAACCAGCGGTCGTGGGTGGGGCCCCAATCGGTTAGCAACAGGGGCCCTGGCGGGTAGAGATTCCGGGAAAGAAAGCGACTCAGGGTGGGGGCTACATTCCAGGCTCCGGTCGACAGGTAAATGACAGGTGATCCCGGGTGTGTCCGCACGAGCCGCTCGTATAGCACCGCCATCCCCGGGGTGGGACTTCGGGCGTGCTCATCGAGTACGAAGGTGTTCCACGCGGCCAGGAACGGTCGGGGCAGTGTCGTGACCATGACGGTGTCATCGACATCCGAGATGATCCCAAAGGTCTCGGCCGGATCAACAACGCGAATTGTGGCTTCTACCTCGATTGAGCCGGGAGTGTGCAGTGTTGCCGTGTGCCAGCCGGGAGACAGGCTTACGTCCATTCGGGTATCGACAACACCACCCCGGTCGGTCACCGCTTCGAGTGACACGCCGCCGATGCTGATGGTGACCGGAGTGTCTTTGATCGGCACACTTGTAAAACTGCGCCAACCGCGAATGGATGTCTCGTGCTGACCCCGGCCGGTTGGTAGGCTCGGCGGGACGGGGTTACTGAACAACACCCGGCAGAAGACTCGCACCCACGTGGTTGAGCCGTAACCGGTGTAGGGAACAACGGTTGGAACTTTGCCGCGTTTGCGTGCCCGTCGCTCCCGAATGTCGTGGAACCAGTCTTCAAATTGTGCCGCGCGATGCTTAAATTCGTGCTCCTGAGACTCGGGGGAGTGGGGGGGCATCGCCGACACTCCCCAAGTCTTGCACGACCAACCTGTTGTGCAAGACGGTGGGTGGTGCCGACCTGAGAAATTGTGAGATCACTGCCATAGATTCCCGATAGAGTGGTGCCTTACCCAAGGAGGATTCGTGCCCAACGTCGAGGTTATTCGCGGCATTGACCCTGTACGGCGTCATTCAGTTCGGACAGAGCCCACTCAGCGACGAAGTACGCGGCGGCTCGATACGCTCCTTGATGCTGCGGCCACCATTGTCGATGAGCTGGGCGCTGAGCGCCTGACCACACAGATGGTCGCGGAGCGGGCCGGGGCATCCATTGGGACGGTGTATCGCTACTTCCCTGATCGTGTCGCGGTGTTACACGCGTTGCGGGAACGGTGCATTTTCCGCTTCCGTGACGAGGTTGCGAACCGGCTTTCGCAGCCGCCCATTCGGTCGTGGTGGAGCATCCTAGAAACCACACTGGATGTCTCGGTTGCCATGTACCGCAACGAGCCGGGTTACGTCGTCGTCTACGGCGGCTGGCGCGAGATCTCCGCGGTCGACAACGAGCCGGAGTTTGTGCACTGTCTCGTGGCTCTTATTGAGGCTGAATTCGGCGCGGTTGCCGACAGCGCCGAACTGCGGTTTCGCATCGGAGTGGGGCTGGAACTTGGAGATGCGCTCATCAATCGGGCGTTTGAGCGATCGCACACCGGCGACGAGCGGTATCTGCACGAGGCGAAGCAGCACGTGCACGACTATCTCAACAGTGTTATTGAACTGACCTCCGGTGTCCGTGCGGAGGCGGATGAGTCCGGTTCGCGTGCGAGCAGCGCAGCGTAATTCGCCCTTACCACCGAGGGCGGATGCTTCAGGTGGGGATTCCGGTAGCCAGTGCGTGAGCGACGCCCAGCCTGGTGCTGGTGGATGCCCCGCCCGGGACATCCACCAGCACCTGTTTGTGGTGCGACCGGTGCGAGGGCAACTGACTAACCGGTTGTGAGGACACCCTTATTGTCAAAGGTGAACCGGTAGATGAGTCCTGCCGCGACAGCACCAATAAGCGGAGCGACGATGAACACCCACAGGTTTCCGAGTGCGATGCTGCCCCCGAAGATTGCCGAGGCGATCGAACGAGCCGGGTTGAGCGAGGCATTTGAGACCGGTAGTGCGAGCAGTACGAGGAATGTTAGTGCGAGGCTGATCGCGAGGGGAGCAAGGCGGGCCGCAGCCTGACTGACCGCGGTTGCACCGAGAATCACGAGGACAAATACGGCCGTTGCGATGATTTCAATGACGAGCGTCGAGGTGATCGAGAAATCTCCCTGAGCGCCATTAGAGACAGCGGCAAATGAGTTACCGATGTTGAATGTCGGGTTGGATGCACCGATCAGGAGCACGGCCAGCGATGCCAGGACACCGCCGACAATCTGCGCAACGATGTAGGTCGGAGCGCTCTTCCAGGCGAACCGACCCGCGATGGCAAGTCCCACCGTGACGGCGGGGTTGAAGTGCCCGCCCGAGATTCGACCGAAAGCGTAGATGCCCGCGGCAAGTGCCATACCGTGCACAAGCGCAACGGTGAGAAGCTTCGTGCCGTGGCTGTCAGCCGGGACAAAAATGGCGGTACTAAAAACGCCAAATACGAGGATGAATGTTCCCATAACCTCAGCGACCAGTGTGTGAACACTGGTTGGTGCGGTGGTGGTGGTGTCTGTCATGAGTGATGTTTTCCCTTTATTTCTGGAGGGCCGGATGGCCGGGGAAGTCCCCGAAGCTCTGATGTGTTTGGCTTCCTCGTTCGTGCGGAGGGCCGGATGGCCGAGGAGGTCCCCCTGTGTTCCCCAGGGATGAATGTACCGTCCCGCGCGGCTTTCGCGAGTACATTTCGATGGAATTTTTCCGGCGGGTTGAGGAACGGAGAGCAGCGATAGGCTCACACGGGCGTGACTGGCTGGCCACGCTCGTGGCTGCCGCCGGGTGAGACTGTTGCCATTACCGGTTCCAGCGGAAGCGGAAAGACAACCGTGCTCAACATTCTGGGCCTGCTCGACCGACCCGACAAGCGTCGGTTAGGTCGATTCAGATTCAGTCGTCATGTGTTTTTTCTCAGATTTGAGGAGTTGTTTCTTGATGAGCCACACAACGATAACAAAGATGACAATAACTCCAAAAAACAGGTAAATCGCCCAACTCAGTTCCTTGCTGAGCTCTTTATAGCGACTTGCCGCAAACCACGCAATGCTCACGTAGGAGCCCGCCCAGATCAGACACGCGGGTGCCGTCCAGGCGATAAATCGGCGATACCGCATTGCGCTCATTCCCACGGTGAGTGGCACGAGTGAGTGAAGCACCGGTAGAAATCGAGACATAAAAATCGCCGGACCGCCACGTCGATCAATGTAGCGACGCGCTCGTTCCCAGTTCTCAACACCGAGCTTGTGGCCGAGCCACGAGTGCTCGATTCGGGGGCCGAACCACCGACCAAGCGCGAACCCGAGGCTCTCGCCAAGGAGAGCACCAAGCACGACGACAACGATGGTCGTGAGATAGTCGGGGATGCCGGTGATCGCCGTCGATGCCGTGAGAACAACGGTATCGCCCGGGATCACGAGGCCGACAAACGCCGAGGTTTCCAGCATGATGGCAATTCCGACGATGAGCAGGCGCGGTACCACGCCGATCGAGGCGATCGCCTGCAGCACCCAATCGAGCATATGGTTCATCGTTCGAGGGTAGCCTGCGCTGGGTATTCCAGTCTCTGCAACCGCCGAGCGATCGCGTCGGGGTCGGTGATGCCGCTGTCCATCACCCCAAGGTCACCGGCATCCCCGACGGTTCGGAGAGCAGTTTGAAGCGGCTTCGCGCCGACAATCACTCGGGCTCGGTCATCCGCGAGCATTTCGGTTAGCAGTGCGACTGCACGCTCCGCGCGCTGTGCCATCGGAAACCAGGGCAGTGCCAAGCGCCATGCCCGAAACGAGAGCAGTACAAGGTGGTGGAACTGATCGAGGTGTGCGCGTTCGTGCTCGAGCACCGCGCGCAGTTCTTCCTCGCTGAGAGCCTCTATGAGCCCGGCAGTGAGCACCGTCCGAGTGCGCAGACCCGGTAGGCAGTAGGCGAGCGGTGTGGGGTGAGCAAGCACCCACGTGCGGAGTGTGCCCGGTAACGGATTTCCGAGTAACTGGATGTCGCGATGCTGTCGCCGCCGTTCGCGCTCGGTACGCAACACCGTGATCGCCACCGTTGCCGCTAGATGTGCTGTCAGTCCACTGGCGAAGCCGAGTGCGCTCAGGTGGATGACTCCAAACTCGGGGGGCAGGGGGCCGCGACCGAGATGCTCACTGAGTCGTTCGATCCCATCGGGGAGCGTTGTGCTCGGCGCAAAGCCGAGACACAGCAGTGAACCAATCATGCTCAGTGCACCCGTCAGCGCAATGGACTGCCAGAGCGCGAGCGCAACTGCCGGGTGCCGGGCAGGCCAGCGCGCGCGGGTAAGTGCCTGCGGCACCGGCCATGCGACGGCCACTGCGATGAGGGCGAGTCCCGCTGCGGCGACATACACCGCGCCTAATCCTTGGCCTTTCTAAGATCGTTGAGGATGCGCCGTAGTGCTCGTGCCCCGTCATCGCCAACGGTTCCGACAAAGCGCGCGAGCGCGGCATCCCGATCGTGCTCGTGGGACAGCACCTGGTGCATGAGTGCTGCGGTGTGTTCGGGGCGGCTCAGTTTGGCTCGGTAACGGTGCGGTCGTACCCCACGATCACGGGCAACAAATCCCTTTTTTTCCAGTCGGGAGAGCACCGTGAGCACTGTTGTCGTGGCATTGTCGCGCGAGGGGAGCCTGTCGCGAACCTCGTTTGCCGAAAGTGCCTGGTCACTCGACCAGAGAGTATCCATGATCGCGCGCTCGAGTTCTCCGAGATTATGCATGCGAATCAGACTACCGCTGATCCGATGTTTGTTCTACGTTGTGTAGTATTACTACGTGGTGTAGAAAAGAGGCTCTCGAGCCTAGGTTCGATAGTCCGTACCGTCGTGGAGCGTGCTGCCCACCACCACGGCGCACGGCGAACCGGTGCCGCCGACCAGAAAGGACACCGTGAACGACATCCTGGACCCACTGCTGCTTGCACGATGGCAATTCGGACTCACGACGGTCTATCACTTCCTCTTCGTTCCGCTGACCATCGGCCTAGTCACGTGCACGGCGGTGTTTCAGACCGCGTGGTACCGAACCGGAAAGCTTCACTATCTGCGAATCACCCGGTTCTTTGGCTCTATCTTCCTCATTAATTTTGCAATGGGGGTGGTCACCGGCATTGTGCAGGAGTTTCAGTTCGGCATGAACTGGTCGGAGTACTCCCGGTTTGTCGGGGACGTCTTTGGTGCCCCGCTCGCAATGGAAGGACTCCTCGCGTTCTTCTTGGAAGCAACGTTTATTGGGCTCTGGATCTTTGGTTGGGACAAGCTACCCCGAGGCATCCATTTGGCAACCGTCTGGGTCACCGCGGTTGCAACAATCGCCTCGGCCTATTTCATTATTGCGGCGAATGCGTTCATGCAGAACCCTGTTGGGTTCACCATTAACCCAGAGCGACACCGCGCCGAACTCACCGACGTGTGGGCGCTGCTGACAAACAAGGTGGCGCTCGCCGCCTTCCCGCACACCATCGCCGCGAGCTTCATGGTGGCCGCGGGACTCATCATTACCGCTGCCGCGTGGCATCTTGCGCGAAACCAGCATCTCGACACGATGCGATCAACGCTCAAGTTTGGTCTCTGGCTTATGATCGGTGCGGGCGCGGTGACGGTGCTGACCGGTGACCAGTTGAGCGTCGCAATGGTGAGCACCCAGCCGATGAAGATGGCCGCGGCCGAAGCAACATTCAAAACGGTGTGCGGTGCCGATGCCTCCTTCTCACTCTTCACGCTTGGCACCCCGGATGGCTCGGGTGAGCTGTTCTCGGTCCGTGTGCCCTATCTGCTCTCGCTACTGTCAACAAAAACATTCGACGGGTGCGTGGAGGGCATTAACGAGTTGCAATCCCAGTACGCGCAGGCCTTTGGTCCCGGTGACTACACCCCGGTGTTGTGGATCACATACTGGGCGTTCCGTTGGATGATCGGCCTCGGCGCGCTGCACGTTCTTGTCGCCGCGGTGGGGCTGTGGCTCACCCGGAAGGGTCGGGTGCCCCGCAATCGGTGGGTATGGCGGGCTGCGGTCTGGAGCTTCCCACTGTCACTGGGTGCGATGATCGTCGGATGGATCTTCACCGAAATGGGTCGGCAACCGTGGATCGTATTCGGCCAGATGATGACTTCCTCAGCGCTCTCCCCGAACGTGACCGGCCTAGAGGTGCTCATCTCGCTCGTCGCCTTCACCCTCGTCTATGGCGTGCTCGCGGTCGTCGAGGTCAGACTCGTCATGCGCGCCGTAAAGAAAGGGCCACCGGATGTCGGTGAACCCAACCCGCACACCGGTCGCGTCGAACCCGCCACCACGGTCTACTAGGAGCTCGCCATGGATCTGCCAACACTCTGGTTCTGGATCGTCGCGGTCCTCTTTGTCGGCTACTTCGTGCTCGACGGTTTTGACTTCGGCGTGGGGATGTCCCTGCCGTTTCTCGCTCGTGACGACACCGATCGGCGGGTGCTCATCAACACGATCGGTCCGGTGTGGGATCTCAACGAGACGTGGGTGATCGTCGCGGGGGCAGCGTTGTTTGCCTCTTTCCCGGAGTGGTACGCCTCGCTGTTTTCCGGTTTCTATCTCGCTCTTCTGCTCATTTTGTTAGCACTCATTGTGCGTGGTGTCTCTTTTGAATATCGGCATCAGCGACCCGAATCGCGATGGAAGGCTTGGTTCGATCAGCTGATTATCATCGGATCGGCGGTGCCAGCGCTGCTGTGGGGTGTTGCGTTTGCCAATGTTGTGCAGGGTGTTCCGCTGGATGCATCCCACAACTTCACCGGCACTCTGCTGACGCTGCTCAATCCCTATGCGCTACTCGGCGGGGTGACAACGCTGCTGCTCTTCTTCACGCACGGGGTCGTGTTTGTCTCACTGAAAACCGAGGGTGAGATGCGATTGCGCGCCCAGCGGTTGGCACGGACATCCGGGGCAATCACGATTCTCGCCGCCGCATCATTCCTGCTCTGGACGGGGCTGGCACACGGAACACTGTGGTTCTGGCTTCTCGCGGCCGTGGCCGCGGTCGCGCTCATCGGTTCGTGGATCACGAATGCTCGTGGCTCAGAGAGGGTAGCGTTTGCGCTGACTGCGGTGACAATTGCGGCAGCCGTGCTCGCTCTGTTCGCATCGCTGTTTCCCAGCGTGCTTCCGGCCTCGAACGACCCGGCCAATAGTCTCACGATCATGAATGCCTCGAGTACTCCCTATACACTCACAGTCATGAGCTGGGTGGCACTGTGTTGCCTGCCGCTTGTGCTTGCCTATCAGACGTGGACGTACTGGGTGTTCCGGAAACGGGTGACCCGTGGTGTGGTGGAGGCAGATATAGACGGCAGTATGGAGGTGTCCCAGCCCATCGGAGGTAGCTCGGTGTGAAACCGCTTGATGTTCGTCTACTGCGCTATTCTCGTGCAGCGCGCGGCTTCTTTTTGGGGGCAGCACTGCTCGCCGGTGTGCAGGCGACGGCGACAGTGGTGGCCGCGGGGGCACTCACGATGGTTGTGACCGGGGTGCTTGGAGGATCGGGAGGCGGCGGTGCGGGAACCGGTGGTGCGGGAACCGGTGGTGGGGGAACCGGTGGTGGGGGATTCGCTGGTGTCTGGCCGGTAGGCTCGTGGCCTGACGGGTGGGGGCTCGGTGGATGGCTAGGATGCTTCCTCGCTGCGGTTGTCATTCGGTCGCTGTGCGTGTGGTTCTGGGAGGTGTTGTCCACCGAAGGCGCTATCCGGGTGAAACGCGATCTGCGGGCGGGCGTATTACGCGTGGTCAGCGATCGGCACGGCGCTCGTGATCATACCTCGGAGATAGCATCCCTACTCGGACCCGGACTTGACGGGCTTGATGAGTACTTCGGGCGATTTTTGCCACACCTGGTGGCAACCATCATCGTCACGCCGATACTCGTTGCGGCCGTGTGGTGGGCAGACCCGCTCTCGGGAATCATCCTCATCATTGTGCTCCCGCTGATCCCGCTGTTTCTGGCATTGATCGGAATGGCGACCGCCTCGGTGCAGCGACGGCAGTGGGACAGTTTGCGCACGCTGTCGACGGCGTTTCTCGAAACTGTTGGTGGACTCACAACCCTGAAAATTTTTGGCCGAGCCCGGCGACAGCTTGAACGAGTTGAACGAGTAACCGATGAGTATCGTCGGGCGACCATGAAGGTATTGCGGGTTACGTTTCTGTCGGGTTTCACACTGGAGCTGGGCGCGAGTCTCTGTGTCGCCCTGGTCGCCGTGTCGATTGGGCTCCGACTGGTTTCTGGCAACATGACGCTCACGGTGGGGCTGGTCGTGCTGTTACTGGCACCGGACGTGTTTGCTCCGATCCGGGCGGTGGGGGCGGCCTTCCACGCCTCGACGACGGGGACGACAGCGCTGACGGAGGCACTGGCGTTGGTGTCGGCACCGGCACGGGATGTCTCGGCACAGGACGCGCTCGTGTCACGCGTTCCCGTATCGGCGGGTTCTGAAGCTGGGGTTGTTTCTGGGTCTGGAGTTGTTTCTGGGTCTGGGCCTGGGCCCGGGGTCGCTTTCGGGCCCGGGGTCGGGCCCCGGTCTGAGTCTGGGCCTGTTTCTGGATGTGGGCCTGACCCTGTACGTGGCCCCGGTGCGGGCCTGGTTGTCCGAGACCTCCGGGTTGTTAGTGCCGGTGATTTTCCACTAACGCAGATCGATCTCCTGTCCCCGCTCGATCTCGACGTCACACCCGGGCAGATTGTTGCGGTGGTCGGTGAATCTGGTTCGGGTAAATCGTCGCTGCTGGCAGCGCTGATGGGGTTTCGGGATGCCACGGGGACCGTGCTGCTCGACGGACATCCGCTCATTCTCGGCACCGCAGCGGCTCGCGCTCGGATGGCGTGGGCGGGGCAAACCCCGACGCTGGTAACCGGAAGCATTGCCGAGAACGTGTGTGTTGGCGACCCGACAGCCGACCCGGCACTGCTCGTGCGGGCGCTGAGGCTTGCGGGGGTTGAACTCGACCCCCGGCTTCGGTTGGGGCCGGGCGGTAGCGGGCTCTCCGGCGGGCAAGCGCAGCGAGTTGCGACGGCGCGAGCCATCCATCGACTGGTCAGTCGCGACGGTGCGCTGCTGCTGCTTGACGAACCGACCTCGGCGCAGGACGATGCGCGGGAGCGCGCACTGATCGCGGGACTGCGGGAGCTAGCTGCTGAGGGACGGTGTGTGCTTCTCACAACCCACCGCGATGCTCTCGCCGCCGCAGCTGATATTCGGGTCGAATTGGCGGTAGCGCGTGCGTGAGACGAACGCGCAGACCCATTCCCACATCGCGCGCGCCGAGCGGCACCGGGGCACGCCCTCGGGCGAACGGGCGAATACTCAACCCACCGACCGGGCAACTACAGGCCCCGCCACTGTGCTCCGGTGGGCGGTGCCGTCGTGGCACCGCCTGCTGCCGGGAGTGTTGTTCGGAATTCTGTCGGCAGGTTGCAGCGTGGCCCTGCTTGCATGTTCGGCGTGGCTCATCGTTCGTGCCTCGGAGCAGCCGCCGATTCTCTACCTCTCGCTCGCGGTGGTGGGGGTGCGGGCCTTCGCGCTTGGCCGCGCGAGTTTCCGCTACCTCGAGCGACTTGTCGGGCACGAGGCATCCTTCCGGCAGTTAGCCCGGGTGCGCACGCGCGTGTTTGCGCGGTTATTAGAGCTTGCTCCCGATGTGCTCACCGGTCGTCGTCGGGGCGATCTGCTGGCGCGGTTTGTGGGTGATGTTGACGAATTGCAGAATCTGTCGCTGCGGGTGCTGCAGCCGCTGGTGAGCGCGACCACTGTGCTTGTGCTCACGGTGATCGGAATGGCGCTGGTGGTTCCGGCGACGGCGGTCGCGCAGTTGGGATGCCTCATCGTCGGTGTTGCGGTGACCATACTTGTGCAACACCGTATTGCTGCGGGAGCGGATACACACATCCAGGCGGCGCGGGGCGAGTATCAAGCCGCGGTCGTGGAGTACGTGCAGGCGCGTGAGGTGCTCGTTGCCTTTGACGCTGACCGGATGGCTCAGCAGCGGATCGCCGCACTGGAGATCACACTGGCGCGGATGATTCGCCGTCGCGCCGTTGCGTCAGGGGCCGCCAGCGCCGTTATGACGGTGGTCGGTGCGGCCTCGGTTGTCGGCTGTGCTCTCACCGCAGCACCGGTGCTTATTGCGGGTCGGATCGATGCCCCGGTGTTTGCCCTGTTGTGCCTCATACCGCTCGCGATTGCTGAAGTAGCCGCAGCCATCCCGGCGGCCTTCGCCGGCTACCGGTTCGCGCGCGCGAGTGCCGCGCGGGTCGGCACAGTCATGGATGGTGCGGTGCTTGCCCCATCCGAGTTGAGCGACTCCGCGGTCTCGAGCGGATCGTTTGGGTGGCCGGGAGCCTCCAACCTGGTCGAACCCTCCAGCGGAATTGGAGCATCCGGGCCGGTTCCAAGGAGCGCGCCACTGCTTGTTCTACGGGATGTCTGGGCGCGACGCCTGCCGGGCTCCAACTCTGCAGCCCTCTGCGGCATCACCCTCACTGTTCATCCCGGTGAGCGAGTGCATATTCGAGGTGACTCGGGTGCCGGAAAATCGACGCTCGCACACGTGCTCGTGCGATTGCTCGACTACGAGGGTTCCTACACGGTCGCGGGGGTGGAGGCATCCCGGATAGATCCCGCTCAGGTGCGATCCCGCGTGGGGCTTGTCGAGCAGCAACCGTGGCTGTTCAACGAGAGTATTCGACAGAACCTCATCTTTGCCCGGGATACCGCAACGGACGAAGAACTGCTCGCGGTGTTGGACACCGTGGGCTTGGGCACCTGGGTGCACGAGCGTGGCGGGCTCTTGGCACCGGTGGGTGAGCGTGGTGGGCTTGTCTCAGGCGGGCAGGCGCAACGACTCGCGCTGGCTCGGGCCATCCTCGCCGATTTTCCGGTACTCATTCTTGATGAACCAACCGCGAGCGTTGATCCGCCTCGTGCTCGCGCTCTGCTGCGCGACCTGGTGCGGTCGGCCGAACGGGCCGGTCGCACCCTCATTGTCATCTCGCACACCCCACTGGAGCCGGGGCTTGTTGACCGCCACGTTACGCTCGCTGAAGGTCGTTTAGAGTGATGGCGGCAGCAGCGCACGGCCACGCTCGCAAGAGATCGGTGTCACGCCACCGATTCGGCACCACACCGTTGGCGAGCGATGATTCTGGTGTAACTGCTGCCTGAGGTTTCCGGAAGGGTGCCGCGGGTGCACCGCTTACTGTGCGTGAACTGCCACGCGGCGCTCACGAGAGGTCGAGTCACAATAGGCTGAGGGGATGCCCCGCCCCGCTCACGTGCGCGAACTCGGGCTCTGGTGTGACCCCGAGCGAGTGTTTCAACAACTCGGCCCGCACGAACCATGGCTGGTCTGGCTCGACTCAGGTGTTAACGCCACGAGAGGGAAGAGCATTATCGCGGTTGGCCACCCCGGGAGTACCGTTGTTACAGCATATGCCGCGAGTGGCATACTTTCGACGCGGCAACTCGACGGAGATGCCACAGCGGTTGAGTGCGTGGACAGGATCAGTGCTGAGTGGGCGAACAAGGGCGATGACCAGGCCCGGTCCCCGAACGCGGACGCGGGTGATCCCGAGTGCGCGGACAAGGGCAGCGCTGAGCGCGCGGATGAGGCGAGCGCCGAGTGTGCGGACAAGGGCAGCGCTGAGCGCGCGGATGAGACGAGCACTGAGTGTGCGGAGAGAGTCGATGCTGAGCGTGTGGAGGGCTCGTGCGACGGGCGCGGTGCCGCGGCATCCCTGTTTGATAGGCTCGCCGCGGCCCTCAGTGCGGAGCTTGCCGGGCTTCACACGGTGTGCGTTGATCCGCCAGGCTCCCCTCCTAGCGCCGTGGGCTCGGCGGGATTACTCGGTTGGTACGGCTGGTTCGGGTACGAACTTGGTGCGAGTATCAACGGTGTCGTGCCGAGCGCTTCGGATGCTCCGGGCGCTTCGGATGCCCCGGGCGCTTCGGATGCCCCGGATGCCCCGGATGCCCCGGACGCTGTTTTCCTTTTTGTTGATCGAGCGTTGGTTTTTGATCATGAAGCGCGCGCTGTCCGTCTGGTGTGGTGTGGTGACGACCATTCGCAGTGGGCAGCTGCCACCGAACGCAGCATCCTCGCCTGGGCCGCGGAGGAGACTCTACCGTCGGGAGCAGCCGCCCCCGGAGGGGAATTCCCTTCGTTAGAGTTCAACGAGACTGCACCATCGCGGGCACCGCGCTGGCACCACACTCCGACCGAGTACGCCGACCTTATTGTGTGCTGCCAGACCGCGATCGCTCGCGGTGATGCCTACCAGTTGTGTCTTACCAACCGTATCGATATTGATGTTCACCCCGATCCGGTTGCAACATATCTCGCCCTGCGGCACGCGAGTCCGAGCCACCACGGCGGGTTTCTGCGGTTCGGTGAGCACACTCTGCTCAGCGCGTCCCCCGAACAGTTTGTGCGTGTCAGCTGCGAGGGGCTTGTCGAGACCAGACCGATGAAGGGTACTCGGCCGCGGGGTGGCGATGAGGCATCCGATCGTGCTCTTCGTGCTGAACTGCTTGCCAGCGACAAGGAGCGCGCCGAAAACCTCATGATTGTTGACCTCATGCGCAATGACCTGTCGCGCATTGCCAGACTCGGTACCGTCACCGTGCCGAGTTTGCTCGTGGTTGAGCAGTACGCGCAGGTGCACCAGCTGGTGTCGACGGTTCAGGCGCGGTTGCGTTCGGGACTCACCGCGCTGGATGTGGTTCGGGCGGCATTCCCGGCCGGTTCCATGACCGGCGCGCCGAAGCAGCGCGCGATGGAGCTGTTACGAGAGTTCGAGGATGGCCCGCGAGGAGTGTACTCCGGCGTGTTTGGATACCTCGGACTCGACGGTTCCGCCGACCTTGCCATGGTCATCCGTTCGATCGTGTTGACCCCAACGGGCGCGAGCATCGGAACGGGCGGCGGAGTCACGGCTCTCTCGCACGTCGCGGAAGAGATCGCGGAGACCCAGCTTAAGGCACGAGTGCTACTGCAGGTGCTTGGCGCTTCATTGCCCACCGTGCGGTGACACACGGCTCACCGCGATCCTCCACGTTAGCCCCGCAGGCTTCACCCACCGCGTGGCGGCACACGGGTCTGGTTACGCAGCGGACGATCAACGGCCCGTTGCCCAACACCCTGCGGCAACACACAGATCCGGTGTGTGGGATAACTTCGGGTGGAGCACTCCCGGTTACCTAAGGATTTATGCGGTTTCGATGTGCGTCGCTGCGCGCGCAATGAGCACGTCAACGTGAGCCTGCTTCAGGGCGTGCGCGAGATCAGCCGGGGGTTTGGCGTCCGTGACGAGGTAGTCGGCATGATCAAGTTCCGCGATCTGGGCGAAGAGGGGCTGGGTGAATTTTGAGGAGTCGGCCAGGATCGCTACTTTTGCCGCACGTTCCATCATTTCTCCCATCATGATGGCTTCTGCGAGGTTGCTTGTTGAGTAGCCATCTCGGGCCGATACCGCTCCAACCGAGATAAGCGCGAGGTCGCAGCGCAGTTGCAGGTCGCGACCACCTGGAAATTGGAGACTTACCGGGCCGATTGTGGCCTGTCCGCCAAGTCGCACTGACCCGCCGAAAACATAGATATCGCGGACTGTGTTGGGTGAAATTTCGGCAGCAATGCGGAGGTTGTTTGTGGCGATGGTGAGGTCTCGGCGTTCACTCAGGTGACGCACGACCGACAGTGTCGTTGTGCCCGCATTGAGCATCAGGACAGAATTGTCTGACACAAGAGTTGCGGCGAGAGCGCCTATTTGGTCTTTCTCGGTGGGGTGTTGTCGCATCCGCACATCGAGTTTTTTCTCAGCGGCGGCGACCGCGTTCACGCTGACCGCACCACCGTGGGTTCGAACAACCAGACCTTCCTTGTGAAGTTGGTGAAGGTCTCGGCGTACCGTGTCGCGGGAGACGTCGAAGCGCTCTGCCAGCTGGTTTACTGTAACCTGCTCTGCTTCTGACAGATACGAGACAAGCTCGGCTTTGCGGCCGGCCGGCAGCCGGGTGGGTGCAGGTGTTGTTCGCGTAACCACCTCTCATTCATACCAGAACATGCAGCGGGATGCCGGTGTCAACGCACAGAACCACAGAATAATCGTGCATGATACTGCACGTTTGTGCGTGATTTGGCGGAACCTGCCCGTATCTCCGGCGTCTACCGGCACGAAGTTGCGCTGAGGCTGCCCCATTTCGCACTATCGCACCCGCATTGATGCTTGTATCTGCGAGTATCTAAGTGTATGATCGATCGAAGATGCGCAAAAGCTGACATATGTGCATATAGCAGCAAAATACTGAAACGATCGGAGAGAAATGAGCAAAGACGCTCACAGCACCACGAGACGACGGGCAGCGCGAATTTCAGCCGCGATGCTCGTTTCGGCAACAACGTTCCTCACGGCCGCGTGCAGTAATTCAGGCGGCAGTGGGGGAGCCTCTACCCAAAAAGTCGAACTGACCTTCTCACAGTGGTGGGCTCCAGAGATGCCCTCAGGAGCGCTCCAGCGTGTGATTGATGAGTTCCACACAGCGAACCCACTCATCAGTGTGAAGCTCATAAGTGCACCGTTCGCGTCTTTGCAGACGCAAACAATCTCGCAGGCAGCCTCCGGCACGCTGCCCGATGTCGTTGGTCTCGACGGGTCATGGGTGAACCCTCTCTATAAACAGGGGGCTCTCTTGAACCTGAGCGAGGTGATGAAGACGGCAAACTACGACCCCAAGAATCTGGCCAGCCAGGTCGGTTTCAACGGGTCCACCTACATGATTCCGGTCGTGAACTTTGTCTACCCGCTCTTCACAAATGATGAGATTCTCGCCAAGGCAGGAATCTCTAAGCCACCGTCAACCTGGAGTGAATTCGAGTCCGCGGCTAAGAAGATCAGCCAGACCGTGGATGGTGTGAAGGGCTGGATCGCTCCGCTGGGAACGACAAACCCAAACGGGGCTCAGAACGACATCCTCTCGTGGGCCTGGGCCTCGGGAGGCAGCATGCTCAAGGACGGCAAACCAGCGCTGACCGGCAATGAAGAGGTGAGAGGTGCGGTGAACCTGGTCAAAAACCTCGTAGAGTCAGACTCGGTTGTCGCCGGAGCCGCAAATCTGCAGGAGATCGACAAGGTTCAGAATTTTATCAATGGTCGTGTCGGCATGATGGTGGATTCACTCGCTCACGTTACCACCATCGTCAAAGGCAACCCCGGTCTGAAATTCTCCGTCTCGACACAGCCTGCCGTAGATGGCTACTCGGGCAAGCACGGGATTGTCACTGCATCGTGGGGAATCGGTGTGTCAGCTAAATCCAAGCATCCCACCGAATCGTGGAAGCTCGTACAGTTCCTCATGGACAAGAATGCCAATTCCACACTGGCGACTCTTGCCAATGGATTCCCGGGAAACACCACGGCCGTACCGGATTTCACAGGAGCCGACCCGCACTTCAAACAAGCATTCGACATCTACACACAGAGCAAACCGGTCAATGAGTTTACGGGGCTGCCGTCGGCAAATCAGTTGATGACTGATTTCCTCAACGAGTTCCAGAAAACAACAACGGGAAAGAGTGATGTTGAGACGATGCTCTCACAGACTCAGAAAAAGTGGGAACAGCAATTCTGATGATGTTCTAAATATCTCGTCGGTCGCGCACCCTATCCGGTGCGCGACCGACGAGAGAGGGAATTTGGAATGAACGGTGGTGTGTGCCCTGGTCATCCGGGGTGCAATCGACAGCGAGAGGCGGTTTAGCGCATGACTTTGCTGCAGTCAGAAAACCCGCCAATAAGAGAGCTCACCTCGACTGATTCGCGTGGTCCCTGGCCTCGCGTGCGTTATCGTGGGTCACTGCGACAGAAAGCGGAACCGTACCTGTTGGTCGCTCCGACTGTCCTTCTTATCCTCGGTCTTATGGTGATTCCCATTGGTATCGTTATTGGGTATTCGCTCATGGACAATGTTGTTACCAACAGGTCGCCGCAATTTGTTGGTCTTGCACACTACATCGAAATTCTCGGCCAACTCACCTTCTGGAGTGCTGCGCTCAATACGCTTATTTTCACCCTCGGAAGCGTGGTCGCCCACATGGTGATCGGACTCCTGTTCGCGCTCATGCTCAACTCAAAGACAATGGCGCGTGTGCCGCGAGCAATTTTTCGAGCTATTTACATACTGCCGTGGATATTCACGGCGGCGGTGGTAGCCGTCGTGTGGCGCCTACTCCTTGATCCGAGTGGTGTTATCAACTACGTGCTCACAACCACCGGAGTTCTTGCTGAAGCGATTCCCTGGCTTGCAACACCGGCTACGGCACTGGTCACAGTGACTGTTATTAACATCTGGTCGGGGTATCCGTTCTTTATGATCAGTTTACTTGCGGGGCTGCAGGGAATTTCCACTGATCTCTATGAGGCTGCCAAAATTGATGGCGCCGGTGTGTTTCGACAGTTTTCCAGCGTCACACTACCGGCTCTCAGACCCATCCTGTACAGCATGGCACTGCTCGATGTGTTGTGGACAACCCAGCAATTCACTCTGATCTGGGCGACAACGGGAGGTGGCCCACAAGGGCTTACAGAAATGCTCAGTACCCTTACCTACAAACTTGCCTTCAACACCTACCAGTTTTCGATGGCATCAACGAGTGCTGTTCTGGTCCTTGTTGCATCTCTCACCGTGGCGGTTGTCTATGTGAGACGCCACCGCAAGGAGGTAGTGTGATGCCACGCCTCTCTACAGATACAGGTCGATTGCAGGGCAATCGGTGGCGACAGAGTGCTGCGCGGATTGGTCTCTACATCGCACTGGTGTTTGGGGCAATCTTCGCAGTGTTTCCTGTCCTGTGGATGCTGTCAAGTTCATTCAAGTCGAACGGGAAAATTTTCGACTTCCCACCAAAATTTATTGACTCATCTTTTTCGCTAGACTCATATATTTCTGTCCTCTCAAACCCGGTTAACCTCGGGTACTTTGCTAACAGCTATCTCGTTGCGCTGTCGGTGACCGCGATCACGCTTGCTGTAGCACTATTCACTGGGTATGCGTTTAGCCGACATGAATTCCGGTTTAAGCGAGTCATCCATGTGGTTATTATCGGCGTACAAGCAGTGCCGCCGATAACCCTACTCATCCCGTTTTTTGGGATCATGGTCGCGTTTCAACTGTACAACACGTACCAGGGCTTGATCATCACCCATGTCGTCTTCACTCTCCCGTATGCAGTGATCATGATGACAGCATATTTCGACACTCTGCCCAGGGAACTGGATGAAGCAGCCACGGTAGACGGGGCCAGTTCGCAATCGGTACTCTGGCGCATCCTTGTTCCCATTTCTGCACCGGGAATGGTGTCAGTCGGACTGTACACATTCATGATCTCTTGGAATGAATACTTATTTGCACTGACGCTCACACAGACAGATGATCGCCGAACAGTTCCAATTGGTATTCAACTGCTTATGGGACAGAATAATTACCTGTGGAATGAGGTTATGGCAACGAGTATCCTGGGCTCCATTCCGGTTCTAATCCTGTTTCTCATATTCCAGCGCTACTTCATCGGCGGCTTGGCGTCTGGGGCAGTGAAATCTTAGAATAAATAATCAAATAAAACCTTATATTATAATCTAATACTCAGGGAGAAAATGTGCTCATTAGTGGTAAGACCATGCTTGCTGTGGCAAACAAATACAATTTTGCGGTACCAGCGTTCAACGTGAGTAACTATGCGATGAGTAATGGACTGTTTGAGATCTGTGAAGAGAAAAGAGCGCCGTGGATTATCGCAATCCATCCCGATGAGATTGCTCACACCGGTGACGATGTCATTGTTGCACTGCGCGAGCGGGCACACCGTTCCTCGGTACCGGTTGCGATCCACTGGGACCACGGTGGAACATACGAGCAGATTTTGACAGCAATTAAGGTCGGATTTACCTCTGTCATGATTGACGGTTCGATGCTCCCGTTTGAAAAAAATATCGCCATCACCAAGCGTGTTGTTGATACGGCCCACGCTGTTGGTCTCTCGGTCGAGGGGGAGCTTGGTACCATCGGGAAAACCGATGAGCAAGCCGAAGCAGGAACCGATGACATCATCTATACCGAACCTGCTCAAGCAGCTGAATTCGTTGAACGGACGGGTGTGGACAGTCTTGCCATTGCAATCGGCACGCGTCACGGGCTCTATCCAGCAACGCTAAAGCCCGAACTGAGGATTGGCCTTCTTCAGGAGATAAAAAATCTCGTTGGTGTGCCGCTTGTTTTGCACGGAGGATCAAACAACCCCGACGCGGAAATTGAGCAGTCTGTCACGTATGGAATCAACAAGATCAACATCTCAAGTGACATTAAAGTGGCCTATTTCGATGCTATGCGCGACGTACTGAAGAATCGTGACCTGCGGGAACCGCTTACGATCGAACCCCCAGCAATCAATGTTATGAAGCGCGTGGCGGCACAAAAGCTTGACCTGTTTCACACCACTGACAAGGCACATCTGTACAGCAGGTTCCAGACACAATGACCGGTTTGGCGGTGCTCGGACTCGGCGGCAGCATCGATTACGAGCTTGACTGGGACGTCGCAAGACTCGAAGCGGCTATTGCTGAGCTAGATATTGTGAGTCTGGAAGATTCGCCACCGTTGCGCATTGACTCCGAACGTGCGCTCCTGTTGTCGATCCTTACCCACCTACGTGATGGTCTCGGCGGAGAACACTTTGTGGAAACACCAGACATTATCGAAAAATTTTCTACTCGATTCACATACCGGATTGCTCTCGGTGGTACTGCGGTACGGGCAGCCCTAACGATGAGTGACCTCGGAATAAGAAGCACGGTTCACCTCGTGTCGATTGACAATAATGTACGCCGCCTTCTGCCCTCAAATATCAACTTCATTTCTAGTGCACAGAAAGATTCGCTTGATCCACATGTGATAATCCAGTACCCGGCAGGGGCATGTGTGCGCATCGGGGGCGGGATGGTGCGGTCTACTCGCGCCAATCGGTTGATTTATCCGAGTGATCAGCCAAACAGGTATCTCGTGTTGAGTGATCAACTTCCGGAGGTGTTGAGTCGCGCACAGGTGTTTCTTATTTCTGGCCTCAATGCGATTCAAGACCGCGATATTCTTGACGAACGTTTAGCGCAAATTGTCGTGGCGATGGAGAGCTTGCCCGCAACGGCAGTGGTTCTCTACGAGGATGCAGCATTTCACGAGCCAGCGTTCAGTTGGATTGTGCGAGATGCGCTGGCGCCTCACAGTGATTTTTTCAGCCTGAATGAAGATGAACTAGTGGAAGCTCTGGGGCATCCAGTGGATCTTCTCGACCCAGCCGATGTTGCGACCGCCGTTTCGAAACTGCGCACACGCGTCGGTGTGCCATTCTTGTTGCTCCACAGCCGATACTACGCACTCGCCCACGGCGTTCAGCCGTGGAGTGTGCGTTCTGTTCTTGAGGCGGGGGTGGCTGCCGCTTCAGCGCGATACGTGTTCGGTGACCTAGCACGGTCTGAAGATGTCTCAGCTCTCAGTCTGCACGGTCAGCGCAGTGTTAGCGGGCAGCGAGCTGTGGAGCAGATCGAAGCTCTCGGATCGTTTTGTGGTGTCCCGGCGTTTGACCTGCAAAACACTATGTGCCCTACCACGATTGGGCTTGGTGATGCGTTTGTTGGCGGGGCTGTCGCTGCGCTGCTTCAGTGCCCGCGTCCCGGTGTCTGAGTGAGTCCCGCGGTAGGTCGTTCACACCGGTGTCCAAACCTCAATACCGAGGTTAGAGTGCAACGGCAGAAATATCACAATCCCAGGGATGTCCCGGCCGCGCGCAGCGCATCGGCCGACGCGTGCAGTCGCGTAACTTCCTCATCGGACATTGGTGTCTCCGCGATCGGCACGGCACCGTCCCGACCCACTCGGCTCGGGACAGAGAGAGCAACGGAGTCAACGCCGTACAGGCCGTTTTGCAGGCAACTGACCGGTAGCACGGCCTGTTCATCCCGGAGAACGGCCTCCGCGATTCGGGCACCGGCGAGGCCGATCGCGTAGTTTGTTGCACCTTTTCCGCGGATGACCGCGTACGCGGCATCCCGAATCTCAGCGGCGAGCGAATCGAGCTCAGTGGCTGCGAACGGGTTGTCACTCTGCCAGCTGAGCAACGGCACCGGACCGATGCGCGCCTGCGACCAGAGCGGAAACTCAGTGTCACCGTGTTCGCCAATGATGTCCGCGTGCACGGAGGTGGTCGCAACCCCCGCGCGCCGGGCGAGCAGCCACCGCAACCGGGAAGTGTCGAGCACCGTCCCGGACCCAAACACCCGGGCCGCGGGAAGTCCGGTGATCTGCTGTGCAGCAAAGGTGAGAACATCAACGGGATTTGTTACGAGCAGGAAGATAGCCTCCGGTGCACGCTCGAGCAACCGTGGGAGGAGGGTTTCAAGCATCCGCACGTTGGTTCCGGCCAAATCGAGTCGGCTCTGTCCGGGTTGCTGCTTAGCCCCTGCCGTGATGACAACGAGGTGAGCACCCTCAATGACCGCCAGATCTGCGCCACCGGAGATGGTTCCACTCGTGAACTGGGTGCCGTGCGCGAGATCAAGAACCTCTGCCTCGACCTTCTCACGAGCGTGGTCGTAGATGACCACCTCGCGGGCGGTGGCACGAATGAGCGCTGCGTACGCGAGGCTCGTACCGACCGCTCCGGCACCGATAATGGCGAGTTTCGGTGTCTCAATCATGTGTCGAATCTAACACTCTGTTCTGACTCTGTGGGTCTGCTACACGGCGGTGACGGCACATTTTTCGCGAGGGTATCGACACAGCATGGCGTGTCACAATCGTACCTATGTGGCCAGGGTCTCACGACACGAGCGCGGCGCGCGGCGCGCGCAAAAACAATCCTGGGGATGTCTCTGTTGACACCTTCACACCCTGGTTGCGGGCGTGTACCGGGGTGAGTGCCGGGCTCAACCCAACGGAGCAAAGGCGGCTGTCGGTGTGCACTGGGGTGAGTGGTTCTGGTGCATCGTCGCGCGTGTTCGGCACCATCACGGCGGAATCCTGGCGGCCGGTCACGGAGACCTACTCGGCCCTTGTCTTCGATGAGGCACCCACCGGCTTGTGCTCGTGCGACATTCAATGGATAAGCGAATCGGTGGCACCCACCGCCGATCCGGCAGTGGCGACCCCTACCGGAACCCATCTGCGGCGGTGTGTCGGTGAGGGACAGAGTCGGGTAGGAGGGTGATGTCGGTGAATGTGATGTCCCCGATACTCCCAGTGCTCTCGGTACCGCCGCTGCCCGCCGCTGCCCCGCTGCCCCCCGTGTCCTCGGTACCCCCTGTGTCCTCGGTACCGCCGACGCCTCCGATACCGCAGAGGCAACGATCCCCCCGCGGCCCACTCGATGTGGTATGGGCGCTCCTGCGAAATCATCGCACAGCGCCTATTGTCGTCGGAGTCGTCGTCTTTATCACCTATCTGCTCTACTCCGCACAGCAGTGGCGAAGCTTCACGGTGCGCTCCTGGGACCTGGCCATATTTTCACAGCTTGCACAGGGCTACGCATCCTGGATCGGTCCGATCGTTAGTGTCAAGGGTTCGGGCTTTAACCTGCTCGGTGACCATTTCCACCCGGCGCTCGTTGCCCTGGGGCCGGTCTGGGCGCTGTTTCCGAGCCCGTTCGCACTGCTTGTCGTACAGAATCTCCTCTTTGCGGTGTCGGCCTGTGTTATTACCCGGCTCGCTCAACGGAGGTTTGGCACCCCTACCGGGCTGGGAATTGGACTGGCCTATGGCTTTTCTTGGGGACTGCAGTATGCGGTGGATGCTCAGTTCCATGAGATTGCGTTCGCCGTTCCGCTGCTTGCTCTTTCTGGAGAAGCGATCTGCTTACGCAGATTTCGTGCCGCCGCGCTGTGGGCAGCTCCGCTCGTCTTCGTTAAAGAAGATCTCGGCCTCACCGTGCTCGTGGTCGCGGCGGTTATTTTCTTCCTGGGAGGACGGCGGATTGGCCTTCTTCTTGCGGGATGGGGGGTGTTGCTTTTTATTGTTGCGGTCGCCGTGGTCATCCCACTGCTAAGCCCAACCGGGACATGGGTTTATCTGTCAAGCCTGGGCGGAGGGTCATCCTCTGTCTGGGGTGACCTGCTTAACTCAGCAAAGCTCGAAACCGTGCTGTGGCTCCTGCTTATCTGTGCCGCCATTGCCCTGTGTTCACCGCTCGCGTGGATCCTCGTACCAAGTCTCGCGTGGCGATTCTTATCGTCAAATTCGGGATACTGGGGTCACGGATGGCACTACAGCGCGGTGCTTATGCCCGTGCTGTTTTGCGCGGCTATCGATGGGATGCACCGGGCTCGAACTAGCGCACACCGCTGGTTTCAGGGTTACGGTAAGGTTGCCGCCGCCTCTGTGGTTGCAGTTGCCCTGGTGTTTGTGCCACAGACTCCGATCGGCAGCATGCTGAGGCCTGACTATTGGCACCCCTCGAGCCGTGCTGCCTCGGCGAGCGCTGCCCTCGCGACGGTACGTCAAGGGTCAACTATCGAGTCCGATATCGGCCTCATGTCATACCTTGTGACAAAGGGAACCGTGTACTGGATCGGCAACAAGAATCCGATACCCGATTTCGTCGTGGTTGACAGGGTTGGTGGCGGTGGCGGTACACACACCGCACTGCAGTGGGCACAGACCCTGCATCCAGACATCCCGTATACAACGGTGTTTGATCGCGATGGATATCAGGTCGCAGCCCGCTCTGGCGGCGTGACCGGCTAGTTCTGACACTGCCCTGATACCGGGAGGTACCGGGGAGGGGGAGTCTCTGCGGTCAGACCCGTGATACAGCGACGCTGATACCGGGAGGTACCGGGGAGGGGGCAAAGCCTTGGATCGGTATGGCTCCCGGTAATTGCCTTGATAGCGGGAAACATCGACGATTCTGACGCTCCGACCCAGCCTGACACGCGACGTGCGCTGACCCAACTGACCGGTACGCTGCCGCGGCGGTGACCTCCCTCAACAACGCTGGCTAGGCTGGACGGACGATGGAAAACACCTCCGATACCCCCCGCCCCGAGTCCGAAGCGTACGACGCCACCGCACTGCAAGAAAAATGGCTGCCGATCTGGCAGGAACGGCACGACTTCACCGCTGGGCGGGCGGGCGACACTCGGCCCAGGAAGTACGTCCTCGACATGTTCCCGTACCCGTCGGGTGATCTGCACATGGGGCACGCGGAGGCGTTCGGCTTCGGCGATACTGTGGCTCGTTACTGGCGTCACCAGGGTTTCGATGTCTTGCACCCGGTTGGCTGGGATTCGTTCGGGCTGCCGGCTGAGAATGCCGCGATCAAGCGTGGCAGTGATCCGCGCGAGTGGACCTACGCAAACATCGATCAGCAGAAGCGATCATTTCAACGGTATGCGCCATCTTTTGACTGGTCGCGCGAACTGCACACGAGTGATCCGGAGTATTACCGTTGGACTCAGTGGCTGTTCCTTGAACTGTACAAGAAGGGTCTGGCCTACCGCAAAGCTGGCCAGGTCAACTGGTGCCCACTCGATCAGACCGTGCTCGCCAACGAGCAGGTGGTGAACGGCTCGTGCGAACGGTGTGGCACCACCGTGACGAAGAAATCCCTCACGCAGTGGTATTTCCGCGTCACTGAGTACGCCGATCGGTTGCTTGATGACCTTAACCAACTGGAGGGGGCATGGCCGACCAAGGTGCTTGCGATGCAACGCAACTGGATCGGACGCTCGACCGGTGCCGACGTTGAGTTTGTCATTGAGGGTCGGTTGGAGCCGGTCACGGTGTTTACAACCAGGCCCGACACACTCTACGGGGCGACGTTCATGGTCGTTGCCGCCGACGCAGCGCTCGCACAGGAGCTGGCAGACGGATCCTCCGCCGAGGTCTGGGAAAGATTTGCCCGATACCGAGACGAGGTGAGTGCCGCGAGTGATATTGATCGGCTCGCAACCGACCGACCGAAGACCGGAGTATTCCTCGAACGGTATGCGGTCAATCCGCTCAGCGGCGAGCGGTTACCGATCTGGGCGTCTGACTACGTGCTGGCCGACTACGGGCACGGCGCGATCATGGCCGTCCCCGCGCACGATCAACGTGATCTCGACTTTGCACTCGCGTATGACCTGCCGGTGCGGGTTGTTGTTGACACGAACGCACCGGTTACCGGGGTCATCCCGATCATTCCACTCGATGAGACCGGCGATGCTGTCTGGCCCGATGAGGTGCCCGCGCTCGATCCGGTCGGTACCGGTGTTGCGCTCACGGGCGAGGGGCGGTTGATGAACTCGGGGCCTCTCGATGGGCTCTCAAAGCTCAACGCGATTCGGCGTTCGATCGAGCTTCTCGAGCAGCGGCGGGTCGGCCGGGCGGCAAAAAACTTTCGCCTCCGTGACTGGCTCATCTCGCGGCAGCGGTACTGGGGCACGCCTATTCCCATCGTCCACTGTGTCGAGTGCGGTGAGGTGCCAGTTCCCGCAGCTGATCTGCCGGTAAAGCTTCCGGATGCTACGGGGCTCGACCTCTCACCCCAGGGCGACAGCCCGCTGGGCGCGGCATCCGACTGGGTGAATACGACCTGCCCCACCTGCGGGAAACCCGCCCGTCGTGACTCCGACACAATGGACACGTTTGTGGACAGTTCGTGGTACTACCTGCGATACCTGAGCGCTACCGATGACACGGTGGCCTTCGATATCAAGGAGGCCGAGAAGTGGGCACCGGTCAATCAGTATGTGGGTGGCGTTGAACACGCGATTCTGCACCTGCTGTACTCTCGCTTCATCACAAAGGCACTGTGTGACCTTGGGTATGTGAGTTTCACCGAGCCGTTTACCTCACTGCTCAACCAGGGCATGGTGCTCATGGATGGCGCAAAAATGTCGAAATCGAAGGGCAATCTCGTTGAGTTTGCGGCGGAACTCAATACGCACGGTGCCGACGCACTGCGGGTGACGCTCGCGTTTGCAGGCCCGCCGGAAGAGGACATTGACTGGGCGGATGTCTCGCCCACCGGGGCCACGAAGTTCCTCGCCCGCGCTTGGCGCATTGCCGGTGAGGTGACGAGTCCGACCGAGGTGGAGTGGAAATCGGGGGATGTCCGGCTCCGCCGCATCACCCACCGGCTCCTGGCCGATGCACCCGGACTGGTCGAGGCATACAAGTTCAATGTTGTCGTGGCGCGGCTGATGGAACTGGTTAATGCAACACGGAAGGCGATCGACTCCGGGCCGGGGGCAGCGGATGCTGCAGTGCGGGAGGCATCCGAGGTTACGGCCATGATTTTGGATATATTTGCGCCCTATACCGCGGAGGACATGTGGGAACGGTTGGGGTATCCCCCGTCGGTGGCACTCGTACCGTGGCGCAAGGCTGACCCGGTGCTGCTGGTCGATGAGACGGTGACGGCAGTAGTACAGATTGACGGCAAGATGCGTGACCGGCTTGAGGTCTCGCCAACGGTGTCGGCGGAAAACCTGGAGGCCATGGCGCGTGCCTCGGAGGCCGTTGCGCGGACCCTGGCCGGCCGTGACATAGTGCGGGTGATCGTTCGAGCACCGCGGTTGGTCAATATTGTGACGCGCGAATAGGGTTTTTCGCTCTGCGCACATCCGAGTAGTGGACGGTTGTGGGTCTGGTTTTGCGTCCTCCACACTGATGATCCAGGAGGATTCTTTCCCCCGTGTACGGCCCAGCGCACTGGTTGCATGCCGTGGTTTCTTAGCGTTGCGTTGTGGACGTACACGCGGGAATCAAGGCAGTGACCCAGATGGCCTCGGCGACGGATCCGCTTGAGGGGCTTGCACCGAGTGCGCGACGTGCGCCGCCGCGGGTTCGAATCGCGGTGGCGGCTGCGGTAGTCCTGTTCGTGGCCTCTCTCGGTGTGGCTGCGGTCATCTCGTTTATGCGCGGTGCCGGAGCAGAACAGAGCGTGGACACCCAGGACCTTGCGTCCTCCACAACCGCGGCGGGTGTGACAAGCAAACCGGGTTCCCCCTCAGGCGGTGGTAGTCGAGTGCTGGTGCACGTGTTAGGAGCTGTGGAACACCCGGGATTGGTTGATCTTGTACCCGGTTCGCGCGTGGTAGACGCTGTGTCTGCGGCGGGCGGATTTACGGCCGATGCGGAACCCGGCGCTGTGAATCTTGCCCGCCCTGTCGTCGATGGTGAGCAATTTCTGGTGCCGACGAAAGATGCAGTCGGTGACACAGAACGCCCGCTCGGTGCGGCATTTGGTTCGGGGAACTCTGGTGGCCCGATGGGCGGAAAGGTGCGCCTCAATGCCACCACGGTTGCAGAACTTGATACTCTGCCGCGAATTGGTCCGGCACTCGCGCAGCGAATCATTGACTGGCGAGACGCGAACGGTCCGTTCACGAGTGTCGATCAGCTGAGGGAGATTGCAGGTATCGGTGATGCGGTGTTTTCCGGATTGAAAGACCGAGTGATCCCGTGAAAGCCATCGAGTCATCCGTGGGCAGGAGTGGTTTGCCCGCAAACTCCCGTGATAAAGCGTCAGCCTATCGAACCGTTTGTGCGAAGAAGTGATATCCCGGTGGGAAAGCTCGACTCCTCGTCACCGAAAATAGATCCGCTTGCGAGGGTGGTGGCCGGGTGCGATTTGCGCCTGATAGTTCCGGCGGCGACCGCCTGGCTTGTTGCGTGGGTCACGATTAGCACAGGAGATATCGGCTGGTCTCCCTGGCTGTCAGCCACCATACTCTGGGCTATTTCTGGATGCTTCGCGGTCGCGCTCGCCGTGCGCGGCTCCCTACGCCCTGGTCCCATCTCCACGTTCGCGACTTTTCTCGTGGTCGCGGCGGTATCGGCGTTAGTGGCGACAACTGCTGCGGTATCCCTTGTCGCACGGGAACGCTCACCGCTGAGGGAAGCGGTCGCGCACGGCCAGACAGTGGAGGTTGACACCGTGGTGACGGCGGCACCGCGAGCCGCTGGTTCCCCGTGGTTTCTCGCCTCCGCAATCCCGTCGCAGCGCGTGGCCGGTGATGTTGTTCGTGTTGCCGGACGAGCGACCACCGCTGTGCCTGTCCGAATGCTCGTACCTTTGGCACCCCAATCGCTGCAATTGGGCACCCGGATCACCGCCCGCGTGCGGGTGCAGGTGTTGCCATCCAGTGACAGCGCTGCGTTTTTGCTCACTATTATTGGTGCACCGCGTCGTGCCCCGCCACCACCGTGGTTGGTGTGGTCTGCTGAACTGCGTAACGGCTTTGCCGCAGCTGCGGAGCGGTTGTCCGGTGATGGGGGCGCGCTTGTGCCGGGTCTCGCGATTGGAGATACATCCGCGGTCAGCGATGATCTAGACGCAGCGATGAAAGGGGCATCCCTCAGTCACCTCACGGCCGTGTCTGGAGCAAAGTTCAATCAATAAGGTGCGTTGCATGCAGATGACATAGTTGACTTATTAGTCAGGGAAAAACGCAGGTTGTCCGTGTGAGAGAGCTGGGTGTGTTGCGGGAGGGGAGGGGGTTGGCGTGCGGTTGCCGGAGTTCGAAACAGAAACGAGAACCCCCGTCCAACCTCAGGGGTGAGGTTGGACGGGGGTCCGTGAGAGAAGATGAGATGGCTGTTTGTGGACGAGATTTATACCCCGAGCCGGATGGTGTGCTCGTTGTCGATCATGAAGTCGTAGACGTGCACGGTGTGGCCGCCGTCCAGATCGCGTTCGATCCACACAGTGGCGAGTGTTGTGTCGTCGTCGGTGTCGAAGTCGACGCGGCCGTAGTCATCGTTCCTCCTCGTGTTGGGTCGGATGACGTTCGATGCGAGTCACCTTGCAGTCTTGCTGCAGGCCCGTAGCCAGCTCGTACCAGAAGCTGTTGCTGACGCGCGCTCTGAGCGGGCGGGGCAAGCTGGGTCGTCCGGGCTTTTCGAAGATGGTGGCGATCTCGGTCACGCGAGCGTGGCCGATCACTTCGGACTCGGTGCCGTCCCAGACCGGATGCGTGAGGTTGCGTTTGACAATGACGAGGTCGCCGACGGAGACCTCGACTGGTTGGGCATCGGTGGAGCTGGCAGTGCGTAGAGTCATGGTTGGGATTCCTTTGTAGACGGGAACAGAGGTGTGGATGGGATGCGGTTCGGTTAGTGGGCGAGCGTCTGCTCGCGCTTGCCCTGCTTCATAGGTGCCCCCGAGGCGGCTGTGCCGCCTCCTCCGGCGCGCGATGGGCGCGCCACTTCGCGTTGGCTTGCTCGTGGGCCTGGGTCTGCCCACGAGAGCATCGACGCGATGTCTGTGAGGCGGTGGTTCGCGTTGTTCGCCTCTTCGATCGTGCTTTTGCATGAGGTGCAGCAGATGAGGTGTTCCTCAACTCGTCGGGCATCGCGCCGGGATGCGTTGCCGCGCGCGTAGGCACCCATGCGCTTGACGATCTGCGCGCACTCGATATTGTTCTCCTGTGAGCGCAGGTGTGCCTGCACCCACGCCTCTCGGAGACCTTCCCGAGCACGTAGCGCGAGCTGGCTCGCAGCGCCCGGACGGATGCCGAGTTTCTCGGCGACGGTGGTGAGCCTGAGTCCCTCCACCTCGGTGTACCACAGCACTTGTTGCCATCGCTCGGGCAGAGCACGGAAGGCATCGCGGGTCAGCGATCGTTCCAGCTCGCGATCCGACCCGTACTCCAGGGTCATGGGATCCGCCAACTCTTCGATTAGGTACCCAGAAGCGTGCTCGCGTTTGGCGCGTCCCCAGCTGCATGCCGTGTTCCGGACCGTGGCCAGCAGGTACGCCCGGAAGGCGGTCGTGGGACCGCCGTTTTTCAAGATCGAGAGATACACCGCAGCGAAAGCCTCCTGGGCAAGGTCGTCCGGATCGAATGTTGATGTCGCGCTTATCGCAGCGTGCTTGGCAGCGCAGTAGTGGCGCTTCCACAGTTGGCCGTAGGCGTCGGGGTCTCCCGCCCTGGTGGCGACGATCAACTCGTTGTCGGTTCGAAATTTGGTGGTGCGCATGACCCTCCGTAGACCTTCTCGTAAGACGGATGACTGTGGCGAGATCGCATTGAGGCATGCTGGCATCGCGCGACCTTACGGGCCATCATGCGTCTATAAAGACGCATATGTCAAATTTGAGACGCTAACATGCCCTTCGAGTCAGCGGGAGTGATACGCTGGTGCAGTGGGTAGAGCAAGCTTGGGACCAGCCGGAGCACTCGCGCAGCGGGTCTCTTCTGAGATGCGGCGTGAGCTGGGTGATCGACGTGTGTCGGGTCGATCCATCGCTGCGGCGATGGGTAGATCAGAGAAGTACGTCCGGACGCGTCTCAATGACCAGGCCGAGTTCATGATCGGTGATCTGGAGGCTTTCTGCGTGGCACTGGGACTCAAGGCCTCCGAGGTTGTAGAAAGGGCCGAGCGTATGACTTATCGTTTCGTGGGAGCCGCGGGTCGATCATTGGAGAAAGAGAATGCAGTTGGCGGCGGGCTCAGAACGACGGTGCGTCCTGTTGTGGCGCAGCGTGAGGCAGACGCTGCGCGAGGCGGTTTGATGGATCACTTGGGGTAGGGCTGTGAGCGAGGTTGATCGCGGTGTTCAGGAGTTTCTGGGCGAGATCGCTGATGCGCTTAACACTTTTCCGATCGAAAAGCGGGAAGTTCTGATGAGCAACATTCGTTCGCTTGTCAATCCTGTGATGGCCGTGGAGGAAGCCAGGGATCGTCTGCTGGCGCATCTTGGGTGACAGCCATCAAGCTGGCGCACCTTGGATGACGGCCGTCAAGGTTTCCGTGACTGTCGTTTGCTTCATCACTTTTCTCATCCGCTTCCGAGATCTACGCAGACTCAGGTCTTCTGGCATAGCGCACGGCTCGGTCTATGAATCGAAGGTTGCTCTTACCTGGGTGACGTTGTTGCTGACCTGTGCTGTCCTTTTAGATGTTGATCCCGTGTATGGTGCTGTGGACGCAGTGCTTGGTGGTCACAACTTTGCGAATCTGATTCTCCGGGGAATCACTTACGCACTGTTCTTTTTGGCTGCAACAGTGATAGCGCGAGCATTCAATTCCATGCTCGCGTTGTGGCTTGTTAAGGGCGTGCCGGGCCGTGTGTCGCTCATCGTCACGGTCAGTGTGACAGCGGGCTCGTTCGTGTTCGGTGGCTTCGTGTTCGGCGGCTGCATTGCCGCATACGACTCTTTCGCGGGGTGGGTGTATGCGCTCATCTGGCAGATATATCTTGCATATTTGGCTATTGCGCTTCTCACCTGTCTGCTCCCGGCGGTCATGACTCCTGGCGGGTGTGTTGTTCTGCGTGTATCAGCCGCATTGATAGCCATCGCATGTTTGCTCGCGATCTCTTATGTCCCGGTGAGGATCAACGAAGAAGCGTTGGATGGAGGGTCTGTCCTGTCGAATATTCTCAAAATGGCGACCGTGGTCTTTGTATCGGCAGGAAGTTTGACGCCATGGGTGACACGCCGCCTGAAGTTCACCAAACCATGAAGCACAACCAACCGGTAAATGCGCCAACCGCCACAACAACGGCCAGGAGCGCGATGCCCCATGCTGACCAGTTCCATGTGGCGATGGTGACAAGCGCGATCATCGTTGTTCAAGACTGCGAGCGTGATAGTGCGTAGAGCACGAGCAATGCGATGGCCAGTATTGGGGCCGAGGCCACTGTCGAGATGATCCGAGAGAGCCACTGCACGGATAGAGAGCTTAGATGGGCCAGTTATGCTTTCGCTCGGTCTGCTCGGTCTGCTCGGTCTGCTCGGTCTGCTCGGTCTGCTCGGTCTGCTCGGTCTGCTCGGTCTGCTCGTTGTGGGGGAATGGTTTGTCGGTGGCGTTGACGAGCGCTGCGTGATCAGTGCGTGAATCGTGCGTCGCGTGTGCGGGAACGCTGTCTTACGGATGCGTGTGTGGTGCTTTGTCGGTGCTGAATCTTGAAATAGCCTGATATACGAGAAAAAAACACATTCGCTCATTGTGTTGTGCAAACAGGAGTTTTCCCATGACAGCAGCAGAGATAGCAGTCCCGTCCCAGGCCCGCGAGGTACCGGTGTCTGTGTCCGCAGGCTTGGCGGAGGGCCGACCAACAGCGCCAACAGCGCCAACAGCGCGTCGTCGTGGTTCCTCGCGGCCGCCAGAGCCGCATCGATACACTGTGCGGATCCCGCTGGCCGACACGAGCGTTTCTCAGTGGTGGGAAACGCAGGATGATCCGTCCGCATCTGTGCGCGCACTGATCCGTGACGAGATCATGCGGAACGGATTCACCGACACGGTGAATCGCGCCGTGATGCAGCTCCCGCGCCGCGGTCGTCCTCCGGGCTTTGCCTCCGAGGATGCAGTAGGCGATGAGGGGTGGGGCAAGCCGGAGGCGCAGTCGGTTCCGGTGCTTCAGCAGCAGAAGTCGCAGCTGCCCGAGCAACCTGTTCTTTCTGAGCCTGTTGACCCCGAACCTGAGTCTGAGCGGACCGCTGTGTTGTTGGGCACAGCGGCGGCGGCGGCCCAGGAGTCGGTATCTTCTGCTTCCGGGGACCCCATAGACAGAACCGCCGATGTTCCGAGCGTTCAGTTCGACATGGACGATATCTTCGGCCATGGTGGCTGAGCGACCCAGCGCGGGTGTGGGCGCAGGTTCTGCTTGCCGACCCTCCGCCAAGCCTGCGGACACAGACACCGCACGATCATTCCATCTTCCATTTTCCATCTCCGATCACCTGAACGAAGGAGCCTCGTCTCATGACCATCCAGATAAACCTCAACGGCGCCCTTGACATCGGCAACGGCTATGTCAAAGGCGTTATCGAGAACGTCAGCGGCGCGCGCGAGGTGATCGATATGCCGTCGAGCGCGGCGGTGCTGACACGCCCGAACCTGCTTCCGGTGCCTGACGTTGAGGCACCCTCTGTCTTCCAGAACCGTACCCTCGAGGGTGCCGACGCTCCAGACTTCTACAATATCCTCGACGCGAGCTTCAACACGCCGCTGGTGCCCGACACCTACCGTCGGGTGTTCGGCACACGGTCTCTGACTGCCGACGGTGCATTCGAAGAGTTCGATACCGTGGGCCGTGCTTCCAAGGCGAAGCAGCCGCTGTCCAAGGTGCTCGTGCTCGGGATCTTCGCGGCTAAGGCGCTGCGCGACTACGTCAAGCAGCACGGCCAGCTTCCCTCCGAGGAGATCCAGGTGACTGCGCGGGCTGCGCTGGCGCTACCGATCTCGGAGTTTCTGCGTTACCGCGAGAGCTACGCCGCGGAGTTCATCCAGAGCAGGAAGCCTCATCTGGTGCTCATCCAAAACTTCGAGACGAACGTCGTCGTGCGCATCAGCTTCATCGACGTGCAGGTGCTGGCCGAGGGTGCGAGCGCGCAGTACGCGATCATCGCCAAGGGCGAGCCGCTGATGAACACCATGCTTGCCGACGTGCGTGCGCGCAGCACCGTCGCCAAGACAGCGTTGGAGGGCATCACCGCACACGACGTGCTGGCGGCGACCAACACCATCGGACTGGACGTGGGCACCGGCACCACGCAGGCTGTAGTTTTCTCGAACGGCAAGTTCAACGCGGAGGCGTCGCAGACCTTCAACAAGGGCTACGGCACGATCCTGCTGAACACGATCAAGTCGATGGAAGACCAGGGTCTTGAGACCGGGTTCTCGACCCGGCTCGAACTGGCGCAGTTCCTGCAGCACGCGCCGAGTGCTCTGAAGAAGGCGTTCTACAACCGCGTGAAGCAGTTCGTCGAGCAGGAGACCCGCTTCTTCGTTGACGAGGTCATCGAAAAGCTCGGCACGGTGTTGCGAAATGTCGGTGCCGTCACTGAGGTCGCCTACGTCTACGGGGGCGGCTCTGATCCGATCAAAGACGTGCTGTATCCGGCTCTGCTGGCGAAAGTCGTCGAGATGAACTCCACCGACGCGTTCCCGGTGCTCTACCTCAATGCGCAGTACTCGCGGCACCTGAACCGCGAGGGTCTGTTCATCGCGGTGAAGACCGTCGAAGAGCGAACCGCGCGCGGCGTCGGCGGAGCGCGCCGGTAAGAAGCCGGTAAGAAGCCGGCTCAGGCGGCGTGATGGGACCAGGATGTCAGGGCCGAGGCTGATGCTATTGGCCGGGGCATCGAGCTTACCGGCAGCCGAAGCCCACCGAGACCACCGAGGCCCCGGTTGGTGGAAGGAGAACGGGGGCAGTAGCCGACACAGCCGACACAGCCGAAGGTGCGGCAGTCCTGAGTGCGAGAAGACACGACCCCGGAGCGGAATGCTCCGGGGTCGTGTTGTACCAGCAGGCTTGTCGGAGGATCGGCAAGCAGTATCCGCAGAGCAGTGAATTGAGATCTGCTCGTGTGCGCAGAATGATCCAGTAGCGTCGAAGGGGAACAAAACAAAACAAAGCAAGAGCAGAGGGAGCGTGTACGTGACAGATAACCCAGAGAGGGAACTGCGCAATCGGAGCTACGACTGTGTGGGACTGCCCGATTACCGACTGTCAGACTTCGAGCTGCTGGCGTTTTATCGTGAGTGTTTCGGCAACCAGATCGTCAACGAGCAGATCGCCGTGCTCGGTGCTGATCGGGTGATTGACTCGATGCAGCGGTCTCACCGCGCGCATCTGGCTGCCAGTGGGCTGTCGCCGCGAGAGCTGCATCAGCGCGCTGAGATGGTTGAGTCACTGATGATCGAGTTCGGTATCCCGGCACTGGGCGCAGCTGCGGATGCGCAGACCGATCTGCAGCGCATGCAGATGTTCGTCGAGGTGGTGAAAGGTCTGGCGGACACGATCGCCGAGCAGCAGCTGCGCGACGAGGCAATAGACTACGTCTCATACGACGACATGGATGAGGCTGACGAGTACATTACGGATGCAGAAGAGCGTCCTTTCTGACCTGCTCGGTTACGGGGCGGACACAGTGTGGCCACCCCGCTCCTCGAATATCACGCGGTGAGCATCTGTTGATAGAGGTGAACTGGATGTAGGTCATCCCATTCAAATTGCACGCCGTGCCGATGAGCGGTCTCCATGATCGCGGCGACCCCGCCCAGCAGCGCGCTGGTGGAATACGCGCTGTGATGCGCGATAACCCCAAGGTACGTGCACTTGTGGGCTCGGCGGGAGAGCTCGAGTGCGTAGTCGAAGCTATACATTGCGGTGCTGTGGCTATAGATGACTCGGCATGCGGCGCGCATCGCGGGTCGTGTGCGCAGCGTGCTGGCTTTGAACCAGGCATCGCCGGAGCCTCCCAGGTCAAGCAGTGCGAAGCGAGGGACAGCAGTTCCCCAGAACCACTCCAAGAGCGTGTCAAGCCGATGAAGGTCTCGATCACGGTTGGTCTCGATGGCGAGAGGAATGAGCGGACGCCACTGTGAAGACGAGCACATCGCTGTGGGTAGGTATGTATCGATCTCGCGCAGGAACATGCCGATTACGAAGCTCATGTTTTCGGGCACGTCGTTGTTGTTGGGTCGTCCCAGATGGCCTTCGCCTCGTGCAAGGTTGATCGCGCCGAGCGCGTGAAGCTTGTCTGCCGAGGGTGATTCGAGCAGTGTCGTCAAGCGGAGGCGGAGTTGTGCGCGCGCTGGCGCTTGTTCTGAGTGGTGAATCTCTGCCCGTAGGGCATCGATCTGATCTTGCAGGAGAGAAATTCTGGTCTCCAGACTGGGAGTGGTGAGTGTCATCAGAGGTTCTTTCGTGACGGTGTGATGTGGGCATGCAAAACGCCCACCAGCTCGAAGGGCGGTGGGCGTTTGATGTTGCGCTGAGGTGGTGGTCAGCCCAGTTCTGATGCTCGGTGTTCTTTTGCCATCTCGTACCAGGTCTGCACGGTGGCAACTGCGTGGTTGAGCGAGTCGAAGTAGTTCACGCGTGCTGCGGAGAACACCGAGGAGTAGATGACGACGGCTTCGATTTCGGGGCCGGATGGCGGCACCGGCGGGTTCTCTTTGCGATACCAAAAGTTGCCGAATTCGAGCCGGATCGTGCCTTCAGCCGACTTCGCGTTGCGGTTGCCGCCTTCGAAGTGGTGGAGGTATGCCAGATCCAGCAGCAGCGTTAGTTCTCGCAGTTTGATCAGATCGGCTTCATTCATTGAACAGATAACCTCGATTCGCGCGCGGGAGCTGTGGATCTTCGATAGACGGGATCTGTGCTCGTAGGCTCGCAGTAAGACCAACAAGCACTGCATCAAGGCTACAACAGCGCGCTGGGAAGGTCGCGGGGAATCCGTGCGTTTAGATCAGAGACCGTGGATCTCGTGGTCGTATAGCTCCGGTGTATGGCGGGGCGGGCGGTGAGACTCTGCTTGCGGGTTCGCTTGAGGATCCTCGAGTGGCGGGGGCAGCAGAGCGAGGTGTCTTCGGGTGATGTTCGCGCTCTTGCCGACTGGGTGGCCAGCAGGATCGGCGTGAACATGGCTGGTCTCGTGGGCGTCACCGGCAGCGTGTTGTTCTTCGTGCTGGGCATCGTGTGTAGGCTCACCCGAGGCCCGGCGAGCGGGCAACTGGTGGACGAGGTACATGGCGGCGATGACGCCGATAAACATCAGGATGAGGAATGCCCAGCTCTGCAGCGAGGCCATTGGCATCGGAAATCACACTCCTTACATAAAATGGGGCACGTTTCGAGGTGCGGTGGTGCCCGTGGCGGGCAGCTGTGTGGAACCGCCAGCCACCCCGTACCGGAGAGCAGCGGGCGGATAGAAAAGACCCCGTCGCTCGCCACGGTCTGCGCTGCCTGGGTGGCGTGCGCGCGAGATTATGGAGAGCAACGAGGTCTTGCGATGTTGAGTTGTTATTCAGTTGTCGGGGGAGGGGCCTGCACCGGTCTTGGAGTGGTTGGATTATGTCTTCTCCAACAGCATTCTGTGTCCGCAGGCTTGCCGGAGGGCCGACAAGCAGAGGATGAAGCTCCGGCGCTGATGTGTCGGCGTTGGAGGGAAACCCGGTGAGCTGAGATCTTGGGGATCGTGCACCGGGCTCTGTTCAGTGCTGCTTGGCAGCAGAACAGAGCCCGGTGCGCTCGATCACTGGGTGTCGAACGCAGCGACCGCGGCCAGTTCGGCCTCGGGAATCACATTCCTCATAGATTACCCTTATAGCTTTCCACCTCTTGCTCATAGTAGGACAGTTCGGCTTCGAGCTCGGCGATACGCTCGAGCGCAGCGGTGTCCTGCTCGGGCGCGGCAGCCGCAGCCTCGGCGGTCGGTTCAGGTGTACCCTGGTCCTGTTTGGCGGTACGCTGGGCGGCGCGCTTGTCGGTGACCGACTTCGGCTCGAGGAACGTCGGGAAGCCGTCGAGAACGAGCTTGGTCGGGTACTCGGTTACGCCGTCTTTGGTGTAGGGCTTGGCGTCGACGTGGTACTGCACGGCGATCAGGTCTCCCTTGTGTGCGCGGTCCCAGCCACCGGAGGTGCGGCCCACGGGAACGAAGTTCTCGAATTGGATGAAGTTGGTCTGGATCTCTTTCTTGGGGCCGGACTTGAAGTTGTTCTCGGCAGCGATTGTGATCAGCTGTTTCTTCGAGCCGTCGCTGTTTTGGAACTCTTTGATGTCCTGCGCGAGGCGACCGATGACCTGACCGTTGTTGGCGGGGTTCGACATGATTTCTCTTCTTTCTGTTGAGCCGGTGATTCGGCGTTTGTCGGTTCTGATGCGAAGTTTTTGAGAGGAGCTGTAACGGCTCTTCTGTTCTTCCACTCCACCTCCAGGGGTGGCTTTGCCACCCTGAGGTTTTGCTTGTTCGGCTGTGCTCAGGAGCACTGCCGGTCACAGCGGCCAGCACGTTGTGCTGTACCGAGAAGGTTCATCGTCCACGGGTACTCTGGAAGCGGCGGTGCTGCTTCCACGCCCTGACCCGCAGCGTCCCGCCACTGAAGTTGCATCACCCTCCGGTATTTCAGAGCAAATCGCGTGAGAAATATCACGCGATTTGAGAGGGGGAGATCAGAGCCGCGCAGCGGCTCGGATCACCGCGAGCTCGCGCGAGCTGATCCCGACCTGGGCCTCAGGTTGGATCGCGATCAGCTGCGGATAGTGGTCGAGCAGATCGGTGATGTGGTCGCGCTGCGCGAAGTACTCGATCTCATCTTCGACCCAGATGAGTTGTTCGTGGGATCCGAGGTTGTCGAGCGTGCGCACGATCGCCGCGTTCTTCCAGTCCAGCTGCCGGATGTCGGTGCTGTTCTGGCCGCGCAGGAACTCACCCTCCGTGGCGAGCATCGGCCAGCGCGGCAGGCGCAACCGCGAGTTCAGCGCCCATGCTTGCGTCCACCAGCCGGTGTGCCAACGCACGTCGACGTGGGGTGCTGCCTGCAGATCCTGCAGCAGTCTGACTACCGGCTCGGCGATTAGCGAGCCGTAACCCAGGCTCTGTGGCAACCAGCGCATCCAGCGGTACCCCCAGTCGGGTTCGAGCTCTTTGAGTGGATGGCGGTTATTGGGCATCTCTAATGGAGAGACCGAGCCGTCGATGTCGAGCGCGACGATGACGCGCGAAGGTTTCGTAAACAGCGCCGGAGAGTGGACACAAGAGCGCGTCGGTGTGTCGGTTTCAAGTGAGGGCATGAGTGCGTCGTGCATACTCGTAGCCGTCCTTTCAGATCAGAAGTTGGTCGTGTTGGTCGTACGCCGGGTCTCGGCCAGCACACTCATCGCAGGCCCGTCCGGTGGTAGGTACCGGTGACATAGTCGATGGCGTAGCCGTTGGCGGCGTTGAGCACTTCGACGCGCATGTTGATGCTCTTATCGCAGGACTGCACGTCGACGAGCACCGTTCGCGGGATCCGCTCGTCCCCTGTGTACTGGGGTGTGGCTGCATAGTAGAGCGGGCAGTTGTTCCCGGCTCCGCTGTCGAGATAGTTGCGGGCCAGTAGCTCTGTGTAGGCCATGCCGCCGGCGTGCTGACCACGCTGCTTGGTGGAGCCGACGTTCTGCGTGCGAGTGCCGGTGACGAGGTTTTCGACCACTGCACTGCCACCGAGTGAGTCAGCCAGCAGGTGCGAGCGGTTCCAGAACCAGCCGTGGTAGTCCTGCGAACCGGGACCGGGACCAGAACCGGACAGGGCTGGGATGGTTACTTTGGTGTTGCCGTTGGGTTGTGTCGGCCAGCCAGACGGGTTGACTGTGATCTCCTGGCGATTAGCAGCACGTGCCTGAGCGCGCAGTGCGCTGGTCAGCTCGCCGAAAGCGCAGGTGGTGCGGCCCCGCTCGTCGAGCGGACAATAGCCGATCTTGTCGGAGTTGATCGAGTAGGTCTTCTCGGCGGGACCGAGGATGCGGTAGTAGTCGTTGTCTACGTCGAGTTCCATCGGCTTCTGCTCTGCTCGCCGGTCTTTGGGCGAGCCTGCGGACGCAGACTGTGCGACGGTCTTAGTGGGTTCGATCGGCTCGGCTGTTTCGATCGGCGAGGCAGACCACAGGTCAGAGTTCATCTGCTGGATGCTGGACCAGAGGCCGATGATCCCGACGGTCAACGCCACGGCGGAGGCCGCGATGCCAGCGATTTGTCTGGTGATCCGAGCGCGCGTGTCGGTTCTGGTGCTGTGCCCTCTGGTGCCGTACCGGTGTGCTCTGCGCTGTTGGGTTGAGCGCGTCATGAGATCCTCCATGAAGTCTTCTGGGTGCTGCTGCATTGCGTGCCGGTTTCCGGTAGGCCAAAGAGCACAGTTTGGTCACGGACACCCCCGGTAGCGGCCTGCCGCTACCAGGATGTGGTCCCACAATACGACGTGTTTGATTGATATTATATGTTGGTATACAAGGTAAAAACGTGCCTTTGATTCCCTCTGAGCTGCCAGACCGAAAGAGCGAACCGTGACCACTTCTTTTCAGAGCCCCACCGCGGGTGCAGGTACAGGTTCCGTTCGTGGAACCTCCGGCAAGCTTGCGGGCACAGCTTCTCCGCGGGTGCCGATAAAGATCCGTCTACACGAAGACACGATCGAGCGTGTCAAGTACTGGGTAGTCCGTGAGAGCTTCCCGTCGGTGAACGAGTTCATGGCGCTGGCGGTCGAAGAGAAGATCGCCAGGATGAACGGTGACTACGATCTGCCCTCGCTTGAGGTGCAGCGATTGAACCAGCTGCTCGACCAGATGCGATCGATGTCGATCAATCTGGTCAATTTGGAGTCCGTCGTCACCAACGGATTCGATTCTCTGCTCGGTCTAACCCGAGGCGATTCCTATCTGCAGGATGCCGAAGACGGAGAACTGGAGGTTGACCAGCTGAGCGGACAGAGCGGGTTCTTCGACGCCTCCGACTTCGAGGTGGCCGGTGCGGTCGACGCAGACCTCTTCCGCGATGGATTCGGGGGTGCACCGTGATCAGAGAAGATGCATTCGAGATCCCGCAGGATACTCAGCTGCTGCCGTCAGCACAGGGCTCGTCAGCACAGGGCTCGTCAGCACAGAGCATCGCTGAACGCAGTGGGTATCGTTCGGGCGAGGTGGCGGATGCCTCCACGAGCGTGCTGCGCGATCTTATCGCCAAACAAGCAGGGGGCGGATCTTCGTCCAGCGCAGCAGCAACTGCGCCGCTACCTGTCACAGAGGCAAACCTCATGCGCGAGCAGATCGATTCCGAGAACACGGTGGTGTCTTCTGATGAGGCCACAGCTGAAGCTCCTGTTCCTGTGGCGGCTCTGGAACCTGAGCAGGAACCTGTGTCTGTGTCCCATGCTTGGGCTGTGTCTGCTGAACACGTGGCACCTCCGCAGCGCGTACGCGTGCGGCGGGGTGACCCGATCAAAGATGCCCAGCTCGCCAAGAACGTCGGGTTTCGTTTCGACGATGGCAGGACCAAGCAGGTTGCGATGTTCCCGTCGAGTCTTGAGACTCTGCTCCGTCAGGATCTCGCAGAGATGACGAACGAGCAGTTCGCGCGCGATGTCTCACTGCCGTCGCTACTGGCGGCGTTTGTCGCCGCGCAGCTTGGTGCCGCAGCTGAGAAGAGCGCATTCGAGGCGTTAGACGAGAACACCCGCACAGCTCTGACAGCGTTCCGCATGCTCGACCGTCGCACAGGCGCGATCGAAGGCCGACTGGCCGATCTGGATGTGCGAACCGAGGACATGCTCGAAGCCGTCAAGACGACGATGTACATGCTGCAGCGGTATTCCGAGAAGTCGCGATTCATTGAGAACGGTGTGACGTATCTGGTCACTGAGCGACTGTCGCCGTCAACGGTGGCTAGCAGTCCGATCCAGCAGGCGCAGCTCATCGATGGCAAGTACCGCCAGGTGCGGGATCGCCTGGCGGAGCTGACAGATCGGGAGATTCGCGACGAGAAGATCGCGAAGGGGAGGCCACTGAGATGAGCGCTGCGACTCCTGATCAAGACAGCATCATCGAGTTTTTCGGTGATGCCCATATTGCGACATCGAGACATCCCGACAGTGCGCTCTTCGCGCTTGTGCTGATCCTGGCGTTGCTTCTGACCCTGGCAACAGCGCTGGCGCTGACGTTCTTGCTCGTCAATGCGACTCAGAGCCTGTTGATGGCTATCGCGGAATGGCTGGACTCCTGCATCCGCTATCCGTGGCCGATTGGAGATGGAAGGTTGGTATGTCCATGAGTCAGAAGCTCTTCCCCGTACGCGAGCGCTGCAAAATCTGCCGGAAGCAGCTCGGCGCGAAAGGAGCGCCGGTCCTGTTCGGACTGTACTGCTCGGCGAAGTGTGCCGGTATCGCAGAGCCGGTGCAGAGCGCCACTCATGCGAACACGCCACGAGAATGCCGGATTTTGCGTCGTGAAGGCAGTGGCGAGGGGCAGTGGGTGTTCAAGCATCGATACCGGAGCGAAGCGGAGATCGACCAGAGTCTGCGCGAGGACCCGTCGACGAGCTGGTATTGGTGCAATCACTGCGGACACTTGCACCTCGGGCGGACATATCCTTTTGATTTCAAGCAGGCGGAACTCTTTGGGAAGAGTGACAATGGTTACTTCGAAGTGACTTTGGACGGTTTCCATGGTTTTTGATTGGGAACAGTTCAAAAAGGGCCTGGTTGGTACTCCTGACTGGCAGGATGCTGACGATCTCGCTCGTCTGAGTGTTGAGAGCTTCCGAGCTGAGCGCGGCGGTTTTCGCAGAGACATGTCCTCAGGAGCCCTTCGTCTGGCGGGAGCTGGGATCACCGGTCACTCAGGAGCACTCGACGGTGTCGCTGAGACGATGCGGAATTTTCAGCGTCTCATTCTGGCGGCGGGACTGTCCTCAACCGGGCATACAACGTTGCGGGGCCAGCCTCCTGCTGATGTCGTCGCGAAGACACGCCTGAGCCTGAACGCAGCGCCGCTTCCCGGAAGTCTGATTTTTCAGATCATCCCAGCCATGTCTCCGGCAGACCAGATCGCGCCCAACGGGCAAGCAGAGTTTTTCAACGATCACGAAACGCAGCTCGTTGACATGGCGATGAAGGACGCGCTCACGCTCCTCGAAGATGGGCGACAGCTCGTACCCGACGCGGATACGGGTGTCTTCCTGTCTAAGCTCAAGCTATACGGGCCTCGGGTGGCGACGACGCTCCGAGACTTCTCACTCAGCATGGTGAAGTTCGAGTTTGAACCAGAACTGACTTGGAGCCAACCCCGACAGTCGCGGCTACGCACGCGCCTCAGTACTTCGGAACTGGCACATATCAGCGAACTCATTGCATCCCGAAAGCTCGAACGCGAACCCACCACCGTCCGCGGCGTCCTGCGGACAGTGAGCGAGATCTCGGCCTGGCAGGTGGAGATCGATGGCGGCGAGATTGTGAGGATCAACGCAAAGCAGATCGGGCCAGAAGAGACTGCAACGCTACGCACAGGGATGACCATCGCCGTGGGGGTCGCCGTCACGGAGGAGACAGGCCCCGCAGGTGAAGGAACGCTAAAGTACACGGCGACTTCCTTCAAGAACCTCGGAGCATAGTTCCAGAAGCGCTGAGTGAGCATCACCACCAACTACCGAACCGGTACTGGGCGCCCACCGCATCGTGGAGCGCTCGCCCCGCGTTATCTGCATCAACCGTTCCCCCCTGGGCCCCCACCGCATCGTGGAGCGCTCTCGCGAGCGGTGATGCCAATGCAATGCAGTGCCCGATGTACCGTGCTGTGTGAGAGGTTGTACTTTCTTCAAGCTCAGTCATCGTGGCCCCGTCCTCGTACTCTCAAGCAAGTTGCTTGGCGAACTCGGTTGGGATGCCGTCCTTGCGTATCGCCACGTCCCGCTCGCGCAGTAGCCGGAGGAGTGCTGAAGGTGCAACGCCGAGGCTACGTGCGATGATGGTGGCACTATCGCCGCTTTCGTGGCGGCTGATCGCGGTGGTGATCTGTTCGGTGCTGAGTCGATCAGATAGACATTGCGGCGTGAGCTTCCCAGGCACGACCACCTCTGTGGGTTTGACGGGTGTTGTTCTCAAGGAGGTTGTGTGGGGTGGTGGGGTGCTTCGGTATCGGTATGGGGTAGAGCTACTCATTCGATGTCGGGAGGTTCTCGTGTCCTACGTTGCTCATGCTCGTGCTGGGTTGAACCCGGTGGGTCGGCCTGGTTCAGTTGGTTGTTGATCAGGGGTGGACGCACGCTCGTGTCGCCCAGCGTTTTCAGGTCAGTCAGGGGTGAGGGTGTCGAAGTGGGTGACCCGTTACCGGATCGACGGAGCCCTGGGTTTGCGGGATCGTTCGTCACGGCCGCATCGTTGCCCGAACCAGACTCGTAAGAAGATGCAGTGGCGGATTGTCATGTTGCCTGTCACCAGGGTGTTGGAGTGTACCGAATCGGGTATCACTCGCATGTGCCACGCTCAACGGTCTCCAAGTAGTGCTTGCCCGGTATCGGGTGCCGTTGGCCTGACCCCGTGTTGTGGGTCCAGTCGTTATGCGGGTCGTCTTGTCGCCTGCGGTTGTGTGTGTGTGGAGGAGGGGGGGCTGGTTAGATCATGATGAATAGCAGGAAGTGGTACACCCCGGGGCAGGTCGTTCGCAGGCTTGGGCGGGCCGACTGGGTGTTCGCTGATGGCGGGGATGTCGTGGGTGTGTGTTGTGAGCTTGGTGTGTCTGAGCAGAGGTACTATCCGGTGGCGGAATCAGTATGGTGGTCTCAAGGCTGATGACGCGAAGCGGTTGAAGGGGCTTGAGAAGTAGAACGTCATGCTGAGGCGGTTGTTCGCTGAGGTGGAGTTGGAGAAGGCGGTTTTGAAGGGGTTGGCTGGGGAGACTTCTAGGCTCGGGCGGACGCTGCGCTGGCGTGGCTCATTTGATCGGGACGCTGTTGGTGAGCGAGTGGATGGCGTGTTGCCTGGTTGGGCTGGGCAGATCCGTGTATCGATGCCCGCTCCAGGCCGACATGATGGTGGTTCCGGATCGAGCGTTGCATGACACTGGCTTCGTGGGTACGCGAAGAAGCACCCGAGGGGGGTACCGGTGCGCGTATCACGGTGCCCGTGGTGAGACTGGGCTGTCAATCACAAGAAGATCCAGCGGCTCTGGCGGGAGGAGGGCCTGCGGGTCTCTGGGCGTCGGTGCCGCAAACGCGTTGGTTCCTCGACCGTCGACGCGCCGACAGCGACCGAGGCGAACACGGTCTGGGCAGTCGATTTCCAGTTCAACGCCAACGAGCGAGCGTGTCAAATGGTGTGTGTAAGGGGTGGGTTTCCTTACGGAAGGAAACACACTGTTGGTTATCGACAAGGCGTCGCGTGATGAGCGGCGCAAGATTCAGACGGAGGGCGCTCAGCGTCTGATCGAGTCC
>NAEP01000072.1 GCA_002529645.1 Candidatus Lumbricidiphila eiseniae | reverse complement strand
GCCGCGTAACCCACCGCGGAAGACGTCGACGACGAGGACGCATCCGACGACGAGGCCGCTACCGCCGCAGACCGCGAGGCTGCTACCGCGTTCGTGGTCCCGGCCGCGGACGCGCTCGAAGACCGATCCCCGTTCGCTGCCGCGACCGCAGCCGCATTCGCACGAGAATCCGCACCCGCAGACGACGACGCCGACGCATTCGCCACCGACGACCCAGACGCATCCGAAGACGAGGACGCGATCGCCGCAGCCTGTGACGCAGCAGCCGCGTTCGCAGTCCCCACCGTCGAGCCCGCCGCGTTCGTAGCCGAAGTATTATTCGCATTCGCCGCCGCGACCGCAGAACCCACCGCAGAAGAAGTCGACGACGCGGACGCATCCGTGGAGGAAGACGCGATCGCTGCAGCCCGTGACGCAGCGGTAGCGTTCGTGGTCCCGGCCGCGGACGCGGACGAGGTCCGGTCCCCGTTCGCTGCCGCGACCGCAGCCGCGTTCGCACGAGAATCCGCACCCGCAGACGACGACGCCGACGCATTCGCACCCGAGGACGCAGACGCATCCGTAGACGAGGACGCGATCGCCGCAGCCTGCGAGGCAGCAGCCGCGTTCGCAGTCCCCACCGTCGAGCCCGCCGCGTTCGTAGCCGAAGTATTATTCGCATTCGCCGCCGCGACCGCAGAACCCACCGCAGAAGAAGTCGACGACGCGGACGCATCCGTGGAGGAAGACGCGATCGCTGCAGCCCGTGACGCAGCGGTAGCGTTCGTGGTCCCGGACGCGGACGCGGACGAGGTCCGGTCCCCGTTCGCCGCCGCGACCGCAGCCGCGTTCGCACGAGAATCCGCACCCGCAGACGACGACGCCGACGCATTCGCACCCGAGGACGCAGACGCATCCGTAGACGAGGACGCGATCGCGGCAGCCTGCGAGGCAGCAGCCGCGTTCGCAGTCCCGACCGTGGAGCCTGCCGCGTTCGTGGAAGAAGTGTTATTCGCGTTCGCAGC
>NAEP01000070.1 GCA_002529645.1 Candidatus Lumbricidiphila eiseniae | reverse complement strand
CGCGACCGCGGAACCCACCGCGGAAGACGTCGACGACGAGGACGCATCCGACGACGAGGCCGCTACCGCCGCAGACCGCGAGGCTGCTACCGCGTTCGTGGTCCCGGCCGCGGACGCGCTCGAAGACCGATCCCCGTTCGCTGCCGCGACCGCAGCCGCATTCGCACGAGAATCCGCACCCGCAGACGACGACGCCGACGCATTCGCACCCGACGACCCAGACGCATCCGAAGACGAGGACGCGATCGCCGCAGCCTGTGACGCAGCAGCCGCGTTCGCAGTCCCCACCGTCGAGCCCGCCGCGTTCGTAGCCGAAGTATTATTCGCATTCGCCGCCGCGACCGCAGAACCCACCGCAGAAGAAGTCGACGACGCGGATGCATCCGTGGAGGAAGACGCGATCGCTGCAGCCCGTGACGCAGCGGTAGCGTTCGTGGTCCCGGCCGCGGACGCGGACGAGGTCCGGTCCCCGTTCGCTGCCGCGACCGCAGCCGCGTTCGCACGAGAATCCGCACCCGCAGACGACGACGCCGACGCATTCGCACCCGAGGACGCAGACGCATCCGTAGACGAGGACGCGATCGCCGCAGCCTGCGAGGCAGCAGCCGCGTTCGCAGTCCCCACCGTCGAGCCCGCCGCGTTCGTAGCCGAAGTATTATTCGCATTCGCCGCCGCGACCGCAGAACCCACCGCAGAAGAAGTCGACGACGCGGACGCATCCGTGGAGGAAGACGCGATCGCTGCAGCCCGTGACGCAGCGGTAGCGTTCGTGGTCCCGGCCGCGGACGCGGACGAGGTCCGGTCCCCGTTCGCTGCCGCGACCGCAGCCGCGTTCGCACGAGAATCCGCACCCGCAGACGACGACGCCGACGCATTCGCACCCGAGGACGCAGACGCATCCGTAGACGAGGACGCGATCGCGGCAGCCTGCGAGGCAGCAGCCGCGTTCGCAGTCCCGACCGTGGAGCCTGCCGCGTTCGTGGAAGAAGTGTTATTCGCGTTCGCAGC
>NAEP01000047.1 GCA_002529645.1 Candidatus Lumbricidiphila eiseniae | reverse complement strand
CGTCCACCCCGAACGCATCAACCGCTACCTCTAACCCCCGAGACGCCACCCGCTTACACACACAACTTGACAAGCTCAGCATTGGAGGGCAGAAGACAAGCTCTACTACTGCATAATCACACACCCCTGGCCCCACCAGATCGTGGGCTACCCGATCAAGCCGACAACGCACACGGACATCATCGTTAACCCGATCAGGCACCCCCTTCAGCAGCACGGTAATCTCACCGACTACATTCTGCATACAGATCACCGAAGCCAGCTTCGCTCGCAGACTCACACCAGGGCCTTGCATCAGCATGACACATGGTCGGATCGAGGGGGCCAGCCGGGCCAGCGGCCGACAACACCACGATGGAATCGTTCCGTCCACCGCCGCAGAAAAACATCCTCAACCAGCAACACCGATGGACAATCCCTCAAGAACTGCGCTTAGCGATCGTGACCTGGATTGAGCACCGCTACCACCGGCAACAAGAACAAAACAGCCCTAGCGGATTAACCCCATCGAGCTCAAGACCACAACCGAACCCACCACGACCCTCACGGCCCAAACCAAAACTGACACCAGAACCTGCAACAGACCCATGTTGCAGGTTCTGTCAGGAAAACGGTGGATCTGGGACTGGCCTGATCGAAAGGAAGGGCTATGAGCCAGATCATCGAGATGATCGATCAGTAGCAGATTGCTGAGCGGTTGTTCGCGCGGGTGAAGGAGCAGGGTGTTAGTCTTGTGGGGTTGGGTGGTCTGCTTGGCGGGCTCACGAAGATGGTGTTGGAGACTGCGCTGGAGGCGGGGATGATCGAGCGCCTTGGGTACGAGAAGCATCAGGTCACTGACAGTGAGAACGCGTGCAACGGCACGCGGTTCAGGACGGTGCTTACTGAGGTCGGTGCGGTTCAGATTGAGGTTCCGAGGGATCGGGACGGGTTGTTCCGGCCTAAGATCGTCCGCAAGCGGCAGCGGTGGTTGGAGGGGATCGATGAGATCGTTCTGTTGCTGA
>NAEP01000062.1 GCA_002529645.1 Candidatus Lumbricidiphila eiseniae | reverse complement strand
GACCAGCTCCGGGCGCGTGCGGTTCGGTGAGCGGTGCGGCCTTGAGGACCGATCCTGAAGACCATCCCGACCCATCACCGCATACCGCTCAGCCCACCGCTTCGCCGCCGGCCACAAGACATGGAAGACCTGAGCAGCGTGAGCAACCGGCCACCCCTCATCAACAATCAACCGCACGATGCGCAGCCTTTGAACAGGAGCAAGAACAGCATTAGCGTGAAACACGAAAACCTCCGGACGGAACCTAGGGAACTAGACAGCCCCACCCTCCACCGGAAGTCTTCCTCATTTCAAGACGTCACACATCAACCAACGTGCCTGGGCACTACAACTAGAAGAGCAAGTACAACCACACCCAGCCACACTGACCGCTGGGCCACCTCACCCCCACCAAGCACGCTCAGCAATACGCCCATCAAATAGAAACCAACGACTCACACAACCTCCAGACCTAACAACGGGGGCGGGCCAATCCGGTTGTTGGATAGTTCCATTGCACGGGAGGTTTTTGCCTGTTAGTGAATCGAGGCTCGGTTCCCGAGATAACGTCTTTGGCATGATAACTGGGCACTTACTACTGTCTAGTTATTACTGTCTAGTTCGGGGTGTTACCCGAGCAGGTTTAGTCTCGCATTGGGCTGTGACGGCGGTGCAGTAGCAGTGTGAGTCCTGCGAGCAGGAATACTGTTGCAGCTCCGAGCGGAATGATCAGATTGACACCACTGCCCGCAAGCTCGTAGACCGCGAGTGTGGGGTTGCTGCTCGTTGCGGTGTTCACTACAGCAGGTGCCGCAGAGCCCGCTGCTGCACTCGCGTTCGAGGTCGAGGGTGTTGAGGTGATAGCTGCTGCCTGTGAGTTCGCGTTCGCGTTCGAGTTTGTGGGCGTGGTTGGGAACTCCGACATGATTGCGGCATTCTGCGCCGGTGTTGGTGTTGGTGTTGGTGTTGGTGTTGGTGTTGGTGTTGGTGTTGGTGTTGGGGTCGGGGTCGGTCGCGGCGCCCCAATTACCGACACCGAACTTGACATGTCGTTGGTGATGTACGCGGTGTTCCCGTCCGGTGTAACCGCCACCCCGTACGGTCCCGGGCCGACGGTGATGGTTTTGGTGACTGTTCCGGT
>NAEP01000039.1 GCA_002529645.1 Candidatus Lumbricidiphila eiseniae | reverse complement strand
CGTCCGGGTGGCCGGGTGGGGCTGGGTGAGAGTGAAGCTCTCCGATCAGCTCACCGGAAAAACACCAGAAAAACTCGCTGTTTCCCACTCCAACCGCAGAAAAGATGCAGCATCTACTCAGAAAGGGAGAGAATAGAACTATGAATGTCACCACAGCTTCTGACCAACCAGATCCTCCTGGTCGTGTTGGTCTCCGTGCTCGTTACCGGGCGTTGTCTCGCCGTGCCCGTATCAGTCTTGCTATCACGACCACAGTCACAGTGGTCGCCGGTGGTATCAGCGGCGGTGCTGCAACCGTTGCTGGCGTGAGACACCAGAACGCACTCAACCGGTACACCCTACATACGACCCAACTACAGGACGCGATCAGTGCTGACCATACTGTCAGCGACCAACTCACCAACGCATACGCTACCGCTCAAGATATTCAGAAACTCACACCCCTCACAGACCAGTTAGCTGGACTTGTTGAGCAGACTCCGCTTGATACGTTCAAGACTGCGCTTACTGCGCAGAAAACTGAGACTGATGCAGCTGCGCAAACAACCCACACCGACCTCACGCAGACTCCTATTAGTGTGGCTCGTACCAGTGTGAGCCCTGACGCTACCCCTACAGAAAAGTTGAGCACCGATCAGCTTAACGCTCACGCTGCGGAGGCACTTACAAACACCCACACAGTCACCGAAGGCGTTACCGCCAAACAGGCTGCGCTTGATAAACTCACCCACACTACCAACACAACCATCCAAGCGGTACAGGGTTTACCAACGGCAGGTATTACCACAATCGTGGCTACACTTGTTGCCGATCATCCTTCTGCTGGACAGGGTGAAAAAGACACCGTTACCGCTGCCGCTACAGCACTTACTGCAGACACTCCTGCAGCCCCAACAGCAACGGGTGTCACACCAGTGGTAGCAGTAGAGCCTGCGTACAAGAAAATCAGCGATCTGCTCACGCAATACCTTGACGCAGTAACCAAACTCAAAACATCCCACGCTGAAGTCGAGGCGCAAAAAGCCGCTGAAGCAGCAGCCCAAGCCGCAGCCCAAGCTGCTCGTGAGGCCGCACAGAAAAACAACCGGAAACCCACCAACGGCGCAGGCAGAAGCAACGGCAGGAACACCGGCAGCGGGGGAAGCAACTCTGGCGGCGGGAACAGCGGCGATGGAAGCAACACCGGGGGCGGAGGTAGTTCCGGTGGCGGTGGAAACACCGGCGGCGGCAACAAAGGGAATGGCGGTGCTTCCCAGGCTCCAGCGGACGATGGCCAAATTCCCACACCCAAACGCGGACCAGCGTGTTCGCGCGGCACTCACGGTCACTCCACAGGTATGGTCCCAGAAGGATCCACTTGGAAATACCTCGGAAACCGTCGTTACTCCTGGGTGTGCGGTAACGGTGATGGGTGGTAGATCAGGTAATAAGAAAGGGGGTCGGAAACCTATGGTTCCCGACCCCCTTTCTTCTTTTTCAGCAGGAAACTGAGTACGTAACTGATGAAAAACTCGCTGTTTCCCACTCCGACCGCAGAAAAGATACAGTATTTACTCAGAAAGGGAGAGAATAGAACTATGAACGTCACCACAGCTTCTGGCCAACCAGATCCTTCTGGTCGTGTTGGTCTCCGTGCTCGTTACCGGGCGTTGTCTCGTCGTGCTCGTGTCAGCCTTGCTATCGCGACCACAGTCACAGTGGTCGCTGGTGGTATCAGTGGCGGTGCTGCAACCGTTGCTGGCGTGAGACACCAGAACGCACTCAACCGGTACACCCTACATACGACCCAGTTGCAGGATGCGATCAGTGCTGACCATACTGTCAGCGACCAACTCACCAACGCATACGCTGCTGCTCAGGATATTCAGAAACTCACACCCCTCACAGACCAGTTAGCTGGACTTGTTGAACAGGGTCCGCTCGATACGTTCAAGACTGCGCTTACTGTGCAGAAAACCGAGACTGATGCTGCTGCGCAAACAACTCACACCGACCTTACACAAACCCCTGTCAGTGTGGCTCGTACCAGTGTTATTCCTGACGGCACTCCTGCAGAAAAGCTGAGCACCGATGAGCTTAACGCTCACGCTGCGGAGGCACTCACAAACACCCACACAGTCACCGAAGGCGTTACCACCAAACAGGCTGTGCTTGATAAACTCACCCACGCCACCGGTACGGCCGTCCAGGCGGTACAGGGTTTACCAACGGCAGGCATTACCGCAATCGTGGCTACACTCATCACTGACCATTCTTCTGCTGGACAGGGTGAAAAAGACACCGTGACCGCTGCCGCTACAGCACTTACTGCAGACACTCCTGCAGCAACAGGTGTCACACCAGTGGTAGCGGTGGAGCCTGCGTACAAGAAAATCAGCGATTTGCTTACCCAGTACCTTGACGCAGTAACCAAACTCAAAACATCCCACACCGAAGTCGAGGCGCAAAAAGCCGCTGAAGCAGCAGCCCAAGCAGCTGCGCAAGCTGCTCGCGACGCCGCACAGAAAAACAACCGAAAACCCACCAATAAAAGCGGTGGTAACGGTGGTAACAACTCCGGCAACGGGGGAAACAACACCGGGGGCGGAAGTAGTTCCGGCGGCGGTGGGAACAAAGGGAACAGCGGTGGTGGTCAGCAAGCTCCAGAAGACGACGATACCGGACCCGTACGCTTTTTCGATAATCTAACGTGTTCGCGCGGCACTCGCGGTCACTCCTCAGGTGCTATCCCACGCGGCTCCACCTTGACGGGTCGTCTCGGAAATCACCGCTATTCGTGGGTGTGCGGTAACGGTGATGGGTGGTAAGCGTTATCTCATCGAGGAATAAGAGAAGGGGTCGGAACCATTAGGTTCCCGACCCCTTCTTGGTTTTATGCCACGGTTTTCGGGAGGGGGAGTTGGTGGGGTGCGGTGGTGTGGGTCGCGTGCGCCCAGTTCACCCATTCAGGGGTTGGGTCTTTGAATGTTCGCTGCGACCATCCTGCATGGTCGTTGATGGTGCAGGAGGCAGCACCGCCGTGGCTTTTCACTCGGTCTAGCATCATGGATAGGCTGTGTAGCCATATTGTTGCGGCCCCGACCCGGAAATTTTGGCCCTCGTAGATGAACTGCCAATCTGCCCACAGTGCGGATAGTTCTTCCACGATGTTTCCGTGCTCGGCCCAGCAGTTTGGAATCCGGGACGGGTCGATCTGGAACCGGACCACTAACCACTGCACCCATTCCCGCAACTCCAACCACGTGACGAATATTTTCGTGTCCGCGTCCGCGTGAAGCTCCGCGTCAGCTGTCAAGGCTCGCCAATTCGTGATCTGCACATCTGATCCTGCTCCCAGCATCTGTCCCATCGCGCGAGCCTCACCCACCGACCCCGTACTGCCACCACCGAGATGACCACCACCGAGATGACCACTACCAGAATCATTGTCGGAGTCTCTGTTGGGGGAGTCTTCAGCGCGGGTATCGTTACCGAGGATGTCCCCGAGTTCGGCACCAAACTCGTGTCGGGCCAGCAGCGCGTTCACATTCCGGTCAAGGAAAGAATCCGGCACTTCACTCGATGCCGCCTCAGTCACATGCTCGGGTGCAGTTTCGGGTGCAGGTGGGGTGTTTGTGGGTGCAAGCTCGGAGGTGTCTGGGTGGGTGTTCATGGTGTTCTCTTTCGGGTGGGGTTTGTGAGTCGGTGGCGGAGTTCTTGTATGCCGTGCAGGGTTGCGTGGTCTCGGTGTTGGTATCGGTAGCGGGAGTCCATCTCAAAAAGGGTGTGTAGGGCTTCGTGGCAGCGTGCACATAGCAGTACGAGGTGCTCGTGGGCCTCGCCCGCGATCCATCGGCCTGTTGTATTGTCGCGGCTGATGCCTTCATAGGTGGTGTGGTGTAGTTCCAAGTAGTGGGTGCTGTGACAGCATTCGCAGATCCGTGGTCGCCCGGTTTGGTCGTGGGTGTGCAGCCATCTCTCCCGTCGACGCCGCCACGCGGATGAGTGCAAATACCCCGACCGGTACTGATTACCAACGCTTGGTTTACGCGCAGTAGACACAATCAGATCTCTTGTTTACCGGTCATCGTGCTCAGTAGTAGTAGCCCGATCGACAAGCTTCTGGGTGGTAGCACTCCGAGCGGCAAGTTCCTGTGCGGTGATCTTGAGGCCGATCTGAGCCAGAGATGCCAGAGCCGCGGCGTTGTGCGCGGCGTTGTGCGCGGCGTTGTGCGCGCTTTGAGTTACAGTAGCGGGATCGCTGGCGGTGGCTGTCGGACTGGTTTCTATCAGGGCAGGATCGAGACTGTTGAGGTCGGGGTTGACTTCGGGGTCGAGGGGGTCGGATTGGGGTCTCCGCCAGGTGAAGATGCGTTTTTTGAGAGTGTGGGCGCGTTCTTTGATATCTTCTTCCCATTCGGTGGTCAGGCCTAAATGTTTGTTATGGGCGAGGATTTTTGTTTCCAAGTTGATAGCGTCTTCGGTGAGCTGTTTCACGTCTTTGCGTTTGCGCCAGCTGCGCATATCTACTAATATTCCCCGGTCCGCGTTGGTGATCGCAATTGCCATTCCTTTCGGTATACGGCGCAGTTCTGCTTCGGTGGCTACGGGTTCGATAGTGGTGGACCATGTTTCACTCCGGCTCCCAGTCTCGGAATATGACAGGGAACGGCGGGAAACTTCCCGGTTTCCGAGCAGTTTCACTAAATCGCTCAAAAATGACATGTCCCCGTTCCCTCCGAGCAAAATCTTGATATTCGCTGATCCCCAGATCGTTTTTGACTCGGACACACTAAACGCGGTAACTGCCTGTTCCAGGCTTTGAAATACAGGCAATGCAACAATTCCTTGCCCGCCGCCCTCTGACATTGATTTAGGAAGTTCCGGCCAGGTGAACATGTTCGCTATTTCATCCAAGATCAGAAACATCGGCGGGTCGAGCCTGCCTCGTCGGCTGGCTTTGGCTATCTCGTATCCGGTTTCAACGATATCGTTCAGAAACGCGGCTAGAAACCCTCCTACCGCTGCACTCCCGGTCTTCGAGCCGATCAGGTACAATACTCCGCGGTGTTTGATGAACTCCCGCGCATTGAACACTTCGTCTGGGGTTTGTGGGTTCATCGCCTCTAACACGGATGGTTGTTGTAGCGGGGCGAACGAGGTCATAACAAAAAACCATTTACCAGATCTGGTCTTCGGGTCGTCTTCGAGGGTGGCTCGGAGTGAGTCCGACCACCCGGACACGATCCCGCGTTCTTCGGATATTTCCAGATCACGAAGCGCGGCCCGTGCGGCGGCCATGTTTTGGGTCCAGTCCCGGAACTGTTCAAGTGACCGGTTCCCGATAGCAGCTGCGTGAAGCAGTTGTGTAACCGCGGCGACCGCTGCACCTGACCAGATCGCGTTATCACCATCGGTGGTGATCACCAGATTTAGTGCCCGGTACGCGGCGACCATTGGATCTTCACAGCCGATGATCGGGGACCATTTTTTGCTTGTCGGAATAGGTAAATCCCACGCGGGTGCGAACACGGTCACGGGTCGGTTCTGCCGGAGCATCGCATGGTAGGTCGCAGTTAAATTATCAGGTTTCGTGGACGTGGTCACGACCGGTCCAATCGAGTTGAGGATCAGATTAATGATGATGTAGAACCCTTTACCGGACCGGGGTGGCCCGATCACCATCCCGGAGAGCTCATACACAAGCCGTAGCGGGCATCCTCGCCCGGAACCGAAGGTCCAGGACACGTCCCCGACTCGGGGTCGGTGTTTGGCCTGCCGTAGGGAGGGACGTATTGTGTACGCCCGCTGTAAGGCTTGCCGCGGTCCTAGCTGTCGGGCTATTTCCGTGTGTTGCGCGAATCCGTCCCGGCTGAGCATGTCTTTCCGCCAATATTTCCCGGACTGTTTATACTTGATTCGTGTGATATAGATCATCAACACTATGAGCACTACAAGTAGCAGCAACACTGCAGGCATCACATAATACGGAACCATATCGGCTCCGTGGATTAGGGTGGGGTCTCCGGTAGTGTAGGCGGTGATCATATCGACCACGTTGATCGGGTACCAGCCTGCGACAATCTCGGTCGCAACCCACATTAGCCCGAGCACCCCACCGACCACAGTAGCGAGGGTGAGCCATATTCGTTCCATCGCGGTGAAAATCATTACAGAGACCGTTCCACGGTGTCAGTTTTGAACGTGTAGTGTTCCTCGGGAGTGGGGGTGATTGCGACCACCACGGGCTCTTCCCGCCCCACTCGGAATAGTGCGTCACCGGGCATAAAATTTTGCGTTAGCAGCGCCTCGACTGAGTTCAAACCAAAGAACTGCTGTAATGGTTCCACGGTTTCTTTGGCTTGGCCGAAGAATATTTTCGTGTCCGTGTCTTGCAACAAACCTAATGCCTGGGCGCGCAGTTTAGATCCCTCGTCCCCGAGAGCATCCATATCAGAGAGCCGGTGCATGAGGTACATGTTTGAGATGTTCGAGTCCCGACCCAGTTTTTCTTGCACGGTTTTATCTGCTAACGCTTCCCCGCCGCTGGACACGTCCGCTAAAAACGCAATAGCTGCCTCTTCATGAACCAATAGTCTCGGGACTTTCTCGTGCAGCACTGCTTGTTTGATCCATGTCGAGGTCGCGAGCGTGGTGATCGCTTGGGCTTCTTTCGACGCAGTTCGTAGTCCCGAGGTGTCCACCACCACACACGGTGCTTCGGTGTTGAATGCCACTGTGGAGTACGTGTCAAACATTCCCGCGACATCCCCGGAAGTGAGGCGACGTAGCGTGTGAAACAGATTCAGGCCACCATTCCCAACCAACCGGGCCGCGTCCGGGTCCGGGAACTCTAACGTATGTAGTACATCCCGCACCGTCGGGGTATCAGTTTGGAAGATAGCAGCCTCTAACGCCAAATCCAGGGCGGTGTGCTCTACTGATTCCAACCCGCTATCGGTGTCATCAGCACGCAATAGTTGTACTACTTGCCGCAGAATCGACCGCCGGTGCTGCATGGTTTGTTGCAGATGTGACCGGTCTGATACCCCTGCCCGGCGTGGGGAGGCATCCAGCAGGTTGATCCGTTCGACAGATCCTGGTCCCACGCTCACCACCACCGCCCCGTCTACCTTGTCTGCTAATGCTCGCCACTCAAATTTGGGGTCGTTGGGGATCGCGACCCGCACCCCGACCGCGATGAGGCGGTTAGCGAAAACTTTTGAGAACTCGCTTTTGCCGGTGCCTTTCAACCCGAACACGGCGATATCAAACGAGCGAACTTTGTTGGCTGCGTACGCGGCCCAGGGGTCAAACCCGAACGGGGAGCGGGAAAATACATCTTCACCAAACACGACTCCCGGTATCCGTGTGCCGGACGAGGCCAGCCACGGGTACGCGGTCTGTAAAATCACTGACGATGCCCGATGAGCGGGCGGGAATACCCCACCAATGCCACGCCAGGAGCCCACCGACTTCACTCCCGCTTTCGGGATAGACGCCCCCGGTAGCGCCCCGGAGTGTTTCTGGCTCCCTACCACCCGCCGGGCATGAGCTTCTTCATCCAGCCGAGCTTTGCGTTGCGCACGAGTTTCGGTGGCCGGCCGTAACCCCACCGTGGAGACCACCGGCTGATCACTACTCATCGTTTCCACCTGCCCGCACCCACTGGTAACACCGCTGTGATCAATACCTGTGCTTGACAGGCGTGAAAGAGCCGTACTTCAAGATTCGCTTCGGTGGCCGCGACCTCAACCGCGACCCGCGCCTCGTCTAACCCTTCCCGTGACCTTGCCGAGGTCACCACGAACCCCCGATACGACATCTCCCGGTGTCCTTCCGTGAGCGCTTCTTCCCGGTCTGCGACTTCGTCGGCTTCTTTGCGCTGTGCGCGCGTGGTTCGGTTTCCCATCTTCGTGCGTAACGCTTCCGCGGTGTCTAGATCCGTGAGCGCTTTTTCCACCTGCCTGCGGGCGCGGTCTTTATCAATGGGTTCGATCTGTAACGTGAAACACCTTGTGTATGATCCGTGATCATCCACCAAATCCGTTAAAAACCCCATCCCCACGTCCGAGAGCGGCCACTCCATCACCAAAAACCCCTGATGCCAGGCCCCGTCCGCGCGGACATGATCAGAATGAGCCTCCAACCGCAGCGGGCGCACGTACTGCTTCGCGGACACCCGCGACACCGGCTCCCCGGCTCGTAACCGATCGCTGACCGTGAACGGGTCAAAACCCCGCCGAATCGCTAACCTCAACCCTGTCGCGTCTAACACCCGCACATTATGAACCCCCGCCGAGGTCAACGATTTTTTGATTGAATCCGCTTCCAATTCCAACACCTGACCCGCGGACTGTAAATCACCACCGATCCGGTCCATGCGCTGCTGAAACCGCTGATCCCGCAGCGATGCAGCCGATAACGTGAATGTGGCCTCGTAGGAAGTATCCATCGCGACAAGCTGCATATCCCTGGCCGCCGCTACTGCCTGCTGCTGCGACCACGACAACACCTCGTCCTCTCCAACACCCATCCGGTGCTGCATATACGTGACCGCTTCCGATGAATCGGACGGATCCCGCCGCGCCCGCAAATCCACCAACACCAACCCCGGCACCCGACCCAACCCATTCAGAAACCCCGCGAACCCCGCGACGCTCCGTTCTCGCTGCGGATCATCCGTTAGCTCCCACGCGGGAGCATCAAAACGGAAAGTGATACTGAAACGCTTCCGATGCGGGTCATACACAAAACCCAGTTCGTTCGAGGTTTCATGGATACTCAACGGCGCTAGCATTCCTGGTAGCTCCAACTCACCGATCTTCATAACCTCTGGGATACCGTCTGTGTACCACTGCCGTTGCGCACGACACCGCCAGAAACGCCAAAAATGCATCGCCCACACCATCACCGATTCACGTCGCCAGTTCGTTAACGCCACCACCATCGTCAACAACCCCGGTATGAGCACTACCCCGAGCACTCCGAATGCCTCAAACATGAACGCGAACAGCATCACGAACAACGGCACCGACGCGGTCATCAGCTGCGTCCAGGACCGACCCCACATCGCGCCGCGGCGTTCCAACCTTGGAAACCGCACCCGCATCGAACTCAAACCACTCATAACATCATTTCCTTATCTTCCGTAAAATTTTCTTACTCACCACAACAAGGCAGCGCAGCTGATCACAATGGCCTACTCGGTGGCGGAACCGAACGCGGCGGTGTCGGGGACGGCGCTGGTGGGGGCGTAGGTAGCGGCGGCGAGGATGGCACAGGTGGTGGGGATGGCACAGGCGTCGGGCGCGGCGACGGGCGCGGCGCTGGTGGGGGCGTAGGTAGCGGCGGCGAGGATGGCACAGGTGGTAGGGGCGCCGCAGGCGCTGGGCGCGGTACCCGCTCCGATGACGACCTCGATCTCGAACTTGAACGAGGTGAGGATGAGGGTGATGCCTGCGGCGATGGGGCGTTGACGGATTGTGTCAACGCCCCAGACCCGCTATCTCCCGGGCTATCACTACTGCCGGGTGTGGTCCGGGCAGTGCGGGCGGTGCGGGCGGCAGCGAGTTTCCGGCCCGCTGCTTGTCCCGCTGCCATTGACATGGACCCCGCGGCGGAAGTGCCACCGGACGCGACCGCGACCGCGACCCTTTTCATTTGCGCAGCTCCTTTTTCAACACTCCCCACCGTGCGTGATTGCATCGCGTCGCCGATTTCACCGGATGCCCAGTGAAATAGTTTCCCTAACAGAAAAGGCGCGAACAGGGACACGAACAACCCAACCAATCCCATCAGGTACACCACGAACTGTTTACCCCCGATAGAATCCGGTGCCTCGGGTGCAAACCGCACAGTGGTCATAACCACCCACCCACCACTACCACCACCACCGGTGAGACCGGTAGCGGCGGGTGTACTCCCGGCGACACCGGACATGACCCCGCCTGCGACCGCGATAATTGCTGCCATCGCAGGCTGCGCAAAAATCGTCACTAACAAGGTATCCATATACCGTCTAGTCCATACTCCCAACTTTGGTTGCCCCATAAATAACAATCCAACCGGAGCAACCGTCATTAACGCGAGAAGTAGAAAGTTCCGACCCATCATAATAACCGCGAAAATCATCACCCCAACCCACATCAAGCCCACCATAAGTAAACCTAGAACCCAACCCATATTGCTAATCCATCGAGAACTTGCGAACAGTGTTCCGATAGCTACTGCGAACCCGTCTGTGGATTCACCAAGTAATGTTTTTGTCACTGTGTTGCATGCTGTGATTGTGATCTGCACAAACCGGATCATCAACCACATCATCGGGACACTAAACAGCACCGCGATTACACTCATTCCGATCCGGTGCCAGTTATTGGTGATCATTGACACGATTGCTTGAACAATTAACACTAACCCTAATATCGAGAGCATGATGCCCATGTACAGATTGAACTGTCTTCCTAACGCATTGATACTGAATTCACCGACCTTGGATACGCCATCACCGGTGAACATCATGACATCCAACCCGCCACCCAAAAAAAACTTCAGACCGTCCGTGATATGAGTGGCCATCCCGTTCGCAGCATGCTCGCCACCCAGGCACATAATGTCCCCAAAAATGCACTTAAAGTCAATTTTTGTGACAACCATTGTGTGTAACATCATCCCGTCCGTTCTCTAATCATGATTTAGATGCTCGTGCTCAACGAGTATGGGGACGATGTGGAAGCGTGGACCTTCTCTCCTTGGGCGGATGCAATACCAATCCATACTGCTGCTGCTGTCGCAATAAATACTGCGATTATGGCACCGAATATGCATTTCCAGCCTAATGTTTTGAGGTTGGAATTGTGACCGGCGACACCACCTAGGATGAGCATGATTGCACCGGCGATTATCACAATGGTTCCCAGGACGATCACAATACCTGCCAACCACCCCCAGATCGTGTCCAGCAACCCATTGATCGGGTTATTAAAGTTTGGTGAAGGTGCAAAATACACCGACCCCGGAAAATGTGCTGACTCTAATTTGGTTACTAATACCATCATGTTGTGCCTTTCTGTTTGTTTATTAGATGAGAGTCCGTTCTACACGATGCAGAACAGTTGTGTTTACTTAGATCACTGCCGGATGTTGATATGTCCCGTAGATACGCCCGAACAGTTAGTCCTGCCAACGCGGACACGATCATCACCGCGAGCGGCACCGTGACCTGCGCCCACTGGTTTGTCAGCAATGTCAAGGGCACGCTTGTCCACGCGCACACCACGGTCACCCATACCCACACTCGTCCCCGAGACCCTCGCCGTATTGCCCACACCCACAACGGCATCCCGTCCCGGACAGTACGAGGCTGGGTAACACCCTGTCGAGTAGCGCGGCGTCGAGAGGCAGAGTGCTGGGCGGTGTGCCGTGGGCATGACCAGCGAGGGGGGTTGGGTGTGGCGGTCATTTGCTCACCAATCCAAGCTCATCGGGGGTGGCCACTGCGTTGATCTGCCATAAACCAGCAGAGTCGGTCCGGTGCAGGTTGATGTAGAACCCGATGTTGCTCCCGCAGAGGTATCCGAAATTCACATCGAAAACCCCATCACTGTGTGGGTCCACTACCGCTTCGTAGGGCTGTGTTAACTCTTTGCCGACCGGTCCCGGATTTGGACGGCACGGCAGCGCCGCAGTCCCCGTCTGCTGAGCCCAAAACACCCACGTCCCGGAGAGCTGACCGGCAAGTGCAGCCTGTACCACGACCACATCCGGGTTCGCTAACACCACCTGCACATACCGGTTCGCTAACGCCGAGGTGTCGGCTCTACTCGCGATGAACATTTCCGATCCCACTGACGCGGGCACCCCATCCGTGCCGGGCCTACCTGACACATCCGCAGACACAGATGGCGACACCCTCGGTAACGGTGACACACCCGAAGATGGCGTTACCGTCGCAGTCACCACCGCCGCCGTTGGGGTACGGTATCCGGTTGCCGCCCAGATAACAACACCCACAGTCAGGCAGATAAAAACCGCACCCGCGACCACAGTAATAATTATTTTCCGGTTATCAGCTACAACGAGCATGTAAAAAACCTCCAAAAACAGAGCCAACAGCAGGCAACGCTACCGGTGCCGGCAGTGAAAAATCCGGGACCGGGGTGGGGAGTATAGGGAGCACCCGTAACGGCGCTTTCTGTGCACGCCACGCCAGATGCATATGATCGCAATAATCCGGAATCAAAGACCATACCCCACCCGGTGGGATATACCCGTCATTCAGCATGCACTGCGACTGTCCGATGATTGTTTGAGGCGGCACAACCGTTGAAAGAAAATCAACCAACTCAGCGACCTTCACACCCACTCCTGTCCGATACCGGCACCCGAAATTCAGACACGAATCACCCATAATGGGCGATCCACCCCATCCGGCAATATCGATTGCAGATCCCGGCACCCAGCAATGTGGTGTGTTTGTTTCAATACAATTCAGATACGATCCAATACACGGGCGTTGAATATCCGTAATTAGAATTGACCCAAATTTTTGTACCACTAACAACGCAAGTTGCAGCACCCGTACATCCGGTGTGCACTCCGTGGACGCAACGCCCACAGCGACATCCCGGATTTGTTTCTGGTAAATCACCTCCGGAAATGTCATCACCTTCCCCGCATCATGCGCGAGCACCAATTCCGCCGCGACCGCACGTGCATCACCCACCGAGCACGCCCCACTCGTGCAGATCCCACCGCCAGGCCCATTACCAGACCCGGCACCAAACACCAACAACACCAACAAGCCCACCACTCCAATAAACACTCCACCCACAACGCCAAACGCTTTCATGATGCAATCTCCTCAAACCGATACCCCCGGTACCGTGCACGCTGTTGCGATAAACACCGCGGTTGATATACCCGGTCGAGGCTTTGAATCACTCGCAGTAACCACCGGTCAGTATTCACCTTATGTTCGGCTGCCAATTCCGCGTATCGGGACGATCTTGCATTCGGTGTCGCACATTCCCACCACTCCGGTAACCGGTCCTGATCCCGGGCCACCGCCGCGAGAAACCGTGCCTGGCACCGAGTCGTGTACCGCACCGACCTCGCTGGACGAATACCACTCACCCATTCCCGCACCACTATAAACTGCGCCGGAGATAAATGCTCCCACCATACCCGTAAATACATATCTACTCCATCAGAATCACTAAATTCTTGCAAGCCTGGCACGGACTCTGCCGGGAAACACTCATCCAAACTCACATACCGACCCCGACCCCGATGCAAAGTCGCTAACACATTACGTAGCACTCGCACCGTAAACATATGCATATCCGCAACAGGAATATCCCGCATCAAAAAATTGAACACTTTCATAGTTGTCAACTGTCGAGCGTCCGCCAAAATATCCACACTCACCCGAGACCGACTAGACGAATCAGACATCACCATCCGCACCGCTGCCTCGACCGCGGACGCTGCCTCCTGCACGTACACCGCCTCCAACTCACGCATCACACCCCACCACCACCCGCATGACCTGATCGACCCGCACCGACCTATCCCAGGCCCGCACCATTACCAGAAACACACCGCCCATCCAAGACACCCCACACACCACCGACACTCCAACCATCAACACCCCACCCCACATCACCGACGCCCACCACACCCCCAACACACTCACACCCACTCCCACCACAAACACCACATAATCCAGTACCTGCCACCACCGCAACATTCTCAACACCCGAACCGCACCACCACTCACCAATCCAGGATCGACCTCGAGCAACGTATTCCGCTTCATGCCAGTGCTCCTTCCATGATCGCTGCGGGAGTTTCTTGCTCGTTGGCGTATTGACGGAACCAACCCCGTACCCGGCGACCATCCCGTTCATCAAACTGGCTAGACACAGCCTCCTTACTCGGATCGACCCCATGCGTAGCCCGGTACTGGTGCATCCACTCGACGGCGGCGGCTTTCAACGCCGCGACCTCATCCACCGATAACCCCTCACCTGCTCTCACACCCGGCGTCGGCACCAATGTCAGTGGACGCTGCTTCACCGACACCGGTGACAGAACCTCCGGGGACTGATCAACCGGTGCCAAGGACTGGGTGTCTAGGTGACGCATCTGGTCGCGCTCGTGCCGGTCCGGGATGAGCCGCAACATAATGTGTGTCGCCATCTGGAACGTTACAGACGGTGTCCCCGCGAGCACTATCGCGATAATTATGCTCACAGCATCAGATCGCACCTGGGGTTGTGATACCGCATGAGAGGCGTTAGCAAACACCGAGATCACCGACAACGCCACAAACAACGCCGTGGGCATCCACCGCCCCCGAATGGATAAATGTCGATACTGCGCGGTCGTGATGATACAACTCACGATCCCTAAATCCACAACCAACGGAAACAACTCCGGCAGCGGGATCCCGTTCCGGGCCGCAACATCAATCATCGTGGTATATGAAATACACATCGCTAACACACCCACCACGGACAACGGACCAACCTGCCACACCACCTGTGACCACGACCTGATCTGGTTCATGACGCATCTCCCTCAACTTCAGCCCCGTCCAACGTTTGCCTCTCAGAGAGAGCCTCACGGGTATCCCACAAAATCTGCATGGTCTGAGCACGAGATAACCGCCGCGCACGCACCGCCAACACCAAAAGAAACAAAAGCGAACTACCCCGCGTCGATTGAACATACGACCCATTGCCAGTCAATGTCCGCAGCTGTGCCCTGGAAAGAGCATCTAAACCCATCGGATCAAACACTGCCCGCAGCACCTCATACCGAGCCTCCGAGGTAGAACCCACAATCCTCTCCACCTCCGCCCAGGCCTGCCCCCGACGCCCCAACCCAGCAACCCACCCAAACGACTCCGCCGACCGTTTCCGACCAGGCGCAGACCCGAGCCTGGACTCAGACCCGCTGGTGCTAGCCACACCAGTGCCGACAGCGGTGTTAAGCTCATCCGTCAACGCCGGAAATAACTTTCCGGCAAGCGTGTCCAATGCGCGGTCCAGTACCTCGACAGGTATCCCGGACCGTGCCGCGAACATCCCCAAATCCCCACCAACGAGCAGCCGCTGCCCCGTGGCAAGGAGCGCGACATCATCACCGACATCAATACCAAGCTCCCGACACACATCATCCCGCAACCACCCCAACGCCACATCCTCAGATACATCCCGGACCACATGCTCGCCCAGGCCCGAATTCATGAACTGGGATACCGGGGTAGGCATCCCCCGACGTGTCAACGCAGAGCGCATCATCTCGAAACCCCTCAACCGCCCGCTCATGATCTACTCACCCGGTTCGACCGCAAGCCATTACGACGCAACACACCGCGAATAACCTCCACCGTGTACCCAGTGCGCTCCGCGATTACAGCATTCGTGCACCCCGCAGAATGCAGTGGCAGAATCCTCGCCGACAGCATCCGGAAACGTTGAACAGCCGACGATCCAACAGGCACGCCTCGCGGAGGAAGAACCTGAGCGAGCTGTTCACTGATGATGTCTGCGATCTTCACACCACGCATATCAGCCAAATTCGCCAAATGTCCATAATCCGTGTCCAACATCGTGTACACGACCCTCACAGTGCCCATGTCATTCCTCCACCAAAACCAAAGAAACACCCGAAAACGCCGTACATGGCACACACGCCCGTGATCCGTCACGCTCCACCGTGTGCTTCGCATACCGGTGACCATCCGCCGCGCACTCCCGAGCTTTCTCTTCCAACGTCTGCCGCCGTGGAAGGCCGACAGAGCCTTCCGGCCACTTCTCGAGCCACCGAATTGGGTCACGCGTCACACACGTAGCGACATACGCAGCCGGATCACTCACCAACCCTTTCGCGGCCGCCAAACACTCCCGCGCAGCGCGCACCAGATCCAATCCCGTCGTATCCCTAACACCACACTCCGCCAGCGCACGGCCTAGACGCACCGCATCAAGGCGTGCATCAAGGCGACGCAACGCCCCCGTCAACGCCGAAAATTGCATCCCCTCCGGCCCTGGCGGCCCATTGATGACTGGTGAACCCTCATCCCCAGCAGCTTCGCGCGTACCGTCTCCAATTCCTAAAGATGATGATTCATCAATGGGGGTTAAAAGAAGGTTCTTATTATGACTGCCATCTGCGACACACTTCAGATTGGCAGTCATAGAGTTATCCACAGGCACATCGCCGGAATCTCCGGTGACTGCCATTTTGGCAGTCATAGAGTTATCCACAGGCACATCGCCGGAATCTCCGGTGACTGCCATTTTGGCAGTCATAGAGACACGACTGCCAACCCTCAACACAAAACGCGATGCGCTACGAACCGGACCACGCGGCCCAGGAACGTATCGAGCCTCGCGGACAATCAGCCCTGCCTGCTCCAACCAATCCAGATGACGGGCAACCGTCCGCTCACTCTGACGAGTACGCCGTGCCAGCGACGCCACCGAAGGAAAACACGAATTAGCCTCGTCCGCATGATCAGCCAACGCCAACAACACAAAAGCCGCACCCGAGGTAAGCCCCGAAACCTCAAACGCCCAATTCATCGCCCGGTTACTCATCCCACACCGTCCCACCCAACGGCGTCACCAAACGTACCAGCAGTGCGTGGCGACGGGACATGCGGAAAGCCCCAGCCACCCCTCCAGGGTGGCCGGGATCCGTGCGTGGTTGCGGGGGCAGGATTTGAACCTGCGGCCTCTGGGTTATGAGCCCAGCGAGCTACCGAACTGCTCCACCCCGCGTTGCAGGGTCAAGGTTACCACGGATGTCGCGTCTGCCTGACGCCCTGGGTTCTAGCCCGGGGTGTAACGACAACATCCCGTGAGGCACCGGACAGATCATCCTGCTGCTCACCACCGGTAGTAGTCCCGTGAGCAGGAGTAATGCTGCGTGGAGACGTCTGCTCAGGTCGGGGCAACCTCGAGTAGCCCCGTGAGCAGGAGTAATGCTGCAGTTGTGAGGGGAGTGGATTGAGTACAGGTTCCTGTTTCTGTGGGTGTGTCTGTTCCGTATCGGTGGCGCTCGCCGTGGGTGTGGGCCACCCGGTAAGGGCTCGGACACCACGGGGCGCAACGGTGCAACCACTGCTCACACTAAGAACAGTAGAATCTACGTTCGAGCAGTGTGGATGTTCGATCGGCAGAACTCCGCGAGTTAGCGGAATTACCTCGCAGCCACCACGTCTTCGGCGTGATGGCACGAGACATCCCGCACTGGAACACCCGTTTCACCGAAGGAGCGCAGGGGCGGCACCACGGTTCGACACTCGTGCGTCGCGATCCAGCAGCGCGGGTTGAACCGGCACCCGGTGGGCGGGTTGACGGGAGAGGGTGGCTCGCCGCCGAGGATGCGGCGCTGTGAGAGACGGCCTCGGCCTTCGCGGGTCGCGGTGGGCGTTGCGGAGAGGAGGGCTTGTGTGTACGGGTGGGAGGGGGTGTCGTAGACCGTTTCTGTGTCGCCCACCTCGGCGATGCGACCCAGGTACATGACGGCCACTCGGTCGGCGATGTGGCGAACGACCGAGAGGTCGTGGGCGATGAAAATGATGGAGACACCCAGTCGGCTGCGGATGTCACCCAGGAGGTTTATGACCTGCGCCTGCACAGAGACATCCAGAGCCGAGACGGGTTCGTCGCAGACGAGGATATCGGGGTTGAGAGCAAGGGCGCGGGCGATGCCGATTCGCTGTCGCTGGCCGCCGGAGAACTGGTGGGCGAAGCGACCGAGGGCGTCCCCACTAAGCCCGACGAGTTCCAGCAGTTCCCCGGCGCGAACGCGACGATCGGCGCGGTTCATGGTGTGGGTCGCGGCGATGGGCTCAGTGACGATATCGAGGACGGTCATGCGAGGGTCGAGCGACGCGTACGGATCCTGGAAGATCATTTGGATGCCCTGGCGCAGGTGTTTGCGGTCAGCGAGGCGACCGTGGCCCACATCCCGACCGCGGTAGGTGAGGGTTCCTTCGTCGGGACGTTCGAGACCGACGAGCATGCGGGCGAGTGTGGACTTGCCGCAGCCTGACTCGCCGACGATGCCGAGCACCTCGCCGGCCTGAAGATTGAGACTGACGCCGTCCACGGCCGAGACGGTCGCGGGGTGGATGCGAGATCCGGTCGGAAAGCGGCGAACCAGGCCGGATGCTCCGAGCACAGTCTCGCGCGCAGGAGGCGCAGCAGGCGCAGCGGGTGTGGAAGAGGCAGGAGGCACAGAACCTCTCCTCCCCGCGCCGGTGCCAGGATCAGGAAACGAGTTCACCGGTGAACTCCTCAGATCGGAGGCAGGCGACCCGTCTGCCGGGGATGGTGTCGGTGAGCGGAGGTCGGGTGGTCGCACACGCGGTCACAGCGAGGTCGCAGCGCGGGTGGAAGCTGCATCCCGCTGGTACGCGGGTGAGGCTCGGTGGCGAGCCGGGGATGGTCAACAGGTCAGAACCGCGCTGGGCGGCCTGCGGCACCGAGCGCAGAAGTGCCTCGGTGTATGGGTGCGCGGGATGCGCGAATACGGTGTCGGCGTCGCCGCTTTCGACAATTCGTCCCGCGTACATGACGGACACGTGGTCCGCGACCTCCATCACGACACCGAGATCGTGCGTGATGAGCAGAACACCCATTCCGAGTTGGTCGCGCAGCGTGCCAAGGAGGTCCAGGATTTGCGCCTGTACGGTGACATCAAGAGCGGTGGTGGGCTCGTCGGCGATCAGCAACTCGGGGTCGAGGGCGATCGCCATCGCGATGAGGATGCGCTGGCGCATACCGCCCGAGAACTGGTGGGGATAGTCATTAACGCGTCGGGAAGGGGCCGGAATACGGACGAGACCGAGCAACTCGACGGCCTGAGCGTGGGCCTGACGCCGACTCGCTCCGCGGTGTACTCGGAAGATTTCGCCGATCTGGTCGCCGATGGTCATGACCGGGTTGAGGGCAGAGAGGGCATCCTGGAGCACCAGCGTCATTCGCTCGCCGCGAAGCTTGCGGCGGGCCTCCTCGCTCAACACGAGCAGATCGGCATCCCCCAGACGCAGTTGGTCGGCCTCGACCCGGGTGTTTTCATCACCGAGGCCCATGATGGCGCGGGCGGTGACGGACTTGCCGGAGCCGGACTCGCCCAGAAGTGCAACAAATTCGCCTCGATCGATGCTCAGATCCACCTCGCGCACGGCAGGTATCTCTGGCCCCGAGCCGGTGATCGTGACGGAGAGATTCCGCACGAGCAGCACCCGGGAACTGTGACTGGTTTTGCTGTCCACGCTGACATCCTTGCACGAGTGTTATTTCCGGAATGTTTCAATCAGGAAACAAATTTGCCGAATTTTCAAATAAATATTGACACAGATGCCGAATATGCGCCAGATTATGACCTACTGTGCAGGCGTGCACACTGACCACCCCTCACCAGGACACAAGGAGAAGCATGCTCGATCCCTCCCTGCGCTACACCGGCTACACGGCCTACGACTACCTCGAAGCCGGCAAGGACTACCGGGCCTTCCGCTACGCGAAACAGATCAACCGGGTCCCCGAGTATGCGGGTCTCGATCTCAGCGATGCACAGCGCGAGCGCACCACGCGACTGCTGGCCGAATCCACGGTCATCTCTCTGCACGACCATGTCCAGGTTTTCCCCGAGGACATGACCCAGCTTCGCGAGCACATCCGTCAGGGCCGCGAACCAACCGGCTACGAGGGCCTCAGCCGCTCGGGCCTTACCGCCGTCTTTGACAATGGGATGGATGGCACGTGCTGCATCTCCAGCGATGCTGGCTGGAAGTATCAGGATGTCCTTTTTGATCTCGGTGTGCGCATGGCGGACCTTGCGCACCAGGATTTCATCATCAAGGGTGAGACGGTCAAAGACATCGAGTATGCCGCAGAAACCGGTCGCATCGCACACATTTTTGCGCTCGAAGCCGCAACGATGATCGAAAACGAGGTGGATCGGCTCGATGTGCTCTACGGGTTCGGAGTGCGCCAGATGGGCATTGCCTACTCCGAGGCCAACACGCTCGGCTCGGGCCTGAAAGAGCGTGGTGACGGTGGTCTCACCTACTTCGGCGAGCGCGCTGTCGAGCGGATGAACAAGCTCGGCATTGCGATTGACGTCTCGCACTCGGGTGACCGCACGGCGGTGGACGCAATCAAGGCGTCCACCAAGCCCGTGTTTATCACCCACGCCGGTGCCCGCAGCCTGTGGCCGACCAACCGCATGAAAACAGACGAGACGATCATCGAGTGCGCCCAGCGCGGCGGTGTCATTGGTATCGAAGCGGCACCGCACACGACCCTGTCTCCGCAGCATCCCCGCCACTCGCTCGAGTCGGTGATGGATCACTTCACGTTCTGCGTGGATCTTGTGGGTCTGGAGCACGTCAGTTTCGGTCCCGACACGCTCTTTGGCGACCATGTCGGCCTCCACGATGCGTTCTCGTCGAACCTGTCGATCAGCCAGGCGCACGGTCATGTCGACTACGAGAGAGTGGAGTACGTCGACGGGATCGAGAATCCGGCCGAAGAGTTCTTCAACATCATCGGGTGGCTTGTCACACACGCCTACTCCGACGACGAGATTCGCGCCGTCGTGGGTGGTAACACTCTTCGAGTCCTGAAGGAGGTGTGGGTCTGATGTATCCACGGAAAATCGCACTCGCCGCAGCGGCACTTGTCGCATCGGCGCTGACGCTGAGTGCCTGTGCCCCCAGCGCACCACCCGCCGCCACGGCGGTGGCCGGTTCGCAGACGCTGACGGTGGCGACGACCACCGATGTCGTCAACTACAACCCACTGATCGGCAACAGTCGCAGCGACTACTGGATCACAAACCTCATGTATCCGCATCTGCTGAGCATCGCGAACGACGGCTCGAAGGTGCCGCAGGTGGCGACCAAGTGGGGATACGTGAACGAAAAAACCGGGTTTTATGAGATTCGTCACGATCTGAAATGGAGCGACGGGCAGCCGTTGACCGCAGAAGACGTGGCATGGACCATGAACGCGGTTAAGAAAGACAAGCCCTCTGGCACCTTCTATGGTCAACTCGCCAACCTCGACACCGCCACAGCGGTTTCGCCAACGCGGGTTGAGTTCACACTCACCAAGCCCGACTCGTCGGTTGTCGAGGAGATCGGCTTCTGGGGCAACATCGTCCCCAAGCATGTCTTTGAGAAGGCGGCATCGGTGGCGAAGTTCGCGAACGATGGAACCGATGGCGGGTGGGTGAGCGCCGGTCCCTACAAGCTGACAAAGGTTCAGGTTGGACAGAGCTATACGCTGGATCGGGTTGACACCTATCCACTGATCAGCGGTGGAACCCCGCTGTCGGCCCATGTTGTGTTCCGGGTGTTTCCGGACATCAACACCGAGATCTTGGCACTGCAGAGCGGTGAGGTTGATCTGATCGCTAACGCCCTGCCGCCCGCGCAGGTTGCCAAGCTGAAGGCGACCAGTGGGGTCACAGTCGAGGAATCGGTCGGACTTGGCTACGCCCACATGACCTACAACATGGACAACCCGGATCTCGCGAAGCTCGAGGTGCGTCAGGCGCTCGCCCACGCGGTCGACTACGAGGCGATCCGCAAGGTTGTGTTGCAGGGCCAAGCGGTCTCGACCGGTTCCAGCCCGCTGATGCCGGTGTTGAAGGACTACTACGACAGTTCCATCACGGAATACGACTTCAGCACCGACAAGTCCCGTCGCCTCATGGAGAAAGCGGGCTACACCGCTGGCTCCGGCGGGGTGTTTCCGGTGAAGTTTCGACTCATCTACTCGCTGCAGGACAGCGTCACGAGTCAGTGGGCAACCCTCGTGAAAGACAGCGCGGCGCAGGCGGGTATTGTGATCGAACTGCAGGGAACGGAGCGCAACACCTACCTCGCCAAGACGAACAAGGGTGACTTTGATATCTACGCGGGAAATTTCGCGATCATGGATGACCCGGTGACCAACATGACGCTCTCCTACCTGCCCGGCGGTGCGATCAACTACACCCACGTCAATGACTCAAAGCTCAACGATCTGATCGCCCAGGGTGCCGCGACAACCGACAAGGGCAAAAAGGTCACGCTGATGCGGGAGGCGGCGAAGATCGTGCGGGACAACGTGTACGACAACATTATGTACACGCAGAACCTGTACTTCGCACACAGTTCGAAGTGGACCGGGTTCGTCTCGAAGCCCAGCGAGCTGCTGTCCCTTGTCAACCCGGTGTCCCTCGCCGGTGCGCACCCGACCGGCAAGTAGCCGAGCGAGAAAGAGCCCGCGTGTCTCGGTTCCTGTTTCTGATTCCACGGCTCGGGCGGGGAGTGCTCACGATCTGGTTCGCCGTGACCGTGACCTTCCTCCTCCTGCGCTTGCTGCCCGGAGATCCGGCGCTGGCGATCGCTAGTCCGAACATGACCGAGGAGACACGGGCCATCCTTTTGAAGGAGTACGGTCTCGATCAACCGCTGATTGTGCAGTACGGCATCTATCTGTGGCAGGTGGTTCAGGGCAATCTGGGAGTATCATTCACCCAGTCAATTCCGGTGTTTGATGTGCTCATGCAGCGCCTTCCGTGGACGTTATTGCTCACGGGCACCGCACTTGTGACAACAGTGGCCGTCGGCATCCCGCTGGGGGTGCTGGCGGCCTCTCACCGAGGCCGATTTCTTGACCGCCTCGTGCAAATCATCGGGGTAACCGGCCAGTCCATTTTCGTGCCGAGCATCGGCGTGCTCTTCCTCTTTGTGTTCGGTCTGATGCTCGGCTGGCTTCCGATCGGTGGCGCGTACGATCAGGATGCCTACGGGCTGGCGTGGTACGGAAGTGTGGCGACGCACCTCGCCCTGCCGGCCCTGTCACTGATGCTTGTGCAGCTTGGTTCGTACGTCCTGACGATGCGCTCCACTCTCATTGACGCGCTCCGCGAGGACTACACGCTGCTCGCGAAGGCGAACGGCCTCCCGTATCGTCGAGTGCTGTGGAGGCACGCCCTGCGCAACGCACTGCTGCCGACCACGACTCTGATAGGTCTCCAGCTTGGCTTTCTCGTGGGGGGAGCGGTGCTCACCGAGACCGTTTTCGCCTACCCCGGCATCGGACGCGGGATTTATGAGGCGGTCACCCAGCTCGATTTTCCCGTACTTCAGGGCGCGTTCCTGGCCCTGGCAATCACGGTGGTGGTTGCGAATATGATCACAGACACCGTCTACGGTTTCCTTGACCCGAGAGTGAAAAAGGCATGAGGAACACAGCGGCGGTGGCCGTGGAGGTGACCGGATCTGAGCCGGTTGCCTTCGAGAACGGGCGTGCGAGTCTGCAGACCTGGCGGGCATTCCGCCGGGAACCGCTCGGCATGTTGGCACTGGGCATTCTCCTGCTGCTCGTGATCGCGGCGGTCGCGGCGCCGCTTATCGCACCGTACCCACCCAGTTACGGCGATCCCGTGCTTGCCTCACCGAACCCACAGCACTGGTTTGGAACAGACAGTCTGGGCCGCGATGTTTTCGGTGAGGTCGTCTGGGGTTCGCAGCAGAGCATCCTGGTGGCAGTTGCCGCCTCTGCCATCGCGATTGTGGTGGGCACGGTGATCGCCGTGATCGGGGCGTACTTCCGGCGGCTAGACAGCTTCGTCAGCGTGTTGGTCGATGTGACGCTCTCGTTGCCGGTACTGCCGCTCATGATTCTCATTGCCGCTCTCGTGGGACCGAGCACGACGACTATCATTCTGGTCGTCGCCGCATTCTCGTGGCCGGAGGTTACCCGGCTCGTGCGATCACAGGCCCTCATCGTCGTGCAACTGCCCTATGTTGATGCGGCACGACTCATGACCACGTCCCCGCTCTGGATCATCGCGCGACACATCGTGCCGGCCGTGACACCGGTCATCGTCGTCTCGGTTGTGGTGACCGCTTCGCGCGCCGTGCTCTCGGCCGCCGGCCTCGCGTTTCTCGGTCTCGGAGACCCGAACGCGTGGTCATGGGGACGGATCCTCTACGAGGCGCAGCAGTCTGGTGCAATGTCGAGTGCGTGGTGGCTGACCCTGTTTCCCTCCATTGCAATCCTGATGCTCGTTCTCGCCGCGACACTGCTCTCTGTCGCCTATAACGACGCCCGCAACCCGCGTTCGCGTCGCCGTTAACCGTGTTGACCCGACCCGAAGGAGGATCGTGTTCACTACCCGCCTGAGTGCTGATGTGCTCGACCAACTGCAGGATGGCGCTCGCGAGCGCATGCGGAGGGAAGCTCTAGACGCCCTACTCACCGATTCGCCGGAAGATGTTGCCTATCTGACCGGCTTTTTCCACCACCCCTGCGAACGCCCGGTCGCCGTGTGGGTCAACGTTGACGGCGGCACCGTGCTGCTTGTTCCGGAATTGGAACGGGAGAACGCCCAGCGCCAGAATGCGCGCGCCGACATCGTCTCGTATCCTGAATTTCCTGGCGTGCTGCCGCCGTTCCGCGCCCTTGCCGAGCGTGTTGGTCGGGCCGGCCGCGTCGGCTACTCGACCGGGATGACGTGGGAGCGCCAGAAGGCGGCGTTCGCAGAGTTGGTCGTCACCGAGGCGGTACCCACCTCGCTCATCACCGTTGCCCGCTTCGTTAAGCTGCCCGAGGAGATCGCACTGCACGAGGAGGCCGCGCGCATCACCGATCTTATGTTGGAGGCAGGCGTCGGGTTGGTGTGCGAGGGCATCAGATCCGGTGGTGAACTTCCGACGGAGGCCGAACTCGCGTCACACGTTGGTGGTGTGGGCGTGGCAACGATGTACGCTGAGCACGACGATGTGGTCGTTGTCTCACCGCTTGCCGGTGGCTTGGTGTACGCCGGTGCCAACTCCGCATACCCGCACGGCTTGCCCTCCGGCTACCGGCTGCGCCCCGGTGACACCTTCATGCTCTCACTGGGCTGTGCCGTCGGCGGTCGGTTTGTCGAGGGTGAGCGCACGTTCGTGCTGGGGGAGCCCAGCTTCGAACAGCGCCGCTATCACGACGCCGTGCGCCTAGCCCAGGAGATCGGCGGTCGCGCGATCTATCCGGGCCGGGAGTGTCGCGGCGCCAACCGTGACTGCCTCAATGTCATCCGTGACGCGGGGCTGGGCGGGTTTCTTCGCCACCGACAGGGTCACGGGATCGGGCTCGGGATGCACGAGCCGCCGTGACTGGAGGACGGTGATGTGACCCCGCTGGAGGTTGGCATGATCGTCTCGAACGAACCCGGTATTTATATTCCGGGTCACGCTGGCTACCGCATCTCAGACAGCATGCTGGTTACCGAAGACGGTGCCAGGCCGCTCACGAGCTTCCCCCGTGACCTCGCAAGCTGCACTATTTCCCTCTGAAAGGAACATCGGTGACCGAAAACCAGAATGTCTCTCCGGAATTCGCCGCTGCTACGACCACCGCCGAGTGCGTCGAGATCAACGGTAACCGACTCGCCGTGGAGGTGCTTGGCCCCGAGGGGGCCCCGGTCATCATCACGCACCACGGTGCTCCCGGCCTTGGTTCCCGAGCCGAGCCGCGTGCCAGTTTCGGCCGACTCGCCGATGAGTACAGGGTTGTTGTGTTCGACGCGCGCGGCTCCGGCCAGAGCGAAGGTAGCGGTGAGTTTAGTCACGAGCAGTGGGCTGCCGATATTGATGCCCTGCGCGAGTGGGTCGGTGCCGAGCAGATCATTATGGCGGGCGGCTCCTACGGTGGTTTCATGGCGCTGGAGTATGCCATCCGCTACCCGGAACGGGTGCTTGCTCTGGTGTTGCGTGACACCGCGGCTGATAACTCCCATTCCAAGCTTGCTCGCGCCAACGCGCTGGCCTCCGGCCGGGTCACAGTAGACATGGACAAATTCGACCGGATTGATGAGGGGCGCGTGCACGACAACGACGATCTGCGTGAGTGCTGGCGCGCCATCCTGCCACTGTATGACTTCACCTACGCCCCCGAGGCCGTCGAACGCAGGGTCGCCACGACTCCGTATCGCTACGAGGCGCACAACTATGCCTTCTCTGAGAATCTCCCGAACTATAATTTGAAGGGGATGCTTCCCGGGATCAGTGTTCCCACTCTTGTCACGGTGGGGCGGACGGACTGGATCACTCCGGTCTCGTGCAGTGAGACAATCACCGCACTCATCCCGGATGCACAACTGGTGATCTTCGAGAAGTCGGGGCACTCCCCACAAATCGAGGAGGCGGAGGATTGGACAGCCACGGTACGCGGCTTCCTGCACCAGGTGGTTCCGCCCCGGTCGTGCACGATCGTGTAAAGGCACTCGATACACTCGACGGGCTTGACCGCAAGATCATCGTTGCCCTGCAGTACGACGGGCGCGCCAGCTGGACTGCGATCGCCGAAATGGTCGGCAGCTCGACCGCGACGGTCGCTCGGCGTGGCCAGCAGCTCATCGCCGACGGTGTTGTGCGCATCGCGGTTGTGCCCGCCCTCGGCAGCTGGGGCCAGGTGGACTCGTTCCTGGTGCGGCTCAACTGCCACCCGGGCACGCAGTTGGAGGTGGCCGTGGCACTGCTCGCGCACGAGGACATCCGCTTTCTCACGCTCGTGACCGGGCAGTACGACATCATGGCCGAAGTGGTTGTGTCGGGGGGTGCCAGCCACTACCCACATCTCATCAAGTCACTGCAGTCAGTCGTCGGCATCAAGAGCTGGCGCAGCAATATCATCATGCACGTCTACAAGGTGGGTCACGACTGGAGTCGTCAGCTCTACGCAGAGACGATGAAGCTTCCCGCTGAGGACGACAAGGTGTCGCTTGTGAAGGATAAATCCTGCGAGCCAGCACACTTCGACGACGCGGACTATCGCATTCTGACTGAACTACACGAGGACGGTCGAGTAACACTACGAGCGGTTGGTGAAAAAATGGGGATGAACGAGTCAAGCGTGCGTCGCCGCTTTGACCGACTCCGTGCGAAGGGATGCATCGACATCCTCACTCTCGTTCCCGCCGCCGCGCTCGGCATGGGCGCTGAGACCCTCCTGCTGGTGCGTGTGAGCCCTACCCGACTGCAGGCCGTTGCCGCCGCGCTGTCGCAGTACCCCGCGGTGCGCTACCTCGCCGCGATTCTGGATGACAACTCGCTGTTCTGTGAACTGATCACGCCCTCGGTCGCGGATCTGAACGAATTCATCTCCCACACCCTCTCGGCACTCGATGGCGTCGAGGGGTGGACGGGGGCGATGGAACTGCTTTATCTCAAGCGTGGTTTCGTGGAGACACCCTGGTGGCGCTCCCAGGTAGATTATGCTTCCCCTCCGACGCTATAAGGGTTATTCTGGGGCCTGGTGCACAGCGCGGCATCCAGAAATTATGACCGTAATTTCGTCCTGACATGTCCTCGCTGAGTTATTGCTACCGTTGCGTAGAAATGGTTCTCGGCAGAAGGGGTATACACGTGGCAGCAACTCTTTTTACCGGTGGTGTTATCTGGCCGGGGGATGGCTCAGCGTCGAGCGATGCACTTCTTGTGAGAGACGGTAGAGTGTGCGCGCTTGGTGACGCAGCACGGCAGCAGGCGCACGGTATGCAGGGTCAGTCGGCGAGTGCGGTGGAGACGGTTGATCTCGATGGCGGATTCCTCATGCCGAGCTTTCGTGATGGGCACGCTCACCCTCTCCTGGGTGGCCTGGAAGCAGAGGGTCCTGCTGTTCGTGCCTGTGAGTCGGTTGAGCAGATCGTGGCCGAGGTTCGGCGGTGGGCTGAGGCTCATCCGAACGAGGAGTGGGTCATCGGGGCCTCGTACGACAGCAGTCTTGCCAGTGAAGGCCTGTTTGATGCTCGCTGGCTTGATGATGCTGTCTCAGATCGACCCGTTGTTCTCAGAGCGTGGGACTATCACACGGTGTGGTGTAATTCGCTGGCATTTGAACGTGTTGGTATCACCGCGTCCACGCCGGATCCGGAACTCGGGGAGATACCTCGCCGCGGTGATGGCTCACCGCTTGGCACTCTTCGTGAGTGGGGTGCTGTTGATCTGATGCTTGACGCGGTACCTGCCCGCAGCCTTGATACCCGGTTGAGAGCCCTGGGTCGAGCGTCCGAGTTTTACCGGTCTTACGGAGTGACATGGGTGCAGGATGCCTGGGTTGAGTCTGAAGACGTTGATGTGTATGTGGAGGCTGTCGTTCGGGGAATGCTGACGGTGCGCTACAACCTTGCCTTGTACGCTGATCCACGGTATTTCACCGCTCAGTTTCCCGAGATGCTTGCGTCGCGGAGGCGGGTTGCAGCTCTTGAGAGCTCGCTACTTACGGCGAATACGGTGAAGTTCTTTGCCGACGGGGTTATCGAAAGTGAGACCGGAGCGCTGCTTGAACCGTATTGTTCTGCGGTTCATAAGCGGGGGATTTCTGTTTGGTCACCATCCGGGTTACGAGACGCGGTGCGAGCGGTTGATGAGGCCGGGTTCCAAACGCACATTCATGCGATTGGGGATGCCGCGATTCGACAGGGGCTTGACGCCATCGACTACGTTGCGACCGTGAACGGGTCGCGCGACCGGCGGCCGGTACTAGCCCACACCCAACTCATTGACGAGGTGGATCTGCCCCGCTTTGCTCGGCTTAACGTCATCGCAAACATGCAGCCTCTGTGGGCGCAGTTGGATCCGCTCATGACCGTTCTCACGGTGCCGCGGCTCGGTATTGAACGTGCGGACCGTCAGTACCAAATGGCATCGCTTCTTGCGAGCGGGGCACCCCTCGCGTTTGGCTCGGACTGGCCGGTCTCGTCTGCTGACCCTCGTGAGGGGATCGCTATCGCCACCAGTCGTACCACATCAGACGGTATTCCAGAGGGGGGATGGGTGCCCCACGAGATCATCAATATTGATGCAGCGTTGCGTGCGTACACGGTTTCGGTGGCCCACCAGGCGTTCGGGGATATCGCAGCTGTTCCCTGGGGTTCTCTTCGTCCCGGGATGAGCGCGGACATGGTGTGGCTCGGGCGCGATCCGCGCAACAGCACTCCCCGCGAGTTGCCAGGTATTCCCGTTGTTGCCACTTATCTTGCTGGTATCGACACCTAACAAACTCTTCTATTGTGGCGTCTTTTCTCTATTGAGCCACCCAGTTTCTCATGTACGCGGTTCACCTTCTTATTATTTATCGAAAGGCTTCAACAGTGACTCACACCACCACACTGCGCCGAGCGCTCGGAATTCCAAGTTTGGTATTTTTTGGGTTGGTATACATGGTGCCACTCACCGTCTTCACGACGTATGGGCTGGTGACGGTGACAACCGGTGGGCGTGTTCCGGTAGCGTATATTGTTACGCTCGCAGCGATGCTCTTCACAGCTCGTTCGTACGCGCGGATGGCGTATGCGTACCCCTATGCCGGATCAGCATATGTGTACACTCAACGAAGTTTTGGGCCACATACTGGGTTCCTCGCCGGCTGGGCTCTTCTGCTCGACTACCTTTTCTTGCCGATGCTGAACTATCTTGTCATGAGTGTCTACCTCAGCAGTTGGTTCCCTGCGGTGCCGAAGTGGGTGTTTATTGTGGCGGCAATTGCTGTCGTGTCGCTGCTCAATGTTCTTGGAATCATGTCGGTTTCATGGGCAAGCTTTTCCATTATCGCTGTGCAGGTGATATTTATCGTCGTGTTTGTTGTCATGGGTTTGGTGTCGCTCTCTGGGCATACTGTCAATCCAGCCGCACCGTTCATCGGAGACGGAACAACGGAGGGAGTTGGTGTGATTTTCACAGGGGCTGCGATTCTGTGCCTATCGTTCCTTGGGTTTGACGCGGTATCAACGCTTGCAGAAGAAGCGAAAAACCCGACCCGATCTGTGCCGCGAGCTATTATGCTGACAACGGTGATTGCTGGAGTTCTGTTTATCGCTCTTTCTTACCTGTCTCAAATTTTCTTCCCGTCTAATGCGTTTGCAGACGTTGATTCAGCACCGTTGGATGTTATGACAGCGGTCGGTGGGAAATTCTTCGCCGTATTTTTCACCGCGGTTTTTCTGTCCGCTGCGTTCGGCTCTGCGCTCACATCCCACGCATCCGTCTCGCGGATCCTTTACGCGATGGGGCGCGACGGAGTGCTCCCGGGCCGTATTTTTGGTCAGCTTTCGGCGCGGTTTGCCACCCCGGTTGCCGCCATTCTCAGTGTGTCGATCTTGTCGCTTGCCGCGATCTTGATTAGTTTGGATCTTCTCGTTGAGGTCGTCAGTTTCGGTGCGTTGATCGCGTTTTCAGCGGTGAATCTCAGTGTGATTAAGCACTATGCCATAGACCGCAGGGAGCGTACCGGAATGGCATTTGCGCACAACATCGTTGTTCCGCTCATTGGTTTTGCGCTCACCGTGTGGCTGTGGACGAGCCTATCTGCCCGTTCGTTTTACGTTGGTCTTGGATGGCTTGTGCTGGGCGTGATCATTCTCACGCTGAGCACGAGAGGGTTTCGCCGCCCGACACCGATGCTTTCCCTGAAGGATTAGCGGTTTTTACGCCGAAATGGAACCGTGTTGGTAGCCGGATTGAGTCGCGTTGGTAGCCGGGTGGGTTCGCTCTCGTTTGTGGTTGCGAGCGGCACTCAGGCGTTCAGAGTCGTGGGGAGACGGTGAGTTTTTCTGTTGCTGCCGGAGCAGTTTCGGTTGTTGTGGGTCTTATCCCTTCCAGATGGGTTGCGCTGAAACGCTCGTGGTGCTGCACCGCAACCCACGTGTCCTGGTTGTCTTGGAGGGCGCTTTCCGGGGTTCGCTGCACAAGCTTCCACTGATTCAAATCGGCCAAAAATCCCCGGCGTGCCCGATGGGGGCGCTTCTGCCACTCAATGAGTCGGTCGCGGAACTCCTCCACCGCCGGTTCAAGTTGGTACCCGAACGTTGCAGATCTGCGTTTGAGTTCACGCAATTCGTGGCTCGCCCAGCTCGCAGCAACATCTGCGCCTCGAATCGGAAGCAAACGCATCAGAAGCTCAGTTTGTGCGACCGCCCGATCCGACAGAACCTGCTCTTGCGGCGTCAGCGAATTCCACACGGATGCCTCAGCGGCCGCGTCGATGACCGCGGCGATGACCGCAATCTTGCCCTCACGATCGCGCTGCTCAACGATGCCGCGAAGTGCGCGTCGAGCGATAAACGCCGCGAGGATCCCCGAGGCAAGCATCGCGATAAACAGGACGAGTGCCGAAAACAACGCGGGCCGTGTCGCAGGAGCCCCGAGCCAGGCGAGGAACTCATTTAACAGGTTCATGAGGTGACCCTAAGCCTGTTGACGCGGTATTTGGCCTAGCCCATGCGGCGTGCCCGGTGATGAGTCCCGCGTGGCCTGCACGTTTGCTTGTTAAGGCCACGCGAGCGCTGTCGAGCGCTGTCGGTGGTCTCGCGTTGTTATTGAAAGACATCGGCGGCCTCGCGTGGCGACCAGAACTCGCCCACCGGCAGTGATCGTAGAGTTCCCGCTCTCATTCGGCGCACGCGATACCGCTCTGAATCCGACCGCCGTTCGATGTGACCCAAGACAAGACCATCGGCTCGTGTCACCCGCCACAAACCGGGTGCTGCCGGAGTGAATGTGAGGCCGCGCACTGCCTCAGGGAAGGGTTCGCGCAGCAGCGCACGGGTGGACGGTGCTGCGGTGGCCGGGACCTCCCAAACAACCGGGTTTGTCATGACGGTGGTAGGCATATTTTCTTCTCCTCACTCGGTGGGCCGGCCAACCCTGGCCTGTGAGAAGAACGTATTCACAACCACTGACATTCGGGAGTTCGTGTGCGCATGCCGCCCGCCCGCAATTCACGGCTCACTGTCTATGACCGCCGTTCGAGCCGGACGCTCACTCCCGCGACTACTTCGACAAGATCGGTCGCCGGGATGACCGTCGTTCGAACTGGGTGCACGGCTGCCTCTAACGTGCCAGGGTACGCCCACAGAACTGCACAGTTCTCCGAGCCGGATGCTCGCGACCCTGCTCCGTGCGCTACCCCAGCACGACACCGCGGGCCGTGTGTGGCTCAATCAGTGCCAGTTCCGAATGAGTGAGGGCCGGGGCATCCAGTGCTGCGAGGTTTTGGTCAAGCTGTTCAACGCTCGACGCACCGATGAGCGCACTCGCAACTCGCGGCTGCCGCAACACCCACGTCAGGGCAAGTTGTGCGAGTGTCTGTCCGCGATCCGCGGCAATCGCCGAAAGTGCGCGGGCACGGGCGAGGTAGTCCTCGGTGATCGCTGATTCAGACAGGCTACCGTTGACGGCGGCGCGCGAGGTTGTCGGCACGGAACCGTTCAGGTATCGGTCAGTGAGCAGTCCCTGAGCCAGCGGAGAGAATACGATGCTCGCAGTTTGGAGTTCTTCAAGCGTGTCGAAGAGGCCCGATTCTTCAATGTGGCGGTCAAACATCGAATAGCGCGGTTGATGGATGGCAAGTGGTACCCCTTCGGACTGCAGCGCAGCCGCAGCGCGTTGAGTCTGCTCGGGGTTATAGGCCGAGATACCGACGTAGAGCGCCTTGCCCTGCCGCACAACGGAGGCGAGTGCTCCCATCGTTTCCTCGATTGGTGTGTCGGGATCGGGTCGATGCGAGTAATAGATGTCAACGTAGTCGAGCCCCAGCCGAGTCAAGCTCTGGTCGAGCGAGGCGATGAGGTACTTACGCGATCCAAGATCACCGTAGGGGCCGGGCCACATCGGCCAGCCAGCCTTCGTTGAGACGATGAGCTCGTCTCGGTAGCTTGCTAAATCAGACGCAAGAATCTTCCCAAAATTGATCTCCGCGCTTCCCGGCGGGGGACCGTAATTGTTCGCAAGATCGAAGTGCAGGATGCCCCGGTCAAACGCCCGATGCACGATCGCACGCTGCTCCTGCGCTGAGTGAGAGGTTCCGAAGTTCTGCCACAGGCCGAGCGATATTTCGGGCAACACCAAGCCCGAGTGGCCAACCCGGCGGTAGGACATGTGGTCGTAGCGGGCATCGTCGGCGATGTAGCTCATCCCACCACTCTACGGCTTTCCGCCGACCCTGTGGGTTTCCTGGGTTTTAATCTTCGTGGCTCACGGGGGTGGTATTTGCTCCGCGCGAATGAGGGCCTACTCGCAGTTATTATCCCCGGGCTCATTGATCCGCAATTTGCTCCGCGCGAATGAGGGCCTACTGCTTGTCCATCACAGTCACCCACACTGCCACATTTTTCCCCAGAAGCCATTCAGCTCTGCAACCGAGCGGGCCGGGTGAGCACCATTGTGGTGTGGCTCCGAGACGTTGTTTCTGGCACGAGGGGTGTCTCGGAGCCACGTCCACACAACGCCGCTGCGCGGCACTAGCGAAGGATTGATTGATGACAGACAGCATTACCGTGGCCGGTGTGGTTGGCACTGACCCGCAGCACCACATCACAGCGCAGGGGTTGGAGATTACCTCGTTTCGGCTCGCCTCCACCCGTCGATATTTCGATCGTGCGAAGGCCTCGTGGGAAGACGGTGAGACCAACTGGTACACCGTCTCTACGTTTCGCCAACTCGCCGCTAATGTGCACGCCTCTATTCGCAAGGGTGAGCGTGTTCTCGTGCGCGGTCGACTGCGACTTCGACAGTGGGAATCAGGTGAACGCACCGGAACGACGGCTGAGATCGAGTCAGAGTCACTCGGACACGATCTCACCTGGGGGGTGAGTACGTTCGAGCGGGTGCGGGTATCGCGCCCGGTGGATGGGCACGAGCAACAGTCGCCGGAGGCGGCATCCGAGCATCTTGCCGACCGGGACAGCGCCTTGGGGTGGCCTGTTTCCGAGCCGCCCCCGGTGCCCCTGGGGTTTGGTTCATCTGTTTTATCGGATGGCTCCGACCGGTCTGATAGTCCTGTATTTGTGGTTGCAGACACGGGGGCAGAAGAGCGTGGCCGCGCTGTATCCGCCCGTGGATAGGGCTCGGCGGACAGGCCTGTGTGGGCTTGACCGCGTAGACTCGCTGGGGCACTTGACCGATCCGAACCTACGTAAGGGGAACAATGAGTGTGAGGCACGGCGCGCGCGCGGGAGTTGCGCTGGGGCTTGCTGCGGTTGTAGTCGCCCTGAGCGCCTGCAGTCTCTTGGGGAACTCCGATACCCCGGCCAGCGGACCGAGCGCCTCGCCCGACCCGAGTGTGAGTGCGACCCCGAGCAGTGCACCGCCGACGTTGCAGCCTAATGGCACCGCGGCCGACAATCGGGCGTACTTTGATTACGTCAACACTCGCCTCATTGCGTCGAACGGCGATGCCAAGGGCGCTGACTTTGTGCAGGCACTGTCCGCTGCCGGATTTGATCACTCCGCGATTACGGTGACGCCCGATAAAACCACGACGGGTTTGGCCGCGGACTCCATTCAGTTCGCGGTGAAGTTCAAGAATCAGTGTCTGATCGGTCAGTATGGCCCGAAGTCCAACGGGTACCACAGCATTGTGGTCCCACCGATTTCCACGGGCACCTGCCTCATCGGCCAAAAATAAGCAGGGAGGCACTTTCCAGGGTGCACGGGGAGGCACTTTCCGGCGCGCGCAGGGCCGTTTGGGCGGAAAGGCGTGCGACGAAGTACCATCCGCTTCCCAGGGTGCGCGCGCACGGCTTGAGGACTTACCCGTCTGATTCTGCCCGCGGTGCGTGCGCTCGGTCGAGGACGTGCCCGTCAACACAATCGAAGGCGTGCCCGTCAGCGCAACCAAAGACTCGCCCGTCAACACAAGTAGACTGGCTGCCGTGCGTCGATTGGGCGGACGCGTGGGCCGCTGCGGCGGCCGTTTCGACACCGGGTGTGAGGAAAAACAGTGGCTGAATACATCTACTCCATGGTGCGCGCCCGTAAGGCCGTCGGCGATAAGGTCATCCTTGATGACGTAACCATGGCGTTCCTGCCGGGCGCAAAAATCGGTGTTGTCGGCCCAAACGGTGCCGGGAAGTCGACGATCCTGAAAATCATGGCCGGGCTGGATCAGCCCTCCAATGGCGAAGCACGGTTGAGTCCAGGGTTTACCGTGGGCATCCTCATGCAGGAGCCGGTTCTTGACGAGTCAAAGACGGTTCTCGAAAACGTGCAGGAGGGTGTCGGGCTGATCAAAGCCAAACTTGATCGGTTCAATGAGATCTCGCTCGCGATGGCCGAGCCCGATGCTGATTTCGATGTGCTCCTTGCCGAGATGGGCGGACTGCAGGAAGAAATTGATGCGGCAGATGCCTGGGACCTAGACTCACAACTTGACCAGGCGATGGACGCGCTGCGCTGCCCCTCGGGTGACGAGAAGATCTCTGTCCTATCAGGGGGAGAGAAGCGTCGAGTGGCCCTGTGCAAACTCCTCTTGCAGAAACCCGACCTGCTCTTGCTTGACGAACCGACCAACCACCTCGATGCCGAAAGTGTGCTGTGGCTGGAACAACACCTGGCGAAGTATCCCGGTGCGGTGCTCGCTGTGACACACGATCGGTACTTTCTCGACCATGTTGCCGAATGGATTTGTGAGGTTGACCGCGGTCGGCTCTACCCCTATGAAGGCAACTACTCGACGTATCTGGAAAAGAAACAAGAACGTCTCAGCGTGCAGGGTAAGAAAGACGCGAAACTGGCCAAGCGCCTCAGCGAAGAACTCGACTGGGTACGCTCCAACGCAAAGGGACGTCAGGCAAAATCAAAGGCCCGCCTCGCCCGATACGAGGAAATGGCGGCCGAAGCAGATCGCGCAAAGAAGCTCGACTTCGAAGAGATCCAGATCCCTCCGGGCCCCCGATTGGGAAACGTCGTGCTCGAAGCAAAGAAGTTATCGAAAGGATTTGGTGATCGCACACTCATTGAGGGGCTGAGTTTTTCGTTGCCTCGGAACGGAATTGTCGGGATTATCGGTCCGAACGGTGTGGGTAAGACAACGCTGTTCAAAACAATTGTCGGACTAGAAGAACTCAATAGCGGCGAACTTAAAGTCGGGGAGACCGTCCAACTGTCCTATGTCGACCAGACTCGTGGTGGCATCGACCCAAAGAAAACACTCTGGGAAGTGGTCTCCGACGGTCTTGACTACATCCAGGTCGGTAAAACCGAGGTACCAAGCCGAGCGTACGTGTCCACGTTTGGGTTTAAGGGTCCAGATCAACAAAAGCCAGCGGGTGTGCTCTCCGGCGGTGAACGCAATCGCCTTAACCTTGCGCTCACGCTTAAGCAGGGCGGCAACGTGCTGCTTCTCGACGAACCGACCAACGACCTCGACGTCGAAACCCTCTCCAGCCTCGAAAACGCACTTCTTGAGTTTCCAGGATGCGCCGTGGTCATCACCCACGATCGGTGGTTCCTCGACCGGATCGCCACGCACATTCTCGCCTACGAAGGCACCGAGGAAAATCCGGCACACTGGTACTGGTTCGAGGGAAATTTTGAGGCCTATGAAACCAACAAGGTTGAACGACTCGGCCCGGACGCGGCAAAACCGCACCGTTCGGCATATCGGAAACTCACTCGTGACTAACCGGTAAGAATTTATGCGCCTACACATACCCGTCGCACTGCGGTGGAGCGACCTTGACGCCTACGGACACGTCAATAACGTGCGCTTATTCGGCCTGTTGGAAGAAGCTCGCATCGCCGCATTCTGGACCACCGATGACGGGATGCCACGGAACGCCGGTCACGCCACCGCCGTTCTAGCATCGGGCCCGGGACAATCAACAAACACCCTCATTGCCCGCCAGGAGGTTGAGTACACCGCCCCCATCCCGTATCAGCGAAAACCAATCGATATCGAACTGTGGATGTCGCATCTGGGCGGTGCAAGCCTGGAGGTGTGCTACGAGGTGTATTCCCCCATCGGTGTCGTGCCGCGCGTGCTGTTTGCTCGAGCCGCTACCACAATCGTCCTGATTGACGGCCATTCCGGTCGACCCCGGCGAATCACCGCGGAAGAACAGAGTGCGTGGCGCCCCTACCTGGAGGAGCGCACCGCATTCCGGCGCGGGAGTGACTGATAACTGAAGCGCGGGAGTGACCGGTGACCTAAGTGGCGTGGCACGCCCGCTTCGGTTGGTAGTTTAGAGAGGACATGGTTGCCTTCCTGCTTGCCAGCAGCGCCTCGCTCGACGATCTGCGCACCTACCTTCAGCGCGCCCAACGGGTTGAAGACGGATCACTGCGCATTATCTCCTCGTCCGGGACGCTCGCGGTGTACACCGCCATCCTGTATCCGCGGGGTCTGCTCGACACAAGTCCGACCGTGCTCGGGCTACGGGTTATCGAGCTGGACGGCGGCGACGACGTCGATGCGGTGGTCCCGCTCCGTTCAACCCTGCATCGAATCGACCTCGCAGCCGAGGCGGCGCCTGCCACCGACAATGCCCCGTGCGAACTCACCCTGCCGCACGAAGTTAGCACTGTGACATGGGCAGGGATTTCGCCGCCCCGCGACGGGTGGCGTCCACTCGGCTCGCTGTCCCCCCAGCTCTTTGAGCAGGCAGCACACGCGGGAATCGAGGAAATTGCCGAGATGATTCCCGAGGGCACCGGTGAACAGCTTGTGCAGCGCGCTCGTGCTGAGGTGTGGTCGCGGGAAATTGAGGGCGTCGAGTATATTCCGGCTGGTGCGGCCTTCGCCGCGCTGAGTTTGGGATTCCTCGGCGACGACGATATCGACCTCTACGAGACGGGCCCGTGGACCCGCCTGAGCACCGCGCGCGGTCACGTTCTTGTGCGGCAAAAGCCGTGGGCACTGCGCGGCTAACACGAACCAGTTCCACCCACAGGCCACTCGAGACGGTCCCGCAGACCATCCGGACGCAATCGCACACTGCGCGAGGTCACTGCTCAAACGTGTTCACGAGTGAGTGCGCGGCACGGGTGAGGTAGTCCCACAGCATCTCCTCCGCCACCGGTGGCAGCGCGAGCGAGTCAACCGCGCGCCGCATGTGTCCGAGCCAACGATCACGGGCGTCCGGGTTGATCTTGAACGGCATGTGACGCATCCGCAGTCGTGGATGCCCACGCTCCTGGCTATACGTGCCGGGACCACCCCAGTACTGTTCCAGAAACCCGGTCAACCGCTCCGCTGCCGGTGTCAGATCTTCCTCTGGATACATGGGACGCAGCACCGGGTCATCAGCAATACCGCGGTAAAACTCGGTCACCAGCCGCACAAAAGTGTCATGCCCGCCGACTGCATCGTAGAACGACTGCTGCTCGGTCACGAGTCATCCCTCACGAGTCATCCCTGTGTGTCGCAGTTTTCTTACCGGCTGCCCTGTGGGTATCGGTGCGGGTGTGCACACTCGGCGCGGAGGTGTCCCGCTTCGGCGGCCGCGCTCCCTTCACCCGGGATGCCTCGTCACTCCCACTGAGGGTGACGCTCGTGAGATTCGGCGGCCGCACTTCCATCTGATCGAGCGTGCGCTTTATGCGCACCCGCAGTTCCCGCGCCACATCATCTTTAGCGGATGTTCGTACCTTCATGGCCACTCGTATCACGAGTACCTCCGCCGAGATCGACTCTAACCCCCACATCTCCGGCTTCTCCAGCACCCGGGAGCGCCATCGCGCTGACTGTGAAAGTTCCACTGCCGTGCGCAGAACCGCCGTCTCCACCGTGTCAAGGTCGGCACCATACGGCACCGACAGATCCAGGATGACCCGCGCCCATCCCTGCGACATGTTGCCGACCCGCGTGATTTCACCATTGCGCACAAACCAGAGCGTGCCGTTGACGTCACGAACGGTCGTGGTGCGAAGCCGGACATCCTCAACCACTCCCGTGGTAGTCCCAAGATCGACGATATCGCCAACACCGAGTTGGTCTTCTACCACCATGAACAGCCCGCTCAGGGCATCCTTCACAATGTTCTGTGCCCCAAAACCGAGCGCTGCACCGACCGCGGCAGAGAGTAGGGCAAACGAGCCGAGAATAGCCGGGTCAATGAGATTGACGATGAGTAGAACACCGACGGCGAAGAGGACGACATTGACCGAGTTTGCCAGCACCGTACCGAGTGTGCGGGTGCGCTGCACGATTCGAGCGGCGACGAGCGGGGAAGCCTCCATAGCGATAGTGTCGGTCGCTCCCGCCTTCTTCGTCGCCCCCGATACGACCTGCCGAACTACCCGGTCGATGACAAAGCGGAACACCCATCGCACGAGGAGCGCCCCAATAACCACCCCGATACTGGCGAGTATTTTCTGTACCACAAGGCCACCGTTCGTGGCCCAAAATCCTGCGACCTCCGACCACAGATCTGTGGGCACAGCGACGTGCGGCAGCACCGCGGATGCTAGTTGGTGCACAGTCATGATGCCTGCGAGTTTAGGCGCTCACGGACGATCATCGTGTGCGGCAGTGCCGATATTCATGCCATTCTGATACGCCAAAATCACGAGATGCACTCGGTCGCGCGCGTTGAGCTTCTGCAGTAGATGACTGATGTGCGTCTTCACGGTGGACTCAGACAGGCAGAACCGTTCGGTGATCTCACTGTTATTGAGGCCCTCGGCAACCGCGACGAGAATATCCTGTTCCCGCGGTGTCAGGGTCGAGAGAATACTCGAGGTCTCGGTGGTGCCCGGGTTATCCGCGGATGCCACGGGGAGTTTCTTGGCGAACAACTCCACCATTCGGCGAGTCACACGCGGGGACAGTGCGGCATCACCGGTGTGAACCGCACGGATTGCTGCGGTGAGGTCAGCGGGACGAGCATCCTTGAGCAAAAACCCGCTCGCGCCCGCTCGGATCGCTGCGAAGGCGTACTCGTCGAGGTCAAAGGTCGTGAGCATGATGACTTTGGGGGCTGTCTCCTGCCGCAAGATCGCGGTGGTCGCGGCGATACCGTCGAGGCGGGGCATCCGCACATCCATGAGGATGACGTCGAGCCGGTGGACGCGGGCAAGCTCGATTGCACCATGACCGTCTTCGGCCTCGTTGACCACGTCGATGTCGGGTTCATTTTCGAGCACCATGCGTAGACCGGTACGGATGAGCGCTTGGTCATCAACGAGGGCAATGCGGATAGGCGGGGAGGAGAGTGTCAAGCGGAAATACTCCTTACATCGGGGGATGTTCCCGGTTGTGCGGGGGATTCAGCCTCAGTACCTGCTTTGAAAAGAGGTCGAGTTTCGGATGCCCCCGGTTGTGCAGGGGATTCGGCAGTCGAAGCGGGGGGCAGGATCGTGGACATCGGGCTGATGGGTACTGCCGGTGGAGCGGTGGGTGGTGCGAGGGGAGCGGGTGGTGTGACCAGGGAGGTGGGCGGTGCGAGGGGAGCGGGTGGTGTGACCAGGGCGGTGGGTGGTGCGACCGGGACATCCGTATTGGCTCTCGGGGATACGTGGCGCAGGGTGGCCTGCAGGAGCCAACCCCCTGATCTTGTGGGGGCAGAGTGGAGAGTTCCGTGAAACAGCGCCACCCGTTCAGCCAGTCCCGCGAGCCCCCACCCGGCACCCTGAATTGTTGGTGGCAGTGTCGAAGCTTCGTTGAAGACCTGCACATCGATCTTGCTCTGCTGATAAAAAATACGCACGAGCACGCCGGGCGTATCCCGTGCGTGACGGAGGACATTGGTGAGTCCCTCCTGCACGATTCGGTAGATCGTCAGCTGTAGTGCCGGGTCAGTGACGGTGACCCCGCGCGTGAGCAGTTTTATGCGCAGTCCGGTCTCACGGAAACGGGCGACAAGATCGGGGATGGCTTTAGTAGTGGGTTGTGGTTCCAGGGCTGCGTTCTCATCCGGGGCATCCGGCAAGTGGAAGACCTCGAGCATCCGGCGCATCTCGCCGAGGGCTTCTCGACCGGACTCGGCCACGAGGCGCATCATCTCGATGGCGCGGCGAGAGTCGGTTGTTGCGGTCGCGGCGGATCCCTCGGCGAGCGTGATCATGACGGTGAGACCGTGGGAGACGATGTCGTGCATGTCGCGTCCGATGCGGGCCCGCTCGGCAGCCTCTGCGAGCCGGGCCTGCTGATCGCGCTCCCGCGCAAGGTCTTGTGCACGGCTGATGAGGGCGTTGATGTAGCGGCGCCGACTCCCCACCGATACGCCTACAAATGTTGTGAGCACACAGAGCACAAGGGCGATGTAGTTGTGGGTTTCACTAAACATCGTGACCGTGGCTGGCTTGATAAGGTGCCACACCCAAATTTTTGCAAAATACCCGATAACAGCGCAGACAAGCCCCAGCCAGGCCTGTGGAATTGAACGGTATACCGCGAGCGCATAGAGCGCAAACAGTGTCGCAACGATACTGATATTGAAATCGAGCGGTGGGCCCAGGGCGGCATCGGCGACGAAGGCAATCGGGAGTATCAACCAGGGTTGTGTGCGTCGGAACAGAAAAAGGATGATTGCCATGATGATGGCCGGAACAAACCCGTTGACCTGCCACGCAGAACCCGGAGCAAAACTGTTGGGCGTGTCGTAGGAGGCCGAAGAACCACTGCCTGTGATTGACACCCCCAGGTAGACCAGAGCAACGAGGGTGTCGACGGTCCGGGGATGCTCCGCAGCAAACCGGCGGATAAGCCCCGGTGCCCGCGGCAAACGTAGGTCACCCCCGAGCGGTTGTGGCCGCCCGGGGGTGGGATACGACGCGAACAGCCCCATGCAGGAGACTCTACGCGTCGCGGCGTTTCAGGAGGATCATCGCACCGATAAAGGTGACGGCATTCCAGATCAGCGTGACCAGAATTGCCTGCGGAAGACTCAGCGTCGGCTGATCCATCCGGGTGTAGATTTCCGTTCCTGCAGAGGTGAACAGAAAGGGGGTGATGTTTGGCCGCCAGTCCATCGGCAGGAGAGCAAACAACAGTCCTGGAACAACGAGAAGCAAGGTCATCATGATGCCGATACCCCCTGCGCTGGAGCGCACCATTGTTCCGACGGTAAGGGAAAGCAGTGCCGTCAGGCTCAGGAAGAGCGAGCATCCCAGGAGCGGAAGGAAGATGTTGCTGTCAAAAAGATTTGCGGTGACGTTTATCCGGGTGAGTATGATAGCCACAATTGGAAAGCTGAGCAGTTGTGCAATAAAAGTTATGGCATATGTTGTGAGGAACAGGATAATCGCCTTGCCGACCAAAACGGGAGTGCGCGTCGGTACCGCGGTCAGCGTCGAGCGAATCATCCCGGTGCTGTATTCCCCACTGATCACAAGCACACCGAGGATAGCGACCACGAGGCCCGTCAACGAAACGCTCCCGGTAATAATCGAGACAAAATAATCATTAAAAATCTTATTATCGAGATTCTTGGTTTTCAGCTCGGCCAGGTTTGCGACATCAGAATAGTTCGCTATGACAAGGGCTCCGAGGAGCGCTATTCCCCAAATTCCGAGGGCGGTGATGAGATAAGACCAGTTGGTTGAGCGAGTGGATCGGAGTTTGATCCACTCTGATCTGAGAACGCCGCCAAAAGTGAGGGTGTGTGGGCTTTGGCTGCTTGGTGAGGGGGGGGGATTTAGTGTTGCGGTAGTCATCGGACTGTCTCCGTTCGGTATTCGACCGCGTCCGTGGTGAGGGCCATGTATGCCTCTTCCAGGGATGCGCTCTGTGGGCTGAGTTCGTGCAGAGTAAGACCATTGCGAGCGGCGAGCTCACCGATGGTTTTACTGTCAACTCCGGTGATATCGAGCACTCCGGCCTCCGAGCTCAGCACGGTGACATTCGGTGCCGCGAGCAGCTCGGCGAGCTGGGCTGCGTGCGGCGAACACACCCGCACACGCGGGTTGGTAGCGCTGGCAATGACGTCGGTGAGAGGGGCATCCGCAATAATCTGACCGCGACCAATGATGAGAAGTTGGTCAGCTGTCTGTGACATTTCGCTCATGAGGTGGGAAGAGAGGAAAACGGTGCGACCCTGGCGTGCGTAGTCACGCACAAAGTTACGGACCCACAGCACACCCTCCGGGTCGAGCCCGTTGACGGGTTCGTCAAGGATGAGCGTGGCCGGATCACCAAGAATTGCTGAGGCGATACCGAGTCGCTGTCCCATACCGAGCGAGAACCCACCGACACGCTTCTTCGCAACGGACCCGAGACCGGTGATTTCGATGACCTCGTGAACCCGCGATTTGCCGATTCCGTGGGTTGCCGCCATCGCGAGCAGGTGGTTATAGGCGGATCGGCCCGTGTGGACGGCCTTTGCATCAAGCAGTACCCCCACCTCCTGCAGGGGGGAACGGTGCTGCGCGTATGCCTTCCCGTTGATAGTGACACTACCCTCGCTGGGGCGATCAAGCCCGACGATCATACGCATTGTCGTGGATTTGCCGGCACCGTTGGGGCCGAGGAATCCGGTGACCCTGCCGGGGTGGACGGCGAAAGTGACGTCATTGACAGCCACCTTGCGACCATAGTGCTTGCTGAGAGCAGTTGCAGTAATCATGTCGTCAACGCTATGGGATATTCCGACTGTGTGCCTCGATCTAGAGGATCATCTCAGAAAAACCTTGTAGTACGTGGGTAGGAGGTTTCTCGGCAGTTGCCTTAGTCCACGGCACCACGAGCGGCGTCGCACCGCTGCGCGGCAAGTGCCCGATCAACACCTGCCAACCGTTCCACGAGCAGGCGTCGCAGAGCCGGGGGTGTGGGATGAACCGCAATCCACTCGCGACTCTGGGCTGCGAGGGTTTCGTTCGCGAGCGGTGAGGGGTAGAGACCATCCACAAGTTTCTCGGCAATCGCGTAGCTGCGGGACTCCCAGATGGCGACGAGTGCGGCGAAATACCGTTCGACGAAAGGTTCCAGCAGGCCTGCGTCAGCGCGAAGGAATCCCTCGGCAACTTCCCGGACAACCGTATTGCTCGCAGTATCGGCATCAATGAGCGATGACCAGGCCCGCTCTTTTGCCTCCCGGGTCGGAATTGTGGCGCGTGCGTTCGCGGCTGACTGTTGCCCGGTTGCCGTATTGTCGGTGGCAAGGCGAGCGTCGATGTCCTGATCGTCTGCCTGACCCGCCGCCACGAGGGCAATGAGGAGTTCCCAGCCGAGGTCAGCGTCGATAGAGAGTTTGGTGAGATGCAGGTCGCCGGAGTACAGGGCAGCGAGCTCATCAACGTGGGAACTGGCCTCGGCTATCGTCGCGAAGTTGAGGACAAATTGAAACTGCGCGTCACTACCGGGTTCTGCGGCTTGGGCGTGTGCCCACAATCCGTCGGCGAGCACGCGCCGGGCGGAGGCGCGGCGTTCCGGCGCGGTGTACGTGCTCGCCGCGAGCACTGCATTACCAAGGATGACCCGCAGTGTCGTTGATTCTGTTTCATGCGCAATGTTGCCCAAGACAAGAGCCAGGTAGTCGGTCGCTGCGATTTCCGCGTCGCGCGTGGCATCCCACACGGCACCCCACACGAGTGCGCGCGCGAGCGGGTCTTCGATGCGCGAGAGGTGCGTCAGCGCAAAAAGATGGGATGGCTCGTCGAGCCGGATTTTCGCATAGGCGAGATCACCGTCGTTGAGGAGGATAAGGTCGGGGCGAGGCATCCCGATCAGGTCGGGAACGTCCGTGAGGGAACCATCGATATCGAGTTCGATCTGGTGGTCTCGCACAACCCTGGCGGATGGCCCGTCGCCATGGAGTGTGTAGAGCCCGATTGCGACACGGTGCGGGCGAAGAGTGGGGTGGTCGACAGGGGCCGACTGGCGCACCCGGAAGGATGTGATGAGCCCTGCGGCATCCGTCTGAATCTCGGAGCGAAGCGTGTTAACGCCCGCCGTTTCGAGCCACACTCGTGACCACGTGCGCAGATCACGCCCGCTTGCGGCCTCCAACTCGACGAGCAGGTCGGCGAGGGTTGTGTTCTGCCAGGCGTGCGTGCGGAAATAGGCAGACACTCCCTGGAAAAACGCTTCAACGCCGACCCAGGCGACCAGTTGCTTGAGCACCGATCCCCCCTTGGCGTAGGTGATGCCGTCGAAGTTGACGAGCACGTCTTCGAGGTCGTTGATCGTCGCAACGATGGGGTGGGTTGAGGGCAGCTGGTCCTGCCGGTACGCCCAGGTTTTCTCCATCGAGTTGAACGTTGTCCACGCGTGTGTCCACTCCGTGGCCTCGGCGGTGGCGATGGTTGAGGCCCACTCGGCGAAGGATTCGTTGAGCCATAGATCGTTCCACCAGCGCATGGTGACAAGGTCACCGAACCACATGTGCGCGAGCTCGTGCAGAATGGTGACGACACGACGTTCCCGCACCGCATCGGTGACGCGAGAGCGAAACACGTAGAACTCGGTGAAGGTGACCGCGCCCGCGTTCTCCATGGCCCCCGCGTTGAACTCGGGAACGAAGAGCTGATCATATTTTTTGAACGGGTATGCAACGTCGAACTTCTCTTCGTAGTACGCAAACCCCTGCCGAGTTTTCTCAAACACATAGTCGGCGTCGAGGTGCTTGGCGAGGCTTGCGCGACAGAACACTCCGAGTGGGATAACCCGGCCGTCGCTGCTCGTGAGTTCGCTGCGTTCAACGTGGTACGGGCCGGCGATGAGCGCCGTGATGTAACTCGAGATGCGCGGAGTTGGTTCGAATACCCAGGTTTTTGCGCCGGTGGTGTTTGCTGTGCCTGTCGTGTTTGTTACGCCGGTGGTGCTTGTGGTGCCTGTCGTGTTTGTTGCGTCTTCCGTGTTTGCTGTGTCTGTCGTGTTTGCTGTGTTCTTCGTGTTTGCCGTGCCCGCGGTGCTTATCACGCTCACAGGTGGCACGAGGGTGGGGGAGTTGGAGACAACCTGCCAGTGCCCCGGAGCGGTGACGGTAAACCGGAATGTTGCCTTTAGATCGGGTTGCTCAAACACCGCAAAAACACGCCGTGAGTCGGGAACCTCAAACTGGGTGTAGAGGTAGATCTCGCCGTCGGCCGGGTCGACAAAGCGGTGCAGCCCCTCCCCGGTGTGGGTGTAGCGGAAGTCGGCGACGACGGTCAGTTCATTTTCCGTCGCGAGATGGGCGAGCTGAATACGGGTGCCATCGCTGACGATATTCGGGTCGAGTGCCGTGCCATTGAGGGTGATTCGGTGCACTGTGTCTGTGAGCGCATCAATAAAAGTGGATGCCGCGGCCTGGGCCGTGAACCGTACGGTTGTTTCGCTCCGAAACACCTCCCCGCCCCTCGTGAGGTCAAGGGCGATGTCGTACGACATGACCGTGAGGAGGGAACTGCGTTCTTCGGCTTCGAGTCGGGTGAGGTTCTCTCCGGGCATCGAGTGGCTCCTTTTGCGGCTGACGGTGTGGTGGCGATGTCTGACAAGATGCTCCTGAATCCGCAGAACTGAAGATCCAATGGAGACACGGGCCGCACAGTGCTGTCGCTGGCATCTGTATCCCTTGGGCGATCCGAGTTTTTAGCCTAGCTGCACTGTTGGGGGAGGTTGCTCTTCCCGACACCGCTCAAGCGCTCGGGGTTCAGCCCTGGTGATCGCTTTCTCGATCTCATAGAGGCCTTCACCCGCCAGCAGAACACACACGGCCCAACGAAACGATCTTCCCGGAGGATACCTCTAGCGCCATCGATTCCATCCTTGATCGAAGAGCGGAACAAAGTCCAGGTCGTTTCAGGTGCACCGTGTTTCCCGTACCGGTACCAGAGCATGGCCGGATACCTACTCCGCACGTGCGGGGGTGAACTATGAAATGGGTAAATTGAATGGCCGGAACATACCTCGTGCGTGCGGAGGTGAACCCGTAGAGCTACCATTTTTAAAATTTTTACCATTACCTACCCCGCGCATGCGGAGTGACCCAAGGAGGGATTCAGCTTGACCTATTCCACATACACCTACCCCGCGCGTGCAGGGGTGAACCGAGACAGCTACTGCACTAAGCATGGCGGCACCGACCTACCCCGCGCGTGCGGGGGTGAACGGATCGCATCGAGCAACGGCTGGTGGTCCGTGCGATCTACCCCGCGCGTGCGGGGGTGAACCGTTTTGGGTGCTTGGTACCTTTTTCGTACGTGGTGTCGTGCACAACGAGCCATCCCCCAGCCACTCAAAATGCTTTGTTAGGAGACCACTGATGCCCCTCAAGACTGTTATCAACCTTCCGGTGTCTCGTGAGGTCGTCATGACGCTTTCTGATATTGACCAACGACACAAGCGTGTGATGTCGTTCTTCCCGGACCTCCACGGGATCAGCGACCGACCACGATCAGACCTCGGTATTGTCCACCGCGTAGAGATGCCGAAACCCGGTGGGCCGCGCAGCATCAATATCGTTGTGTATTCCGATGTGGAAATTGGCCCGGAATCGCAGCAGCTTACCTCGGTCAGAGAAGGGGATCGGATTCGACTACGAGTCCTCGTAGCGGCAGAGCGTCGAACAACCACCGACGGTGTCCGACGCCGTTTTTCGGTGAGAGACTCTGAGATCCGTGGCTGGGCGGTATCACTCCTGCTTAAAGCTGGAATGGACGTGACCGCCGGTATGGAAGAAGGACAAGAGGTGATCACGATTTCGGGTTCAAGGCAAATTGGGAGACGAACCGGCGTGAATTTCACCGGGCGCGAGATTGATGCCCTGGCGACAATAACCGATGAGAAGGCAGCGAATGAGGCGCTCCACCGCGGTATTGGGCGTGGCAAATCCTACGGATTAGGACTCATCCTTTTCGCGAGGGTTGGATAATGCCTGAGTCCGGTTCCGAATTTCGATTCCTTTGGGGAAAAACAGACGACCGCAGCTCCAAAATCCAGGCGCGAAGTCAAGGCAAGTGGCTCTCGGTTTATGACCACCTTCTCGACACGGGTGAATTTGCCGAGTTCCTGTGGGACAAGTTCTTCACCAGGAAGAAGCAAGAGTCACTATCCGGCGGACTCGATCCGGAAGCTGCCCGCAACCGCTATGTGCTCCTCTGCGCCCTCCATGATATCGGCAAAATAACCCCGGCCTTCTACGTGAAGTCCCTCCGCCGCAAGGCTGAGCAGACTGCTTTCCAACAATCACAGAAAATAGTCGAACATGGGTTTCGAATCAATGGGGGATCGCTCTCATCGGACAACGTGTTACCGCACAACAACGCCGGGTTCGCCATCCTGTCCACATTTCTTGAAGAAGAGCGCGGATGGCAGCGGAAACTCGCATACCCGATGGGAGTCATCGTCGCCGCACACCACGGCACGACGCCTGACGAGAAGACCATCGAGAACTTTCAGCGGGGTCGATGGACAGAATCACTTGGCTGGCACAAAGCGACCTTCGGTTCGGTCTGGCAGGAAGCGCAGCAGGCGACAATTAAGTCTGTGATCAACCGCTTTGGAGGGGAGGCAGCACTCGCCTCTTTTAGCACAGACCAACCAGCCCACTACACCCAGCTCAACCTTGTGGGAGCGATCATCTTTACCGATTGGATGGCCAGTAGGTATGGTCTGCTAATCGGAGATGACGACCGGGCCCCTGACCGTATCCGCAAAGCCTGGGACCAGGACGTCGATCTCCCCCTTCCCTGGCGTGCAGACGACCCTGGCGATGACATGCTCGCACTCATGAAACGGAGATTCGAGTCGAAAGAAGAGACATCTAACGGTGTCCAAGCGAAACCGATTCCAAAACTCCGAGATTCGCAACGAGTCGTACTCGAAGAAATTCAACGCCTCACAAGTCCCGGCATAACCATCATCGAAGCTCCCATGGGCGAGGGCAAGACAGAAACAGCAATCCTCGCTGCTGAATGCCTGGCAAGCCGCTTTCAGCTCGGCGGGTTTGTTTTCGCGCTCCCCACCATGGCAACAACCGATCGTATCTGGGATCGTGTTATTTGTTGGGCAAAAAACTCAGGAGTTCACAAACGAACTTCCTTCTACCTCGGACATTCGCAATCGAGCCTCAACGACAGCTACGGCACCATGCTCGACCACTCATCCAGCCATCAGGACATCATCGCCCACGGTTTGCTAAGGAACCAACTCGGGATCTACTCATCGATCTCAGTAACAACCATCGACAAAGTACTCCCTCTCGCGCTCAAACACAGTGGACTCTTCCGCTTACATTTCGCTATCACCGATAAAGTTGTCATCCTTGACGAAGTTCACAGTTACGACGGCTATATGAACACATTTCTCGAAACAACACTTGAGTACCTTGGAATAAACAAGGTGCCGGTTATTCTCCTCTCGGCAACCCTCTCATCCGACGTGCGTAATACCTTCATTTCTCACTACATGAAAGGCGCCAAACAACTCGTTGACAAACCCAAAATTGACGTCTCAGCAGTGTATCCGTCAGTCGTTACAGCAACGGTGAGCAATGTCGAGCGACAGGTTTCTTTTACTCCGTTTACTCAGGGTAAAGAAATCACAGTATCCGTGCTAGAAGATGACAGCAAGCTACTCGCCGAAAAACTTCTTGATAAGCTCAAAAATGGTGGAGCAGTGGCGGTTATCCGAACAACTGTTGCACGTGCTCAAAAGACATATCAGGAGCTCAAAAATATTCTTGGTTTAGACTGGGGTGATTTTTCGCTCCTACACTCGCGCTTCACTAACTTTCATAGGAATAACATTGAGTCGGACATCGAGTCTAAGTTCGGCAGCTCGAACCCGCAGGCCCGCCCCTTCAGGGCTGTTGTTGTCGCTACTCAGGTAATCGAGCAATCCCTCGACATTGACTTCGACTTGATGGTCTCAGACCCAGCTCCCATCGACCTGATCTTCCAGCGCCTCGGCCGTCTGTGGCGACACGATCGTGCGGTTCGACCGGTGATGAAGCCTCACCTCGTTTTGACAGGCATCCATCTCGGTGAGCAACCGGACATTGATGACGAGACATTCGTCAACCTTGTTTATCAGCCTTACATCATCGAGAAGTCAATGCAGGTACTGGATCGAAAAATCAAGGAGCGTGACGGTGTGATCTCGATCCCCGAAGACATTTCTTCGCTGGTTGAGGAAACTTATTCAGCAGACCTCAAGGAAAACTTAGCAGACCTCAAGGAAAGCTTAGTAAGCCTCAAGAGCAACTTGCCTAAAGAAAGCACCAAAAATTCTCGTGAGAGGATGATTGAAAGTCTGCAGAAGGAACAGGAGAAAGCGAGAGATTTCGCCGTTTCTCCACCGTATTCTGAACACTCACGGGGACCGGTTTCTGCATCCCTGGTTGGATTGAATGACTATGGGTCAAAACGAGGATCGGTTCGAGACATCACGGGAGGAATCAGTGCAATCCTTCTCACCCGTGACTCTTCCGGAAAACTCCGAATTCCTTTTACGCACGAACCAGTATCAGAATGTCAGACCCACATACTTGACGACAAAGAGAAAAAGCTCATTGCACAACAGATCGTCCGACTTCCTGACAGGTGGCAGCTTCGTGGCGAATCCGCCGGGTCCTACGTAAAAGAGCTCTTAGATAACGCACCAGAAAATTGGAAAAACCAACCAGGACTCCGAGGTATTGGTGCAATTATTGCCGACGCTGACATGTGTTTTACGGTCGGCCCAGTGAAATTCCGATACAGCTTATCTCTCGGACTGGAAACCATTTTGTGACCAATGTCAGACGTACCCATTAGCATGAGAGAATTCATCCGACCAAAGGAATTGCATGAACATCGAACAGAACCCTACATTTAACCTCATTGATGAGCCGTGGTTACCGGTCACCATGTCAGACGGCAGCAACGAAACTGTTTCTCTGCGTGATACCTTCTTACGCGGAAACTTGATCTCCGATGTGCTTATTTCAGCTCACTTGGAAAGAGCAGCGGTCATGGACTTCCTTTCCGCTGTCACCTACCGAGTTTTCTCGACGAAGGCAAACGGTCGCCCGGTCAATGTGTGGAAGGATGCGATTAGGGGCGATTGGAATTTTGCGCAGGAAACCTCTCAATACCTCGATCAATGGAAACACCGGTTCGATCTCTTTGATCCAGAACGCCCGTTTCTGCAAACTGCAGGTCTCCCCGGCACCGAGAATCAAAAAATGCAGCCAATTTCTCGATTCGCTACCGAGTCAGGTAGTGGCTCTGACAAGACTTTTGCCGGTCAGTCTTCCTGGAATTCATATGAAAGTGTTTCGTATGCAGATGCGGTTATCTTGCTGATCACCGGATACCTTTTCGATGCAGCCACCAATATCGGCCAGCTCGAAGGCCATTATTACCCGCCCAAGGGTGGAAAATGCTACCCCGGTGGCATGACCGGCAGGGCCGGCTTATCAAGCCAGACGCTCATCATCAGTACCAACCTTCTCCAAACTATACTCCTAAACTCACCGCAACCAGACGAAACAAATCAACGAGACACCGTTCACTGGGAGCTCCCAGACCAGGAAGTCGCGATGGATGCTCGTACCGGTGACGCACCCCGCGGAATTGCCGACTTCCTCCTCTACCCCACAAGGGCAATTCGTCTGATCGAAAAAAATAAACGAGTAATTGGTTCCTTCATAAACCCTAGCAACGTGTTCAATCAGGCCACAATGGTCAGCATCGTCACGGGTGAGATTGGCTACACAGCAGACTTTGTCCGAGATCGAATCACTGACGTGCCAAATTTTGTCAAAACAGGAGACAAGCTCAAAGCTGAAGACGGCACCAACATCGCCCCTCGGGAGATATTCCCCAAGCGGTATCTGCCATCGCCAGCGTTTGAAGAGTCTCGATATGCCAAAGGGACACCCGTCGTTCACGACCGAGAAAGTCCCGCGTACAAATTCAGTCCCACTCTGTCAATGCGTGATAAAGTAAACAAAACCAAGAGCCACGAAGACGGCCACTTGATGGAGAGCGAAGAGGTGGTGGGTGGTTATGAAGTGATCCCGTCACCGGGTGAACGTCTCTGGTCAAGTCTTCCCGCATTCCTCGCCCACGAAGGCGGTATTTTGGAACGGGCCTCGAAACCACCCCGAAACATCGAAGCATTCCGCAAACTCTTAATTGACGGAGAAATCGACCGCGTTGCAAAGATCGAGATCCGGTACACCCGAGCGATCTGGGGATCTACTGTCCAGCGCCTTGCCCTGCCGATCCATGACACCCTGACAGTCAGCTCAGCCCTGCTTGCCGGAACTGTCGGCAAGGACCTCCAAGAGATAGTCAGCAAGTCAATCAAACTCGCACTCAAGGTTGGGCGGCAAGCCGACACCGAGTACAAATATCGGCTGAATGAGTGTCTCGCTCACTCACGCAGTGGCCGGTCAAAGCTCGCTGAGAAATACGACTCAATGAAACTCTCTGAACGCTACTACTCATCAGTCAATACACTGATCCCAACCATCATCCGAAATATCGATGAAACAAGTGATCTGACCGTCGTCTGGAAGAGCGTTACCGACGGCGTCTCCTCCTCGATACAAAAGGCACTCGATGAGGTTATTTCTACAATTCCCTCAAGGCTCTTTGGCATTGAACGAAAGACAGAGAAGGGAAGTATAAATCTCTCATCGACGATCAACTGGATCAAAGCCGACATTTTCAAAACCATCAACAGTAATGTCCTGGTATCGACTGACTCCGGGGAAAAGGAGGGAAATCAATGAAGAAAAAGAAAGTGTATGAACATGTTCGCGAGATAATCTCCCGCTACGGAAGTGATCGAGCTGTCCTTGCGCACCTCCGCACCGGAGTGGGGCGCGACTATTTTGACACCCCCGACCTAATCCACTACACCCAGTCTGAAGGGTGGATTCTTCCCGATGATGAGTCACTCGTCATCATATCTCACGACGTATTGTCTCTCTTCGCGTTCCGCTCAAAAGGAAGTTCAGCCTCAAGCACTTCGTCGAACGATGTCGGGATCGGCAAAGCTCTTCGCATGGCTGCAGGTCCTGAGAGGGAGGATCCCGGGGTGCAGCGCATCCTCTCCGCCCTCGTGTCCGCATCTAGCCGAGAGGAGTTGATAGTCCACCTCCGTCGGGCGGTCGGTATCCTTGCTCAGAGGGATATCGGACTCGATTTCCCGAAGCTCGCCGGAGACCTCTTTGTCATCTTTGGGCAAAGCCAGACCGAAGGAAAAAAACGTCGCGTCCAATGGGCATCAGACTTTTATACCGGCACACCAAAAACCCACAAAACCACACAAAATCAGGAGTAGAAAACCATGTTCTTGAACGCTCACATTATCCAATCTGTACCGGCTTCTTGTCTCAACCGAGATGACACCGGATCGCCGAAAACAATGATTTTTGGTGATAATAACGGCATCCGTGACCGCCTTTCCTCACAATCACAGAAAGCAGCGGTTCGTACCGCTATGCGCGAGTCTGATACAAATCGAACTTTCCGATCAACGCGGATCATCGGTAAAATTGCACAGGTGATCGCCAACGGAACTGAACTCTCTCGAGACCACATCTTCGACGCGACAAGTATCGCAATCGAGAGTGGCTTACTGAACTGCGACAATCTAAACAACTACATCACAAAAACTACCAAAGAACTTCAGCAACATGACCCTGATTTTGACCCAAAGAGTTACGACCCCTATCTCGTTCCACCCTTGCTCCCCGCGCTTTTTTACATTGACGACGCATCGGTTGAGCATCTGGGAGTCATTGCTCGCGAGTTCATCGGGCAGCACGGATCTCTGCCCTTTACCTTTAAAGGCAAGGAACACCCCAAGAAAGGCAAGGCACTCCCCTCCAATAAGAGCATACCGAAAGAGGCCGTCACAAAGTTCAAGACTGACCTAGACATTGTCAAAGAATCTTCGTCTGTTGAGATTAACCTTTTCGGTCGAATGAACGCCAACAATCCGACTCTGAGTATTGACGCGGCGGCTCAGGTGGCTCACGCCATGTCTGTGTCAAACTCAATCTCCCAATCGGATTTTTACACGGCGCTGGATGACCTCGAAGACGGACATTCGGGCGGCGCGATGATGGGCACCATCGAATTTTCTTCTCCCGTGTTCTACCGCTACGCTAACATCAACCTGACTGAGCTTGTCTCACGGCATCTTCTTGTGAACAGTCGGGAAGTAGTAGCCGAACGTGTCAGCGAATTCATTCGAGCATTCATCACGACGCTTCCCAGTGGCAAACAATCTTCCTTCGCTGCAGTCACGATGCCAGATGCAGTCCTGATCACACTGTCGGACGCGCCAGTCAACTATGCGAATGCTTTTGTCACTCCCATAAGCGGAAAACTGATCGAGGGTGCAACCAAGGCCCTAACTGAACGACACATCCGCATCGGGGAAAAGCTCGGTATCGCCTCTACCGCGATCTCACTCGCCGTAGAGGCTGCGGCCGAGCGCGTCTTCTCGGGTATGAATATCCCCGCCGCCGAAGAAAACGAAATGACCGACGGGCTCTCTTCGATCATTGAATTCGTACGCGAAGCCGTTCGGGCGGAGTAGCTCGTGCGTACCCTTCTCCTCCTCCTCGAAGGACCGCTGCAATCGTGGGGAGGCTCCGACTCGCGACTAGACACACGCGAAACCGGAGCAGTCCCCACGTTCAGCGGAGTCGCCGGAATCGTGGCTGCAGCTCTCGGCCGACACCGATCCGAATCGCTCGAAGATATTGCAGCGCTGTCTTTTGCCGTTCGCACAGAACGCCGAGGAATAATAACAAGAGACTTCCAAACCAGAAACCGACATGACGGTGAAGACAAACCCTATGAAGCCCGCATCTACCGCCGCTCGTACCTCAACAATGCTGCGTTCCTCGCAGCACTCAGCGGAGAAAAAGGGTTCATAACCGAAATTGCTAATGCACTAAAGCAACCAGTCTTCGCGTTATTTCTTGGACGCAAATCGTGCACACCATCTGAACCGATCTTTTATCGATTAACCGACCACAGCAACCCCATCGACGCTCTCTCCTCCGAGCCAACCATCCACGGTGAAATCGAACAAGAACTTCACATAACAGCGGCACCCGGCGAACCCTACGATAGAACCGAACAGGACACCCCAGTATCTTTCGACAGTTATCGCCGATCCCACGGTGCGAGACGAATCGCTGTTAGAATAATTCAGGTGCCTACCGAGGAGAAACCAGAATCAGGACCAGAACCAAGGTCAAAAGACATGTAGCCGCTCAAATACATGCCAATACCGCAACCATAACGCTCAATCCCGCCATCCAGGTTGAACAAACTTCCCGTTGCACACAAAGGCTCATCACTGGAAAATAAAACGTCAAACACAGTATTCGTGCCATACACCCGCCACGTCGATAGTGCTGTGCATTGGCGGACGATCCCGGCGCGACGACAGCATTCCGACGAGGGACACTGGTAGCACCGTGCGTTGGTGGGCGATCCCTTCGCCGTAAACTGACGGAATGCGTATCCACATTGCCACTGACCATGCGGGACTGGAGTTCAGTCACACTCTCGCCCGGCATCTCACAACGGTCGGCCACGAGGTTATCGATCATGGTCCTACCCAGTACGACCCGCTCGACGATTATCCGGCGTTTTGTATCAACGCGGCACTCGGGGTTGCTCGGGACCAGACTGCGGGAATCGCGGCACTCGGGGTTGTGTTCGGCGGGTCAGGCAATGGTGAGCAGATAGCGGCAAACAAGGTGCGAGGCATCCGGGCTGCTCTTGTGTGGAGCGTGGACACCGCATTGCTGGCACGGCAACACAATGACGCGAATGTCATGTCGGTCGGAGCGCGGCAGCACACCGTTGCCGAGGTGATGGCGTTCATTGATGCGTTTGTCGCGGAGCCGTTTTCAGGTGAGGAACGGCACGTGCGGCGCATTGCGCAATTGGCTGAGTATGAGCGGTTGGGAGACATCGTGGGTAAGGGGGTGGATGTGGTGAGCAGCCGTGGACGCATCATGGCCGGTGCCGACAGCGGCGAGCCTGTGGTAGCTGGTGATGGTGTCAGCAGCGCGAGTGCTGATTCCACACCCGTTGTCGGAGCGGGGGAATAGGGGTGCCCGAGGGACACTCCGTTCACCGGATTGCCCGCCAATTTGAGCGGAACTTTGTGGGACACCGGGTGCGGGTGTCGAGCCCGCAGGGACGATTTGCGGTGGGCGCGGCATCCCTTGACAGCCGGGTGATGACCAGTGCCCGGGCGATTGGGAAACAGATGTTTCTCGAGTTCGAGGGTGAACGGTGGCTGCGGGTGCACCTCGGGATATATGGCGCGTGGGATTTTGCGGGCGATATTTTGATGGATGCGACAATTATGTCTGCGAATGGCCGGATGGGACAGACGGGTCAGCGGGGAACGGTTTTTGACTCCGCAGGAGAGAACTCAGTGACTTCGATCGGGGCCCCGCGGCGCACGCGGTTGCGGATGTCGGAGGGGGAGCGGGAGACCGACGTGCTTGCCCAGTTTCCACCGGAACCGATCGGGCAGGTCCGTGTGCGGCTCTTTACCGATTCGGTGTGCGCCGATCTGCGCGGACCGACCGTGTGCGAGGTGCTTGATCCCGCGCAGGTGGCGGTGATGATTGGGAAACTTGGGCCCGATCCACTGTGCGACCCGAGCCCCGAGGCCGAGGAACGATTTGTGCGCAGAGTGCGGGCGCGGGCGACATCCATCGGTCTATTACTCATGGACCAGAGCGTGGTGGCCGGAATTGGCAATGTTTACCGGGCCGAGATACTCTTTCGTGCCCGGCTTGACCCGTATCGACCCGGTCGCTCACTGACCGAGGAGCAAACCTGCGACCTGTGGCGTGACTGGGCACAGCTACTACGCATCGGCGTCGAGACCGGGCAAATGATGACGATGAATGGCCTGGATGCCGCCGCCTACCGCGCCGCGATGGCGAACCGAGCCGACCGCCACTGGGTGTACAAGCGCGAGGGACTGCCGTGTCGAGTGTGTGGTACGGATATTGTGCTCGCTGAGATGGCGACTCGGAAGTTGTATTGGTGTCCGGAGTGTCAACGTTAGGTGTTGTTCCCAAGCGGAGGTTAGTTTAGCTCTGTGTGTGGCGGATGGCGAAAACTCGTGAACCGGGTTCGTACTCGGGGGTTTACCCCCGCATGTGCGGGGCGGATCGTGTTCTTCCGTTGGGTGTGACTGCGCATATGGGTTCACCCCCGCATGTGCGGGGCGGATGGCGGTTAGATTCAGGGCGCGCACGATGAAGGAGGTTCACCCCCGCATGTGCGGGGCGGATCCGGTCTGTGAGGCTACCAACCTGGTATTCACGGGTTCACCCCCGCATGTGCGGGGCGGATCAAATGGGACGCGGATACAATTTACTACAGCTAGGTTCACCCCCGCATGTGCGGGGCGGATCGGCAATTTGTAGGGCGGGGGAGTGGTCAGGCAGGTTCACCCCCGCATGTGCGGGGCGGATGCAGCGTGTAAAACTCTGGCCCCTAGGGTGGAGGGTTCACTCCCGCATGTGCGGGGCGGATTTATAGCTAGGCTCGATGCGGTAGATCGCGAATGGTTCACTCCCGCATGTGCGGGGCGGATGCCGACAATTTTTCATAGAGATGCTTGTCCAAAGGTTCACCCCCGCATGTGCGGGGCGGATTTTCGAGGTCTCGCGTAAAAGCTTCTTCAAGAGGGTTCACCCCCGCATGTGCGGGGCGGATGATGTCGATATCGGGTGGAGGGTCACAAACTCAGGTTCACCCCCGCATGTGCGGGGCGGATTAGGGCTCTGTCGTCCAGGAGCTGTCTGTATGAGGTTCACCCCCGCATGTGCGGGGCGGATAGATTCAGATTCAGATTCAGAATCTGATTCTGAGGTTCACCCCCGCATGTGCGGGGCGGATATCGAAGACCCTAGCGGCTTTTTGACCAGCTCCGGTTCACCCCCGCATGTGCGGGGCGGATGATCATGTGTGATCGCGTGAGGGAGGGTCTGGCGGTTCACCCCCGCATGTGCGGGGCGGATAGGGTGGAGGAGTAACTGCCGTTCAACTAACGGGGTTCACCCCCGCATGTGCGGGGCGGATAACTTTTTGGGTATCCGCTCCCCCTCGAAGCTGGGTTCACCCCCGCATGTGCGGGGCGGATTTACCACCAATCCGACCGAAATTTTCGATCACAGGTTCACCCCCGCATGTGCGGGGCGGATAGCGATCGCTAACGCCCGCAGGGAGTGGTCGAGGGTTCACCCCCGCATGTGCGGGGCGGATAAGGGGATTGAGTTAGAGCAGGAGCAGACAAGGGGTTCACCCCCGCATGTGCGGGGCGGATCAGCGAACCCAAACACTAGTGGCCTAGATCCTAGGTTCACCCCCGCATGTGCGGGGCGGATAGTGGGGTCTTCATTAGCAAACTTGAATGCGAGGGTTCACCCCCGCATGTGCGGGGCGGATAAAGGGCTGCTAGGTGTAGAGTGCAACTCTCGAGGTTCACCCCCGCATGTGCGGGGCGGATGACTGCCTCGAGGGCGTAAAAACCTTAGGAGACGGTTCACCCCCGCATGTGCGGGGCGGATATACGTGGGCAATAGCTGCGTTTGCGAGCTTAAGGTTCACCCCCGCATGTGCGGGGCGGATATCCCACCACTGCTGGATACCGCGATTGACGTGGGTTCACCCCCGCATGTGCGGGGCGGATCAGACGCGGGCGGAGTTTGTGGAGGGTGCCCGGGGTTCACCCCCGCATGTGCGGGGCGGATACACATGCCCTACATATAGCCCATCACTTAGTAGGTTCACCCCCGCATGTGCGGGGCGGATCTTTCAAGTCCGAGCGCAAATCCGTTCCAGCTAGGTTCACCCCCGCATGTGCGGGGCGGATCTTCTGATGGGCTATGTGGACGATATGCCCGCAGGTTCACCCCCGCATGTGCGGGGCGGATTACCTGAAGTACCTCTAATAACTGTGGGGCTAAGGTTCACCCCCGCATGTGCGGGGCGGATATTTTCCTCCTTTTGAGGATATTAGGGGCGAGAGGTTCACCCCCGCATGTGCGGGGCGGATCTACAAGACCTAAAAACTAGTTTGCGAGATGGTGGTTCACCCCCGCATGTGCGGGGCGGATGCTCAGTGGCAGGTAGGAAAAACGCCAGTACCGGGTTCACCCCCGCATGTGCGGGGCGGATGACTTCAGACTCGGCATATGCCGCACTATACAGGGTTCACCCCCGCATGTGCGGGGCGGATTCAAATTTCCCCAGCCCCCACCACCGGTACAGAGGTTCACCCCCGCATGTGCGGGGCGGATGAGTACCCGCCCAGACAGACAGCGACACGTATGGGTTCACCCCCGCATGTGCGGGGCGGATCTGCCCACAGCCCGGATAAGCGTTTTTACCGAAGGTTCACCCCCGCATGTGCGGGGCGGATGGAGGATGCATGCAACGCTTTTTTTGGGATTTAGGTTCACCCCCGCATGTGCGGGGCGGATTTTTTCCTAACTGCACCGAAATTTTCGGGGCAGGGTTCACCCCCGCATGTGCGGGGCGGATCAGTTTGGGGCAGTTTGGGGCAGTTGGGGCAGGGGTTCACCCCCGCATGTGCGGGGCGGATGTAACCGATAGCTTCACAGTGACTTTAGAGTCGGGTTCACCCCCGCATGTGCGGGGCGGATTTTTTGAGTACCCTGCGGGTGTTTTTCATGATGGGTTCACCCCCGCATGTGCGGGGCGGATCTTCCTCTAGCAGGAGGAAGGTCGGCTGCATAGGGTTCACCCCCGCATGTGCGGGGCGGATTACCGATACGTAGACGGTGGAGCGCAATTTTAGGGGTTCACCCCCGCATGTGCGGGGCGGATGTTTAGCAGGGTCAGAAAGAACAGCGGACTTACGGTTCACCCCCGCATGTGCGGGGCGGATACACGGGAATTTACAGACGCTATAATCGTACAAGGTTCACCCCCGCATGTGCGGGGCGGATAACAGCCTCAGCCATGCGCTTACCTTGCTCGCCGGTTCACCCCCGCATGTGCGGGGCGGATTTTGATATGGCCCACGAAAAGCTCTACGAGGTCGGTTCACCCCCGCATGTGCGGGGCGGATACCAAGATTATCCTCCTGCTGGTGGGGGCGGAAGGTTCACCCCCGCATGTGCGGGGCGGATTCTGCACAGCTGTATCATCTGTAATAGCAATAAGGTTCACCCCCGCATGTGCGGGGCGGATCTACGCGCAGGAGGATCGGACTCTGACCCTGCTGGTTCACCCCCGCATGTGCGGGGCGGATATAGGTATTAAGCTTCTACCTTGGCAGCAGTGGGGTTCACCCCCGCATGTGCGGGGCGGATACCTGCAACCGCAAGTGTGGGGTCCTGCAGTGAGGTTCACCCCCGCATGTGCGGGGCGGATCGAAGAAGGAGCCGCCACATGTCTACCCCCACAGGTTCACCCCCGCATGTGCGGGGCGGATTAAAGAGCTAAGCTCCGTTCTGGTACCGCATTTGGTTCACCCCCGCATGTGCGGGGCGGATCGTGACTTGGATTATAAATTTTTAACATCTATTGGTTCACCCCCGCATGTGCGGGGCGGATCCGCGGCCTGCGCAGCACACACCGCTTGCATAGGGTTCACCCCCGCATGTGCGGGGCGGATAGTTTCCTGCGGGGCTTGCCATCTCCTCGGAGGGGTTCACCCCCGCATGTGCGGGGCGGATGTACATACCCGGGGTGACAAGCACTATAAATAAGGTTCACCCCCGCATGTGCGGGGCGGATCTTGGGTGTTTTGGGCGTGGTCCCGGCTGGCGGGGTTCACCCCCGCATGTGCGGGGCGGATGCAGGTTGGGGCAGGTTGGGGCAGTTGGGGCAGGGGTTCACCCCCGCATGTGCGGGGCGGATGTCGTGTCCCACGATGCAGATGTAGCTGCCATGGGTTCACCCCCGCATGTGCGGGGCGGATACAAAAAGCATACGATATACATCCGCTACCGGAGGTTCACCCCCGCATGTGCGGGGCGGATTCTACGACTACATGCAGAAAGACCTCGTAGAGCGGTTCACCCCCGCATGTGCGGGGCGGATAGTGTATACCATGTACTTCACGTGAAAGTTGAGGGTTCACCCCCGCATGTGCGGGGCGGATGACTTCAGACTCGGCATATGCCGCACTATACAGGGTTCACCCCCGCATGTGCGGGGCGGATAGCATCTCCATCGTGGTCGTCTTTCCGGATCCGGGTTCACCCCCGCATGTGCGGGGCGGATTGGAGCCATTCGGGTGGTTCATTTACCGCTGGGGGTTCACCCCCGCATGTGCGGGGCGGATACTCCATCATACCTGAAATTTCAGTGAAATTTCAACCAGGATCCGGTTGGGTTCACCCCCGCATGTGCGGGGCGGATACTCCATCATACCTGAAATTTCAGTGAAATTTCAACCAGGATCCGGTTTTTCATTTATCTCGCGGAGTCAGTGTGCTTTATGAGCTTGAGTGTGATCGGCCTCGCACAGCGGAGGTCGAGGGGAGAAGAAGGTTAGCCCATCGACGTTGACCGGGTGATAACGATCCACCCCGGCGGTACGAGCCCTCCATCCTTGTTCATTACGCGCGGGTTCGATCATCACGGACTGGCCAAATACGGTGTGCTCTTCCAGCTTTCGCCAGATCCCTTCGCGTACGCGCTTGCTCACACGCCCGACAAACACCCCGGGGGACACCTCAACGAGCCAACGTGTCAGGTTGCCACGTAATCCGGGCGGTGCTGCGATCAACACAATGCAAATCATATTGACCTCAAGATCGTGGGGTCGTAGTTGACACCACCTGACACCGTCCCAGGCGTCCCCGCCCACAGCATCGACGGTGGCTCTTCAACCTCATCCTCCTCAATGGACAATAAACTGAGGACATCGCGCACCACTCGCTTCATAAGGCTGTGCTCAACCACCGCATCACGCACCGCAAGACGCGCATCGCGCTCAGCTGTGAGCCCCTGCGCTGCAAGATCAAAAGCAATCGGCACGGTGATCTCGGTTTTGTAAAGGTCGGCGATGTCGAGAACGAATGAATTGGCGCTTCCGGTGTGGACGAACCCGAGTGCTGGGCTGGCTCCCACTCCCACAATCGCCGCATGACTGATCCCATAAAGTGCGGCATTCGCTGCGGACAGTAGCCGGTTGACATTATCGCCGACGGCCATGGGTTTTCCCGGTATGTATGCTCTACGATCCCACGCAACACCGGTTCTTTTAGCGTGCGCGCTGTAACTGCGTTTAACTCGCGTTCCTTCTCGTCCAAGCAGTTGTTGCATTGTCATTGAGGAAACATCTTCGTCGGGAAAACGAAGTCCATACATCGCACGAGCGACTCGGATTCTTTCACTTGGGCGGCTTACTAGACGGGCCTGAGTCTCTAATACCCGGCTGGACCGTGTCGTTGATGTGCCAGCCGCATACAAACGAACGCCGTTTTCACCAACCCACGCTACAGAGACACACGCATCGGCAAGAAGGGTTATAGCCCCATGGGTGACCGTCGTTCCGGGCCCAAGAAGGATGCACGCGATCGTTGCTGCCGGAACCCGGAACTCTTCAACCTCTGTTGCTACGGTAATTGACTGATTGTGGCGGTCAATTCGACAACGGTCCAAGTAAATCGTAGAAATCCTGTCGGCCATCCGTCCGACTTCGGATACCCCCGAACGCCACCACATGAGTCTAGAACCCCTCCAGCAGTGGCGTGAGATGTAAAACCCAGCTCACACACCACCTCCCGTCGTTGCTCCTGTCTTGAGTCAGGCCTAAGGTTGCGAGGGGATGACGGGAATCGAACCCGCACCATCAGTTTGGAAGACTGAGGCTCTACCATTGAGCTACATCCCCGTGATCCGAGTGGGAACCCGTCAAGCTTAGCCGTAAAACTGGCGATACCCAGAAAGCAATAGACCGCGGAGCATCCCGTAGCAGTGCGTCACTCACGCTGCTCACTGATTGCCCAGCGGTTTGTTCGCTACCCCGACTCAGGCCGATGCTGTTGCGGGATGCCTCGACGCGGGGCATCCCGTCGCCGTTGCCGTGCAGTGAGCGGAGGCCTCGAGACAACAGGTAGGACATCGCATTTCTGGCGCTGTGACCGGGTTCTGTGTTGTCGAGGAGGCCTCGCGACAGATAGGGAATCGTGGTTCGATCCGCTGCTGTTGTCGCGCGGCGGGTGGGTGCCGCACTCTGCTGCACTAGACTTGCCGAGTTCGCTCTGTCACCACGCCAGTGGAGAGAAGTGATCGGGCCGAATCAACAGAGATTCGGGGCGTAGCTCAGCTTGGTAGAGCGCCCGCTTTGGGAGCGGGAAGTCGCAGGTTCGAATCCTGTCGCCCCGACCGAGTGCCACGACCACCGGCAGTTACGGCAAAGACACCCGTGGAACCCCATCTGGCAAACGTTCCGTGTCCACGATGAAAGCAAATCCGGGCCGTGCGGCACTAATCTTGTTCTCTGCTCTGGTTCGCGACGCCCTCATGACCGTGATTGCTTTGGTTGTCTGGTCGTCACCAGCGTCGCCGTTGACATCGGGACCGGACCTGCTCCGCTCACAACCACCTGTACGCCTCAGAGAGCATGGTCTTGATGGAGTGGAGGAAGTGTGAACCCGATGCTGATCCGCTGCCTTCGTGGCTGGCGCGATCACAGTGGACGGCAATATTGCGACGGTCAGTTGATCCTGCCAACCTCGAGGAGCATCACCGCAACTCCTGCTCTCCGCCGGACAGGCGCGCAAGAATGGAGTTTATGACTACGACATCGAGCGGCACCCCAGGCGTCAACACGAACGTGACCCGTGCTGTGCAGGCTTACCCTACGGATGAGGTGCCCGGGTCGCGCGCCACCCAGGTTCGCCCCGTACCTGAGGGTTGGCAGCAGCAGAAGGACGCCGAGGGTCGTCCGCTTCTCCAGTTTGCGGCTCCAAAAAAGGGGATGCCTCCCACTCACCTTGCTGACATTCCCACCGTCGACCGCAAGGCGTACGTGGCATCCCTGGGGTTTCCCGGGTTTCGGGCCGCGCAACTGGGCACCCACTACTTCGTGCATCACACGAATGATCCTTCCGCAATGACTGACCTGCCCGCGGCATCCCGAGACGATCTGGTTGCGAAAGTATTGCCGCCGCTGCTGACCGAGGTGCGACGGTTGCAAACCGACAGCGGCGATACGATCAAGTTTCTGTGGAAGCTGCACGACGGGGCGCTCATCGAGTCGGTGCTCATGCGGTATCCCGGTCGCGTGACGCTGTGCGTATCGTCGCAGGCGGGGTGTGGCATGAACTGCCCGTTCTGTGCCACCGGACAGGCCGGACTCACCCGCAATATGTCCGCCGCCGAGATTGTGGAGCAGGTGGTGCTCGCCAACCGGGCGCTCGCGCACGGGGAACTCGGTGGCCGCGCAAGACACGACCACACCCCCGACCGTGTTGGCAATATTGTGTTCATGGGCATGGGTGAGCCGCTGGCTAACTACGCCCGACTCATGCAGGCGGTGCGCACTATGCTCGCCCCCGCCCCCGACGGGCTTGGGATGTCTGCGCGTGGCATCACCATCTCCACGGTGGGTCTCGTTCCTGCCATTCGCAAGCTCGCTGAGGAAGGCCTCCCCGTCACCTTTGCGCTGAGCCTACATGCACCCGACGACGAACTGCGCGACGAGCTCATTCCCGTCAACTCCCGATGGAAGGTTGACGAAGCGCTCAACGCTGCCCGAGACTACTTTGACAAGACCGGTCGCCGGGTTTCTATTGAGTACGCCCTCATCAAAGACATGAATGACCATGGATGGCGCGCCGATCTCCTCGCCGCAAAACTCAACAATCGTGGCCGCGGTTGGGTGCACGTCAACCCCATTCCCCTCAACCCCACTCCGGGCTCCATCTGGACTGCGTCGGAGCCTGCTGTGCAGCGCGAGTTCGTGCGTCGCCTTGAGGTTGCCGGCGTGCCCACCACCATCCGCGATACCCGCGGCCGTGATATTGACGGGGCCTGTGGGCAACTCGCTGCTGCCGACTAACGACATTCCTTTACACGGCTACTCCACGTGCAATTCTGTCTGCTGCCTCCGGTCAGATAGATTTGAATCGCTCTTCGGAACAGATGCGGGTGTGACATCCTGGCGTCCCGACATCGTCGCCAGATTGCGACGAGAAGCGCGGCACTTAACGCGACGAGCGACACACGCAGATAACAGGAGACTTCATGCCCACCACTACGGTTGAGAAGCTGAGCCCCACTCGCTCCAAGCTCACCATCACGGTGACCCCCGACGAGTTGAAGCCCAGCATCGACTCCGCGTACAAGACCATTGCCGAGCAGGTCAACATCCCCGGCTTTCGTCGTGGCAAGGTTCCACCGCGGATCATCGATCAGCGCGTCGGCAAGGCTGCTGTGCTGCAGGAGGCCGTCGGTAGTGGGCTTGACAGGCTCTACCGTGACGCTGTCAGCGAACACGACGTGCACGTGATGGGCCGGCCGGAAGCTAGCATCCTGGAACTTCCGAGTGAGGCAGACCTCTCCGGTGACCTCATCGTGGCCATCGAGGTCAACGTTCGCCCCGACATCACCCTGCCGGAGATGAACACGCTCACCCTGACCGTTGACTCGATCGATATTAGCGAGGCCGAGGTATCCGCCGCTATTGACCGGCTGCGGTCACGTTTCGGCACTCTCATAACCGTCGAACGCCCTGCAAAAACGGGTGATTTTGTTACGCTAGACCTTGTCGCGACCATTGATGGCAAAGAAGTGGATGCCGCGAACGACATCTCCTATGAGCTTGGCTCGGGCGAGTTGCTCGCGGGCATCGACGATGCACTCGACACGCTGACAGCCGGGGAGTCCACGACCTTCAAATCCACCCTGCTCGGTGGTGACCACGAGGGCGAAGAAGCGGAGGTTGCCGTCACCGTTACCGCGGTGAAAGAAAGCGAGCTGCCGGACGCCGACGACGACTTCGCTCAGGTTGCGAGCGAGTTCGATACCTACTCCGAACTGCTCGCGAGCGTGCGGGAGGAAGCGCTCCGCTCGAAGCGCGCAGCTCAGGCACATCAGGCCCGTGACCATCTGCTCGAGAAGCTTCGTGAACTCATCGTGGTGCCGGTCATTGAGGAGATCATTGAGGAGGAAGTGCACCGCCACCTTGAGGGTGAGGGACGGCTCGACGATGAGGAGCACCGCAGCGAGGTCATCGCTGAGAGCAGGCAGTCCTATCAGGATCAGGTCATCCTTGACACACTCACCGAAAAGCAGAAGGTGCAGGTTAGTGAGCAGGAGCTCACCCAGTATCTCGTTCAGGCTGCCGCCCAGTATCGGATGGAGCCGAGCGAGTTCTTCACAACGCTCAGAGAGAGCGGGCAGCTTGTGACGATGGCGGCGGAAGCCAGGAAAAATAAGGCGCTCGCCCTCGCCCTCGGCAAAGTTACGGTGAAAGATACCTCCGGCACAATCATTGACCTCAGTGACTTCACGGTGTCGGAAGATGAGGCGAAGGGAGATTCATCCGAGCAGGCGGATGGGTCTGAGGGCACCGAGGCCGCGGCATCCTCTGCAAAAAGGAAGCTTCGGAAGACCGCCAAAAAATAAGCGACGCTGTGGGCACTGCACTGCGGGGTTGGCGGGTCGAGGAAGGTCACAAACACCGATAGCTCTTTGTGGGCTGTTCTACAGCAGGTGGAGTCACACGCGGTACCGACCCGATTCGTGAACCTGTTGTGCGACATCTGGTTCGTGAACCTGTTGTGCGACATCCGGTTCGTGAACCTGTTGTGCGACATCCGGTTCGTGCTGACTGCGACCACGACACCGCCTCCGCCCATGGCGAACAGTCTCCGCTAGTGTCGGTGGCCCAGGATAGATTCGTGGGAACGCGCTACGCAACATAGGGAGCTCCAGAATGGCTGAACTGACACTCACCCCCAACGTGTTTGATCGACTGCTGAAAGATCGCATCATCTGGTTGGGCTCTGAGGTGCGCGACGAGAACGCAAACGAGATCGCCGCAAAGCTGCTGTTGCTTGCCGCAGAAGACGCGAAGAAAGACATCTACCTCTACATCAACTCACCCGGTGGTTCGGTCACCGCGGGTATGGCAATCTACGACACCATGCAGTTTGTGCCCAACGACATTGTCACGGTCGGCATCGGGATGGCCGCCTCCATGGGCCAGCTGTTGCTCACGGCCGGCACGAAGGGCAAGCGCTATATCACCCCCAACGCGCGAGTGCTGCTGCACCAACCGCACGGCGGCTTTGGTGGCACGGCCAGTGATATCCAGACCCAGGCTCAGCTCATCCTCGACATGAAGAAGCGGGGTGCTGAGATTACCGCCGCACAGACGGGTAAATCTGTCGAGCAGATCAACCGCGATGGTGACCGAGACCGGTGGTTTAACGCTCAGGAGGCGCTTGAGTATGGTTTCGTTGACCACATCCGTGAGTCCGCTCTTGATGTCTCAGGCGGCGGCGGAACGAGCAAGGCCTAAATCCGGTACGCGTGAGAGAGAGAACGAGCGAATGAATATTCCCGCCCTTGGTTCGGCCGCCGGTGGTTTGGCCATGACCGGAGTGACCGGCCCCGGTGCACTCCGCCCCGGTAGCGCGCCGTCGTCGCGGTATATCCTGCCCAGTTTCGAGGAGCGCACCGCCTACGGCTACAAGCGTCAAGATCCCTACGCAAAGCTTTTTGAAGACCGCATCATCTTCCTCGGTGTTCAGGTTGACGATGCATCCGCCGACGATATCATGGCGCAGTTGCTCGTGTTGGAGTCGATGGACCCTGATCGTGACATTGTCCTTTACATCAACTCGCCCGGCGGTTCGTTTACCGCGATGACAGCTATCTACGACACCATGCAGTACATTCGACCCGAGATCCAGACGGTTGTGCTTGGGCAGGCGGCGTCGGCTGCTGCTGTTATTGCGTCGGCCGGCACACCCGGTAAACGGTTGGCGTTACCCAATGCACGGGTGCTTATTCACCAACCCTCGGTGGGGGAGTCTGGCCACGGTCAGGCATCCGACATTGAGATTCAGGCCGCGGAGATTATGCGCATGCGGGTGTGGTTGGAGGGGACGCTCGCGAAACACTCCAATCGGACGGCCGAGCAAGTGCACGAGGATATCGACCGTGACAAGATTCTTTCAGCGGAAGAAGCCCACGAGTACGGGCTCATTGACCAGGTGTTGACCTCACGAAAGACGGTTGCTCTGACGCCGTAGTTCTCCGGGTTCAGGGTGCTGTCAAGGAGGGTGAACCGCTGGAGCCGGACGCGTGAACGGCTGGCATCGGACGTGTGAGCGGTTGGCATCGGGTCGGCTGAGCCTGTGGCGTCAGGCCGGATGAGTGCCTGGCACCGTGTGGGTGTGCAACACCGTTCGATCAGCTGGGTGACTGCGCAACATCACACAGAGCTCTCTTGTGGGTAGGGGACCGCGTGTCTGATTGCCCGCCTACCGGTTCATGTCAGTGGCCGGCAGTAGGCTCAGACTACTCGTGATTGTTACATGACTTGGAGGTGCAGTGGCTCGGATGGGCGAAGGCGCGAACCTGCTGACATGCACGTTCTGCGGCAAAAGTCAGAAGCAGGTCCAGCAGCTCATCGCGGGACCTGGCGTATATATCTGCGACGAGTGCGTTGAGCTGTGCAACGAGATCATCGAAGAGCGCCTCATCGAGGCCGGTGAGACCGAGTCACACGACTTCGAGTTGCCCAAACCAAAGGAAATCTTCGCTTTTTTGGAAGAGTACGTTATCGGTCAAGAACCCGCAAAGAAAGCGCTTGCCGTTGCGGTCTACAACCACTACAAGCGCACCCGTGCGAAGAGTGCGCCCACCGCGGTCGACCATCCACACGATGACGTTGAGATTGCGAAGTCCAATATCCTGCTTATCGGGCCCACCGGGTGCGGCAAAACTTACCTCGCACAGACCCTTGCCAGGCGCCTTAACGTGCCGTTTGCCGTTGCCGACGCAACCGCGCTCACCGAAGCGGGTTACGTCGGCGAAGATGTCGAGAACATCCTCCTGAAACTCCTGCAGGCCGCCGACCACGACGTGAAACGGGCCGAAACGGGCATTATCTACATTGATGAGATCGACAAGATCGCCCGCAAGGCCGAGAACCCCTCCATCACCCGGGACGTCTCGGGTGAAGGGGTGCAACAGGCACTCCTGAAGATCCTGGAGGGCACCATAGCCTCGGTGCCGCCCCAGGGAGGGCGGAAGCATCCTCACCAGGAATTCATCCAGATCGACACGACCAACGTTCTCTTCATCGTCGCCGGTGCTTTTGCCGGGTTGGAGGACATCATTTCCTCGCGGGCGGGCAAGCGCGGTATCGGGTTTGGAGCCCCCCTGCACAACAGGAGCGACGAGGAAGACATCTTCAGCCAGGTTCTTCCCGAAGATCTGCACAAGTTTGGACTCATCCCTGAGTTTATTGGACGGTTGCCGGTTGTGGCCACCGTCTCACCGCTCGACCAGAGTGCGCTCATGGACATCCTCACAACACCCAAGAACGCGCTTGTCAAGCAATACCAGCGGATGTTCGAGCTCGACGGTGTCGCGCTCGAGTTTGAGGACGATGCGCTCAAGGCGATCGCCAACCTCGCCGTCCTGCGACAGACCGGTGCGCGCGGGCTCCGCGCGATCCTCGAAGAAGTTCTTGGTCCGATCATGTTTGAAGTGCCCTCATCCACAGGGATCGCCCGCGTTGTCATCACCCGAGCATCCGTCGTAGAAAACGCGGCCCCCACGATCATCCCGATCAAACCCGTCCGACGACAGGAGAAATCCGCCTAGAGGCATTAGCCCGAGGCTCTTTTCGGTGAAGAAGTTGATACTGGGTTAAACCGTCCGCTCAGCATCGCCTAACGCCCTCGTTATGGGTCTGAGACCCGAGCCTGCTGGTTTACTCCCTGCCGTCTGGTAGTGCCCGAAGCACTTCGGATGGGAACACAGGAAATTGACTTGTAGTCGTTTACTTGTTATTCTGCCCGGATGCGAGTGCTGGTTGGATTCATACCGGCTCCGCTTGTCGGATGCTGGATGCTAGTAGTCTCCCTACGATGATGAAGGAGAAAACTTTGAGAATGATCAAAAGGCGTTGGATAGCTGGTGCCGCGTCGGGCTTGGTTGTTACGAGTGTCGGCGTAGGTTTCTCCGGTCTTTGCTGAAATGCCTGACGCCGGTGCGTTTGTGACCGTGGTCGCGGTGGTGCCAGAGACGGTGGCGAATGCGGTGAACGTACCCACAAAAAGCTCAGGTGTAAATGCGATTGACGCTACGGTGGCGGGGACGAACGTGGTGGTTCCTGTTGACGCAGTTAGTGAGATCTCGTTATCTAGTGGGACAGGCACGGTATCGATCGGATTGCCCTTCGCGACGCAGGCTAGTAATGCGAGGGTGGAACAGACCGGTGTGGTCTCTTATAACAACAACAACGGTCCCACCACCGTTCCCCTACTCACTGCTGACGGTAACACTCAGATCAATACCGTCATCGAGAGCATAGGTACGCCGACTCGCTATGAATATCCAATCGATATTCCGGCTGGTGGGACTGTGGTTCACAGCAAGGAAGACGGTTCTGTTGTTGTTTTTGACGCGTCGGATGAGGTGATAATGACGGTGGCTGTGCCCTGGGCTAAAGATGCGCGAGGGAACTCAGCTCCGACAAGATACGAAGTAGTAAATGATGTGCTTACTCAGGTTGTTGATCACAACGACAGCTTCGTTTGCCCGATTATAGCTGACCCGTATGTCGGTAACGGGGTTTTCTACTCCTCAGCCTGGATTACAAACACTGCGCGAGGGTGCACTGTCAATGCGGTTCCAGCAGCGAAGGGGCGGCGGTTGAATGCGGTGAATGTTTTGGGCACTCACCTCCGCCAGCTTAAGAAAATCCTGGGTAGCCAGTCCAGCAAAGTTACTCCCACTATTCGTGAACAGTTTTATTGTCACGTTGTGGGAAACTTTCTTGAACCCGGGACCTGCAACATGGAGTCGTGGCGTCCGTACAAGGACCGGGGTTGGCAGTTGAACTCCTGGGAGCGCTGTAATCCATGATATTCAGGCGGGTACTCAACTGGATCATTGCAGTTAGCGCATTGGTGTTAATTCTTGATTTTGTGTATCTCTATATTTTTGGGCGCCTTCTAGGATACCATGTTTCGAGCTTTGACGAGCCCGGACCCTACTGGCCGATGGAACTTGCTTTCTTTAGTGGAGGATTATTGGTTCTATCGTTGCTGGTGAAAGCAGCGGTTCTTATTCATAATGCCATGAAAAAATGAAATCAGGTCTTGTGAAAACGGAATAACGGATTTAAATATTTAGTTTTAATTTAGATGAAGTTATTCGCCTGCTCTCGGCGACGTGCGACCCGTCACCGTAAAGCGCCACTAAACTGATTCGCTCTCCGCAAAGGTATCCGAAGCCCCAGTGCGAGGCATATGATCGCGCTGGGTTGGCGGAGATTCTTTTCCCGTAGGTCGAGGCCCCGGCGTGGAGCGCAGGGAATCCGCTGTCCTGCGTCTGAGCACAACACCACGGCGGTGACGGCGTGGGTTCAGATAGGGACAATGACGTCATAGACCTTCTCAATGAATGTCGGATCCGTGGAAAACTTGAAGCTCTTCTCCACCCAATGAGGCTGTAGCTCGAACATCTTTTCAGATCCGGCCGACTTGTGGACTTCGACAAGCCAGAACGTTCCGCCATCGATGCTCTCGACCAGTGCGTCGCATTCACAGGAACAGATTCCAGGGTACGACGATGACCTTCTCGACGTGATCAACACTGATCACCGGCACACGAGTCGACCGCGGTTCATCTAGCAACCCATCAACCCGATCCGCAGCAAAACAAGCTCGCCACTTCGCGACAGTATGCCAGGCAACACCAACAACACCTTCGGGCACCCCAACACCAGCCATACCCCCCCCAATTAGGTAACAAATTTACAACGGCAGGACGCCACGACGTAGTGTCAAAAATACTTGGGAGACAATAACCTCCGGCGTGGAGTGCCCGACGCACCAACTGTGTGATCCGCTTCGGCAACCCACTGATAGGCTCGGCCAGTATGGAGCTACGGGCGGTTGTTACGGGAGCGAGTTCGGGGATTGGCGCGGCGACGGTGCGCGCACTGCGCGAAGCGGGATGGTCGGTAGTCGCTGTCGCTCGCCGCGAAGAGCGGCTGCGCGAACTCGCTCAGGAGTGCGGGGCATCCTACATTGTTGCCGATCTCACAAACCAGGGCGACGTAGATGCGCTGCGTGAACAGCTTGAGGCAGCAGGCCCGGTGCACTGTGTTGTCAACAATGCGGGTGGGGCGAAAGGGCTTGACTCGGTCGAGACATCCCTGATTGAAGACTGGCAGTGGATGTTTGAGGTGAATGTGCTCGCGCTCAAGCGTGTGACATCCGCGCTCCTGCCGCTGTTGCGCCGCGGGGCGCTCGAGCGCGGTGTGGCGGACATCGTGAACATCACCTCCATCGCGGGCCTGTCCACCTATCCAGGGGCTGGCGGCTACTGTGCTGCAAAGTTCGCCGCGCACGCTGTCACCGAAGTGCTGCGGCTGGAACTCCACGGTGAACCCATTCGGGTGATTGAGGTCGCGCCGGGCATGGTGAAGACGGAGGAGTTCTCGCTCGTACGATTCGGTGGCGACCAGAGCCGTGCCGACGCTGTGTATGACAATATCCTCAACCCCTTGACCGCCGCTGATGTTGGGTCGATTGTGGTGGATGCCGTCGGTAAACCTCCGCACGTGGATCTTGACCTCATCGTGGTGAAACCCGTCGCACAGGCGTCAGTGCAGCGGCTTCACCGTGGCCCACTCGCGGTGCGTGAGGTCGTGGCGCGGCAGTAACCCTACGATGCGGTGTGTTGCTGCGCTGGGTGAACGCGACGGCGTGGCGTGGTGACGCGAGGCCGTCGTCACCACGCAGGGTCGTCTTCGAGGGTCTGGATGTGTTCTTGTGTGTTGAGCGGGCCGTCGCTACTACGCGGGGTCGTCCTCGTCGGTGCGCGCACCGAACACGATCTCATCCCAGCTGGGCATAGCGGGACGACTTCGGCGCGAGCCGCGGCCCTGCCCCTGCGATCCCGTATTCTTACCGTTCCAGGCCTGCGGTCCGGTGTGAGATTCCGCCGCCCCTGACCCGTTGTGCCAAGCACCGTCTGCCGAGTCAGGTGGCTGCGGTGTCGTCATCAGCGGAATGACCGACCCACCGGCGGGCTGTGGACCTGTATTGCGCGGTGCGCGTCCTGTCCAACCCGAGTTTCTCGACTGCCAGCCCTGTGCCGACTCACCGACTACCCCCCCGTGCGGGTGATCACCGTCACGATCTTGCGCATGAGCTTCACCGTCACCACCAGGGAACAGGCCAGCACCGTCGGCGCTCTCTCGCTCACCACGGCGACGGCGTAGCGCCTCCAACAGGTCGGCGGTTTCGCTCATGTTGCTCGGCGGTTCGTCCGCGCGCTGAATCGCGGCACGGGTGGCAGCGGAACTGGACGACTCGTTCGCGCGAGCAAACAGCGAGCCATCCAGATGCGGTGCCGTGTCCCGATGGGCGGAATCGCTGTCGGCGAAGCTGAACACTCCGCTGTCGAATCGAGCATCTGGGCTGTCGGCGCTCACCGCGCGGAGGCGCGGGACCATCCCGGCGGTCAGTTCGCCCGGCTGTGAGAGTGAGACAGCCTCCGGGTTTGCCGGGTGCAGCGAATTCTTGCGCGGGTCAAACTCCCAGCGGGCTTCGTGTGTGACGCTGTCAACGGTGAACTCGAGCTGAATGAGCCATCCGTGCTCTTCGTCTTTCCAACTGTCCCAGTGCACACCACACGCGTGCAGTGCGGTGAGCCGGTCTTGCACCGCGGTCCCGAACGTTGTCGGGTGGTCGCTGAAGTCAAACTCGCCGCTGAGAAGCACCCTGACGGCCTGTGCCGATTCCAAAACGTGCGCGCGCTCGGCGATGACAGGGGCCTCGAATCGACGGATGTACTCGATCGCGGCACCGGTCTGGGCGACGATATCTTCGGCAGACCGGCCCCCGCGAATCTGTGCCTGGATCTCCCGTGGCGATGGCTTCGCAGCGTCGACAGGGGCAGCGACGGGTTGCCGTAGTCGCGACCGAAGTGCATCATCAACGCCGATCCGAAAACGGGTGCCGTCTTCGGCGGACGCGACGAGCGCACCCTCTTCTATCCCAATAACCGTAAGTTCCTGCATGACGGCAAGCCTCTCCGCGCTTTTCTCTCCGGCTAGGATGCCACGTCACCGCCGCTCTCGGTGGGAATACGCTGGGCGCGGCGCAAGTTCGGGGTATTGACGGTGGGAATACGCTGGGCGCGACACAACTTTAGGGCGGCGTCGGCGTACGTTCAGAGTAATTTCAGTACCCATTCAGCGCGGTAGCGGTGTACTCTCGTCGCACGATGGGCTGATCCGTGACGGTCGACTCGTCGCGCCCGGATCCGACGCACTCGCGTCGCGTGAGGGGCTGATCTGCAGCTTGCACGGAATGCGGTTAAGCGCGCACCGCGTGGATGGTTTGCGTACTGAACATTTTTCATGCAGACTATCGCCGCCGAATCTCGGCACCGAGGAGAGACTATTCAATGGCAACCGACTACGATGCCCCGCGAAAGACCGATGACGACACCGAGTCAATTGAGGCACTCAAGGAACGCGTACCCGACACCCTTTCAGGCGTGGTGGACGTCGATGATGCGGATAATCCCGGCGGGTTTGATCTCACCGGAGCTGACCTGTTTGACGTTGAACTCGAGGTCGTGGTGCTCCCACCGCAGGCCGATGAGTTCACCTGTGTGAACTGTTTCCTCGTCAAGCACCGCTCGCAGCTGGACCACGAGGCCAAGCTCGGCCCGGTGTGCTCGGAATGTTCTGTCTAGCGGTCAGTGTTCCGCCGGTGTTGCCCGTGCTCCGCGTATCGGTGCCGTAAGCGCCTCTGTGCTGCCCCGCGCCGCGCCTCGGTGTGTTTAGGTCTCCGTGCCACCGGCAGCGCTGCTACTTGCGGCCTGGTTGATCGCATCGGCAAGCTTCACGGGATGCCGCGTCGAGACGAGCCAGTACGGTGTCGTATCCCGAGCATCGGTGATGGGCACTTTCACGAGCGATGTGACCCAGCCACGAATGACCAGGAAGGCACGGACATCCAGTTCTGTGCGCAGCGCGCGCTGCGCCTGTTGCCCGGTCAGCGGTTCGGCGGGTCCGATCTCGCTGAGTGCGATCGTGCCACGCCCCGCGCGCAGTACCCCGTTGTGCACCTCAATGATCGGCCCGGTGAACCACACTGTCGTGACCAACACGAGCACGCACACGATCCCGATCACAATCCCGACGGTGAAATTTATGGGGGCGAATACGAGAGTGCAGGCCGCGCACAACAGGAGGCAGTGCAGGGCGATCCACGGACTCGGCGACAGCCGTTCACGATACGAGAGCATGGGTCTATCAGACCAGACTTTCTGGGTTACCCTCTAACCGTGACCGATTCGCCTGAGGTTCTTATCACCGCCGACCGTGTCCCAGAGTACGCGCACCCCGGCGATGCCGGTGCCGACTTGCACGCGACCGAGCGGGTCGTGCTCGCGGCCGGGCAGCGTGCAACGGTGGGAACCGGGGTGTCGCTTGCGCTGCCAGACGGGTATGTCGCCTTTGTTGTGCCGCGTTCGGGTCTTGCGTTCAAGCACGGCATCACCCTCGTCAACGCGCCGGGCACGGTGGATGCCGGGTACCGCGGTGAAATCAGGGTGTCGCTGCTCAATACCGATGCCACCGAGGCGTACACGATCGAGGTCGGTGACCGGATCGCGCAGGTTGTCATCATGCCGGTGAGCCGGGCTCGGTTTGTTCCGGTTGAACGACTCCCGGGCAGCGCCCGTGGCGAGGGCGGATTTGGGTCAACCGGTTTTGGTGCAGAGGCTGCACCCACCCACACCACAGGAGGTATTGCGTGAGTGACACTGACGAACTCGTCGATGACGACCAACCCAAGTCGGCACCCCAGGACCGAGACACCAACGGCCCGTTCGACGAGGCCGAAGCAAACCCGGTGCGCCCGTATGTCAATTTTGGCGGATTGAAGCTTCTGCCGCGGGAAGGATTGCACATTCGGCTGGAGATTGAGGAAGAAAATCAACGCGTTGTCGCGGTCGGGTTGGACTACGCGAACTCGACACTGCAGGTGCAGCCGTTTGCAGCGCCACGATCCGCGGGCCTCTGGCACGAGATTCGAACGCAGATTACCGAGCAGATCGCACAGCAGGGCGGTACCACCTCCGAACAGGAAGGGCCGTTCGGGCCCGAGCTCATCGCACAGATTCCGCTGGTTGACGGTCCTCAGCGCACGCAGGCTGCTCGCTTCATTGGGGTGGATGGCCCGCGCTGGTTCCTGCGCGGAGTGATCTCCGGTGACGCGGTGGCCGAGGCCGAGGCATCCGCGAAGGTCGAAGACCTGTTTCGCTCGATTGTTGTGGTGCGGGGTTCGACGCCCATGCCGCCGCGTGATCTGATTCCACTGCAGATGCCGACCACCCCGTCCGTGTCGTAACAGCGCGGCAGGATGCCTCGATCTCACGATCCCGACCGAACGGTGACAATACGATGACCACCCCGGACCCTATCTCCTCGGCAGACTCGCCAGAACCGAACCAGGGCACCCCCAGTTTCGGTGCCCAGATGGCCGCTGCCCTCAGCAACACGAGCCTCGGAGCGCTCACCAACGAAGATATCCCGGCCGGTCAACGCGTGCTTGCCGCGATCGGTGGAGTCCGCGGCATCCTGGAAACAGTTCTGCCCGGTTTCATCTTTCTCGGAGCGTTCAGCACCCTCACGGTGGCGTTCAGCTGGAGTTCGCAGGCGGCGCTGTGGCCCGCGCTTATTGCCTCACTGGGAATTGCGGTTGTGTTCACAGTCATCCGATTTGTCTCTAAGAGTCCCGCGTCACAGGCCTTCGGCGGGCTCATCGCGGTCGCATTCTCGGCTGCCATCGCGATGTGGACGGGCAACGCGCGTGACAACTACGTGTGGGGTTTTTACACGAGTGGCGGGTACGCGCTCGCGTTTCTGCTTTCCGTTCTCGTGCGGTGGCCGATTGTGGGAATCATCGCCGGTTTTCTCATGAATGATGTTTCTGGCTGGCGTCGCAACCGAGTGCGGTTCCGGGCAGCTGTCTGGTTGAGTGTTCTCTGGGCAGCCATGTTCGCGCTCCGGGTTATCGTGCAACTGCCCATGTATCTGGCCGATAATGTCGTCGGTCTTGGAATCACGCGATTGATTATGGGGTGGCCGCTGTATGCACTCATGCTTGTGCTCAGTTGGGTGGTTATTCGGGCGGTCTATCCACCGCGACCTCGGGCAGGGCGGTCTGAGGTACCGGAGCAGGTCGGATAGATTAGTGGATGGTGCCGGTATGCGCAACCAGTTTCACAGAAAAGCAGGGAGAAAACACGGTGTCGACAGTTAATAGCTTTGGAGCACGAGACATCCTGCAGGTGGATGGCACGGCCTACGAGATTTTCCGGATCGACTCCGTTCCCGGCCACGACAACCTACCGTTCAGTCTGAAAGTACTGCTGGAGAATCTGCTGCGAACCGAGGATGGGGCGAATGTCACGAGAGCACAGATCACTGCGCTCGGCTCCTGGGTGCCGACGGCGGAACCGGACACCGAGATCCAGTTCACTCCGGCGCGGGTGGTTATGCAGGACTTCACCGGTGTGCCGTGCATAGTGGATTTGGCAACCATGCGCGAAGCAATGGCTGCGCTCGGCGGTGACCCGACCAAGATCAACCCACTCTCGCCCGCGGAAATGGTCATTGACCACTCGGTTATCGCCGACCTTTTCGGCACCGAGAACGCACTTCAGCGCAATGTCGAGATTGAATATGAGCGCAACGGCGAGCGCTATCAGTTCTTGCGCTGGGGTCAGACTGCGTTTAACGACTTCAAGGTTGTACCGCCCGGCACCGGCATCGTGCACCAGGTCAATATCGAACACCTCGCCAAGGTGATCTACGATCGCCGTGTCGGCGGAGTGCTCCGCGCCTACCCCGACACCTGCGTGGGTACCGATTCGCACACGACCATGGTGAACGGGCTCGGCGTGCTCGGGTGGGGCGTCGGCGGGATTGAGGCGGAGGCAGCGATGCTCGGGCAACCGGTGTCGATGCTCATTCCGAAGGTCGTTGGGTTCAAGCTCTCGGGAGCTATCCCCACCGGTGTGACCGCGACCGATGTGGTGCTCACGATCACCGATATGCTGCGCAAGCACGGGGTGGTCGGCAAGTTTGTGGAGTTCTACGGATCGGGTGTCGCATCTGTGCCGCTGGCCAACCGGGCCACGATCGGTAACATGAGCCCGGAGTTCGGGTCTACCGCCGCGATGTTCCCGATCGACAGTGTCACCATCGACTACCTGCGCCTCACCGGCCGGAGCACTGCGCAGCTTGCTCTCGTCGAGGCATACGCGAAGCTGCAGGGGCTGTGGCACGACCCCAGCCGCGAACCGGTTTTCTCTGAATACTTGGAACTCGAGCTGGACACCGTGGTTCCCTCGATCGCGGGCCCGAAGCGCCCGCAGGACCGCGTGGTGCTCGCAAACGCAAAGGCCCGGTTCGAGCAGGACCTCACCGCCTACGCGTCTGAGTCATCCAAACCGACCGCGGTGACCGCGGGAGGGAAAAACTACACGCTCGATCACGGTGCCGTGACTATTGCGGCGATCACCTCGTGCACGAACACGTCGAACCCCTCGGTCATGCTCGCGGCTGGCCTGCTCGCACGCAACGCCGTAAAAAAGGGACTCGTCGCAAAGCCGTGGGTGAAGACGACCCTTGCGCCGGGGTCGAAGGTTGTCACGGACTACTACGAGCGGGCAGGCCTCACTCACGATCTTGAGCAGCTCGGTTTCTACACCGTCGGCTACGGCTGCACAACCTGCATCGGTAACTCCGGCCCACTCATTGACGAAGTGTCGGCGGCGGTGCAGCAGAATGACCTTGCCGTCACCGCGGTGCTGTCGGGTAATCGCAACTTTGAGGGCCGAATCAACCCCGATGTGAAGATGAACTACCTCGCGAGCCCGCCGTTGGTCATTGCGTACGCGCTCGCGGGATCGATGGATTTCGACTTCGAGTCTGATTCGCTTGGTACCAGCAGCGACGGTGCCCCGGTGTATCTGCGCGATATTTGGCCGGATGCCGCGGAGGTACAAGCCACGATCGATTCATCCATTGATGAGGCGATGTTTACGAAGCAGTACGCGAGCGTGTTCGAGGGTGACGAGCGGTGGCGGAATCTTCCCACCCCGACCGGTGCGATTTTTGAGTGGGACGACAGCTCGACGTATGTGCGCAAGCCTCCGTACTTCGACGGCATGACGATGACGCCGGCGGCGGTGACCGACATCCGGGGTGCTCGGGTGCTCGCGAAACTCGGCGATTCGGTCACAACCGACCACATTTCGCCCGCGGGATCGATCAAAGCCGACACTCCTGCCGGAAAGTACCTCACCGAGCACGGGGTCGCACGCAGCGACTTTAACTCCTACGGTTCACGCCGCGGCAACCACGAGGTGATGATTCGTGGCACGTTTGCGAATATTCGGCTGAAAAACCAGTTGCTCGATGGCGTTGAGGGCGGTTACACACGCGATTTCACCGCTCCGGATGCCCCGCAAGCATTCATCTACGATGCGGCCGAGAACTACCGTGCGGCCCGAATACCGTTGGTGATTTTTGGTGGGAAAGAATACGGGTCGGGATCGTCGCGCGACTGGGCGGCAAAGGGCACAAGCCTGCTCGGGGTGAAGGCTGTTATTACCGAGAGCTTTGAGCGGATTCACCGGTCAAATCTCATTGGGATGGGTGTTGTGCCGCTGCAGTTTCCGGTGGGAGAGTCGGCCGATTCGCTCGGGCTGGATGGCACCGAGATCGTGACGATCACAGGGCTCACCGAATTGAACGAGGGACGCACACCGAAGACAGTGCGTGTGGTTGCTGCGCCGAGCGAGCATTCATCAGACGGAAAAGCAACGGTCGAGTTCGACGCAGTTGTGCGGATCGATACCCCCGGCGAAGCGGAGTACTACCGCAATGGCGGTATTCTGCAGTACGTGCTGCGGTCGCTTGTTTAGACAGTACTGTCGGTGGGCGTTGGCGTCGTGCCGACTGTGCTGCTACTGTCGGTAGACTCGGGGGCCGGGCAGCGCGGTCGTCCGCATGGTGCAAGCGATTGGAGTCTCGTCGGGTGTTAGAACACATTCACGGCCCTCGCGACCTGGATGAGCTGAGCATCGCTCAGATGAATGACCTCGCCCGTGAGATTCGCGCCCACCTCGTGGCATCCGTCTCAAAGACCGGGGGACACCTCGGGCCGAATCTTGGTGTCGTTGAACTAACCCTCGGGATGCACCGGATCTTCCGCTCCCCGCGCGATGCAATGGTGTTCGACACGGGCCATCAGTCCTACGTGCACAAGCTGCTCACGGGGCGGCAAGACCTTTCCACGCTCCGGCAGACCGGTGGGATCGCGGGATACCCGCAGCGCTCAGAGTCCGTGCACGACATTGTGGAGAGCTCGCACGCCTCTAGTTCGTTGTCCTGGGCAGACGGCATCTCGAAAGCGTTCGATATGACAGGTCAGAGGGACCGCTGTGTTGTTGCGGTGGTGGGAGACGGGGCGCTCACCGGCGGAATGACGTGGGAAGCACTCAACAATATCTCCGATGACAACACCCGAAAGCTCATCATTATTGTCAACGATAATGGTCGCTCTTACGCACCGACCATTGGTGGTATCGCTCGGTTCCTCGACAGTCTGCGCACCAAGCGAAAATACAGCGACCTTCGATTCTTGAGCGAGCGGGTGTTCAATAAGTTAGGGCCAGCGGGACGAGCGATGTATCGGGGCGTGCGGGGTGGTCTGCACGGGTTTTTGTCGCGGGTCGCGGGCGTTGAGCAGCTGTACTCCAATCTCGATATTAAATACCTGGGTCCGATCAACGGGCACGATATCGGTGCCGTGGAGGAGGTTCTCACACAGGCCCGAGACTTCGGAGCTCCCGTCATCGTGCACGTTATTACCGAGAAAGGTCGCGGGTACGATCCTGCCCGCAATGATGTGGCCGACCAGTTCCACGCGGTGGGGCAGATTGACCCCGAAACCGGTGAATCAATGGAGTCGGCGACGGGTGCATCGTGGACGTCCGTTTTTGCGGATGAGCTTGTCACCCTCGCCGAATGCAACAACCGGATTGTCGGCATTACCGCCGCAATGCTTCGCCCCACCGGTTTACACCGTCTGGCCGAGCGCTTCCCAGAGCGGGTGTTTGACGTGGGCATTGCCGAACAGCACGCTGTGGCCTCGGCTGCTGGGTTGGCGTTTGGTGGTCTTCACCCGGTTGTGGCTCTCTACGCGACATTCATCAATCGGGCGTTCGATCAGGTGCTCATGGATGTCGCGTTGCACCGGGCCGGCGTCACCTTCGTGCTTGATCGCGCGGGAGTGACCGGGCCGGACGGGCCGAGCCATCACGGAGTCTGGGACTTGGCGATTTTGCAGGTGGTGCCGGGCATCCGGATCGCGGCTCCACGCGACTCATCCCGACTCGCAGAGGAACTCGCCGAGGCGGTGGCGGTGGACGATGCCCCGACCGTGCTGCGGTTTCCAAAGGGAACGGTGGGGGTGGAGTATCCGGCGGTGTATCGCACCGAGGACGGAGTCGATGTGCTCTGTGAGGGCGACCGCACAGATGTTCTCATTGTCGCAATCGGGGCGACCACGGGCATTGCACTGGATGTCGCGAACCGCCTGTCAGCGCAGGGGATCAGGGCAACCGTGGTTGACCCACGGTGGGTTGTGCCCGTACCGCGCAGCATTATCAAGATGGCGGGCGATTTCCGGCTCGTGGTGTCCATTGAGGACGGCATTCGGGTGGGCGGGATTGGAACCCGCATCCGGCAGGATTTGCGGGAAGCGGGTATTGACATCGCGGTGACCGAAATGGGGTTGCCCGACACTTTCCTTGATCACGGTAGCCGTGGCGACATCCTGGAACGCTACGGTCTCACGGCGCAGCACATTACGCACGATGTGGTGGGCATGGTAGTCGGAACGAAGGTACCGTACGCGCGTGGCGCTGGCGGGGATGTGGTGGCCCAACTCGATGTGAAGACGGGACCGCACCGTATTCGGTGAGGAGTTATCGCGGGGGTAGTCTGCGTCGCCAGGCACGCGGGGCGATGAGGTACCCCACCGAGGCGACGATAGCGACGGTAGATCCCATGAACACCGTGCACCCGAGCACCATTCCGACGATGCCGAGTGTATTGCGCAGTGACAGCAGGCAGGTTTGCTCACCCGACACCGTGAATGCTGCCGATAAGCGAACTACACTATCCCGCGCACCGGCGGGTGGTGGAAGGCGTCACCGAACACTCTTTCCGATGCTCCAACCCGGTCAAGATAGGGCGTTATCCCACCCAGGTGGAACGGGAATCCGGCACCGAGTACGAGGCACAGGTCAATATCCTCCGCCGCAGCGACAACACCCTCCTCGAGCATCGTCTTTACCTCGCGTGCGAGGGCATCCTGCAGTGAAGTGAGGATGTCCGGGGCAGAGCCCAGAGTGCCTGTCAGTTGTGCCCTGATTTTTCCTCGCGAGCGCCCGCGCGCACCAGCATCGCCGCGCTGCGCCACTGCCTGCGCGGCGATTTTCACCGCCCCGGCGTTAAAGCCGACGATGTCCCCCCGTTCGTTTTTGTCGAGAAGGAGGCCGTGATCGGCAAGCCGGTGCAGAGTATCGCTCGTGTAAAACCGATCACCAAACGCGGCGTAATGAATATCAAGCACGTGTGCGCCGACCCGGAGGCCGATGAGATCAAGCAGCGTTGACGGTGGCATTGGCAGGCCGAGCGGGGCGAGCGCCTGGTCCACCTGTGCAAACGTGCTCCCCCCGTCAACGGCGCGCAGCGACTCACCGAGCAGCACCGCGAGCAGCCTGTTGACGGCGAAGCCGGTGGCATCCGCCGTGCGCACTGCGTTTTTCTTGAGTTTCCGTGCAACGACAAAGGCGGTTGCCAGGGATGCCTCGTCGCACACTGCCGTTGCGACAACCTCAACCAGCGGCATCACCGCGACGGGTGTGAAAAAATGGAACCCGACGAGCCGTTCCGGATGCTGCAGCTTTGCACCGATGTCTGACACAAGCAGCGAGGAGGTGTTCGTCGCGAGCACCGCCGTCGGGTCGAGGTGTGGCTCGAGGTCAGCAAACAGGTTCTGCTTCACCGTAAGGTCTTCGAACACCGCCTCAATGACCCAGTCGCACAGTGCGAAGTCCGTGAGCGAGTCGGTGCCGTGGATGAGCCCGTTCAGCCGGTTTGCGTCATCCGCCGTGATCCTCCCCTTGGTCAACAGGGTGCTGATTTCCGTGCGGATGTACGCAATTGCGGCTGCGACCTTCGCGGCATCCACATCGGTAATCAGCACCGGCACCTTCAGCTGTCGAAGAAACAACAGCGCGAGTTGCCGCGCCATATACCCGGCACCGAGTACGCCAACCATGGTGACCGGCTTCGCGATCGAGGCATCCGGTGCCCCCGCCGCTTTCTTGGCGCGTCTTTGCACAAGATTGAACGCGTAGAGGGATGCCCGGAACTGATCGCCTCCGATGAGCTTCGCGAGCACGGCATCCTCTCGATCAAAAGCCTGCGCACGGTTGCTTCGTTTTGCCGCACGCAGTAGTTCGAGCGCGGCATAGGGTGCCTGCGGTGCGGTACCGAGTGAGCGGCGCACTCGCTTTGTGGCAATGTTCACAGCGGCTTCCCACTTGAGCAGCCGCTCCACTCGACCCGGCTTGTGCGGTCGCCGCACCGTGAGCCGCCCCGCGATGACCTCCCCCGCCCACGTGATCGAATCCTCCAAGAATCGGGCCGAGGGGATGAGGGTGTCGGCAAGTCCGAGTTCGTGTGCGGCCGGGCCGTTCAGCACCCGATTCTGTTTCAATGGGTTTTCTAGAACGAGGGTGAGGGCTCGTTCGATTCCGATAATCTGGGGTGCCAGATACGCGCCACCCCAGCCGGGAACAAGCCCGAGGAACACCTCCGGTAGCCCGATTCCCTGCGCTGCGCTCGAGACCGTGCGGTAGTCGGCGTGCAACGCAATCTCCAGCCCGCCTCCCAGCGCGAGGCCATTGATGAAGGCAAAGGATGGCACGCCCACCTCTGCCAGGCTACCCAGCGCATAGTGTCCAAGCCGCCCGAGCAACAGGGCGAGCGCGGGATCGGTGATCGCATCGATCCGGGAGAGATCAGCACCCGCGGCAAGAATGTAGGGCTTACCCGTGATCGCGACACCGTGTATCTCACCCGCTCTGGCACGCTCACGCAGCGCGTTAAGGGTCGCCGCGTACTCGAGCAGTGTGCGCGGGCCGAGCGTATTCGGGCGAGTGTGGTCACGGCCGTTATCGAGCGTCACGAGCGCTAGCACTCGGCCATCACGCAGCGGGATGTCTCGCACAAACGAGTGGCTGACAACCTCATCGCCTGAGATTGCAACGAGATCCGCGAACATGTCGGGAGTGGGTGTCGAGTGATCTGTCATCGTTTCCGTGCCTTCGAGCTGAGGTTTTCCCAGATCATGGTGGCTCCCTGTCCCAGGCCCACGCACATGCTCGCGAGTCCGTAGCGATACTCGGGGTGCTTCTGAAAATGCCGTGACAGTTGGATCAGTAACCGCACCCCGGAGGCAGCGAGCGGATGTCCCATCGCGATCGCGCCGCCCCACGGGTTGACCCGGGGGTCATCGTCGGGAATGTCGTAGTGATCCAGCAGTGACAGCACCTGCACCGCAAACGCCTCGTTGAGTTCGAAGCAGTCAATATCGCTCATTCGAAGTCCCGCCAAACGCAGTGCCTTCTCGGTCGCGGGGATGGGCCCAATGCCCATAATTTCCGGGTCCACGCCCGCAAAGGCGTAGCTGACCAGACGCATCCGAGGGACAAGCCTGAGTTCTTCGGCCAGCGATGCAGACCCGATGAGGGCTGCGGTCGCACCATCGGTAAGACCGGACGCATTGCCCGCGGTCACCCGACCGTGGGGACGAAACGGGGTTTTCAGTGTCGCCAGTGCCGTCACTGTGGTGTCGGGTCGTGGCAACTCGTCGCGGACCGCGAGGTTCCACCCGGCATCAGTTGCGTGGGCGACGGGAATGAGGTCACGTTGGATATCGCCAGCGGCATACGCCGCCGCTGCTTTTTCCTGGCTGCGGAATGCAAAGTGGTCGGCGCGCTGCTTCGTTAGGTGTGGGAAACGATCATGAATCCGCTCAGCGGTGGCCCCCATCACGAGCGCCTCCTCGCCGACGAGCCGCTCGGTGAGGAACCGCGGGTTGGGGTCAGCGCCGGAGGCTATCGGGTGCCGACCCATGTGCTCGACTCCGCCAACCAGAGCCAACTCGTACATACCAAACCCGATCGACCCCGCGGCCATTGCGGTGGCCGTCATTGCTCCCGCGCACATCCGGTCAACCGAGAATCCGGGCACCGAGCGGGGCAGACCCGCGAGGATCGCCGCGACCCGTCCGAGTGTGAGTCCCTGGTCACCGGTCTGTGTTGCCGCTCCGATCACGACGTCGTCAATGCGGTCGTGGGGGATGGTTGGGTTTCGCTCCAGCAGGCCGATGATTGCCGAGACGAGCAGGTCGTCGGCGCGCGTGCGCGCAAACATCCCCTTGTCGCTGGCCCGCCCAAAGGGCGTGCGGACGCCGTCAATGAAGACAACCTCAGATCGTCGTGTCGTCACGTGCTTCTCCCTGTGTTATCGGGCCAGCATTCGGGAGAGGGGGCCTCGTGTGCTTCTCTCCATCTCCTGATTTTAGATGCCTGGTTCGATCCCCGAGAGCGTCGTCAGTTGTGTCGCGTGCACAAATGCCTCGACTATAACCGCGGCGATGGTGTTCCGTTGCCAGTTCCGTGCCCCGAGCGCCCGGAGCTGGTCGTTGATCGAGGCGGTTGTCACGCGGTGCGGAGGGTGCCACGTCACACGTCGCAGGTAATCGGGGGTGAGAAGATTCTCCAGTGGCATACTGAGTCGCCCGGCGAGTTCGGTGAGCGACTCCCGAGCGAGTCGTAGGCGAATGTCGGCGGATGGATTACGCGTCGCCCACATTCGCGGTGGCGGCGGGCCCTCGCTCGGCGGATGCCGGGCAGGTGGTGTCGCGGTGCGTCCGCGCTCAACGGCCTGCCACCATCGTTCCAGTTCGGACCGGCTTGCTCGACCGGTGAAGGTGTGGAGCGCCGCGAGCGCACTCCGGCTGGTGGGCATCGCGGCCGCCACACTCGAGAGGGATGTATCGGGCACGAGCCGTCCCGGCGAGACATCCAGTTCGGCGGCCAGTGTCTCTCGGGCCAGCCACAGTTCGCGCGCGATCGCGAGTTTGCGCGGATTATGAAGTGCGTGGATACCCGAGAGTCGTCGCCATGGTTCGGCGGCGGCGGGTTTTGCCTCTTTCGCGAGGGTGGCGTTGAACTCTTCGGCGGCGATGTGTGTTTTGCCCGCGGCCGCGAGTCTGGTCACGAGCAGGTCGCGGACATCCACGAGCAGGTCAACGTCGAGCGCGGCGTACTCCAACCACGAGTCTGGCAGTGGTCGGGTTGACCAGTCGGCGGCCGAGTGTTTCTTGGCGAGGGTGATGCCCAGCAGCTCTTCCACGACCGCGGCGAGTCCCACCCGGGGCATCCCGAGCAGGCGTGCTGCGAGCTCGGTGTCAAAAATGTTCCTCGGGTCAAGACCCACCTCGCGGAGGCAGGGGAGGTCTTGGCTTGCGGCGTGTAGAACCCATTCCTCGTCTCGAATACCCGCCTGCAGGTCATCAAAGCGTGGCACAGCGATCGGATCGAACAGAAAGGTCCCGGCTCCTCGGCGAAACATTTGGATGAGGTAGGCACGCTGCGAGTACCGGTAACCGCTGGCACGCTCCGCATCGACCGCAACCGGTCCGCTGGCTGCGAGCAACCGTTCGACCGCCCGGGCGTATTCGGCAGGGGTGTTGACGAGCACGTAGTCGGTCAATGAGGCTGCCTTCGGAGGGTGAGAGCAGATACGCCATTGAGCTCACACGGAGGTAGACCCGCAATGAGTCCCAACAGGTCGGCCCAGCCCTCGAGATGCGGCGCAATTGTTGAATCGCTGGGTGTCCACGATGCGCGCAGTTCGATCTGGGCACCGTCGCCCTCGTGGGCCAGCTCACCGAATCCGGTCGACAGGGTCTTTGCTGCGGTACCGGATGCGGAGTGGAAGGTGGCACCGTGTTCGGTGAGCGAATCTATCAACCACGACCACGCGACCCGGGTAATGAACGGATCGGCACCCATGTCGGTGTCGAGCGGCGCCTGTGCAAAACAGATAATCCGGAATAAGCCGTGCCACGTTTCGGGCATGCTCGGATCACACAGGAGCACAAGCCGTCCGGTGCCAAATCCGGCGCGGGAACCAAGATCGGGGTTGTCAATATTCGCTGAGACTGCCGTGGCGTACGGTGCGAGTTTGCGCGGTGCCGGGATATCGCTGATGACAATGTCGTGGCGAGCCTGGGCGCTGCGAAGCGATGCCTTCGCGAGTTCGAACTCGCGAAGGACGGGCACTGCAGACTGGGTCACGACTTGCAGACTAGAGTCTCTAGGGGTGGTGATGGTGGCGGCTCGCCGCACGAGATCGCCGCGGTCACAGGTCCACACGCGCTGAGTCAGTGCGGGTAGCTGCCGCGGAAGGAACTGACCGGGGTCACCGGCGCCCGATGTGGGGTAGCGACACACGGAGGGAGATCGACAGGATGGCGCGGCGACGGGTAGTCCGCACGGCGGGTATCGGTGTTGGGCTCACGACGGTGCTGGCGAGCGCCGCCGCCACCGCGACCGTTGTGCTGTTCGCACGGACCATCGTTGCACCACCGACTCGCCGGGCCGAACCGGAACGGGTGCACGGAGTAGATCTCGACGGCGGTGAGCTCAGGCTCAGGGCCTCCGATGAAACCCGGATGCGCGGCCGGTACGGTTTCGCCTTCGATCACGAGCGTGGCTACGCGCAACTCGGTGATGTCATCGAAGAGCGCGGCCACGAGGTTGTGCGCTCGATCATCTCTGTCGTCTCGGGTGACCTCACGCGTGCTCGACACGGACGGATGGTGGGTACGTTTTATCGCGCTCCGCACGAGCTGGGGCTGCCGTTTGAGCGAGTGCAGGTATCGACGGAGTGTGGTCTAGCCCCGGCCTGGTTCTTTCCCGCAGCGACATCCACCTCACGCTGGATTATTCAGGTGCACGGTCGGGCGGCAGAGCGCTCGGATACGCTGCGTGCGGTGCCACCCGCACACGAGGTCGGCTGGAATTCGCTTGTCGTGTCGTATCGCAATGACGGTGAGGCTCCGCGCAGCAGCGATGGTCGCTACGGGCTTGGCAGCACAGAATGGCCGGATGTCGCGGCCGCCGTCGCGTTTGCGCTCGAGCGCGGTGCGAGCTCGATTGTTCTCATGGGATGGTCAATGGGCGGTGCCATCGTGCTGCAGGCGGTGTTACGTGATCCAGCGGTGTCGGAGCGATTGGTGGGGATCATTCTCGAATCCGCGGCACTGGACTGGCGGGACATCCTGCGCTACCAGGCTCGGATGCGTCGTCTGCCCGGGTTTCTTGGCAGCGCGGTCGCGTCGACGATCGGTGCCCCGGTTCCGGCGCTGACCGGGCTTGCCGATCCGATCAACGTGGGTGCATTGAATGCGGCAGAATGCGCTGACCAGCTCACGGTGCCGATCCTGTTGTTACACAGTGAGGATGACGGATTTGTGCCGATTGGTGGGGCTCGCCGCCTCGCCGCTGCTCGCCCCGACCTGGTTGACTTTCAGGTTTTCACCCGGGCACGGCACGCGAAACTTGCCAACGATGACCCGGCGCGCTGGGAGCGGCTTATTCGGGAGTGGCTTCGAGCTCGCGCAAGCGACGCCGAACCCGTGTGAGAATTCCGGTCATGCCTCGCACTCGGAGTGGTGAGACCGCCGCAGCAAGCCCGAGACTTTGGGGGTAGTCGGCGGGAACCTCGAGGGCTTCTGCAACGGTGAGTCCGGTGAGCCCGTCAACGAGGATCGCCGCGAAGCCACGAGTTGTTGGTGCCTCGGCGGGAGCGGTCGCGTGCAGGTGCACGGTACCGTTGATAATTTCGGGCACGATAAAGACCGGTGACTGGCACTCTTCGACTCGCTCAAGCAGATCAGGATGGTCGGTGTACTGCTCTGGCAGCGGCGGCAGGTTCTGCGAAAACTCGAGGAGATACTGCAGACGATCGGCTGCGCTCAGTGCTAGAAAGTCCTCTTTAATCTCCGCGAGCCGAGTCGGCAGGGTCGGGGGAGTCGTGCTCATCGTGTTGTGTTGTGGGTGGTAGATATTGTTGCGAGACCGGGTGCGATCGACACGAGACCTCCTGAGTGTCGGTGTGTGGGGCATATGGAACTTGTAGGTGTGTTGGTGTGTGCCGGGTGTTGGTGCTGGCGGGTTCGGGTGGAGCGAGTGCTGGCTACGGACACATCCAGTGGTCGGGTTAGGCTGTAATCCTCTCTACGTTGACCCTACCGAGGTATCTTGCTGACGTCTGTTTTTGATGTCATCCGGTGCCGTTCACCCCACCAAGATTGACCACGGAATGACCGCGCCCGCCGAACTTGTTCACCTGACCGGTTGTAACCCCGTTGTGCTGGGCACCGAGATCGCCGGACAATTGACCCCGCCACCACAGTTCGCGCACGCCAGGTTCGAGTCTTACCGGCCCGATCCAGGGTTTCCCTCACAGCAGACAGCGGTTACCGCGCTCCGGGCCTTCGCCGAGCAGTGGGTGCCGCGACCGGGCGGATTCCTGTTTCGTTCCCGCGCAAAGCTCAGCGGTGCGGAGCATCCCGGTGTATATCTCGACGGTGGTTTTGGAGTGGGCAAAACCCACCTGCTTGCCGCGCTCTGGCACGAAGCACCCGCACCAAAGTACTTTGGCACCTTCATCGAATACACCGCTCTGGTCGGGGCTCTCGGCTACAACCCCGCCGTGCAGTTGCTTCGCGGTGCCACCCTCCTGTGCATTGATGAGTTTGAGCTGGATGACCCGGGCGACACCATGCTCATGTCGCGATTTCTCGGGGAGCTCATGGCGGGCGGGGCGCGGGTGTCCGCGACATCCAATACCCCACCGAATGCCCTCGGCGAGGGGAGATTCGCGGCCTCCGATTTTCTTCGTGAGATCAGCGCGCTCGCCGCCAATTTTGCGACCCTTCGGATTGATGGATTGGACTACCGTCGCCGTAACAGTGAGGCTCACGCGCTCAGCCTGGCCACCGACGCCGATGTCACACGCACGGCATCGATGCTCGCAGAGCGGGGGCACCGGGTGAGTTGTGATTCGTTCGACGCGCTCATCGCGCACCTTGCCGGGGTTCATCCTTCGGCCTTCGCGGCACTGGTGCGTGGAATCGAGGTCGTGGCGTTGACGGGGGTGCGTCAACTGACAGACCAGAATGCCGCGCTGCGCCTGGTTGCCTTCATTGATCGCGCCTACGACGCTGAGCTTCCTATTATCGCGAGCGGGATTCCCCTCGACGAGGTGTTCGCTCCCGACATGCTTGCCGGTGGTTTTCGTAAAAAATACCTGCGAGCAATGTCCCGCATGATCGCCCTGACCGCCGCGTCCTCGCATCCACCACCCGAGTGATGACACGAACTTCAGACTTGAACACGGGAGTGCTCGACACTGTCGGGGATACGCGCTGATGAGGGTGATGTGCTCGCTCCACTGGGTGTGCGTGATCAGGTTGCCGAGAGCTTCCAAACAGGAGCTGGCCGTCGCCACGGATGTGCGATTGGCGAGTTCGAGGATCGGATTGTTGCGACGGCCCATAGACATTGTTCGTGTTGATCGAGCCCGATTGGTGGCGGTGATTTCGTCGCTTCTGCATTCGTAACACGGTCGAAACACGTCGCGATTACCGCCGTAATGTGACCTCGGCAGACTGGTGCCACACCGTGCAGTGATGTGACCGCACGCGTGACTCCAATCCTCCGCACCCGCGGCAACAGAGAGGCACACACATGGATCAAGGCAATACGGGATACATGCTCCTGTCAGCAGCGCTCGTGCTGCTCATGACACCCGGACTCGCATTTTTCTACGGCGGTCTTGTCAAGGCGAAGAGCGTCATCAGCATGATGATGATGAGTTTCGGCGCGATTGGGCTCATCGGGGTTCTCTGGGTGTTATACGGCTACGCCATCGCATTCTCGGGTGCCGGTTCGGGCGGATTCCAGGGCATTGATGGATTCCTGGGTATCAATTTCGACTGGGTCGGCTTGACAAACCTGGTGACACCGGATGACGCGAAGTATCCGCCGATGGCGTTTGTTGCCTTCCAAGCGACCTTCGCGATTATTACGGTCGCCCTTGTTTCTGGTGCCATTGCGGACCGAGCCAAGTTCGGGGCCTGGATGGTCTTTGCCGGTGTGTGGGCAACGGTCGTGTACTTCCCGGTTGCGAGCTGGGTGTTCAACTTCACGCTCGACTCCGAGGGCAAGCTCACCGATGGCGGGTGGGCAACATTCGGACTGCAGCAGTGGCTCGGTGCCGGAGCGATCGACTTCGCCGGTGGTACCGCGGTTCACATTAACGCCGGGGCGGCCGGTCTTGCGCTTGCGCTCGTGCTTGGCAAGCGGGTTGGCTTCCGGAAGGGCGCACACGTGCCGCACAACCCGCCGTTTGTGCTTCTCGGTGCGGGGTTGCTCTGGTTCGGGTGGTTCGGCTTCAACGCGGGATCAGAGCTTGCTGCGGATGCTACGGCTGCAACTGCCTGGGTGAACACCCTTGCCGCTCCCGCCGCCGCACTTCTGGCCTGGCTCATTGTGGAGAAGATTCGTGATGGGAAACCAACTTCGGTGGGTGCGGCATCCGGTGCTGTTGCGGGCCTTGTTGCGATTACCCCATCGTGTGCCGCGTTGACCCCGCTGTGGGCGATCGTTCTTGGTCTGCTGACGGGTGCGGTGTGTGCTGTGGCAATTGATCTGAAGTACAAACTCGGGTTCGACGACTCACTCGACGTGGTTGGTATCCACCTCGTTGGTGGTGTCATCGGAACTCTGTATCTCGGGTTCTTCGCGAGCGGTACGGGCCTTATCTTCAGCGGGAGTTTTGCGCAACTCGCAGCGCAGGCGCTCGCCGCAGGGGCTGTGCTTGTGTACTCCTTTGTGCTCGCCTACGTGATCGGGTGGGTTATCCAGAAGACCATGGGCTTCCGGATTGACAATGAGGATGAACTAGCCGGCATCGACACCGTTGTGCACGGTGAGGAGGGCTACAAGCTCGAGACCGTGTAGGGCTCAGCACGCATTAAAAGTGGGCGGTTCGGGATGTCCCGGACCGCCCACTTTAGTGCGCCCAGCGCCCCGAAACGGGCAGAGTCGTATTTTGCTCTTGGTCTCATTGCGCCAATCGAAGTAGCATGGGCAGGTCGTGGGTTACTGTCTCCAGTATCAGATGTCGGGGAACAAAGATGGAACAAGCGTGGTACGACCCGTGGGCGCATGCTGATGATCTTGGTGCCACCATCCGCTACCGGGACGATATTCCCCGCGGAATATCTGGCGCGTATCTGAACGGAGTCATCTACCTCCGCCGTCGACTGCCCCGCGCGCTCGAACGCTGCATTCTCGCGCACGAGATCGTTCACTACGAGCATGATGACCGAGGGTACTATCCGATGTCTGAATACCGTGCGGACAGAATCGCGGCTCGTCGCCTCATAGACTATGACGGGTTTATGGCTAGTGCTCGGAGGACCAATGATTTGGGGCGGATTGCTCGGGATCTTGGGGTTCCGGCTCGGCTCTTGGTCGCGTGGGTTAGATCATCAGGCACGCACGAGACAGGTTCGGTCTTAGAGCACCTGATTCGCTAGTAGGCACTGGGCACCGGTTTGGCGCTCAGCGGCGGGTAGATGCTCCCGTCTGGTTGAGGTGTGTTGCCATTTGTGCTGGATTGGATGTCGCTCCCGTCACGCTTCGTGTGGTGGGTCATTCGGTAGTGTGCGCTGGGAAGTTCTCCGCCCTACCCGTCATGTTTCACGCGGTGTGATCGTCCACGTCCGGTTCGTCATCACGGTAGGCGGCTGCTTGGTTCCAGTCGATGTGTTCTTCGAGGTCCACGGGTTTGCGCACGAGGGGGCGTGTGGGTCGGGAACCGACTACAGTGAGGCGAGAAGCGCGCTGCACGATGTCTACTGGATCTTCTCCCAGTATCTGGCACAGTCTGTCGATGTCATTGGTGTTGAACGGGTTCTCGCCCCTTATCCGCTTGTAGAAGTAGTTTCGGGACATCCCCGCTTCGGCGATGATCGTTGAGGCGGGGTACTTGGATAGGACCACGGCACGGTCAATCTCCGCGGCGATGCGCCTGCTGAATGGCGACGACTCCCCTACGGCTCGTTTGTTCATATGTGCAGAGTACCCAATCGCCGACAGTTTAGGTAGTATGTACGCGGTTGTATTGCAATTGTGTCGCCATCTGGGTACAGTTCCTATATGAGTTCTACTACATCTCTCACTGCACGGCTCGTTGGCGGTATAAAGGCAGAACTGGCTCGGCGTGATCTGAACGGGCACGATCTCGTGGCCCCGCTGGGGCTCGGGCGCAATGCCGTCTATGCCCGACTCCGTGGAGACCGCCCCTTCGACGTGGTTGAGATCGAAAAAATCGCCACCTTCCTCGGCGTCGATCCGCTCGCATTTTTTGAGATGCCCGGTGTGCCCACGCGTGCTTCGGAATCCGAAGAGGTTGCGGCATAATAAACGCTCCCCGACGCATCGACCGGTAGACAGATTGACGACGTGACGGGCACTGCTCGGCGTGCCTGAGAACGACCGCTGGGGGATGTGTGCTCCTGCCTTTTCTGGCGGGTGACAGCCGAACTCCCCGGCGGCGATACCGACGATGATCTCTTCCGTGTGAAGACGTGGTTTACCTTGTCCCGCCCCGAATTACCAGGGAATCTGGGGACTAGCGCTGCATGGACGTGCACGGGTGTTGCCGAGGATATTGACAGAATCATTCAAAGGTTGATAGCGTTGGCTCAGGTTCCGCGCAGGGAAGTGCGGAAGAACACATTCAAGATAGAACAAAGGAGTTGCAGTGCGAAAGAAATTGGTAGCTGTGGGTGTTTCCCTTGGCTTGGTGATGGGGGTGGTAGGCGCGACAAGCGCTAGTGCTCTCTCGCTGTATGAGCATGACAATTACAGGGGTTCGGTGTACAGCGCATGGCCGTCAAACTATGTGGGTAATGCGATGAATGACCGGGCTTCATCTGCGAGGTCATGGGGAGATGCACCTACCTACTGGGAAGATCGCGACAAGAATGGCAGGTGGTTGAGCGTGCGAGGAAATATTGCGCGTTTTGGCCATTACCGTCTCAATGCTTGGGAGAACTGGAATGACCGTATTTCAAGCTTCGGGTATCGGTGATCGGTAGTCAGAGGATGCTGCCGGGGGTTGTCGTGACCCTCGGCAGCATCTTGCTCTTCGCCGCCTGTTCTAGCCAGGATGCTCCTGGTCCAGTGGCACCCGTTCCGACTGCCCGTGCGGTTTTTGATGAGAGGACCGGTGAGATTCGCTTCCCTATTGATGACTACTCGCTGGTCAGCACGTGGGCAGATAGGGATATTTTCGCGACCGCGCTTAATATTGATCTTGGGAGGTGCATGCGCGCGAAAGGGTTCGTCTTTCGCGCAGATCAGGTCCCAAAAACCAATACTGAGGATCATACAGCTGACCGCCGTTACGGATTATGGGATGTAGAAGAGGCGAAAAGGCTCGGTCTTTCAGCCCCGAACCCGCCTTTTTCACAAGTTTTCAAAGACGATCATGCGGCGGGCGGTGCGAAATGGGAGGCGGCTATTGAGGACTGCCAAGCAAATCCTAGCCCAGATTTCGCAGGCGTCTACCCCACGAATGAGGAACTCGCCGGTGCCACTCTCCCGAACCGAATCGCTAATGACGCCTCGAGTTGGGCGCGGGAACAGCCGGAATGGAACGCTGCGCGCGAGGCATGGTGGGCCTGCCTGCGGAAAGACGGTCTCACTCCGGAAACCAGTTCACAAAGCTGGAGTGTCTCTGAGAGCATCGCTATCCCCAGGGACGAGGATGGCGTGGCGTTGCCGGATAATCCACAGTCGATACGCATCGCCTACAGTCAGGCACGGTGCAATGTTGAAACCGGGATGGCACAAACCCTGGGTAACCTTGAAGCCTCCTACCAGGCGGCATTGATCGCGAAAAATCAGGCCGCGCTCAACATTCTGAAAACTGAGAAAATTGAGCGACTAAAACGAGCGCGTGATTTCATCGCAAAAAATGGCTAGAGAAAGCTATGGTTAATCGAGAGAACGGCTCTGCTGTGAAAAATGAAACCCCACGCGCGCGGCGGTTCGCACGACCGTACCTTCTCGCGTTCACGTTCCTCCTCTTTATTGCTCTTTTGGCAGGATCCTTCCTTGTCGGAACGTTCGTCAACCAACCCGTGAAACGTGCGCTCGAACAGGCACAACAGAACATACCGGTGACCGCTGAAGTTCGTACCGGAATAGTCAATGCCACCCCCGCCTTCAACGGCAAGATTGAAGCGGGAAGCACCCAAATGCTCGTCGTTGCGGCTGATCCTCCCGTCGTGACTCGCGCTGCGCCCGCAGCGGGGAGTACGATCCAGGCGGGAGCGTTCCTCGGCTCCGTGGGCGGGGTGCCCTATTTCGCACTGCTCGGACCGGTCCCCACCTTTCGTGACCTCCCCGTCGATGCGACCGGCGATGATGTTTTTGCCCTGCGTGCAGCTCTACGGACATCCGGATTCTCCATCGCCGAAAAAGGACCGGTTGACCGGCTCATGCTTCGCGTGATCCAACGTTTCTTTACCAACGCGGGCTACCCGCTCCCGACCGTTATCCCTGGGAAGCAACTCGTGTCATTACATGGCACCGGGACGGTTGTTACCGCTGCACCCCTCGGTTCGATTGTGAGCAAAGATAACCCTCTCCTCACGATCCGGGTCGGCGAAAACCGTGTCGCGGTCCGTGTCGACGAAATCGCGGCTGGCAACCTCGCAGTAGGGGGAAAATTTTCCGGAGCCATTAACGGGACAGCTATGAACTTCACCATCACCGAGATCGGCAACTTCAGCTCCGGAGACAGCACAAAACTCGCCGGTCGAACGGTGCACCTAGAAACAGACGATCCCGAGTTCCAGAAACTGCCCGTTGACACACTCGTGCAACTACGACAGGAAGTCGAAGCCCAAGAAACACTAACCGTCCCCCTCACCGCGGTACGACGCGATGCGAACGGCGACTACGTCTTGCGTCTGAACGGTGGCAAACAGGAACGCGTCGGCATTACCGTTCTGCGAACCGGCGACGGCCAGGCGGCTATTCAAGACGGAACACTACAAGCGGGCGACAGTGTTCTGGTCTCCTAATCCCCGTCACCACAAGGGAGAAAGGCAACCGCCCGAGGTCGACCATCGAGCCTCAACGGTGCCTCTGCTTGAACTACAGGGCGTGCAACGACTCTTCGACGAAACGTCGGGGATCCGCGATGTGAACCTGCGAGTCAATCGAGGTGACTTTCTCGCCATCGTGGGCCCATCGGGTGCCGGGAAAAGCACCCTGCTCAACATCATCGGACTACTCGACCGTCCCGATTCCGGGAGCTACCGGCTCAACGGTGTGGACATAGCTCACGCATCCGAACGGGAACGCGACCGATACCGGTCACGCAACTTCGGATTCGTGTTCCAATCCTCCTTCGCCCTCGGCGATGAGAACTGTCGTCGAAACGCTGAGCTAGGTTTGAAAATACAGGGGGTAGCGCTGCCCGACCGGAGCGGAATAGTGGAGTCTACGCTGAACTGGTTCGGACTCGGTGACCGGTCGCTGCTGCTCGCGCGCGACCTTTCCGGCGGCGAAAAGCAACGCCTTGGGATAGCCCGAGCCGTTGCCACCCGCCCCGAAATTCTCCTTGCCGACGAGCCAACAGGCAACCTCGACTCACACAACACCCAGATCGTTCTCGACTCACTCGACGCGCTTAACGACCAGGGAGTCACCCTCATCATCGTCACCCACGATGATGAGGTCTCAGCGCGAGCGAAGCGAGTAATCCGAGTTATTGACGGACAACTCAGCGAGTCCCCTTCCCCCCGCCGCGACCCGTCCGAACATGCCACCGTTCCGTCCGATGAGCACACGCCACTTTCGGCGATCGTGCCGAGCCGATCGGTCCGGCTCGAAACGTGGATTGGACGGATCTTCGACCGGATCGATGATGTCACCACCTCGCTCACCCACCGGATGATGCGAAGCACTCTGCTCACACTTGCATTCGCTCTTGGAGTGGGCGGACTTGTCGCCGCGGTGGGAGTATCACAAACAACATCGGAGCAGGTAACCCAGCGTCTCAGCGTCGCAGCTCTCGACGAGGTACGCGTCACGCCCGCCGGTGGTGGTGCCCTGCTCAAACCGGATAACCCACAGCTCGACCAGTGGGCAAACCGCATCAAAGAACTCCCCGGCGTGCAGAACGTCGGCTTTACCGCAACCATCGGAGCCTCCTCAGCTCAGGTTCGACGGTTCAGCCCCACCGACCCAGAGCCCAACGCGAATCTTCTCGTCAGCTCCGTGTCATCAGAGTACCTACGGCTACAAGGAGTCACACAGCTTCCCTCCGCAATTTCACTGCTCGATGCGACGGCAGCGACCGACATTGCTTTTCTCGGAAAGAACATAGCGAAAGCCCTCGACGTGAGCGTTGGAGACGGAAGTCAAACCATCTGGGTTCTAGGCCGCAGACTCACCGTCGTGGGCATCATTTCCGGAGCCCCCGGCAGAATCGAAGGGCTCCATAACACCGTGTTCGTATCACGCAACGTGCTCGCAGGCGAGGAGAAACTCGATGTTTCACTGGTCGTGAGAACAGAGTTCGGTTTTCCCGCCGCTGTCGCTGAAGCTATCCCACTCCGGCTAGACCCTGTGCAGCCCGCCCGCTTCACCACAGAAACCGTCGCAGACCTGCGGAACCTGCGATTCGGTGTCACCAGCGACCTGGGAATCCTTCTTGCCGCGCTCGCCGGTATCGTACTCATCATCACCGCGATTGGCGCATCAACGACAATGATGCTCTCTGTACAGTCTCGAAAATCAGAGATCGCATTCAGGCGGGCTGTGGGCCAGAGCAGGTTTGGCGTTTCATCACTCTTCCTCCTTGAGGGTGTCATCATCGGAGCCCTCGGCGGGGCATTTGGTGCCGCTTTTGGCGTGATGACAATTCTCGGACTTTCTCTATCACGCGGGTGGGAACCGACCCTCACACCCGTTTTACCACCCATCGCGATCCTTATAGGGGTCATCACCGGATTAGCGTCCGCAGCTTTACCCGCCTGGCGCGCAAGTCGAGCTGAACCCGCCGCCGCTATTCGTGGTTAGATTGCGACCGGTCACACTCCTCGAACGACGCATTTGGGGGTGCGATTTTTCATCGGGTCTGTACTGAGGAGAAAATCGTGCGGAGTGGAGTGGAGTGATCTGCGACGGACGTGGTCGAGTGTTCGGATCATCCTGGCGGTATTGCACGACCTTATGCTTCGTTCGCTCGGATGGCGTTTCCGCAGCTGTATCGAGGGGTCGAGAACACAAAATGACTGCTTCGTCTAACCGGTCAACGAATCTGAACGCCCGAGGGTTCGCTGTAAGAAAATTGTGTTTGATCAGGAATTTTCATTGTGGGCGATGCCGGACTTGAACCGATGACCTCTTCCGTGTGAACTCTAGCCTCACGGCTCTGGAGCGCGTCGCAGGCCCCCTCGACCGGCTGGATCGCTGGGATCGCTGCGCGGCGCGGTTAGATCGAGCTCTCTCCGGGTCACTGGACATCTCGGGACGTTGTGGGTATTTCGTGGGTGCCAGCCAGGGGGCTCGGGCAGATACCCGCCACCATCGCCGCGACGATTCGAACGTGTCAGGAATCCTGACAGGTTGGCTGACGGACGTCGGCAAGTCCGGTCGCGTGCTGCTTCCTACCAGCGCCGCGCATAGATGAGTTGCAGGGGCCTGGTCAACGAACTCGAACAGCGAGGGATACGGCGCTCCGCTGTCTAGGAAGGCAACTCAGATGTACTTCACGCTCAATGTCCACGTCGAGGTCGAGGTTCGACGTGGACAGCCGCTCGGCCGGCACGCGGGCACATCGGTGTTGGTCGACCGGAGCCTCAACGCCGCTCAGCGAGCCGAGAAGCTCGAGGTGGTGACCGAGTCCACGCAAGGCGCACTCGAGACGCTGTTGGCTGCCAACGTCCTCAAGCTCGATTGGGCCGGGACCGAGGTGCATGCTCTCCATATTGAAGTCGTCGACATCGAAGGCGGCCTGCTCACACCTCGGCCGAACGACTGACCTTCCACGGGAGCGTTCTGGGCCGCACAGCACTGGCTCGTGAAGGGGCGAACCTGCAAGGAGTCCTTGTAAGTTCGCGCCGAGCGGCTAGAGATGCCCGGGGCAGAGAGTCGTTGGGCTGTGGTACCATTTGAACTGACCGGAATCACCGGGTAGTTGCCGCCAAAGCGACAGCTCCCCAGGAGCAGTCCGCTCGGGTCGGGTTGTGGAGCACTGCCAAAGCGGCGTTGCTCGTAGTCGACTAAGACGGGGTCTTCTAGATGGATCTGCGAGAGGTCGGGGTGCTGTGATTCCAGTGACGCCTTTGGTGGTGGCCTGTGATGAATCCGGCAACGACGGCGAGAACTTGCTCTCGGGGGAGTCGATGGTCTTCGCGCACGCCAGTGTCACGTTGGCACCAGACGAAGCTGCTGAACTGATGGCTGAGGTTCGCGCGCGCACGCAGAGCCAGACCACCGAGCTGAAGTCCAAGACGATTCTTCAGCCCCGGCACCAGGCCACGGCGAAGTGGTTGCTCTCGCATCCTTCGCTCGTAGACCACTCGTCCGTGCACCTCACCCACAAGAAGTACTTTCTCGTTGCGAAGATGTTCGACTCGACGGCGGAAGAGCTCGCGCATGAACTTGGGTATGACATCTACGAGACCGGCTCTGCCCTGGCGGGCGTGAATCGGCTCTTCTTCCGCGGGCCTCTTAGCTACGGGGCCGCGTGGGACAGGTTCCTGCTGACTTTCCAGGAGTTCATGCGATCGAAGGACGCGCTTGAGGCGGAGCAGTCTCTGTCGCGCTTGATCGAAAGCATGTTGGAGCTCCTATCCGACAAGGACGCGATTGCACGAGATGTGCTGGGTACGGTGTTCGCTGGACTCAGCCATCTTGGGTCCCTGTCGAAGCTCCAGCTCGGACAGGGCACCGAGGAAAGGCTTCGCACTATGGATCCGCTCATCTCCGCGGTCGGAGCGGCCGTACACTTCTGGGGGTCACGTTCAGGCAGGCCTGTGGAATTGGTCCACGATGCCGCCAAGGAACTGACCCCGGTGAAGATCGAGTGGGCGAAGCGGTCACTCGCTCGCCCGGAGGACATTGCCCCATCGCGACAAGGCATGGGCAGCGAGCTGACTGATGTCCGGCTCGTCGATTCGAAGGACGATTCGCGCGTCCAAGTGGCCGATCTGCTCGCGGGAATCGGTCGCGTCGTCGGGGAATCCTTGGTCAACGAGCCGCAGCATCCGCTGAGTCCAAGCCTGCTTCCCATCGTGAGCGGGGCAAGTCTGTGGCCGATATCCGAAAACATGAAGATCGAGAACGCTCGTGAGGCAATGCGCTCTCAGTTCTAGCTGCGCTCTGCGATCAGGACTTGACCCAGCGGGTAGCGGCTCCGTGCGCGAGCTCTCAATCCGAACGGCTGACGCACTCCGAGGTGAGCGATAAGACCTCGGAGTGCCTCGCTCGTTGATGGTCATAGGTCCCTGACGTTGTCGCGCGCAGAGGAAGAGAAGCGGGCATGCCGGCCTAGTGACGCTCTCGAGTCGGCGCTAACCTGTGCACGATTCGCACAGGTTGGTGCCGAGGCACCCGGAGCGGGACGGCACGCACGAATAGGGGCCCGTCAGCGTTCATGTTTGCGTGCGGGTTACACGTGCGGTCGAGCCGTCCACGTTTGCGCGGCACCCGCAGCGCGAGACAAGTCGCACGCAGAGGGAACCTCTTGCGTGCGCGTGGTAGGCGGCGCGGCGGGTCGAATGATGAACGAGCAGTCGAACACTTGTTCGCCTACAGCGAACTGCGCGGGTCGATTGGAGCCGATGTCAGCTGCACATTGGATCCTGAAAGGTGGGAGATCATACTCCTCAAGCGTCAACTTATGAATAGGAGGGCCACATGGCTCGTCTGCGGCAGCAGTTCAAGGACGCACTCAGCTCAATCGAGCCCAGTGACGTCGACAGATCCAACGCGCCCGAGGCGCACCGGCTGGTGCGAGAGGCGCTGATGGCCGACGACACACTCAAAGGCTATGGCATCAGCCCTGTCCTGATTGGCTCGTACAAGCGGAGCGTTTCGATCCGGCGCGTGAAGGATGTCGACGTTCTCGTCCGGCTCCCGGATCTGCCCCAAGACGTGACGGCCGACAAGATTCTCGACTGCGTCGTCAATGTCCTTCGAGCCGAGTTTGGCACCGACAGCGTCAAACGCCAGGCGCGTAGCGTCAAGGTTGCATTCCCGGACTATGACCTGGATGTCGACGCGGTTCCTGCCCGTCCCTGCTTTGTTGGGGATGGCACCTGGGAAATCCCGGTGAAGAACTCGGAAGACGAGTGGATTCGCACCAATCCCGAGAAGTTGACCGAGTTGTCAACCGAGATGAACAGTGAGCACGCAGAGTTCTATGTCCCCACCGTGAAGCTGCTGCGTCAGACCCGGCGCACGCTTCTAGCGAAAGGCGCCCGCCCGAGCGGCTTCACCATCGAAGCCGCAGCATATGAAGCCTTCCGCAGCGGAGTGGTCGGGGACGACAACGCCACCTTCTACGTTTCCGCGCTCGAGGGCGTGAGCGCGATCCTGACGAATCTTGCGAAGTACGGCATCGGCATCCCCGACCCAACCCTTTCAGGCGCAACGATCCAGACCAATGCGACCGCAGACGAGCTGAATACCGTGAGCGATCGCTTTGCGGTCGCGGCCGTAGACGCTGCCGCAGCGCTTACGGAGGACGATCTTGGCAAATCAGCCCTCGTGTTTCAGAAGCTTTTCGGCGTAAACGGGGATGGCAAGACCGTCTTTCAGACGCCTGACGGCTTCGACGAGAAGGGCAGGGCTAAGGCTGGCACCATTACCTCTGGCGCAGCTACAGTCCCGGCGGGAACCCGGACTTTCGGGTGACAACCGTGGGTGTTGACGAGGTCATCTCTCACGCTCGTCAGCGCTTCGAAGAACAACTCATCGTGGCGGGTTTCACCAACCGCGAGGGGAACTGGCACGGGGTAGTGGCGCGAGGTGCGGGCACGGTTGAGATCATCGTCCGGCTTCCCCCCAAGTTCCCTTTCGCGCCGCCGCGAGTCCAGCCCGCTTCCGAGGACGACGCGCCTTGGTCGTGGCATCGTGAGCGAGGCGGCGCACTTTGCATCGTCGCTGAAGACGACCATGAAAGCCTCTGGTGGGCCGATGCGCCGAGCGTCCTCGCTAAGGCAGAGGCATGGTTCAGCGAGGCGGATGCTGATTGGAAGAACGATCGTCCCGACCTGGACCTAGATCGGTACTTCGAGTCGAGCAACGACACTCGCATCTACATCTACGGCGAGTTTGCCCAACTCAGGAACTCAACTGTGCGGCTAGCAGATGGTGACCACGACACTGTTCTTCTCGCTGTCGGACCGTCATCCCCGGCAGGTTTGCCGACCAAGAAGGTGAACAGTAAGGCCCCCGCAAAGCCAAAGTCGCGCTACGCGTACATCGCCGACATCGGGACGATCGGGTCCCCGCCGCGGACCTGGGACGATGTGGCCGCTCTTGCTGGACTCGCCGAAGACACCTTGCAGCGGATCAGGGGTGGCGCCATCACGGCTCTCGGACTGATCTACGATCGTGGAGGCCATGAGGGACTGATCCTCCTGAGCGTGGTGCCCGATGACGACGGTTCGATCAAGGCCGCACGTCTGCTCTCCGCAGCAAACACCGAAGCCGCAAAGCAAGCGCGCTCCGGCCCGCATGCTCGCGATATCTCGGGCAGGAGCGTCGCCATCGTCGGCGTCGGTGCGCTGGGTTCGTTCGTCGCCGACGCGATGGCTCGATCCGGTGTTGGACACGTGACCCTCGTCGACAACGACTCCCTCCTTCCCGGCAACTTGGTCAGGCACCTCGCGTCGAGCCGTTCTGTGGGACACGCAAAAGTGGAGGCGATGCGCCTCGAGCTTGCGGTGGAAGATCGAATGCCCATCGAGAACATCAAGGTGAGCATGTGCGACGCGCGCGACATAGCCTTTGCTCTGGAACTCCTGACCGATCACGACCTGGTAATCAACGCGACTGCCGACTTCGCGGTCACCGCAGCGCTCCGGACCGCCGCGGAAGCCACAGGGCGCACCTTCGTCTCGGCCGCGCTGCAAAACGCCGGCGATACAGTTCGGATTGACCTCCTGCCTCCACTCAACGGGGCTGCGTCTCTTCCATCGAGTTCGCGACGACCGGAGCCGAACGTGCCTGACGTGTTCGAGCCGGGTTGCGGGAGTCCTGTCTCGCCCACGGCCCCATATGCGGTCCTCGAGGCCGCGGGATTGACAGCGCGGCACGCGATTGGGCTGCTCGTAGGACGCCCCGTTGACCCAGCCGGCGAGATCAGGGAGATCGGGCTCGGTCCCGAGGCGGGGGAGATCAGTGCGCGCTAAAGCGGTTATCGAACTGTCACTTGCGGCCCAAAGAGCAATCGTAAAGGCCACAGCGACGAGCCTTCCCAACGAGGCCGGCGGCATCCTGCTCGGGTACAAAAGGAATGACAGAACGGTCGTAGTTGACGTGCTTGTGCTGGAGTCAGCGCAGCCATCCTTCGACAGGTATTTGAGAGACGACGTAGCAGCGAATCTCCGCCTGGCCGAGTACCGCTCTCGGTCTGGCGCCGATGAGGTAGTTGGCTATGTAGGCGAGTGGCACAGCCACCCCTCTTCGGTTGGCCCGAGTTCAATCGATCGTGACTCAACCCTCGATACCGCGCAGAGCGGGGGACATGAGGTCGCGCTCTGCGTCTACGCGCCCTGGGGGGAGCAGCAGTTCCACGGCCTTATCGCCACTCCCGGCAAGGTTTGGCGCCCATTGCGTGCTGCCAAGGTGGACCTTGAGAGAGAACTCGCAATGCAACTTGATCCCATGCCGCCAACAGCAGTCCGTGTCAACGGTCCCGTCTTCATCTCGTATCGGCACAACGACGGTGAGGATTTCGCTGGTGAGGTCGAGCGTTTGCTCCATGCTGCAGGGATCTCGGTGTGGCGTGACGTACCCGATCTGCCTCCCGGTGACACCGAGAAGCGACTGGACGAGGCATTCGCCTCGGGGCTCTCAGGAGGGGTGCTCATCGTGACACCTGACATCGCGAACAGCACGGTCGTGAAACACCGCGAGCTTCCGCGCCTGTTGGGACTGCAGGCGGACCCGCGATTCGCCCTCGTCATCGCCAACACCGTTGGCCCCGATGAGTCACGTCTTGCATACGGTGCCCCTGACATTCTGCTCGGGCTGGCTCCTGCTTGCACGCTCAGCTCAATGGACCAAGTCGACATCCGCACCCCCAATGGTCGGATCAAGCTGGTACGTAGACTGCTGCGGCATCGAGCCAGACAACTCAAAACTGATATGTCAAGCGTCCCGCGACCGCTCAAGATCTCGACGCAGAGCCGAACGGCGCCGTCGTCGATTGACGCCTGCGTTTCCGACTTGGATATCCGGCTAATCCCGAGCGAAGCGGGGAAGATTCCCGCTGCCCTGGCGCTACACGACCTGGCCGTGACTCTGCCCATCATCAGCGACGCGGTCCTGTCGGTTGGGGCACCCGCTGTGCAATTCTTCGGCGGAATGCATCTCTCAATTGCAGTGGCGCTCGGAACTGGCTTCCCTGCGACTAAGTTCGGCAAACTTGAGGTGGTCGATCTCGAAGGCTCGACCTGGACCTCAGTGGCAGACCCGGCGGACCCAAACTTGCACACTGCGGTCACTGTCGATGAAGTCAGCCTTGCGGGTGCACATGAAGGTAGAGCGCGGTTGGCAGTCTTCGCTAGCCTTACAGACGCGCCCGACACCCTCGCGTTCGCGATGCTACTCCAGTCCCTCTCGACCACCTCGGTGACCGCCGTCACGATCACCACGGGGCAAGGAGACATCGACCCTCGCGAGGCAGGCCGTATTGCCAAGGAGATCGCAACTGCGATCAAGTTCGCGGCGCGAGCAGCTGGCGCATCCGAAGTTCACTTGGCCTTCCACGGGCCGTACGCCATGGCCCTGCTGATCGGCAGGCTGCTCAACACCCTTTGCAGCGTGGTGTACGAATGGGCTCGCGACATGGATGGTTCGGCGCAGTACTTTCCAGTCCTCACAGTCGAACCCGATGTAGCCGGGGGTCCAATCACGGCGATCCACCTCTAGCAAACGGACGGTGTCAGCGTGGGAGCGATAGGGAGAGTTGACCGAATGAGCATGAGCGTCGTACTACAGGTCGGCAAGCAATCAGGAGGAGTTGCCCATTGAATACGGAGCCAGGCGAGCTGAGACGCGTTCGGTTCTATGGTGCCCATGACTTGGCGGCTGGCTTCTACGCGCAACGTGTTGCGGAGATCGCGTTGGTGTTTGACCCAGGCAGGCCGCCCACGACGATTGTGGACGTGCTCGAGCTCCACAACGTTCAACAGTACCTGGAGAACGGCATCTTCCTTCGTTCATCGACACCCGCCGAGCAAGTGCATATGGAGGCGGTCGCCCCCAAGATCCGTGCGGCGGTAGCTAAGTACTTTGGCGACATCGACGGTTCGAACTTCGATGCCGTTGTGAGAGATATCGACCACGAGTACCGTTCAGACCTACTGGACCTTCTCGGTCGCGGCAGAGTCTTTGAGCGCTGCGATGCCGACATTGCTCTCCCGTCGTTGAGGACAGTCGGCGTACACCTTGGTGAGATGCTGGCGAGTAAGGGCCTCGTGCACGCCTACGACCGCAGCATCAGGGACGAGCTCTTGGTCTCCGCCCGAACGGCCGAGTACCTGGTCCGTAAGCACCTCGAGAAGAGCGCCGGACGAGCGATCCACCTGCCGCCTAGTTTCACCCCTGCCGACAGTCGCGGACTCCTCGAGTGCTACATCGATAGCGAGGATGCGAACTTGAACTATGTCCGGTTGATCGCCGAAGCGAAGGATCACGCTCAGGCAGGCATCGATGCCAAGCTGCGTCTGCGAGCACGCCGACGAGCAGAACAGCTCAACTCCGAGCTCTTCACCGAAGGCCAAGGCGTCAAGACAGGCGTCGACCTGAGCATCTCGGATGACCAAGAGGAGCCGGTGTTGACTGAGGTGGACGACTCAGAGGGGTGGGTCCAGCGATTCACCTACAGTCGGCGCTGGCTCGAACAGTCTCTCGACTTCCCGAGCGTCATGAACAACTTCCAGTACCTCTTCGAGTTCGTCGACCATCATGTGCTCCTGTGCTTCCCTGCATTTCCGACTGCTCTAAGTGCCATGGAGCGAGTCATGGGCCTCACCGGCGTCGCCGAATATAAGGTCGGGCGTGCGTTTCGACAGATCGACTCGAGATCGCTGCTGCAGACGCATATGTACCGACTGTTCCTTGCCTCGCATGAGATCGAGCTCGAAGATGTCATTGCCTGGTTCTGCGGCACGTACCTCGTTGAGGAGTTCGGGGCACAGAACTTCTCGTTCTACCCGTCTGCTGTTGGCGCTTCCAACCTCCAAAAGGTTCGGCATCTCTTCGCCGAGATGGAGAGCGTCGTGAAGCAGTTCTCGCTGTTTGCCGAGAACAGCGAGCTCGATCGTGACCTGCTCACCCTCGGGTCAGACCAGGTGCGCTACAAGGAGATACCGAGTCTGCTCGAGGGCAAGTACCTATACTCCTCCGGCGTCCAGGAGATGGAGAACATCCTGTATCTGCTGTTCTCGGATCAGTCGCCGCTGACCTACATCGATGAGTCTCTCAAGGCTGGCAACGGCGCGAGCCTCCTGTCAGGTAACCAGGTTGCTTACGCAACCTTCAACGACTACCAGAAGCCGTACATCGACTCGATGATCGATGCTGGGGTCCTCGTCGACCTTGGCCATCGCGTCTACTTCGCGAATGCAGAGCAGCTGCTCGTTCTCGTCACTCTGTTCCGCACCCAGGCTGCAAGCTATTACCACCTCTCACCGGCCGGTCGTGCGGCAGTTGATGCGATGGTTGAGAGGGGATGGATGGTGCGCCGATCCTCGCTGTTGACCGAGGCAGAGGCGGACTACTTCAACTACATGCTCAACAGGGTCGACTTCAGCAACGGCCCGAACTTGCGCAACCGATACCAACACGGCTCCCAGGCCGGCCTCGACGACAGCGAACACTTCAACCCATACATCGTTGCTCTTCGGCTGATGGTCGCGATTGTCATTAAAATCAATGACGAGTTCACCCTTGCAGCCTCGTCGGGTCCCGACGCGGGCGAGTGAGCTCTCGCCTTTGGGTCCGGCCGCCCCAGCTGGCCCTGGCCATCCGGGAGAGAACTGCACCGGTGATCCGGGGAAAGACGTTCGACGGAGACTGCTTAGTTCGCCTCACCGGCGGGGTTCTCTGGACGGTCCTCGTGATGCACCGTAGACGAGCCACTTTGACTCATTCAACGCCGCCGGCTCTTGGTCCGTTGCATTGCGCGCCCAACGCCAGGAGACTGTTCCGCCGCTACGGAAAACCCGAGGGCATGGCCATGAGCGCCCGCTAGCACTCCTCGTCTTTGGGCGTCGGTGCAGCGAGCGCGTCGCCTAGTTTCGACCTACTCGCGGACTCGTTGAGCACATCGGCGACGGCAGTGAGGTCGCTGGTAAAGAGGCCGACGTAGGTGTTGAGCGTCATCTTGGCGTCGGCATGGCCGAGCATTCTCTGAACTCCGACGACGCTGGCACCGCCGCGCACGGCGAGGGAGGTAGCCGTATGGCGAAGGTCATGTGGCGTCACCTTCGGGAAGTCCACCATCCCCTTCGGGTTGGTCTTGCGTCGCCTCGCATTGATCTTGGCGATTGCCGGATACCAGTACCGTCGCCGCCATGTCACGAGGCGAAGCGTGTATCCCTCAGGACTCGTGAAGAGAAGGCTCTCCGGTCGCTTGCCGACCATCTGCGCATGGAGCAGTTCGGTCAGGACCTGAGGGAAGGCCACCACGCGCTTCTCGTGGTCTTTTGTGTCACCGAACTCGACGACGCCACTGACCTTGGTGACGGCCTCGTCGACGTGGATGAGTCGCTTGTCGAGGTCAACCGCGGAAACGCGAAGAGCCGCAGCCTCGCCGAAACGGAGTCCGGTGAGGGCTAGGTGTACTGCCCAGGCAGGTTAGTTAGCCGGCTGATGGGTGGCTTTGCTCCGATGGTGGTGTGGGGCCTGTGGTGGTTATGTTCGTGGAGCCATGCGGGGAGGGCTGCTTGGCGGGCTGATTCGCTGTTGTAGTGGCGTGAGAAGGCTCATCCGTCGGCGAGGGTGCGGTGGAAGCGTTCGATCTTCCCGTTCGTTTGCGGGCGATAAGGGCGGGTCTTCTTTGCCTTGATTCCGAGCTCGGCGCAGGCGTCTGGCCAGGCGTGAGAGCGGTAGGCGGAGCCGTTGTCGGAGAGCACTGGTTCGAGCCTCATGCCGCGCGCTTCGAACCAGCTGATCGCTCGCCGAAGAACGCCGATCGCGGTCGCCGCGGTCTCATCCTCGTGGATTTCGGCATAGGCAACTCGGGAGTGGTCGTC
>NAEP01000020.1 GCA_002529645.1 Candidatus Lumbricidiphila eiseniae | reverse complement strand
GGACTCGATCAGACGCTGAGCGCCCTCCGTCTGAATCTTGCGCCGCTCATCACGCGACGCCTTGTCGATAACCAACAGTGTGTTTCCTTCCGTAAGGAGACCCACCCCTTACACACACCATTTGACACGCTCCCAAGCGAGGCATGAGCAGGAAGGCCGGCCCGTGTTCGATGATCTGGTCACAGAACTGTTCACCGCGGATGCACCAAACTGGCTCTGGCTTACGGATTTGAGGGAGCATTGGGGGGCAGAAGGCAAGCTCTACTGCTGCATGATCACAGACGCCCGCTCCCACCAGATCGTGGACTACTCACTCAACTCAACTCGACAACGCACGCGGGCATCGTCGTTAACCCGGTCAAGCACCCCCGTTCAGCGGCGGGGTGATCTCCTCGACTGCATTCTGCACACGGATCACGGAAGCCAGCTTCGCTCGCCGACGCTCACCAGGGCTTTGGGTCGGCATGAGGTGGTCGGGTCGATGGGGCCAGTCGCATCAGCGTCTGACAACACCACGATGGAATCATTCTGGTCGCTGCTGCAGAAGAGCGTCCTCGACCAGCAACACCGATGGGCAACCCGTCAAGACCTACGCTTAGCGATCGTGACCTAGATTGAACGCCGCTACCGGCGGCAACAAGAACAAGACAGCCTTAGCAGATTGAGCCCCATCAAGTTCAAGACCACAATAGAACCCGCCGCGACCCTCACGGCCCAAACCGAAACTGACACCAGAACCTGCAACAGACCCCACACTCTGACCGTTGACTGTGGGATCACAGCACAGCACGCGGTCTTCGGTGCTCTGCCTCCTTGCGCGCGGTTGTCTGTGACAATGGGCAACGGGACTCAAGATGTACCGCCACTGTGAACTTGCCACTCGGTGGGGTATGGACACGTACTTCGCTGATCCCTACAACCACACCACCACAGTGTTGCACTTCAGACTTGAACACGGGGTTTGGTACTGTACTCGGTATGAGGTGTGTGCTGAGACAATATTTGGGGTGTGTGTTGAGACAATATTGGGGTGAACCCGGTGTAGCCAAGGGTCTTTGCAGGTTGGGTGTGTTCAGAGACGGGAGTGTGTGTTCGTGAGGGTAGTGGCGAGAAGTCTCTGGC
>NAEP01000067.1 GCA_002529645.1 Candidatus Lumbricidiphila eiseniae | reverse complement strand
GTAGGCCGCGTTCCTTCGCCCGGTCGGCGGCTCGCTTGTCTTCGATGTTGCAGATCGCGAGCCAGAGCAGCTTCACGGCGGCTTGATCGTTCGGGAAGTGCCCGCGGTTCTTGATGATCTTGCGGAGTTGGAAGTTCAGCGACTCGATCGCGTTGGTCGTATAGATCACCCGCCGCAGCTGCGGTGGGAACGCGAGGAACGGCGTGAACCGCTCCCACGCGTCCTCGAACACCTGCGCCGATCGCGGGTTCGCTCGTCCCAGCTCTGACGTCTTGAACGCGTCCAGAGCGGCAAGAGCGGCGTCCGCGGTCGGCGCCTGGTAGATCGGCTTCAGTGCCGCGGCGACGGCCTTGCGCTGCCCGTAAGCGACGAATCGCATCGCGTTGCGGATCAGATGCACCACGCACGTCTGCACCATCGATTCGGGCCAGGTCGCCTCGATGGCTTCGGGGAACCCGGTGAGCCCGTCGACACAGACGATGAGCACGTCCCGGACGCCGCGGTTGGCGAGCTCCGCGCAGACCGACGCCCAGAACTTCGCGCCCTCCGTGTGCTGCACCCAGATGCCCAGGACGTGCTTGATGCCGTCCATGTCGACGCCCACGGCGATATGCGCGGCCTTGTTGCGCACGTGCCCGCCATCGCGGACCTTGATCACCAGCGCGTCCAGATAGATCACCGGGTAGAACACCTCAAGCGGCCGTGACTGCCACGCCAGGACCTCGTCAGCGATCTCCTCGGTGATGTTCGAGATCGTCTCGTGGCTGAGATCGACGCCGAGCGTGGAGACGAGGTGATGCTCGATGTCGCGGACGGTCATCCCGCCGGCGTAGAGCGAGACGATCATCTCGTCCAGCTGCGACAGCCGCCGGCTGCCGGTCGGAACCAGACGCGGCGTGAACGTCCCGTTGCGGTCCCTGGGGATGCGCAACTCGACCTCCCCGGCCGTGGTGCCCACCGTCTTCGGGAACGACCCGTTCCTCGAGTTACCGTGCAACGCCGCCTCCGGGTCGCCCTTCTCATAGCCGACGTGCTCGGTCAGCTCAGCCTGCAACCCCCGCTCGAGGCCGGTCTTGATCAGCTGCTGGATGAACCCGCCGTCCCCGTCGAGCTGCACCTCGCCCGCGTCGATCTTCGCGAACAGATCATCCAGCATCCCGGACTCGATCAGACGCTGAGCGCCCTCCGTCTGAATCTTGCGCCGCTCATCACGCGACGCCTTGTCGATAACCAACA
>NAEP01000066.1 GCA_002529645.1 Candidatus Lumbricidiphila eiseniae | reverse complement strand
GCAGAGGAACGATCCGCGTTAGCTGCCCCGACCGCGGCCGCGTTCGCACGAGAATCCGCCGCCGCAGACGAAGCCGCGTTCATATTCGCGTTCGAGGTTGTAGACGCGTTCGTGGACGCGACACTAATCGCACTAGAACTAGCAGCCGCGTTCGCGTTCGTGGTAGCTGCCGCGGATGCTGCCGCGTTCGTGCTCGAGGAACGATCCCCATTCGCCGCCCCCACCGCAGCCCCCACCGCCGCCGCGTTGGCGGCTGTGGCAGAGGTCGCAGACGCGTCCGAAGACGCTGTAGCTACCGCCGCGGCCTGGGACGCTGCGACCGCAGACCCTGTTGCTGCCGCCGACCCAGCAGAAGAACGATCCGCGTTAGCTGCCCCGACCGCGGCCGCGTTCGCACGAGAATCCGCCGCCGCAGACGAAGCCGCATTCATATTCGCGGTTGCGGTTGTAGACGCGTTCGTGGACGCGACACTAATCGCACTAGAACTAGCAGCCGCAGCCGCGTTCGTGGTAGCTGCCGCAGTAGCGGCCGTGTTCGTGTTCGAGGAATGATCCCCATTCGCTGCCCCCACCGCTGCCCCAACCGCCGCCGCGTTCGCATTCGCGGTTGTGGCAGAAGTCGCAGACGCATCCGAAGACGCCACAGCCACCGCCGCACTCCGAGACGCCGCCACCGCAGACCCTGTTGCTGCCGCCGACCCGGCAGAAGAACGATCCGCGTTGGCGGCCGCGACCGCGGCCGCGTTCGCACGAGAATCCGCCGCCGCAGACGAAGACGCATTCGTGTTCGCGGTTGCGGTTGTAGACGCGTTCGTGGACGCAACACTAATCGCACTAGCAGACGCAGCCGAGGCCGCGTTCGCGGTAACTGCCGCAGTAGCGGCCGCGTTCGTATTCGAGGAACGATCCCCATTCGCAGCCCCCACCGCAGCCCCAACCGCCGCCGCATTCGCGGCTGTGGCAGAGGTCGCAGACGCATCCGAAGACGCCACAGCTACCGCCGCACTCCGAGACGCCGCCACCGCAGACCCAGACGCAGCCGCCGACCCAGCAGAAGAACGATCCGCGTTAGCCGCCGCGACCGCGGCCGCGTTCGCACGAGAATCCGCCGCCGCAGACGAAGCCGCATTCGCGTTCGCGGTTGCGGTTGTAGACGCGTTCGTGGACGCGACACTAATCGCACTAGAACTAGCAGCCGCGTTCGCGTTCGTGGTAGCGGATGCTGTAGCGGCCGCGTTCGTGCTCGAGGAACGATCCCCATTCGCAGCCCCCACCGCAGCCCCAACCGCCGCCGCATTCGCGGCTGTGGCAGAGGTCGCA
>NAEP01000065.1 GCA_002529645.1 Candidatus Lumbricidiphila eiseniae | reverse complement strand
ATTTTTGGGTGTACACCCTGTATTACGTTGATGATGATGGTCGCACGCAGCAGGTCCAAACCGGCACCTGCGGTGCGCCTGGTGAAACCACTACTGTGACCGCGCCGGGAGTGTCTACCACCGCACAGACTGAGATACCGCTCGGGTTCAAGGCCCGTGACACCGCCCACATCACCGGCCCGATCGCCACCACCGCCGGGTACAGCTGGCAGATCGGATTCAAAGCGTACAAACAAGCTACCGACACCAGCGGTAATCTGCTCGGAAACCCGGTGTGTGAGGCTGCCAATCTTGCATTTACTTCGGGAGTGAAACCGGTAACCGGTACGGGGGATGTCACTTCTGATGAGGTCGTGTTCCCGTCCCCAGGGAAGTATTTTTGGGTGCAAACCTTGTGGATGGTTGCTGGGGACGGGACGCGTTTTGTTGCCGCGCAGGGCGTGTGTGGTGCACCTGGTGAGACAACAAAAGTGAACCAGGTAAACATCACCACCACTGCTACATCCTCTGTCACGCTCGGACAACGAGCGCAGGATGTTGCCCGGATCACCGGGACTATTCCGCCCGGATCCCAACTGGTGTGGCGTATCTACAAATCAACCGGGACACCAACCCCGGTATGTGAGACTGCCAACCTGGTTCACACCAGTACCCCGGTCGGTGTCGCATCCGGCCTCGTGAACGGGATCGAATACCACAGCTACCCGGTAATCCTCACCGCGCCGGGTGTGTACTACTGGATAGAAACCCTCACCGACATCGACGGGAACACCATCACCCAGGGCGTGTGCGGTGCGGCCGGGGAAACCACCACCGTCACGCCACCCGGGATGACCACCACTGCTACATCTTCTGTCACGCTCGGGCAGCATGCCCGCGACACCGCACACGTCACTGGGCCTGTTGCAACAGACACTGGGCGCAGCTGGCAGGTCGAGTTCCAAGCATTCAAACAGAGCACCGACACCAGTGGAAACCTGACCGGGAATCCGGTCTGTGAGGCTAGCAACCTGGTATTCACTTCCGGGATGAAATCGGTGACCGGTACAGGTGATGTGCATTCAGACCCCATCGTGTTTACCGCGCCGGGGACATACTTCTGGATTGCGACCCTGTGGATGATCGCTCCAGATGGGACGCGTCACCTCGCCACGAAAGGCACCTGCGGTGCAACCGGGGAAACCACCACCGTCACCCCACCCGGGATGACCACCACTGCTACATCTTCTGTCACGCTCGGGCAGCATGCCCGCGACACCGCACACGTCACTGGGCCTGTTGCAACAGGCACTGGGCACAGCTGGCAGGTCGAGTTCCAAGCATT
>NAEP01000064.1 GCA_002529645.1 Candidatus Lumbricidiphila eiseniae | reverse complement strand
GTGTCTGCACGGTTGCGGCGATCCCGGTTTGTTAGCCCGTTCGTGTGGTACAGGTTTTCGTGGTTTCGTACGCCGCTAACGATCGTTGTTCTGTTGGTTTTTGGTGTTGGTGTTAGTTTTCTTCGTGTTCCTTCTGCTCTGTACGATTATGTTTGGGCTGAGGACTTGGGTCTGTTTCTGCGTGAAGCGACTATATACGGGCCGTGGAATGTTCTGGTGGAGGGGTATGCGGGGTACCAGCATCTTGTTCCACGGATTATGACGGCGCTTATCGTGAACGTGTTCCCACTCAGGTGGTACGCGGTGGCGGTCTTTGTTGCCTGCGCGGTTGTGGTGGGACTTGTTGTGGTCGCGGTGTATTGGCTTGCGCGGGATCTTGTTCCCTGGACACCGGCACGCCTGGTACTCGCGCTGATCCCCGCGATCCTGCCACTGAGCGCGGAGGAAGTCCTGGGAAACATGGCCAACCTCCACACCTACATGGTATGGCTAGTGCTGTGGTTGGTACTTGCCCGTCACCGCAGCTGGGCCGGCGCATCCTTCTGGGCCGTGATCGCGTTCCTGGCGATAATGACCGAAATCCAAGCAATCCCGCTACTGCTACTACTACCGGTTGTGCTGTGGCGACCCGACCCACGCAGCTGGCCAACCGCTATCGTGCTAGCTATCGGCGCCGCATGGCAAATCATCACCGCACTCACCGTCGAACGAACCATAGACGAGCCCTACACGTACACCCTGCCAGCTCTTGGCAAGGGATGGCTCATCAACGTGGTCGCCCCGCTTGTTTTCAGCAAACCCGACAACCTGCGAGCGCAGCTTGTGGAGCGTGGTTTCCTTGTTCCGGTTCTGATTCTGCTGCCGTTTCTGGTGGCTTTTGTTCTTATCCTTATCCGTGGTTCGGGATACGATCGCTTGCTTGGTATCACTGTCGCGGTCATTTCTGGTGGACTGTATGCCGGATGTGTTGTGCTCAATAATTTCGGGGCGGTGGAGTTCGAGCGGTTTTCTCACAGTGACTGGGCAGCAACCACCGCGATCTTCAATGTCCGTTACGGGGTTGCTGCGCAGTTTTTCCTTGCCGCGCTTATCCCGATCGCAGCGAACCTCCTACGGCAGGGTTCGCGAGCAGGTCCCGGAGCGCAACAGCATCCGGTCAAGGTCCCTCACGTTTCTCAGAGCGAGTCATCCCCACCACTACTGCCCATCCCCTTACTCGGAAGAGTTCGCGCGCTGATGACACGAGTGGTGTCCTGGGCAATGCTCATCGTGTTAGCCGGCACACTCCTGACAGCCGGACAATTCGGCGAAAAGCCACGCCGAGCAAACA
>NAEP01000063.1 GCA_002529645.1 Candidatus Lumbricidiphila eiseniae | reverse complement strand
GGTGGCACGTTGACGTGCACGGCTGGCTCGTATGTGGTGACGCAGGCTGATGTTGATCAGGGTCGTATTGAGGGCCGAGCATCTGCCTCTGGTCAGGCTCCCACTCCGGCGGGAGGAACTGCTCCTGAGCGGACAGTGTCGGGGGATTCCTCTTTGGGGACTGTGACGATTGCGCATGCTCCGGCGTTGTCGGTTGTCAGGAGTGCGACTCCGGCGACGGTGTCTCGTGTGAGTGATCGTGTGTCGTACTCGTTCGCTGTGACGAACAGGGGAAACGTGACGATGTCTGACATTCAGATTGCAGATACTCTGGCTGCTGCGGCGGGTGGGTTGACTGTGACGTTGAGGTGTCCGACTCAGTCGTTGGCTCCGGATGCGACGTTGACGTGTACTGGGTCGTACATGCTGGCGCAGATGGATATTGATCGGGGTGCTCGTCTTACTGGTACCGCGACTGCGTCTGGTCAGGCTCCCACTCCGGCGGGAGGAACAACTCCCGCACGGACGGTGTCGGAGGGTTCTTCCTCTGGAGTTGTGACGGTGGCGCAGACTCCGGAGCTTTCGGTTGTCAAGAGCGCGGCTCCGGCGACGGTGTCTCGTGTGGGTGAGAGTGTGTCGTACTCGTTTGTTGTGGCGAACACGGGGAATGTGACGATGTCTGATATTCGGGTTGTGGATGAGTTGGCGGGTTCTGCGTTAAACGTGACGTGTCCGACCCGGTCGTTGGCTCCGGGTGGCACGTTGACGTGCACGGCTGCGGCGTATGCGGTGACGCAGGCCGATGTTGATCGCGGTCGTATTGCAAGTGCGGCGAGGGCGTCTGGTCAGGCTCCCACTCCGACGGGTGGAGCGGTTCCTGCGCGGACGGTGTCGGAAGGCTCGTCCTCCGGAGTGGTGACGGTGACGCAGACTAGGGGATTGTCGGTTGTGAGGAGTGCTGCTCCGGTGACGGCGTCTCGTGCGGGTGATCGCGTGTCCTACTCGTTTGTTGTGACTAACACTGGAAACGTGACGATGTCTGATGTTCGGGTTGTGGATGAGTTGGTGGCTCCTGCGGGTCCTGCGTTAAACGTGACGTGTCCGACTCAGTCGTTGGCTCCGGGTGCGACGTTGACGTGTACGGCTGCTGGTCCCTATGTGGTGAAGCAGGCTGATGTTGATCGTGGTCGTGTTGAGAGTCGGGCGGTGGCTTCTGGTCAGGGTCCAACTCCGGCGGGAGGAACCGCTCCTGAGCGGACGGTGTCGGAAGGTTCCTCTTCGGGAACTGTGACGATTGCCCATACCCCGGGATTGTCGGTTGTCAAGAGTGCGACTTCAGCGACGGTGTCTCGTGCGGGTGAGCGGGTGTCGTACTCGTATGTCGTGACTAACACGGGGAACGTGACGATGTCTGCTATTCGGGTTGTGGATGATATGGCAGGTCTGGATGCTACGTGTCAGGCCGTGGATCAGCCGCTGGCTCCGAATGGCACGTTGACCTGCACGGCTGGTCCGTATGTGGTGACGCAGGCTGATATCGACC
>NAEP01000011.1 GCA_002529645.1 Candidatus Lumbricidiphila eiseniae | reverse complement strand
CGCGAGGAGAGAGCCCCCGGTGCGCTCGTTCCGTTTTGGCCGAGTGCAGCAGCGGTTGTGTGTGTGTTCATCGGTATCATCCCGATTGTTGTCAACGCTGCCGCCGCGATCATGACGATTACTATCCCCACACGGTGTTTCCTGGTCGGTACTCTCATGAGCACACGCTCCTGTCTCTGAGCGCATCCAGCCTGCAAGAACTCTTGGCTGTACCGGGTTGTTTCACTCTCTTTCTCGCTCTTGCCAACACACACCTCATAGTGGGTGTGGTGCCACGCGACTTCTTAGCACCCCGCCCCACCTGAGTTTCCGTCCCCATCTGAATCGTTGTTTGCGTGAGATCAATGACCGTCGTGTGTTCATCTGTGAAAGACACCGTGATCAACAATTCCGAACTGTCTCCCAAATTTTTCACCATCCCGGAGAAGCGCCACCCAGACGGGGTTCTCTCGCGCCCGTCACGCAACACTTGCTCGCGCGAGTCCACCACAACAGGAGACAGCAACACAGCTCTCACAACACACTCCTTCATGCCACACAGCACAAATACGGATATTAGGTACAAGCAACCCATATACAGGGCATTCTACGTCTGAAGGGCATAATTCACCTGTGAGGAGGGTGAGAGATTGTGTCCCTTCCTTTAGGTTTCCTGGGAGTGAGAGGTCACAGGGATGGCTCTGAGTCCGAGTTTCTCGACCACCCGACGCTTCCCGAGGGCACACACTCCACGAATTGCAGAGCGGCCACACACCTCAAAAGAGGAGGGGTCTGTTGCGCGGATGGGTGATGGGTTTGGTTTAGGTCGTGTGGGTCAGGGTTTGGTTCGTGGTGGTTTCGAATTTGACGGGTGTCAAATGATCCAGGGTAGTTTGGTGGTGTTGGTGTTGGTGTTGGTGGGTTTGCTTGATTCAGGTCAGGATTGTGATGTGTGGTTGCTCGCGGGTGGTCTGATGTACTCGGTCAGAGTGTTGGTGAGAGGGGAGTAGGGGGAAGGTCTTCATTCTGGGTGGTGTCTAATGTCACCTAAAGGAAGGTCTTCTTTTGGTCCACCGTAACGTGAGGCTGGCTGAGGTCGGTTGCTTGGTCCTTGTCCAGCGGGTTCTTTCGGGGCGCCCGGTGTCTCACGTTGCCGAGGAGCTCGGGGTGTCTCGGCAGTGCGCTCACCGTTGGGTGATGCGATTCCAGCTACTCGGGGTCGCGGGGTTACGTGATCGGCCCGCGCGCGCACGCATCTGCTCGACGCAGACGCCGAGGTTTACGGTACCTCAGATCGGCCCGCGCGCGCACGCATCTGCGGCGCAGATTTTTTGGATCGATGGCTGCTGGATCGGCCCGCGCGCGCACGCATCCGGGGTCGATGCCCGCGGCGGTCGCGGCACGGTTGTTGCAGTTGCGGCGGGTCGAACGGCTGGGTCGGGACGAGCTGGCGCGTCGTGTCGGGGTCAGCCCGTCGACGGCGTCTCGGATCGAGCGTGTCAAATGGTGTGTGTAAGGGGTGGGTTTCCTTACGGAAGGAAACACACTGTTGGTTATCGACAAGGCGTCGCGTGATGAGCGGCGCAAGATTCAGACGGAGGGCGCTCAGCGTCTGATCGAGTCC
>NAEP01000061.1 GCA_002529645.1 Candidatus Lumbricidiphila eiseniae | reverse complement strand
TAGTCCGCGTCGGAGTCCATGGTATCCGGGCCACTGTCGTTGGCCTGCTCTGTTCCGATATCACCAGTTACGGGGTCGATGGGTTGCCCGAACGGATCATACCGAGCAACCGTACCCTGCAGAACCCCGTTCTGGTTTACGCGCAGTCTGTGTGTGTTTAGTTTGTGGGTTGGTTGTCGCTGAGCCATTGTTCAAATTTCTCGAAGAATTGTGCGCGGGCTCGTTTTCCGAAAAACAGGGTGTCGCGTCCTCGGGGGTGGAAATATTCCCAGAGACCACCGATGGGTGACCCCCCTTCTACCTCCTCCCCCTTGCGGTCATAGTCCCACGATATTCCAAGCTCTACGAGGTCTACGCGAGGGTTGAAAAGTCCTGGTTTGAATTTGTTGAACAGCAAGCGTAGTATGTGCCATCGCCAGAAAGCACGTGCGGTGCTGTCTGTGCGAAGCTCAGTGTCCGGGTCGTTGAACATGAGAGGTATCTCGTAGAGCTCGTTGTCAGGTAGCGACGCGAGACGTAATTCGGTTTCGGTGAGAGGGAGGTGCCGTTGTTTACGATCGGCCATGAGTTTCACGATAAATCGCGCGTCGATGAGTCCTATTCTGTATCCGAACTGCAGCGTATCAAGGGAGAGGTCGTCGGTTTCAGGCCCAAAAGTCTGAAACTTGGCTGATTGCGAAATGGGCACCCGTTCCCCTGTCCAACTTGTCAGCATATCCGCTATCGTGTCACGGACCGCGTCGAACCAGTCTTTTGTTACCCCTATCGCACCCCACAGCTCTGTCTCGAGTCCTCGTACGGTTCTCTCGGCGAATCGTACGAGAATTCGTGCCTCGGAATGCCGGGTGCTAAAAGAGCTTGGTGGTTGATAATAGCGTTGCCAAAACTCAGCGGGGTCCGCATCCCACATTAATTGAAACCTTACCAAGCCGATGGTAGGATTTTCTTCCCTGCTCTTTCGGTAGTCGGTGAGGGAGCGTAGCATCCACCATCGCCAGAACGCATTCGCTACCCTGTTTGCGCGGAGTTCAGGCTCGGAATCGGTGAACAGCAGGGACACCTCGTCAAGCTCAGCCTCACGCAGCGACGCGAGGCGTAGCTCCGTTTTGCTGAGAACAATTCCTCGTTGTTCACGATCGGTCATGAGTTCCACGACAGCTCGCGCATCCACCAGTCCCAGCTTGTACCCGAACTGTAGCGTATGCACAGAAAGATAATCAGCTACAGATCCGAGATCCTGAAACTGAGCCAAGCAATTAATCGGTACGATGCTACCCGCCAGAATGTCATCCGTCAGTGTATTGCGGGTTCGTTCGAACCAGCCGTATAATAAACTCACCTCATTCAATGTCTTCACCTCTATCTGACACTTTTTCCCCCGTAGAACGAGTGCACCAGCTCCCCACGTTTGACAATCCATCCTTGATCACCATAATAGGTTTTACCAGTCACCGGGCTAGTGTATTCGCTGCGCACCTTGACGCTCAATCCGCGAACACGATTGTCTTGACTGGCCTTCGTAAGGATACGAACCCGGCCTGAACGACTGATTTTCGGCTGGAACCACGCACCTGTAGCATGAAAAGAGTCTTTGCCACGCTTGATATTTGGGCTTCCCACCCGTGG
>NAEP01000006.1 GCA_002529645.1 Candidatus Lumbricidiphila eiseniae | reverse complement strand
CACAACCTACCATCCCCCACACGGGCAATATGTACCGTTTTCTCAGTGTAGAGTACCCTTGCGTAGGGATTATCTGTACCTGCTTGTCCGTATCTGTGTTGTGCCGTGTGAGGGAGTCGCGTTGTGAGACGTGTGGCGAGGGGACGTAAATCTGTGCCGCTGGGGCGTAAGTCTGAGGTGGTGGGGTGTAAGTCTGAGGTGGTGGAGTGTAGGTCTGTGGTGGCATCAGTGTCTCCCGTTGTGGTGATTCCAGATCCTCCCGCGAGGGTGGTGCCCTCTGCGGGAGTGCCTGTTCATGTTGTGAATGTGACGGGCTTACGCGAGCAAGTATCGCGTAAGGGGCGTGAGAAAAGCCCGCCTGGATGGTGCTTCTCCGGGGCAGTGAAAAACCTGGGAGACAGCTCAGAGCCGTTGCTGATCACGGTGTCTTTCACGGATGAACACACAACGTCCACTGATCTCACGCAGACAACAACTCAGATGAGAACCAAAACCCAGGCAGGGCGGGGTGCTAAGAAACCGTGCGACACCACACCCACCATGAGGTGTGTGCTGGCAGGAGCAAGAAAAAGAGCGAAACAACCCGGTGCGACCACGAGCCTTCGCAAATTGAGTGTGCACAAAGACAGGAGCACGTGCTCATGAGGACACCGACAAGAAACCGTGGTGCGGGGATAGTTATCGCCACGATTGCAACAGCAGTGTTGACAACAATCGGAACGGTACCAACAAACGCACACACCACCGCTGCCGCACTCGGCCAGAACAACACGAGCGTACCGGGAACCCTATCCTCACGTCTGGGCGATAACGACACCGTCATCAAAACCATCACCGTCGGCGCGTACCCGGTCGCGGTGGCGGTGACACCGGACGGGAGCACCGCATACATCACCAACAACGATTCGCGTTCGGTGTCGGTGATTGATACGGCCACCGGAACAGTCACCAAAACCATCACCGTCGGCACGAGCCCGGTCGGGGTGGCGGTGACACCGGATGGGAGCACCGCATACGTCGCTAACAGCAGGTCGGATTCGGTGTCGGTGATTGACACGGTCACCGGGACAGTCACCAAAACCATCACCATCACCGTTGGCACGTGGCCGTTCGGGGTGGCGGTTACTCCGGATGGGAGCACCGTATACGTCACCAACGAGGGGTCGGATTCGGTGTCGGTGATTGATACGGTCACCGGGACAGTCACCAAAACCATCACCATCACCGTTGGCACGAGGCCGTGGGGGGTGGCGGTTACTCCGGATGGGAGCACCGTATACGTCGCTAACAGCGGGTCGGGTTCGGTGTCGGTGATTGATACGGTCACCGGGACAGTCACCAAAACCATCACCGTCGGCACGTACCCGGCCGGGGTGGCGGTTACTCCGGATGGGAGCACCGTATACGTCGCTAACAGCGATTCGGGTTCGGTGTCGAGGATTGATACGGCCACCGAAACAGTCACCAACACCATCACCACCGCCGCCCCGATCGGGGTGGCGGTGACACCGGATGGGAGCACCGTATACGTCACCGACGGATTGTCGGGTTCGGTGTCGAGGATTGATACAGCCACCGGAACAGTCACCAAAACCATCACCGTCAGCACGGGACCGTGGGGGGTGGTGGTTACACCGGATGGAAACACCGCATACGTCACAAACGTCCTGTCAAATTCGGTGTCAGTAATTGGGACGCCGCCACCGACTTCGTCGCAGAATGCGTCTTCGTCTGCGGCGGCGGATTCTCGTGGGAACGCAGCCGCGGTCGCGGCAGCCAACGCAGACCGTACCTCTGCCGGATCAGCAGCAGCAACAGGGTCCGCGGTCGCAGCGTCCCAGGCCGCGGCGGT
>NAEP01000005.1 GCA_002529645.1 Candidatus Lumbricidiphila eiseniae | reverse complement strand
CGGGTTCAGGATGTGTTGTCTGCTCCGGCAGGGCCTGGGTTGACTGTTACTTGCCCAACGCAGTCGCTGGCTCCGGAAGGCACGTTGACATGCACGGCTGGTCAGTATGTGGTTACGCAGGCTGATATCAAGCACGGCAGCATCACGAGCACCACAACGGTATCGGGCCAGGCATCAACCCCAGCCGACGGCGTCGTACCATCACGCACCGTAACAGAATCACCGTCTACCAGCAGCGGAATTGTTAAGGTTACTGCGACAAAGCCTGCTGCGGGTGGTTTGGCTCGAGCCGGAGTCAGTCCGCTCGTCCCGTTCGGTGGCGCCGGGGTGTTGATGCTTCTCGGTGGTGTGATTCTCCTCATCGCACGACGTCGTCAGGCTGTGAGCGCGCCACATACCACAACATAACGGTCGGGTGCCAGCGGTTCGGCAACAAAAACCCCAACCGTGTGTAAACGGGTCCTGCTGGACGGATGCATGCGTTCATTCTTGGCTGAGGCTGAGCCCGTAGGGAGTCGGATTCGAATGGATTTTGCGGGTTCGACAACCTTTGTTCTTGGCTGAGTCCGTGAGGAGTCGGGAGAGCGCGCGAAGTCGAAAACCACGCCAGCGGGATCCGTAGTTGTGGGTGTTTGTGCGTTTGCTTGTCCCTCTGGCGCAGACATGAGTGCCGCGTGGACCGAGTCCGCTTGTTGAGCTCATTGCTTGTCCCTCTGGCGCGGACATGAGGGCATACGGTTCCGCATCTATCAGTTTGCTGGAACACTGTCAATCATTCCCGGCTGTTATTCGGGTGACTTGCAGATTCGTGTGATAGCATCACCGCGTGAACTTTTCTCGTGTAAATTTCAGCACATTTTCGAGGGTTTTTCAGGGTGCTGGATCTCGTTTTCAGGGCACTGACTCTCGGTCGTTGTGGGGCAGGGGGGTGGTTGGTGCGTTTGTTGTTGTGGTTGTTGCGGCGGCGATGGTGGTTGTTCCGGTGGTGGATCGGGCGGCTGCTGTTGGTCCGGGGTTGTCGGTTGTGAAGAGCGCGACTCCGGCGGCGGTGTCTCGTGCGGGTGAGCGGGTGTCGTATTCGTTTGTTGTGACGAATACGGGGGATGTGGCGTTGTCTGATGTTCGGGTTGTGGATGATATGGCTGGTTCTGCGTTGGCTGTGACGTGTCCGACTGTGGGGCAGCCGGTTGCTCCGGGTGGCACGTTGACGTGTACCGGGTCGTATGTGGTGACGCAGGCTGATGCTGATCGTGGTCGTATTGTGAGTGCGGCGAGGGCGTCTGGTCAGGCTCCAACTCCGGCGGGAGGAACGGCTCCGGCGCGGACGGTGTCTGAGGGTTCTTCGGCCGGGGTGGTGACGATTGCGTCTGCTCCGGGGTTGTCGGTTGCGAAGAGTTTCAATCGGACAACGGTTGCGCGTGTGGGGGATCGGGTGTCGTATTCGTTTGTTGTGACGAACACGGGGAATGTGACGATGTCTGATATTCAGGTTTCGGATGACTTGAGTTTGAATGGGGGCGGGCTGACTGTGACGTGTCCGACTGCTGGGCAGCCGTTGGCTCCGGGTGGCACGTTGACGTGTACCGGGTCGTATGTGATGACGCAGGGTGATATCGACAGCATTGATGACGGGGGTCGTATCGTCAGTAGTGCGAGGGCGTCTGGTCAGGCTCCGACTCCGGCGGGAGGAACGGCTCCGGCGCGGACGGTATCGAGGTGGACAACCGGTGGTAGTGGTATAGAGTTCAGGGCGGGCGCGAGGTTGTCGGTTGTGAAGAGCGCGACTCCGGCGACGGTGTCTCGTGCGGGGGAGCGGGTGTCGTATTCGTTTGCCGTGTTGAACACGGGGAGCGTGAATCTGTCTGATATCCGGGTTGTGGATGATATGGCTGGTTCTGCGTTGGCTGTGACGTGTCCGACTGCTGGGCA
>NAEP01000056.1 GCA_002529645.1 Candidatus Lumbricidiphila eiseniae | reverse complement strand
GAGTCCTCGAGTGCGAATGCGTCTGCGTCGTCGTCGGCGGGTGCGGATTCTCGTGCGAATGCGGCTGCGGTTGCGGCTGCGGCTGGGGATCGGTCTTCGAGCGCGTCCGCGGCGGGGACTGCGAACGCGGTAGCTGCGTCGCGGGCTGCGGCGATCGCGTCCTCGTCGGCGGATGCGTCCGCGTCCTCGACGTCTTCTGCGGTGGGGTCCGCGGTTGCGGCTGCGAACGCGAATAACACCTCGTCCACGAACGCGGCGGGCTCGACGGTCGGGACTGCGAACGCGGTTGCTGCCTCACAAGCTGCAGCGATCGCGTCCTCTTCTACGGATGCGTCTGGGTCCTCGGTGGCGAATGCGTCTGCGTCGTCGTCTGCGGGTGCGGATTCTCGTGCGAATGCGGCTGCGGTTGCGGCTGCGGCTGGGGATCGGTCTTCGAGCGCGTCCGCGGCGGGGACTGCGAACGCGGTCGCTGCGTCGCGGGCTGCGGCGGTCGCGGCGGCGTCTTCGGATGCGTCCGGGTCGTCGACGTCTTCTGCGGTGGGTTCTGCGGTTGCGGCTGCGAACGCGAATAGCACTTCGGCTACGAACGCGGCGGGCTCCATGGTGGGGACTGCGAACGCGGCCGCGGCGTCACAGGCTGCAGCGATCGCGTCCTCTTCTACGGACGCGTCTGGGTCTGCGGAGGCGTCTGGGTCGGCGGTTTCTGCTGCGGTGGGGTCTGCGGTCGCGGCAGCGAACGCGAATAACACCTCGACCACAAACGCGGCGGGCTCTGCGGCGGGGACTGCGAACGCGGTCGCGGCGGCGTCTTCGGGTGCGAACGCGTCGGCGTCCTCGTCAGCAGGGGCGGATTCTCGCGCGAACGCGGCCGCGGTCGCAGCAGCGAACGGGGATCGGTCTTCGTCCGCGTCCGCGGCCGGGACCACGAACGCGGTCGCAGCCTCACAAGCTGCAGCGATCGCGTCGTCGTCTGCGGATGCGTCGGGGTCTGCGGTTTCTTCCGCGGTGGGTTCTGCGGTCGCGGCAGCGAACGCGAATAACACTTCGTCAACGAACGCGGCGGGCTCGACGGTCGGGACTGCGAACGCGGCCGCGGCCTCACAAGCTGCAGCGATCGCGTCTTCGTCTACGGACGCGTCGGCGTCTTCGAGTGCGAACGCGTCGGTGAACGCGAACGCATCAGCGGGAGCGGAGGGCGAGGAGTCGGAACCCGAACCCGTCACGGGCACAGCGTCGGATGCATCCACGAACGCGACCGGTGATGTGAACGCGTCTGCGTCTGCAACCTCGAACGCGTCAACGTCGGCGGCAGACGCAACAGCGGCCGGATCTGCTCAGGCGAACGGAAACAACACAACGGCCTCGAACGCGGCATCCAACGGCCGCCCCGCGGCTGCGTCCGAGAGGTTAGCGCAGTCTGGTGTTGGTCCGCTCATTCCCTTCACGGCTGCAGCATCGCTCCTGGTGGCAGGGCTGGCACTGATAGCACTGCGCCGCCGCCAATTTCAACCCGGCTAACCACACACTCGACACACCAGACGGGTATCGCCATGGTAATCGACCAGAACGCACGATTTACGAGATCACTCCACCGGGTCGAACAACAATGTGCGAGATGCTTGGTCGATATGTGCAGGAATACCCAGAGCTTCCAGTGGCGCTCGGTGAGGTGTAGTATCTAACCGTTGCTGAACTCAAATCAGGTGACCTCGAGCGGCCCGATAGCACCAACGGAGTATCACAGCCTGAAAAGGGGAGCCCACATTGAGTAACACAGCATCCCCGTCAACCGAGGGGGTTCCAACACTGACGGGTTCTATCCGAACGAACCTGGGTCTGCCGGACGGTTTTAATCCCTGGCCAGCCCTCTGGGCTTTGGTGGGGGGATTCTTCATGATCCTCATTGACACCACCATTGTAAATGTTGCCAACCCGGCAATTATGCGGAGTCTGAAAATTACGGATGTCACAACGGTGCTGTGGATCACGAGCGCCTACCTGCTTGCCTACGCTGTGCCACTGCTCATTGCCGGTCGGCTGGGTGACCGATTCGGCCCCAAGCGCCTGTATCTGCTCGGTTTGGCGGTCTTTACGGTCGCGTCATTGTGGTGCGGACTGTCGGGTGATATTAACGGCCTCATTACCGCGCGTGCTGTGCAGGGTCTTGGTGCGGGACTAATGACGCCGCAAACCATGTCGGTTATTACCCGGATGTTTCTGCCGCACAAGCGTGGTTCAGCTATGGCAATTTGGGGTGCCACGGCGGGTATTGCCACTCTCATCGGACCGCTCCTGGGCGGAGTACTCGTCGATGGACTCGGCTGGGAGTGGATTTTCTTCGTTAACGTTCCGATCGGAATCATTGCGTTTATTGCGGCTCTGTGGTTGGTGCCAAATTTTCCCACGCAGATACGTCATTTTGACTGGCTAGGGGTTGTGTTATCGGGCATCGGCATATTTCTGCTCGTGTTTGGAATTCAGGAGGGTGAAAAGTACCGCTGGGGCACGATCACCGGTCCCATCACCGTGTGGGGAATGATCACAACCGGAATTAGTTTCCTCGCGGTTTTCATCTTCTGGCAGGCCAAGAACCGCGCTGAGCCGCTGATGCCGCTGGCTCTGTTTCGTGATCGAGACTTTTCCCTCGCAAACATTGCTATTACGCTGGTCGGAGTTGGCATTACTGCCTTGCCGTTGCCGCTCGCCTTCTACTATCAGGTTGCGTGCGGTCTCAAGCCGACCGAGGCGGCACTCATGTTGACACCCATGTCGATCACCATGGGTGCACTCGCGCCGATTGTGGGACGACGACTCGGCCGGGTGGACGTTCGATGGTTCGCGGTTCCCGGATTCATCCTTGTTTCTTTCGCCGCAGTGTGGTATGCGCTGCTTATGAGGGCAAACATCTTTGACCCGGTAAGCGACACCGGTCGGTTTGTGCAGTTACTTCCGTTCCTGTTTCCCTCTGCTCTGTTGGGAATTGGGATGGCCGGAATATGGGGTCCGCTCGCCACGACGGTCACCCGAAACCTTCCGATGCACCAGGCCGGGGCGGGCTCGGGTGTGTTTAACCAGAGCCGACAGATTGGTTCGGTGTTGGGTTCGGCCGCTATTGCCGCACTGATGACATCACAGCTGACCGCTCACATGCCGAAATTTGTGTTGCAGAGTTCACAGCAGGCACTCCAGCCTGGGGTGGCTCTGCCCAAGGGGCTCGGTGATATGTTCGGTGCCGCAATGTCTGACTCCATGTGGTTGGCGATTTGGGTGTTTGTCGCTGCCACTGTGATAGCCACCCTCTTCGTATCAATCAAACGACACCGTGTCGCAACCAGTGGCGATACGGCCGCGGCCGCGACGCACTAAGTTTTCGACCTTAGTCTGAAACAGTCGTGAGCTTCTCGTGCAGCGAGCGGTAACGCTCAGCGGTGTGCGTGACCACCTCGTGTGATAGTGGCGGCGGGATTTCGGTGGTGTGCTGGTTCCAGTGGGTGGTGAGCCAGTCTCGCACGGGTTGCTTGTCGAAGCTCGTCATCCGGGCGGCGGGGTCGGTGGCGGTGCGGTAGGTCGCGGCATCCCAGTATCTGCTGGAGTCGGGGGTGAGCACTTCATCGCCGAGAGTCAGCGTTTTCGTGGCGCGATCATGGCCGAACTCGAACTTGGTGTCCGCGAGCAGGAGGCCGCGCTGCTCGGCAATTGTCGAGGCCGCAGCAAAGATCCGAAGCGAGAGAGAGCGCAGCTGATTCGCCGTGCGAGCACCCACGAGTTCGATCATCCGCGTGAAACTGATGTTTTCGTCGTGCTCGCCGAGCGGGGCTTTCCAGGCGGGGGTGAAGATCGGTTCCGGCAGGCGATCACCGTCGCTGAGACCTGGCGGGAGCGCGATGCCCCCGATGGTGCCCGTGTCACGGTAGTCGCGCCATCCGCCGCCCGTGAGGTAGCCGCGCACGACACATTCAATCGGCACCATGTCGAGGGTGCGGCAGAGCATTGCACGGTCGGCAACAGTTTCTGGAATCGCGGGCACCGGATGCCCCCCGAGCTCTTCGTCACCGATAAGCAGATGGTTCGGGATGTCTCGCAGCTGCGCAAACCACCATCGAGCCAGCGCCGTGAGCACCGCGCCCTTGCCGGGAATGTCGGGACGGAGTATATGGTCGAGGGCGCTGACGCGATCGCTTGCGACGACGAGCACAACGGGGGATTCGCGCAGCGGATCGCCGGTCCAGCTGTCGTCGTCGGTCATCAATCCGCGGGGGACGTAGAGGTCGCGAACTTTTCCGGAATAGACGTGCACCCAGCCGGGGAACTCTTGTGCGCTGCTCACATCAGCAAGCCTAAGAGCACAAGCAATGATGTTGAAACCAATGACCGAACTGGGAAAATAGTTAAAAATTCCTCTGAGTTCGATTGTGCTTGCTCGGCCTGAGGGCTAGGGTGGGGTGAGTTCCCTCGCGTTTTTGGTGTTCGGAGGTGACGGCGTCGTTGCCTCCAAGAGTGTCCAGACGTGAATGGGAGGAAATTTTGGTCGTGTTGGCTGACTCTTTGCGTGTTCTGTTTGAAGAGATTATTACGTTCGATGCAAGCGGTTCTATCTCGTACAACAGCCAGCGTGCAGTAGAGCTACTCGGTGTTGACAAGGCACAAGAGCTGGAGCGGCAGTTTGTGGATTTCGAGACCCGTGATGAGGCGGCGGTGGGCTGTTTTTTTGGTTGGTGACGCGAGAATATGTTCCTGCTGTCACAACGAATAGAAGGACAGCTCGGCGTGAATAACTTCGGTAGCGATGCGGTGCGGAGCGCGGAGCCGTTCGGGGTTCCGCGGCGTACGTACAGGCGGGCTGATGTCTTACTCGTGGGCACCGCACCGGTTCTGCTGTGCGGGTGTGTTTCTGTTCGCCCGCGAACCGCTCTGTGAGCGAACCCGCACCCATCGAAAAGTCATAAATTGACGCTACTGTCGGCGATCGTGCGACAAATCGTGGCCTCTCGATGACGCGGATCGCTGCAAGCAGGGTGAGGCGGACAGAACACCCGGAGCATCCGGCGCCGTGTGTCGCCCACGGTGGCAGACCTGGTGTGTGTAAACGGACTGTAAACGCTGGCTGCTCTTGCGCTGGGAAAGCGCTCGGAACCTACTGTGACTCAGCCCGAAGCAGTGGCGTGAGGTGGCAGAGGCAGGGAGGGTTAATGAGTGCCACTGTTGCGACACGGTGAGCGTCACCGTTCGTGACACCGAACCTCATCCGGGGAGGAAATCTGATCATGCATCTCCAAGCTCCGCAGCGTGTCATTACACCAGGTGACATCGTTCTCATGGTTGTGGCACCGATTTTGACGTACGGCGGGGCGGTGACCGCAGGATATGGGGCGAGTCTTGGTCTCTTTGGTTTGGCGTTCGCGGTGGCCGGCCAGATTGCTACGGTTGCGGTAAGGCAGGTGAGATTCGGGCGACCTGATGAACCGAGGATTGCGCTGTACACGCTATACGTGGCGATCATCGTAGGAATCTGCGGGCTTGTTTTTGCCGGAGTCGCGTGGCGGAATGACCCCTCAGAGCCGTACCGTTTCGCCTACGTTCTCAATCTCATTCCGCTTGTGCTCTACGGCCTGTACCTGGTGTTGTTGTTCCATCGTCGTCGACCGAGATCCACATCGTGGGCACTGCCGCAGGAATCGGGCGGGTTTTTTGGGGTGGAAGAACGCCGTATCGTCATGGTGTACCTCTACCTCGTTGAGGAGACCACCGGCTCCTCGCTTGAGCGCCACACCGGCCTGGCCATGCCCGATATTTCACGAACGGTTGATGAACTCGTCGAGCACAATCTCGCAATGGCCGTGGGCGCAGGACCCCGCATGCGCGTCGCGGCCACCAAGGCCGGAGTCTGGACGATACGCGCAGCCGCGTGGTGTCCAGAGTGCGGTGCCGGTCACTCGTAGAACGTCGGGCGGCACCGAGGTAGGGAGCGGCTCTGGGTCACTGGGTGCGTTCGGCGATGTCACGACGGTACTGTCCGCCCGCCAGATGAATGTGCCCGAGCGCGGTGTAGGCGCGCTCAGACGCCCCGGCAAAGGAGCTCCCGCGCGCAACGACATTGAGCACCCTCCCTCCGGTGGCGAGGAGGGCGACATCATCGGACTCGCCGAGTGCGGTCATGGATGCCCCGGAAGACGCCGTGTTTCGCGCGGTGGCGGCGTGCAGAATCTGCACGCCGGGGGTGTTCGAGGCGTCCCGCAGACCCGTAATCGGGCGTCCCGTGATCGGTGCCTCGGGGTATCCCTCACTCGCGAGCACGACCGAAATGACCGCCTCATCGCGGAACTGCGGTTTCGCCTCGCCCGCGAGTTCTCCCGTTGCCGCCGCGAACAGGAGCCGGTACAGTGATCCCGCCAGCCGGGGCAATACAACCTGTGTTTCTGGGTCGCCGAAGCGGGCGTTGAACTCGATCACCTTCACCCCCGTGCGGGTGAGGATAAGGCCCGCATAGAGCAGTCCAACGAACGGCGTCCCTTCTGCTGCAAGCTGGCGCACTGTGGGGAGTGCGATTGTTGCGGTTACCTCTTCGACGAAGGCAGCTTCGCTGCCAAATGTGTCGCCCCGACCGGTTGCCGCGTGTGCAAGCCACGGCAACGGCGAGTAGGCACCCATGCCTCCGGTGTTTGGTCCCTCGTCGCCGTCGCGAAGGCGCTTGTAGTCTTGCGCGGGGGAGAGCGGCAGCACGGTGGTGCCGTCGGAGAGAAAGAAGAGCGAGACTTCTGGGCCGTCAAGAAACTCCTCGACGAGCACCGGCCCCCGTTGCAGGTAGAAGCGTGCGTGTGTGAGCGCGGCATCCATATCGTGTGTGACCAGCACGCCCTTCCCGGCCGCGAGCCCATCGGCTTTCACCACGTAGGGCGCGCCAAATACGTGCAGAGCCAGCGCCACCGCGTCGAGGGATGTCGCGAGCTGAGCCCGTCCCGTCGGAACACCGGCTGTTTCCATGATCCGCTTCGCGAAGGTCTTTGATCCCTCGAGCGCTGCTGCCGCCCGGTTCGGGCCGAAAACCGGGATCCGGCGTCGACGCAGCGCGTCTGCGACGCCCGCAACGAGCGGGGCCTCCGGGCCGATCACAACAAGGTCAACCTGCTCGCGCTGTGCGAACTCGCTCACGAGTGCCGGGTCGCAGTCATTCAGTGCGAGGGTGGCCACTGATCCTACGGTTGAGCAGGTCGTCGCGATGCCCGCATTGCCGGGTGCGACGATGATGTTGTGGGGCGTGCCATCCTGCAGCAGCGCGAGGGTGAGGGCATGCTCACGTGCCCCAGAACCGAGGATAAGGATTTTCGCACCTGTAGTCGTCACGCTGTTCAGGTTATCCGACCAGACACGCTGCGTGGTCTGTACGTTTCTGTGTTCTGCCTAGCAAATCCCGGCGAATAGCTCTTGAGGCCCGCCGGGCTCACCGCGATTGTGTTGCTGCTAGCGCACCTCGGCAGAATAGCCTTATGGCCCGTGCGAAAATTGCCCACTCGGAGGGCCTCGCTGCGGTGACCGCATGGCGTGAGTCGGTTGCGAATGGGGATGCTTCGGTGTCGGTGCCTGGGTTGGCGTCCGGGCCTGCGCCCGGGTCTGGGGTGGTTCCTGCACCCGCGCTTCGCACCGGGACTCTTGCGCTCGCCGTGCGGTACACGCTGCAGACCATTGCCGAACGCTCCCCCGGCGCGACCGTCGAGGTGCGGGTCCCGCCGTACGGTGCTGCTCAGTGCGTCGCGGGTCCGCGTCACACTCGTGGCACTCCACCCAATATCGTCGAAACTGATGCCACGACCTGGTTGTGCCTGGTTACCGGGTCGTTGTCGTGGGCTGACGCGGTGGCCGCGGGGCGAGTGCACGCGTCGGGTCAGCGCGCGGATCTGAGCGAACTGTTACCACTGGCCGAGTGAGTGTTCACACAGTGGTCGCTCGAGATCTCGACGGTCTGAGCGGTGATCCACTCGGTGTCTTGTCGCAGAGCGGTGAGAGAGGGATATGGTATGCGGGTGTGCGCTGAGCGTAGGGGATGCGACAATGGACTCGTGATCGATGCACCTGTTCCACCCCCGCTGCCTTCCCCCGACGAGGTGAGCGCGTCCGGTGTCGCGGGTGACGGTTCGACTGAGGAACAGGTACTCGTGCGGCGGGCTCCGCGCTATCGCTCTTTCGTGCTCATCGGCGTTCTATTCGGAGTCCTCCTGGCACTGGTCTTGACCTTTAGCTCTCCCGGCCCTGTCAACGGTGTCTCGTTCGCACCGTCGTATGACAAATTCCAGGTGTTTGGGTACCTACTCATCGCGTGCGTAAGTCTCACCGCAACCCTCGGTGCCTGTCTTGCTCTTCTGTTCGATCAGAGATCGGCTCGCCGATCGCGCACCGTCACTGCGCAGCGCGACGCCGGACCAACTGATCAACACGCGTGATCGAGACCGTTGCCGGTCGGTGAATAATTCAGTTATCAGAAAAAGTGCGGGTGTACGGATCCCAGCCCTCGGGCAGCGGCAGGGGTTTCTGCGCGCGGCTCTGCACAGTGACGGGCATCCCTCGTTCGATGGATTCGGTGATTGATACCATCGTGTCAAGAACATGGTAGGCAAGCTCTCCTGATGCTCGGTGGGGGACACCGGCGCGAACGGAGCGGGCGATGTCAAGTGCCCCCAGGCCCCGCCCACCCACGGCACCTGTCGAGCGGATTGGGGTCCACTCGCTATCGCCCCTGTGACAAATAGCGAGATGTCCATCGAACTCGTTCGGGTCGGGGATGCTCAGTGTTCCCTCAGTTCCGACGATCTCGATGTGTCCAATTCGGCGGTGTGGGCAGTCCCAGCTCAATACGGTGGTTGCGAGCTGTCCTGTCTCGAACTCGGTCATCACGCTCACGTGCGTCGGCACCTGAACCGTGATTTCCTGTCCTGCCTTCGGGCCGACTTGGATAACCCGGGTGGGGCGAGCGATGCGACCGCGGGCCTGAACCGAGCAGAAGGAGCCAAAGACCTGGGTCAGCGCGGTGAGGTAGTACGGGCCCATGTCCCACAGGGGACCGGCACCGTGGGATAGCAGTACCTCAAGGTTGCGGTGGTCGTCTGCGGGGCCGGGAACCTCGAACAGGGTCAGCCCGGTGAGCGGAGTGCCGATGTCTCCGCGCTCGATTATCCGGCGTGCGGTCTGCAGCCCGGCACCCAGGATGGTGTCGGGTGCGCCACCGATGCGCAGACCCAAGGTATCTGCCCGGTGGAGCAGCGACTGACCGGATGCTCGATCGAGTGCGAGCGGTTTTTCAGTCCAGACGTGTTTGCCCGATTCTAGTGCTGCGGCAGAAACCTCGGCGTGCACCGCCGGGATCGTCAGGTTGATGATGATGTCAACGTCCGGATGTGCCAGAGCGGCCTCGGGTGGTCCCGATTCCCTGACGCCGAACGCGGCCGCCTGCTCGGCTGCTTTATCCACGAAGAGATCAGCGACGATGTGCACCTCGACATCGGGGAAGGCGGTCAGGTTCCGCAGATACTGGGAACTGATTGTGCCTGAACCGATGAGTCCGATTCCCGTGCGTCCCGCGTTGCTCATCGTGCAGACACCAGAGGAGTGAGGAAGCAGAGGCTTTCAGCGATCGCCTCGAACACGTCCCCGGCGTAGTCATCGAACTCGATAACACCCACCCTGAGGTTGGGCGTGGAGTCAATAATGTCCCGCAGCGGCATCGACCCGCGGCCTGCCGGCAGTTGTTGCGAGTTATCGCGGTTGATCGGGCCATCCTTCAGGTGCAGGAAGTGCACGCGGTCGGAGAGCCTGCCGATAAGTTCGATCACGTTCTCGCCGCCGACGGCGACCCAGTACGCGTCGATCTCGAGCAGCACCTCCGGGTGTAGGCGTGCGGCCAGGTATTCGAGGGCGGTGGTGCCACCGTGGCGGTGCTCTAACTCCCACCAGTGGTTGTGGTAGGCGACGCACAGGCCGTAACCCGCGGCGGTTTCTGCGGCGGCGTTGAGCTCATCGGCGATGTGTGCGACATCGTGTGGCGTGCTCCAGCGTGGTTCAGGGATGAATGTTTCGATGACCGTTTTTGCTCCGAGTTCGCGTGCTGTGGCAAAGACCGCGTCACGGTCAACGTCACACAGCGGAGACGTCATTGTTGGTGAGGTGAGGTTGTTAGCCCGAATAGACCGGAGCAATTCGGGCTTTGATGAGAGCGTCGTGTAGGAGGCCTCAACCTGGGTGAAGCCGATCTCGGCGACGCGAGCGAGGGTGCCTGGGATGTCGGTTGTCATCGCGTCGCGAACGCTGTAGAGCTGCAGCGAGAGGGATTCGAGGGGCACGGGAACCTTTCGTCAGTGATGGTTGTCGTCATACCCGGTGCGAGAACGCAGGGCGGGGCGTGGAGGCCTGATCACAAGGTATCAAATATTTGTTCGAATCCAAACACTAACTGTTCTAATCGCACCATCACGTGTTTTTCCGGGGCCCCAGATTCTGAGGTGGGTGCCGGGTTCGGAGGTGCTCTGCTCGCGCGTGTTCGCGCACATCCCGACACTGCCGGGTTTGCTGCGCACAGAGGTGCTGACCGGGGGTGACACAGGAGGAAAGCCCGTGAAATCAGGTTCACTGCGCATGGAGGTGCTCGATCATGCGGACACCGGCGACGGCATCCCGCGGATCCACCGAGGTTCCGCCGCCCGTGATCGCGGCCACCACCCCCGCGTAAAACTCCGTGTATCTCCCGCGCTCCGTGGGAACCGGGCTGGTGTCACCGTCAGGGCCGAGCACCCCCCAGGTTTCGGGAGCGCTCACGCCAAACCGGGCGTCGCTCGGATCCATGCCGCTCGCGAGCTGCGACTCCTGCTGGTCGAGTCCCCACTTCGTGTACGCGGATGCCGAACCAAGCACCCTGAATCGCGGGCCACGCTGCGCGACGTGACTGCTCATCCACAGGTGGGATCGCACCCCCGACTCGTGGTGGATTGCGATAAAACTGTCATCGTCGTTAACTGCCCCGGGACTGTGCGTGAGCAACTCGCCATACACCTCGGTGGGTGGACCGAAAAGCTGCAGGGCCTGATCAATCAGGTGCGCGCCGAGGTCATAAGCGACACCTCCACCGTCCAGTCCGCTTGTACCAGTTTTCCACGCCGGTCTGGGTCGGGGATTGAGCCATTCAAACCTCGACTCAAACCGGTAGATGTCGCCGAGAGTCCCCTCACTGAGCAGCCGTGTCACGGTCAGAAAATCGCCATCCCAGCGGCGATTCTGAAAGACGGTGAGAAACACGCCCGCGGCCGCGGCCGCCTCGATAAGGCGCTCGGCATCGACCGCATGCACCGCGAGGGGTTTGTCCACAACGGTGGCGATACGGTGCTCAATGGTGCGTGCGGCAATCGCCGCGTGATCGGGTGTCGGAGTGGCGATGACGACGAGGTCGATGGCTGAGGCATCTGCCAGCAGCTCGTCAACGGTGGGGACGATACACACACCGCGGTAGCGTGCTCGCGCATGCGCCGCGCGTTCGGCGTTCGAGGTCACAATCGTGTCGAGGGACATCCCCTGCTCGGCCGAGATGAGCGGTGCATGAAAGACGCTCCCGGCGAGACCATAGCCCACCACGGCGGTACGTAGTGGGCTCATATCTGTTGTGCGACGAGTCGCCCGATTTCGCCACCGACGGGCTCGTTCGTGCGACGCGCCCAGCTTGCAAGGATGCGCTGGCAGTTGAGTATGTCCGTGCGCCCCTCCGCGAGCCCCGACGCGGGTGCAACTGCCTCTCGAATCATCGCGTGGAACGCCTCCAACTGTGTGTCGAAGGCCTCGGTAATACTGCGTCGGATGGTTCGGTTTTCCAGATCTCTGTCGAGTGATGACACTGTCAGTTCGGTGGGGGCGTGCATGAGGTACGGTGAGGGGAACACGAGTTCAATTGCGCCGCGCCCGTGCACAACCCGCACTGTTTCGCGGTAGGCAGGGAAGTCGGGAAGGTAGTGCCAGGCAAGACAGTAGCGACCGCCTGCTGCAAGTTTTCCGGTCGCGGTAATCGAGGGCGGGTGGTCACCGAACGAGTTCCGATCCCGTCCGACCTCGCGCGTACCGTGCTTCGATGACTGACGCCAAATATCGGCAAAGTCCACGGTGGTCGGTTCTGAGTTGAAGCTGCGCAGGATGGAGAGATCGTGCGCGAGGCTGCTGACGAGTGATCCCCGGTAGGCGCGCCATACGTCAACGGGTGCATCGCCAACCGCGTCATTCCAGAGCCGTGCGTCCTCGGACTCTATCTCCGCGAGCACACTACCGGGGAGGGGAAGGCGTGGACCGATAACGTGCGCGAAGGCAAGCTGTGAGTTTCCTGTGGGATGCAGCACGGTCGCCTCAATGCTCCGGATATCGTCAATCTCTTCGAGCAGTCGTGCTGCCTCGATCACAGCGGGGTCGTACTGCTTCATATAACCGAGCAGGGTCGCTGGATGTCCCAATCCGGGCTCTGCCGTCATGAGTTCGTCTACTTCGGCAGTTGTGAACGCGAGCGGTTTCTCGACAAAGACGGGAAGTTTGCGCGCGTATACCTCGAGCACGGCCTTCGCGTGCGATCCTCGGTGCAGCAGCATGACGGCGTCGAGTCCGCCGGCGTCGAGCATTGCTGCGAGTGAGCTGAAGCGGTGCGCAGCATCGACACCGAAGCGAGCGCCAACGGTGTCGGCAACCTCGGCGGAGAGGTCGGCGACCGCCGCGATCGAGTAGAGATCGGGACGCCTGGACAGCAGTGGCATGTGCACCGCCTGGGCGACGGCACCCAATCCGAGCACACCGACGCGGAGGGGGGCGCTCATCGCGCCGCGGTTTCTTCCAGGCCGTATGGCATTCGCAGGACCGATTTGATGTTGTCGCCCTTCTGCATGGCCGAGAAGGCGGTTTCCCACTCCTCGATCGGGTAGACACCACCGAGGGCGGACTCGGGGTGCAATTGGCCGGTGGCGAACAGGCGCAGCACGTTTTCCCAGGTGTTCCACGTGTGCGAGTAACAGCCGTAGAGGGTGACTGCTTTCTTCACGAGAGGGTCGAGCGTGTAATCGAGCGGTTGTGGGCCCCAGCCCACTTTTGCAATCGCGCCGCCGGGGCGCACAAGCTCCATGCTTTGCTTCAGTGCGATACTCACGCCGGTTGCTTCTACGACGAGGTCGGCACCGAGACCGTCGTGGAGTGTTGCGATGAGGTCGGCGGGGTTCTCAGCGGTGATGTCAACGGTGTGGGTCGCCCCCATTTCTTTCGCCTTCTGTAGGCGGTGGGCATCCACAGGTGTTCCGAGCACAACGGTTGTTGCGGCTCCGCGCAGCAGCGCGACCTGCAGGGCGAGAAGACCGATAGTGCCCGCGCCCTGGATGACAACGAGAGTGCCCGGCAGAACGTTCGCGCGTTCCACCACCGCGTTGTATGCGACGGCGAAGGGTTCGGTCATCGCGGCGTGCTCGAAGCTCACGCTCTCGGGGATGCGGTGCAGCACGCGTGGCTCAGCGATCAGGTATTCGGCCATTGCACCATCGCGCAGTAGCCCATAACCCTCGCGCCGGGGGCACAGGTTGTATCGACCGCTTCGGCACAGGGCGCAGGCACCGCAGATGGATGCCGCGGTCTCGGTGACGACACGGTCGCCGACGCTCCACTCCGTAACATCCACGCCGACGGCTGCGATCACGCCCGCTGATTCGTGTCCGAGTGTGACGGGCAGCTTGCCCCGTGAACTTGTGCTCTGTGAGTTGTGCCACATGTGGATGTCTGATCCGCAGACCCCGACCGTGTGCACTCGCACGAGTACGGTGTTCGGTTGGAGGGTCGGGATCTCAAGCTCTCTTACCTCGAGTGCTCTGTCTTCGAGTGCAAATTTGACCAGCGCCTTCATTAGCGATCCTCCTGCTCAGGCTCCATCGAACAGGCCTTCAGATCCGATGAGCATCTGCTCTGGTCTTCATCGTATGCCCGCACCGACACTTAATGATCCGATCATACTCAGATTATGTTCGCAATCTACCAATTTAGGGTGATAGTGTTCTAAATATCACGTACTTGGTCGATGAGGAGAAGCCGTGAGAATCGCTGCATTTCCCAAGGGAGACCTCCATGCCATGGTGGTGACCCGCACGAAAAGCGTCTTCGAGTGGATTGATGACGCGGCGGTTCTTGGTGTCGATGGTCTTGAGATGCACACCGGTTTCCTGTGGTCTACCGAGCCCGGTGAGATCGAACGGGTTCGCGATGCGATCGCTGCCGCCGGTTTCGAGATGCCGATGATGTGCGCATCCCCGGACTTCACACACCCCTCGGCAGATACCAGATCCCGCGAGATAGATGACCAGGCTGAGTGGATGCGCCTCACCGCCAAGATCGGTGGTCGCGGGGCGACCTGTCGGGTGGTGAGCGGGCAAAGATACCCCGAGGTCGCTGTGGATCAGGGGGTGGAATGGGTCGTAGCGGCGATCACGAGTCTTCTGCCGCTCGCGGCAGAGCTTGGCATCGTCCTTGCGATCGAGAATCACTACAAGGCCAGCACCTGGGAGTACCCAGAGTTTGCCCAGAAGCCGAGCGTGTTTCACGCGATCCTCGACGCCATTGCCGACCGGGTCAACTTCGGCGTACAGTTTGATCCGTCCAACGCGATCACTGCCGGTGTTGACAGCGCAGATTTTCTCGCCACGGTGATTGACCGCGTCGTGACCATGCAGGCATCCGATCGCTATGTGGAGAAGGGAGCAACCCTCGATAGCCTGCGTCAAGCCGACGGCAGCATCGGGTATGCGCCCGCGCTCAAGCACGGGGTGATCGGTCGGGGCCTCAACGACTACGACCGCATTTTTTCGATGCTCGTCGCGGCAGGTTACGACGGGTGGATCAGCATTGAGGACGGTGTGAACGGGATCAACGAGATGATCGCCTCCGCCGAATTTCTCCGTCATGCCCGTGATCGCTGGTTCGGCGGTTCCACGGCTGTATCCGTTCGTGCCCATGATCGGGCGAGAGCAGAAGGGACATCATGAGTACTCGGATCCGAGGTCTGAGCCGTGCCGATCTCACACACGGTATCGTGCAGGTTTCGCTTGACCTCACAACAATCGACGATGCACTGCGGATGTCCGCGATCGCTGTTGAGGCGGGCGCTGACTGGTTGGAGATTGGGACGCCCCTCGTCATGGCGGAAGGCACGCGTGCGGTGATCGCACTGCGTGAGGAATACCCGAACCATCCGCTTATCGCTGACCTCAAGATCATGGATGGTGGCTACGGGGAGGCAAAAATGTACGCGGAGGCGGGAGCTGATGCCGTCGTCGTCATGGGACGCGCTCACGACGCCACGGTGCAGCGTGTGTGTGAGGCGGGTGTTGATTTCGGCATACTCGTTATGGGTGACGACATGGGCGCAGACGACCGGGTCGCCGAGGCGAGGCGCCTCGAAGCTCTGGGTGTTGGGATGGTTCTTCACCACATCGGCCACGATCACCGAAACATGCATCGGGAACTCGCTCTCTCTCCCCTCACCGATCTGCCCGCCATTGTGGCGGCCACAACCGTGCCGGTGCAGGCTGTCGGTGGTCTGAGCATTGACCAGGCGGTGAGTTGCCCGCAGATCGGAGCCGGTGTCGTTGTTTTCGGTGCCCCACTCGCGATTGACGATGAGGCCTCGTTCACAATTCCAGAGGGCGATATGCCGCTCGTGCTCGCGGATGCGATCGCGCGTGTCCACGCCACATCCGTTGCACAGTGAGCGTGGTCGGTGAGCTTCATCGGGGTGCGACGGTTGCACCATCACACCTTCACGTTCCCGACCGGGCAGGAGCAGCGCGTCCGTGACTTCTACGGCGGTCTGCTCGGGTTCGATGAGATCCCGAAACCACCGACCATGCGGCCGGTGGGCGTGTGGTTCCGCTCCAACGCGGTGGAACTGCACTTCATTCCTGACGACAACTTCGTGCCCAACCGGCTCGGGCACCCGGCGATCATCGTCGAGGATCTCGACGCACTCACCGCTCATCTCACATCTCATCAGATCAGGGTCGAGCCGGATGCTCGTCTCCCCGGATATCGTCGGTTCCACACCTACGACCACTGTGGTAACCAGATCGAGTTTCTACAGGAATCCGAGGAGGCCCTGTGACCCACCGTCCTGTCACCCTGTTCACCGCCCAGTGGGCGGACTTACCGCTTGAGGATGTCGCGCACCTTGCCGGTGAGTGGGGTTTTGATGGGCTTGAAATCGCGTGCAAGACACAGCACCTCGATATCGACAGAGCAATCACGGATGCCGCATACCTGCAGTCGCGTCGTGACATTCTGGCGGCACACGGGCTCGGTGTCTGGGCACTTTCCAATCACGCACAGGGAAAGCTCGTCTGTGATGATCCGCTGGATTTCCGCCACAAAAACATCGGTGGGCCGCGCACGTGGGGCGATGGGGTTGTCGAGGGCGTGCGTCAGCGCGCAACGGAGCAGATGACAAAGACGGCGATCGTTGCGCGCAAGCTCGGTGCCGACACTGTGACGGGATTCGCCGGCTCTAAAATATGGCGCTATGTCGCTATGTATCCACCGGTGCCGACCACGGTGCTCGACGACGGGTATGAAGACTTTGCTCGCCGCTGGAACCCCATCATGGATGTCTTTGACTCCGAGGGGGTGCGTTTCGCGCTCGAGGTGCACCCGGGTGACATCGCGTACGACTACTGGACGACCGTGCGAGTCCTCGACGCGATTGACCGGCGCGACGCGTTCGGCCTGAACTGGGATCCGAGCCACATGGTATGGCAGGACATCGACCCGGTGAATTTCATCTCTGACTTTGCGGATCGGATCTACCACGTGGACTGCAAAGACACGCGCATCCGTTCCAGGGACGGTCGTGCCGGCCGACTCGGATCGCACCTGGCCTGGGGCGATCAGCGCCGCGGCTGGGACTTTGTGTCGGCCGGTCACGGTGATGTTCGCTTCGAGGACGCATTCCGAGCGCTTGAATCAATCCACTATTCCGGCCCCATTTCGATCGAGTGGGAAGACCCGGGGATGAGTCGTCTGCACGGTGCTCCCGAGGCGCTCGCATTCGTGCGCTCGTTGCTCTGGGACCGCCCCGACGCTCCGTTTGATTCTGTTTTCACACAGAAGGACTAAGGGGGCACGGGGAGACTGGCTGATGCGGACGATCCCGTGTGCGCGGCCGAACGAAGGACTACGGAGGCACGGGGAGACTGGGTTCTCCGTGAGACAGTTCCTGTTTTCACACCGCGTAGGACTAACGACCAGATGTGGTTTCTGCCGCGTAGTCGGCTGTCAGAAGCGAAATCTGTCGGCGTACCTCCGTGGTGAATTCAACCGTGCTGGCGGTGCCTCCCAGGTCGCGCGTGCGTACTCCCACGGCCAGAGCCGCCTCGCATGCGGCTTGCACGTGGGCGGATGCCCGGGGATGCCCCAGGGTGTCGAGCATCATCGCGCCGCTCCAGATCTGCCCGAGGGGGTTAGCCACTCCGAGGCCCGCGATATCGGGTGCGGAGCCGTGAACCGGCTCAAACATAGACGGATGCTTTCGTTCCGGGTTGAGGTTAGCGCTCGGTGCCGAACCGATCGAACCGGTCAGTGCGCCCACCAGGTCGGAGAGGATATCGCCGAACAGGTTGGAGGCAACAATCACGTCAAAGTCCCAGGGGTGCAGCACGAGGCTCGCGGCCAGCGCATCGATGAGCTCGCTGCGCAGTTCGACCCCCGGATAGCCCGAGATCGTCTCGCGCACCACCTCGTCCCAGAACGGCATCGTGTGCACGATCCCGTTGCTCTTTGTCGCCGATGTCACACGACCCCGGCGGGTGCTAGCCAGTTCGGCAGCGAAGACGGCAGCGCGCGCGATGCCCTTACGAGTGAAGAGCGAGGTTTGAATGGCTGACTCTTCGGGGAGGCCTCGGTATGAACGACCACCCACCTCTGAATACTCGCCCTCGTTGTTCTCTCGCACGATCACGAGATCAACGGGGCGGTCATCACGAAGCGGTGAACGTACACCCGGCAGGGTTTTGACCGGACGAAGATTGATGTACTGCTCAAACTCTCGCCTGATGGGGATCAGTAGACCCCAGAGAGTCTCAACATCGGGAATATCGGGCACACCGACGGCACCGAGGAAGATCGCATCGTGACCGGCGAGAGTGTCGAGCCCGTCAACCGGCAGCATCCTCCCGTGCCGACGATAAAACTCAGAACCCCACTCAAGATGGTTCCAGTCGAAGCTCAGACCGTGTGCGGCGGCGGTGTCGTCAATGCACTGGATGGCAGCGGGCATGACCTCTAGTCCGATGCCGTCTCCTGCGATCACCGCAATGTGGTGCCGGTTCACGGTGCCGCGTCCGTGTCCGTGTTGCCAACAGGCGCGGATGTGTGCGTTACTTTCACGATTTCGATATCGTTTTGCTCGAGCATCCGCTCCTGATCTTCGGTGATCTCCTCGTCGATGATGATGCGATCAATAGCATCCCAGTCACAGATCTTGACCATAGCCGGGCTAAAAAACTTGGTGGAGTCGGCCAGAAGCACGACCCGCTCGGCCACTTCGATGAGGGCACGCTTGGTGATCGCGTCGAATCCGTTACCGCAGAACGCTCCGCGTTCGCCAAGGCCGCTTGCGGCAAGAAAGAGGATCTCGACCTGCAGACCGGAAATGGCCGCGAGAGTCGCTGGTCCGTCGAAGGACAGAGATTCAGGATGCAGCGTGCCTCCGAGGCAGATCACCTCGACCCCCTCATTGCCCACGAGGCTCGAGACAACGGGAAACGAGTGCGTAACTATTTTTATCGAACGGTCAGTGGGGAGCATCCTTGCAAACTGATTAGTGGTGGTCCCGGCGTCTACCGCGATGATCGAATTCAACCCGAGCATGTCGATGGCTTTTTGGGCGATGGCGCGTTTCGCGTCACCCATCTTCACATCGCGGAATCGGTAATCACTGCCCGCCAGGTCTTGACGAGAGAGCGAGGCAACTCCTCCGCGAAATCCACGCACTCTGCCCTGTTCGACCAGTCGCAGCACATCGCGACGGATTGTCATCTCTGACACGCCAAGCTCACGGGACAACTCGGTGATAGTACAGTAACCCTGATCAGAAATGAACCGTTCCAACCGTTGGCGGCGCTCAGGCGCAGACACGTGCCGGTAGCTCTCTTCGACGATCATGCCGCCGCTCCTTCTGATTGATCATGCCAATTCATGTCTTTCTCTTTCACCCCGGACGAGTCCACGATCCGACGGATTCTGCCACGATTTCGGTTAGCTGCTGCAACCGGTCACGAGACCGTTCACCGAGCGCCGAAGCGATGTCCACCTCGCCCACAGTATCGGACCAGATTGCACGCCCGGCGAGAAATCCGCTTGCACCACCCAAACAGGCTTCACGCACCGCACCCGCAAAATCAGCACGCTCCACCCCGTTCGATAGCACAACCCAGGGGCCACCCACCCGCCCCGAAAGCTGTTGAGACTGCTCGCGCACAAGAGAGAGGTCACCGGGCAGGTATCCCGGAACTTCTGCCTTGTAAATTGACCCACCGTACGACGACAGATCCTCCGCCGCCGCCAAAACCGCGCGATGACGCGCCGCAGCATCAGTCCAATCATCCCGACCCGCCGGACGCACAATACCCTCAACCAAACTCGCGACTCCGGCTTGCTTGGCCAGGTCAACAAATTTCCGAACACCCTCTCCTCGACGTGTTCGTTGATCATCGTCGCGCCAGATCACGAGGTACTTGATCGCGACGGCACCAACATGCCTAATGAACTCGGTGGTCACCAGCGGGTCGAGCCAGGTGTCAACAACAGGCATCCCTGCTGGTTGATCCAGGACATCCGCGGCGAGGATGAGGCCACAGTTCTCAGCAAGACCCGCGGGACGCGCGTCCGTGGCCGTGTATGGCCGGTCAACCAACACTCCGCTCGCAAACGGGGTGAGTACGTTCAGGGCCTCGGACTTGAAATCACGCAGCGTCTGATCGCTCACAGGTTTGCCGTCAATCGGCGGGAACATGCGCCGCAGCGATTCGCGCTGATCGAGCGCGAGCATCGCGTAACCGCCTCCGAGCAGTTCGAGTGGCCTCAGCAACTGCTGTGTGGATGGGGTTCCAGACATGGTTCTCCGTTTCATTGCTCTTTTTGTTTTTATCGGCTAGCAGCGGTCATCGTGGTCAGAAATTTGTCGGCGGCATGTGCCGTCGGGATGCCCGAGCGCCCGTCAAGTGCTCCGCACGAGAGCGCGGCGACCGCGTTCGCAAAGCGGGTTGCGGCGGCGAGGTTATCACCCCGGAGCAGGCCCGCGAGCAGTGCGCCGTGAAACACGTCTCCGGCTCCCATCGTCGAGACCGCCTGCACGTCGAACGAGCTGATAAGCCGCGGCTTATCGTGTTCGAGTATCCAGGTGCCGGAGGCACCGGCCGTTGCGACGACCAGTTTGCTGCCCGCAGCAGTCGCCGCCCGCAACCGTCCGCCGATACTGTCTCGGGGGAACAGCTCCGTGAGCGACTCGAGAGTGGGCGCGTAGAGATCCACACCGACCAGATCGAGACCGGGGATCCGGTTGCCGCCATCGATACTGAGCAGCGCCGACCCTCGCCCGGTTCGCTGTGACTGACGGGTCGGGGCATAGCCGACCTGATCGACATGGATCCAGGTCGCAGCATCGCTTGGGACATCCGTGGGGTCTGGGCCTACGGACCCGGTGGTGATAATGGCACGGTGGGCGTCTTTGCCCGATACCACGACCATGCTCTCCGGGGTCGTGACTCCGGGGCGGGTGACGAGCCAGCTTGTATCAACGCCTTCTTGCTCGAGGGAGGCACGGGCGAGCACACCGGCCGCGTCATCGCCCACTACACCGCAGAAGCCGACTGATCTTCCCAGTCGCGCCAGGGTGACTGCTGCGGTCGCTGCCGGACCTCCTCCCGCGCGCACGAACGGTGCTGAGAGCACCCGATCGTTGCCTCCGGGCATGACATCCACCCGTGCGATCAGATCGATTGTCGCCACACCCACGCAGAGCACATCCAGAGTCATCGTGGTCTACTTCACCGCTCCCGCTGTAAGACCTGCGACCAGGTAGCGTTGCAACAGGAGGAAGCCAAGCACGACAGGAACGCTCACCACGAGTGACGCGGCCATAATCTGGTTCCAGTAGACATCGGTTTCTGTCGCATAGCTTTGAAGACCAACCGACAGCGTGCGGGTTGCACTGTTTGTCATCTGCGACGCGAACAGGATTTCGCCCCATGCCGTCATAAACGAATAGACCGCTACCGCGATGATTCCTGGTCGCGCGGCCGGCAGAATCACGCGGAACAACGCCCCCAACGCGGTTGTTCCATCAACCCTCGCTGCTTCGTCGAGATCGCGGGGAATACCGTCCATATAACTGGCGAGCATCCAGATTGAGAACGGCAGGGTGAAGGTGAGATAGGTCACGATCAGCCCAACCTGGGTCTGGTAGAGGAACGTGAATCCGAGCGTCTTATCGATGTTGACGAAGATAATAAACAGGGGCAGTAGGAACAGCACACCGGGAAACATCTGCGTGGAGAGCACAACGCCGGAGAATGTTCCTCGCCCGCGAAACCGGTAGCGGGAAATCGCGTAGGAGGCAAAGATTGCGATCACGACGCTGAACGCAGTTGCGCACACCGACACAATGAGGCTATTGCCGAAATACTTCGCCAGCGGAACAGTCGCCCAGATATCTATAAAAGGCTGAAGGGTGAAGTTGGTTGGTAGCCATTGGAACGCGCCCTGTACATCAACCAACGGTTTCATCGCTGAGGTGATCATGACGTACAGCGGCGCGACCGTGAAAATAATCAGCGGCACGAGCACTACCCACCGTGCGATCTGGAATGAACGTTCTTCACGCATTACGGTTCACCCTCCTGTTCCAGAGCGCCCACCCACCTGCGATCACGACGAGGAAGAGCATAAGAAGCACCGACATCGCCGATCCGAGCCCAAAATTCCACTGGATGAACGAGCTTGAATAGATATTCACTGTCAACAGATTGGCCGAGTCGGGTGGTACCGGTCCGAACAGAACGAAGGGAGTGTTAAACTCGCGGAATGTCCACAGGAAGAGTAGGAGCAACAGAACCGCGTTGATGGGTCGCATCATTCCGAGTGTGATATAGCGGATGCGCTGCCAGATGTTGGCACCGTCAATCGATGCTGCTTCGTGGAGATCATCCGGGATGCCCTGCATTCCGGCCATCGTCATGAGAAACGCGAACGGCCACTGCTGCCAGATAGCTACAATCACAACGGCAACGAACGCATTGCCGCCGATCAACCAGAACGGCGCATCGTCCGTGATGTGGAGCGTGTTAACGAGGAACTCGTTAATGAGACCGTTGTCGCGCTGAAACATGAATTTCCACGTAATGATTCCGGCATACGCCGGTAGCGCATAGGGGATGAGAAACACCGTGCGCAACAGTCCGCGCCCACGGAAATTGTGTTGCAGCATCAGCGATGCGGATATCCCGAATATGAACGAGATACCGACGACCAGAAGGGTGAAACCGAGGGTCGCACCGAAGGACTGAACCAGTTTCTCCCCCAGCGAGTTGTTGAAGTTCAGGGCGATCCGGTAATTGCCGAAACCGACGCCGGGTGCGGTGGCCCAGTTAGTGATGAAAAACTGGGTGAGTCCGATGAAGCTCATCCACATACCCACGAGCATTGGAATGACGTGGATGAGCAGTTCCATGAGGACCGCCGGAAGGATCAACAGGTATGGTGTCCATTTATTCCACACCAGCCATCGTGACACGCGGCGCTTCCCGCGGTTTCGCGCGGAACCACCCGGTGCCACCGTGCGAGCGGGGCGCTCGACGAGCGCTGCAGCCATGGTTAATCTCCTTGGTGGAGCCCCGCCCCGGACGGTTAGGTTCGGGACGGGGCCGTGGTGAGGGATGAAGGCGGGACCGCGGGTCAGCCCGTGGCTCCCATCTTGTCTTGAGCACCCTGCAGAGCGGAACGCACATCGTCTTTGGAGATGGCCGCACCCGTTGCCGCCTTGGCGATGAGCGCCACGACCGCGCCGCCCACGTTGGCCTGGAAAGCTTGAACACCGGGCACGAGCGCCATCGGAATCGCTTGTTTAGTGAGGATCTGGCTCCACGTGGCAAGCTGGGCGGGCTGGTCGGCGAATGCCGTGGCTTGAACTCCGTTGACGACCGGAAGCGCGGTGTAGGCGCGGTTCAAAATCTCTTGTTCTTCGTCACTGGTCATAAATTTCACGAACTCCAAGGCTGCGCTAATGTGTTTGGAATTTTTGAAAATCGAGATATTTGTGCCCCCAACAAAGCTAGAGATGTTTTTGCCACCCGTCGGGGCTGGAATTGGAACGACACCGTAGGCCGAAGCATCCATGCCATTCTTAGTCAGCACATTGCGGGACGTGGTTTGTGCCATGTACATTGCCACGTTACCGCGCGCAAAGTCGCCTGCTGGCTGCGTATAGTCCGTGTACTGCACGGCACTGGGGTTTACCACATGATCCTTGCTCAGCAGGTTGACGTACCGCATGACGCCTGCGACCATGCCGTCACTTGTGAAGGTGGGTTTGCCGTTTGCATCGAAGGGGGAGCCGTCGTTCTGCGCTCCGAGGATGTAGGAGAAGTGCATGCTCGCATTGACGGTCCCTCCCGGGATCACGATGCCATACTTATTCTCGGCTGGTTTCGTGAATGCTTTTGCGGTCTGTACAAGCTCTTCCCAGGTGGTCGGGGGTGTGAGCCCGGCATCCTTGAACATCTGGATGTTGTAAAACAGGCCGTAGACCTGGCTGTACAGCGGGATCGAGGTTGGATTTTGACCCTTTGCGCCGCCGGTTGCAAAAGACGAGGCAATGAACCGATCCTTGCCTCCGAGAATGTCTAACGCAGCCGAATCAAAGGGATAAAACGCGCCGGTCGACTGAAACGTGACGGCGTTTGTGTTGCCAATATTGAGCACGTCCGGCCCCTGGCCGCTGACAGCGGCGGCCAGGGTGTTGTTGGTGAGATCCGACCACGGGACGACATCAAGCTCCACCGTGATTCCGGTTCGTTTTTTGAACTTATCGAGCTCTGGCCGCAGGATGTTCGCATCATCCTGCAGGCTCGCGCCCTGGTTGCTTGCCCAGTACTTGAGAGTCACCCCCTCGTTGCTGCTGCTTGTCGGGGCAGGTGTCGCAGGGGAGCATCCCGCCAGAATGAGTGTGAGAGCTGCGGTGGCGGCAAGGCCTACCGTAAGGATTCGGAACTTCATTGTACGTTCTCCCTAGTGCCGTGGGAAAGGGGAGGCTGTGAAATTCCTCCCATTGAATGGTGTAAGTGAAACACTTTGGATGCCACATGTCAAGCCTGATGTGGTGTTAGGCACATGTTTTCCACCTGAATGTTCCGATTGGCACATCATCGGCACCCAGCAAGATGGGCAGACACGTACCCCTCCGGGGTCACATTGGCCTGAGGGAGGGTCGACAGGGGCTGGGCCCATCAGTTGGCCTGTTGTTCGGAAGTCACATCGGCTCGGAGAAGGGGCTGAGCCCGATGAGGAGGTACTGAGTCCGATACGGAGATGGTTCACCGTGGAGGGTCCACCCTCGGTCAACGAGAGGGAACTGGTCCACCGCGGTCGCTGCCGTGACGGTGGTCGCTGGCGAGTGCACGGTCGAATGACCCGAGCGGTCAAGAGCACGCGTCCCAGAATTGGAGGCCGGGAACCGCGCCGATATCAGACGTTTTGGGTATGGCCTAAAATGTGCGTGCGGCGGATAAAACGATCCTTATTTGATTCTCTTACATTTTTTCATGACCATTCCAAATAACACTGCTGTTACGCTGAGTGCAATGAAATAGAGGCTGGTAACCCAGTTTCCGGGGAACAGTGCAACGATCCCTAAAACGAAGATTGCTACTCCCAAGTTTACGAGAAACACTCCTAAGTTTTCAAGAAAGCTGACTTCTGGGTCATCTTTTTTGATTCTCTTGCGACTCTTTCTGATCATTGCAAATTGCGTCAGCGCCACGCCGATTACAACGAAACAGAGACAGAGAACCCAGTTCTCGGATCCGGTGAGCAGTAGAGCAACGCCACCTAAACAGGAGATTGCTCCCCCGAAGTTCTCAAGAAAACTCGCTTCTGGATCCTTCGTCAGTCCAAGTGTGTGAAGCGCCTCACGACGATTTGACAGCCCAACTGTTTCAAGTATCTTGTGGCGCTTTATCATCTAATCCCGAATCTCTTCAGAATATCCCCGACTATTTTTCCAATCATTCTGGCATGCCCGCCGGCTACTGCGCCGCCCAGGCCTCTAGGCGTAGATTGAACGACCACCTGCGACGACGTGTTGCTGCCCCTGGTCTCTCCCGCACCCGTCGCGGGCAACGATATCAACATGCCGCTCGTGGTCACCGGCATGCCTCCATCAAGCCTCAAACTCACCAACACCGCCACACTCACACACGTTGAATTTTTCAAAAACGACATGACTATCTTCCTCAGAGTAAGTGATCTTTTTCACTAAGGCCAATCTTATGCCGAACAGGGAATTTGTCAAGGAAATACTGTTTTTAAATCTATTGCCAACGGTCGGCACGTCGTACGCGACGGGTCAGTCGTGCTGCATTTTTACCGTTGTGTGCCGCGAGAACGGCTTCCCCAGGCGACCGCCGAACGCTAATTAGTGTTCGGTCCGGATCAGTGTTCGTTATTGGCAGTGGGGGCAGTATCCGAGGTGCATGGCGAGGGCTTGTTGGAGTTCTCTGAGGATGCCGTCGAGGCTCAGGCTGCCCGGGTGCTTGCGGGCGGGTGGATTTCGCGAGATGCACCCGTTACGTGCCGATGTTTCCACCTCGGAGGCGGCCCTATCCCGATATGCCTGGTCTCTAAGATCGTTCCCCTCCCCTCGCTACGACAGCTGTGTCTTCTCCAACCACGCTAAGTATTCCTCGCCCACATTCTTCGTCACGTACTCGCCCGTGAAACACGACAGGTCAAGGTCGGTCATGGATGTCCCCGCGGTGATCGCGGTGCGCAGGTCATCAACTTCTTGGTAAATCATGTGGTCTGCGCCGAGCACGGTGGCGATTTCGGGCAGGCTGCGCCCGTGTGCGATGAGTTCCGTGCGGGAGGGCATATTGATGCCGTACACGTGTGGGTATCGCACCGGCGGGGCTGCGGAGGTGAAGGTCACTTTGTTCGCGCCGGCGGCGCGCGCCATGTCCACGATTTGCTGTGACGTTGTGCCACGAACAATCGAGTCATCCACAATCAAAATGTTCTTGCCGTGAAACTCGCTACGCATGGCGTTGAGTTTTTGTCGCACCGACCGGGTTCGCTGCTCCTGGCCGGGCATGATGAAGGTGCGACCGACATACCGATTCTTATAGAAACCTTCGCGGTACTCGATCCCGAGTTTCTGTGCGACCTGCATGGCAGCGGGTCGGGATGAATCGGGGATCGGCATCACCACATCTATCTCGCCCGTCGGAACGAGTCGCTCCACGGTGCTCGCCAGCCGGTTACCCATCCGTAACCGAGCCTCATAGACCGACACCCCGTTCATCACCGAGTCGGGCCGTGCCAGATAGACATACTCGAACGAGCACGGAACCAGCCGCGGCGTGCGTGCACACTGGCGCGCGGTCATCGCGCCATCTGGAGTAATGAAAATTGCCTCGCCCGGCTCGACGTCGCGCACAATGTCATAGTTGCCGTTTTCCAGTACGAGCGATTCGGATGCCACGATCCACTCGTGTGTGCCCGATGCTGTCACCCGTGTGCCGAGGATGAGCGGACGAATTCCATACGGGTCGCGGAACGCGAGCAAACCGTGCCCGGCAATCATTGCAATCACCGCATAGGAACCCTCAACCCGGTCGTGCAGTTGTTCGACCGCGTGGAACACATGGTCAGCATCGAGCTCAAAACCTGTGATCTGCTCCTGCAGTGCGGTTGCCAGAACGTTGAGCAGCATCTCGGTGTCGCTGGTCGAGTTCACGTGACGGCGATCGATGGAGAAGAGTTCATTCGAGAGTTCGCGGGTGTTGGTGAGGTTGCCGTTGTGAACAAGGAGCAGGCCATAGGGGGCATTCACATAAAACGGTTGTGCTTCTTCTTCGCGTCCGGCCGCGCCCTTCGTCGTATAGCGCACGTGACCGAGGCCCGTGTTGCCCAGCAGTGAGCGCATATCACGGGTGCGGAATGCCTCGCGCACCTGCCCGCGTGCCTTCGCGACATGAAAAATTGGTCCGTCAGCGGTCGCGATCCCGGTGGAGTCTTGGCCGCGGTGCTGCAGCAGGAGCAGACTGTCGTAAATTTGCTGGTTGACCGGTTGGGTGGAGACGATTCCGACAATGCCGCACATACGCGCGTTGGCTCCTAGCGGGTGGGGATCCCGAGCGGGACGCGTCCATTCTCCCATACGGCGCGATAACTGGTGTTGTGCTGGGAGCCGGGTGTTGTGGCGCGCCGCTACGCTAGAGGCGTGATCAAAGAGGGTTCGCTTTACAGCGTGGCGGGCGTTGATACCCACGCGGGAGACCGTGCCGTGGAGCTCATGAAGTCGGCGGTCGCGCAGACCCACGGGCAGCATGTGATCGGCGGCATTGGCGGCTTCGCCGGGCTCTTCGATCTCTCGTTCGCGAAGAACTACGAGCAACCGATTCTTGCCACCTCAACCGACGGCGTCGGCACCAAGATCGCCATCGCGCAAGCCCTCGATCTCCACGACACAATCGGACAGGATCTCGTGGGAATGGTTGTCGACGATATTGTCGTGGTCGGCGCGACTCCGCTGTTTATGACCGACTACATTGCGTGCGGCAAGGTGGTCCCCGAGCGGATTGCCGCGATCGTCACGGGCATTGCGCGCGCCTGCCACGAGACCGGGACGGCGCTTGTGGGCGGCGAGACGGCGGAGCATCCCGGTGTTATGACTGCCGACGACTACGACCTCGCGGGAGCAGCCGTTGGTATCGTCGAGGCCGGCCGACTGCTTGGTCCAGAGCGGGTTGCCGACGGTGATGTTGTGCTCGCCTTGGCCTCGAGCGGCCTGCACTCCAACGGGTACTCGCTCGTGCGCCACATTCTGCGAACGGCATCGATCGAGTTTCAGGATGCTTCGCCCGATTTTGGCCGCAGCTGGGGCGAAGAGCTTCTCACCCCGACGCGGTTGTACACAGCGCCGCTGTTGCACGTGCTCGCGGACGAGACTGTGGGGTCGGCCGTGCACGCTCTCTCACATGTGACCGGGGGTGGCCTCGCCGCCAACCTCGCACGGGTATTGCCGCGTGGATCGTGGGTGGAAATTGACCGTGCGGCGTGGTCGCCTTCTCCCGTGTTTCGGGTGCTCTGTGACCTTGCCGGATCGCCGCTCACCGCGGTTGAGGGCACATGGAACCTGGGGGTTGGGTTCTTTGCGGTGGTGGCGGCGGATGCCGCAGCATCCCTGTCGACACTGCTCACTGCGGCGGGCACTGCGACCTGGCCGGTCGGCGTCGTCTCGGTCGCCGAGCGGGATCTCAGCGGATTCGAGCAGGATTCAAAGGGTGTGAGCGGCGGCGGGGTGCGGCTGGTCGGGTCATACCCAAGCTAAGCACCGCAACCGACGCACTGTGCCCCCTGCCCTGTGCCGACCCGCATCAACCTAACGTCACCGTAAGGGCACTGACCGGCCTCACGCACTAGTAGGTACGGGGATGATCAGCCTCGTCGGCGGTGTATTCAGCCCACTTCGACATCTCATCGGGTATCTCGTCAGAGCGAGTGCCGGTAAGTTCGCGCTCAAGCGCGCTGTAGTCGGTGTCGGGGCTGAAATATTTCAGGTCTCGAGCGACCTTGGTGTGTTTTGCCTTTTGACGGCCGCGCCCCATGCGTGACCCCCTCACAATATGGCCGGGTGGTATGGGTCGTCACCCGGCAGATCTGGTGTGTTTCTGTTCGGCAGACATCCTAACACCCGCCGCAGGAGTAAAACCTATGTTTGCGTCGGTGGCGATCATCCTCCTCGGCAGCAGGGCCCCTCCAGTTTTCTCAGCACACGCATGGTGAGATTGGTGCGTGACGAGTGAACAGCAGGTGCCGGTGGTCATTATTGGCGCAGGTCAGGCGGGCCTGGCGGTTGCCTACTACCTTCGTCGTTTCCAGCTTGTTGCCGGGCAGGACTTCGTTATGCTCGATCGGGGTCCGAGTGCTGGTGGTGCCTGGCAGAACCGGTGGTCGGCGCTCCGCCTGGGGTCGGCGCATCGGGTTCACGACCTGCCCGGCATGGATCAGCTTGGAATCAGCTTCGATACTGCTGACCGTTCGCTGCCTGCGCGCGAGGTGGTTTCGGAATACTACGCCCGGTACGAAACATTCTTTGAACTGGATGTCCGGCGGCCTGTGCAGGTTCGGAGCGTTCGCAATGACGGTGCCGATCTGGCGGTGGAATTCGACGGTGTTGCCGCTGTGCAACCCGGAGTGTCTGTGCAACCCGGAGTGTCTGTGCAACCCGGAGTGTCTGTGCAACCCGGAGTGCGCGTGCGGTCCGAGGCATCCGTGCCGCGTGGATTCTTCGGTCGCCGCTCCACCGTCGTTCACGAGCCGCAGCCAGTCCGTCGAATCAAGACTCAGGTGGTTGTCAATGCCACCGGCACGTGGGGCTCGCCCTTCCTCCCGCACTACCCGGGCATGGAAGAATTCGCGGGTCGTCACGTCCACACGGCCAACTACCAATCAGCGGAAGATTTTCGCGGTCTCAGCGTGGTCGTGGTCGGCGGCGGGACATCCGCGGTTGGTTTCATGCTGGAGCTTGAGAGTGTGGCATCGCAGCTTACATGGGTGTCGCGTCGCCCTCTCGACTGGGTTGACGGGCAGGAACTTGATCTGGAAGGCGCGGTGACGGCGGTTGCACTGCACGACGAGGCTGCCCGGCAGGGGCAAAGTCTGCCCTCAATTGTGAGCGGCACCGGGGTGCCGAAGAGTCGTCGAATCGCGGCGGGTATTGCTCGTGGACTGCTCGTGGCCCATCCCATGTTCGATCGGATTGCCGCGGATCGAGTTGTGTGGGAGAAGGAGATTCGCACCGAGATACCGGCGGACGCGATCATATGGGCGACCGGTTTCAGGCCGGAACTTCGTCACCTTGCGCCGTTGAAACTGCGAGAAAAAGCGGGCGGTGTCACCGTCGAGAGCGCAACAGCGGGGCGCGATCCGCGAGTCTTTTTTGCCGGCTACGGGCCTGCAGCATCAACCGTGGGAGCGAACCGAGCGGGGCGGCTCATTGCCCGTCACATCATGGCGATGATCTAATCAGACTTCTCCGTCGGTGTCGGTGTCGGTGCTGCGACCTCGGCACCGGTCGACGTGGCTGTTGGTGCTGCGACCTCGGCCGAGGTGGCAGTCGGTGCCGCACCGCTGGCAGCAGCACGCTTACCCGCGCGGCTGCGAACCCGGCGAGCCGAAGGATGACCCGACGCCGCGGCATCCCGGCCCTCGCTATTGCCCGAAATCGGACGACGCGGGATGGGACGCACGGGCTCGCCACGCCGGAGTTGCCCGGGCAACGGGCGCGACCGGCGACCGTAGATGAGGTCGGAGGAATCAAGCAACCACGGCACCAGGGTGATCGACACACCGTGCACGAACATGAGCTTCTGACGCACCCGCCGCGCCTTGTGGTTGTGCAGGAGGGCTTCCCACCAGTGTCCGACAATGTACTGCGGCATGTACACGGTGATGACCTCGGAGCCGTGCTTGGTGCGGTGCTCCTTGATGTACTTGATGAGCGGGTAGCTCAAATCACGGTACGGCGAGTTGAGAATCCGTAGTTTCACATGGATGTTTTGTTTGACCCAGGCCTTCTTGAGGAGTTTGGTGGATGCCTCGTCAACCGACACGTGCACCGCTTCCAACGACCTGTGTTGCGCGCCGATCGCATAATCGAGGGCTTTCAGCGTCGGTTTCTGCATCCGCCCGACGAGCACAATAGCGTGATCGCCGGATGCCCCGAATGTCGTGGTTGCATCAACCTCGATTTCCTTCTCAACGTCTCGGTAGTACCGGTGCACGCCGACCATGAGCAGGAACAGAATCGGCAGGAACAGGAACACGATCCACGCGCCGTGGGTGAACTTTGTGATCGTTACAACCACGAGGACAACCGCGGTCATGCCCGCACCCAGTCCGTTGATCCACAGGCCACGGATCATTCCGGCGCGTGTGAGGTTGTCGTGCTCGTCGCCCTCTGCGGTGGCACCCGCGTGCGCGGCACTGCGCGTGCCACGAGCGGTCGTGTTTTTGCGGGAACCCGGTGTCGGATTCTGTGACAGTCGCCGTAGCGCTCGACGCCAGTGCACAACCATCCCGATCTGGCCGATCGAGAAGGAGACGAAGACACCGATGATGTACAGCTGGATGAGCACTGTGAGGTTTGCCTGGAAGATGAGAAGAATTGCACACGAGGCAAGCGCCAGAATGGCGACGCCGTTCGAGTAGATGAGACGGTCACCACGGGTATTGAGTGACTTCGGGGCGTATCCGTCGCGTGCGAGCACCGAGCCAAGCAGCGGGAACCCGTTGAAGGCGGTGTTCGCGGCGAGCAGGAGTACGAGCGCGGTGGCAGCCTGTATGACAAAGAAGAGAATCGAGTTGTTGCCGAATATCGCGGAGGCGACCTGTGCCATCAGGCTGCGCTGTGGCTCGGTCGCGCACGCGGTCCAGCCGGTGAGATTGCACGGGTTTTCGGAGTAGTGGACACCCGAGATGAGGGCCAGTGCGGTGAGGCCGATGAACAGCACAATGGCGATTGCCCCCATAGCCACGAGTGTGCGCTGTGCGTTGCGGATCTGGGGCCGACGGAACGCCGGAACACCGTTGGAGATCGCCTCGACACCGGTGAGGGCGGAGCATCCACTCGCAAACGAACGCAACAGAAGCAGCACAATGGCACCCTGGGTGATGGACTCGGCCTGGACATCGAAGCCAGCAGATTCGGCGACCGGAGCACTGCCGAATGCCACCCGGATGAGGCCGACCACAATCATGAGGAACACGCTGCCGACAAACAGGTAGGTGGGCAGAGCAAACGCTTTACTTGATTCGCTGACGCCGCGGAGATTGATGGCGGCGAGCACGATGACGAAGATCACCGCGAGCGGGACGCGCCAGTCGTTGAGCTCCGGGAATGCCGAGATGATGTTGTCGACTCCGGATGCCACGGAGACGACAACCGTCATGACGTAGTCGACCAGAAGCGCCGCCGCGACAACCAGACCGGCCTTCTCGCCGAGATTGCGATGCGCGACCTCGTAGTCACCACCACCGGATGGATAGGCGCGGATGAGCTGTCGGTACGACGCGACAACCGTGACGAGCAGAATGACAACGGCAAGTGCGACCCAGGGCGCGAGGTTCAAGAGCGCGACGCCACCGATGAGCAGGATCATCACGAGTTCCTGCGGCGCGTATGCCACGGAGGACAGCGGGTCACTCGCGAAGATCGGGAGGGCGAGGTGCTTGGGGAGTAGTTGTCCCTCAAGTTTTTCTGTCGGGAGCGGATCTCCGATTATCCAGTTCTTGGCGGATTTGATCTCCGCGGGAGCAGCGTCTGTGTCATTCGTCACAGCGGATGACACTACACCCGATACGGGAACAGTGTGTTCTCAGGGGTTGGGGCGGCAGGCGCCGGAATATGTCCACACTATCGTGCTAACAGGTACCCCGTCGTTGCAGCTCCGACCGCGAGCACGGTGGTTCCCGCGATGTTGAACGCAGCGGGGAGGTAACGGCGTTCTCGAATGAGCCGGACGGTATCGACTGTCCAGGTGCTAAAGGTTGTCAGTGCTCCGCACAGGCCTGTGAGAAGGATGAGTCGGGCATCCGGGCTGAGCACCGAGCGCTCCGCGAACCCTACGACAACGCCCGCTAGCCCGGAGCCAACGGTGTTGACGAGGAGGATTGCGAGCGGCACCCTTCCGTGTTTCACCGGCAGCACTCGCATCATGAGGTAGCGTCCAACGGCCCCCGCAGCCCCGGTGCCGAGCACCGTCGCGATGACTGCGGGCGTAAGAGCACTGGTCATCGTTCAGCCTCGTCATCGGCGTACCCCCGCAACCGGGCGCCTATCGCGTGTCCAAGCACTGCCGCCCCGAGTCCGCCACACAGGGATGCCGCGAGGTACAACGTTGCCACCCCGCTCTCGCCGTTGCGGACGAGTGTGACCAGAGAGACCGCGACGGCCGAGAGGGTTGTGAACGATCCGATAACGCCGGTGCTCAGCCCCGTGCGCAGCCAGTCGGGCGAGGTGTGATGGGCCAGGAACGTGGCGGCGAGGCATCCCAGGGCACAACTGCCCAACAGGTTGATGAGCAGAGTATCGAGCGGGAAGTCACGGTCGCTGTGTGGGAGCACAAGATCGAGAGCCAACCGCAGGGCGGTCCCGATAACTCCGCCCACGGCAACGGCGAACAAAGTGCGCATTCTCTGAGGGTAACGGCCTTTGTGATGCGCGCGCGTCAATCCGGTGTTGGCAGCGGGAACGACGTTCACCAACGGTGATGCTCGCGTGCGTGCCAATCCCCGGTGCGCCGCAGTGGACACCGGGCGCCCTCGTCTCAGTGCGTGAGCGCGTTGCCGCACCGACTCTCGCGCGCCTGACGGGCCCAAGCCCGGCCCCGTGCGCTCTGAGGGGCCGCCCGCAGGTTTTACTGCCCTACAGGGTGAGCGCTCCGATGATATCGCCGTAGGCGGTCTCCCCAATCGGCACGAATCCGACGCGCTGGAAGAACGCCTCGGGTCCCGCGTCGCCGGGTTCCCACAGCACCGTGATGCGGTCGAGACCGCGGTCTTTCGCTTCGCCCGCGAGCGCTGTCGCGAGGAATCGTCCGACGCCCTGTCCCTGGGTGTCAGCATCAACATTTATTCGCCAGATGCACGCGCGAAACTCTTCGTGCACGCTGTCCTGGTCAAAGTTTCCGTGGATGAACCCCACGACACGGTCATCCAGCAGTGCCACTCGCTGCCACGCCGTTGCCGGATTGGCGACAGAGGACTCCGCGGAGTAGGTGACGGGAGCAATGAACTGCTCCTGACCCGGTTTGAGGGTGAGGCTGTTCGCCGCCACGATATTCGACGCCGACAGGTCTTCCAGTTTCAACTGAGGCATGGGATAAGGCTAACTTGTGGATCGGTCAGTCGGAAGCTGCGCGATAGGGTGGATGTCTGGCGCGGCACATCCGCGAGATCAGGAGAAAGCACACCGTGTCAAAAATTAAGGTGGACGGCACCGTTGTCGAACTCGACGGCGATGAAATGACCCGCATCATCTGGCAGGCCATCAAGGACAAGCTCATCCATCCGTACCTGGACATCAACCTCGAGTATTACGATCTTTCGATCCACAAGCGCGACGAAACCGAAGACCAGATCACCGTTGACGCTGCCCACGCGATCCAGAGACACGGCGTTGGTGTCAAGTGCGCAACGATCACACCCGACGAAGCGCGGGTGACCGAATTTGGTCTCAAGAAAATGTGGCGCTCACCCAATGGCACTATCCGGAACATTCTCGGTGGGGTTATTTTCCGGGAGCCGATCATTATTTCGAACATCCCACGTCTAGTTCCCGGTTGGAACAAGCCGATCATTGTCGGTCGTCACGCGTTCGGTGACCAGTATCGCGCGACTGATTTCCGCTTCGAGGGCGAGGGTACCCTCACGATGACTTTCACCCCCAAGGATGGCTCGGAGCCGCAGTCGTTCGAGGTGTTCCAGGCTCCCGGCGCGGGAGTCGCCATGGGTATGTACAACCTCGACGAATCAATTCGCGATTTTGCCCGGGCATCCCTGAACTATGGCCTCGCGCGCGCTTACCCGGTGTATCTCTCCACTAAGAACACGATTCTTAAAGCCTATGACGGTCGCTTTAAAGACCTCTTCCAGGAGGTGTTCGAGGCGGAGTTCGCGGTGAAGTTTGCGGCGGCCGGAATTACGTATGAGCATCGTCTCATCGACGACATGGTCGCCGCGGCTCTGAAATGGGAGGGCGGCTACGTGTGGGCGTGCAAGAACTACGACGGTGATGTTCAGTCGGACACCGTTGCGCAGGGGTTTGGCTCGCTCGGTCTCATGACGAGTGTGCTCACGACGCCCGACGGCAAGATCGTCGAAGCGGAGGCTGCACACGGGACGGTCACACGCCACTACCGGCAACACCAACAGGGTAAGCCGACCTCCACAAACCCGATCGCGTCGATCTATGCGTGGACTCGCGGCCTTGCCCACCGGGGCACGCTTGATAACAACCAACAGCTCATCGACTTCACGCACACACTCGAGGATGTTGTTGTGAAGACCGTGGAGAGCGGGTGCATGACGAAAGACCTTGCGGCCCTTATCGGCCCCGGACAGGCGTTCCAGACCACAGAAGAGTTTCTCGGCACCCTGGCAGAAAACCTGCGCGTCCGGTTGGCTGCGTAGGTCAAGGTACGGATGGCTGAAGTTGTTGTTGTTCCCGATGCGCAGGCGGCGGGGGCACTCGTCGCGGACACACTCGTCGCGCTCATCCGCCGCAAGGCCGATGCGGTGCTTGGGCTCGCAACCGGCTCCACCCCGCTGGCGACATACCGGGCGCTCGCCGAGCGTGTACGAGCCGAACAGTTGGATGTCTCCGCGGTGCGCGGCTTTGCCCTTGACGAGTACGTGGGGTTGCCGGCGGGGCATCCCGAAAGCTACCGTGCGGTGATCACTCGGGAGGTGGTGGAGCCGCTCGGGTTGAATCCCCGGCTCGTGCAGGTTCCCAGTGGCGACCCGGCTACCATCACCCACGCGGGCGCTGATTACGAGGCGGCGATTGCCGCTGCCGGTGGGATTGATCTGCAGATTCTGGGAATCGGACGCTCCGGGCACATCGGGTTCAATGAACCCGGTTCCTCATTGGCATCGCGCACCCGCATCAAGACGCTCACCGAGGCGACCCGCATCGATAACGCCCGGTTCTTTGCGTCGATTGAGGATGTCCCCACCCACTGCATCACACAGGGGATTGGCACCATTCTTGCCGCTCGTCACCTCGTATTGCTGGCGTTCGGCGACTCAAAAGCGGCCGCTGTCGCCGCCGCTGTCGAGGGGCCGGTGTCGGCAAGTCAGCCGGGCTCGGCCATCCAGTTGCATCCGCACGTGACGGTGATCGTGGATGCTCCGGCCGGGTCGCAACTCGGGCAGCTGGCCTATTACGAACACGCGTGGGCTCACAAACCTGCGTGGCAGGGAATCTGAATCTCTCGCTTTCTCCTGTTCCTTCTGCAGAGGCGCTCGGCGTGAGCCAGTCCGGTGTGAAACGCGGACTGCTTTTCAGGTGTCAGATGTGCGGGTGACGGAGGTCTATGACAGGCCGTCACAGGATTTCGATCACCTAGCGGAAAATGATTGTCCGCGCGCCATCCTGCAGCACTCGACGTTCGGCAAACCACTTCACTGCCTGACTGAGTGTGCGGCTTTCTTCGTCCTGGCCAATGGCGACCAGTTCTGCGACATCCCGTGAGTGATCGACCCGGACGACGTTTTGCTCAATGATCGGGCCCTCGTCTAGGTCGCTCGTAACAAAGTGCGCCGTTGCACCGATGAGCTTGACACCGCGAGCATGAGCCTGCCGATACGGGTTAGCTCCCTTGAACCCGGGCAAAAACGAGTGATGAATATTGATGCAGCGGCCGGTCAGCGCCGCGCACACCTCGGGCGAGAGGATCTGCATGTAGCGGGCGAGCACAACGACCTCAATATCGAGTTCGACAACGGCGGCAAGAAGGGTGTGCTCGAACCGTCGCTTGTCGTCGCTCGACGAAATGGTTTGGCTTCGGAACGGGACACGGTAAAACTCGACAAGCTCGCGGAGCGTCTCGTGATTGGAGAGCACGAGAGGGATGTGGATCGGAAGTTGACCCGCGTGCTGTCGGAACAGCAGGTCATTGACGCAGTGCCCGGCGACGGAGGCTAACACAAGCGTGCGCAGCGGGCGGCCCACCTCGTCGAGGTGCCACAGCATGTTCCTGCGGGATGTTACGGGCGCGAGTGCCGCTTCAAACTCCTGTCGGTTCGCTGCAGACTCAATCTGTAGCCGCATGAAAAAGCGACCGGTGTCGGTGCTTGCAAACTGCTGGCTCTCGGTGATATTGCCTCGAGCGGCAACAATGGCACCACTGATGGCGTGGACAATTCCCGGGCCATCCAGACAGGAAAGGGTGAGCACCCAGTGGTTCAGGGGGGCGTCGGACACTGGTGTTGTCACAGTTGGGTCACCCGGTCATCACCGCGAGCGACGGGGCGTCCTTCGACCCAGACCGTCGTGACGGTGAGGTCGGTGTCAAGCAAAACAGCATCGGCAGGGAAACCGACCTCGAGCGAGCCAAGATCCTCCCCGCGACCGATGGCGGTGGCCGGGGTCGCGGTGAGGGCAGCCACCGCCATCGGGAGGGGGATACCTCCGGCGACGGCACGTCTCAGTGCGATATCCAGTGTCAGGCTTGAACCCGCAATGGCTGTTCCGCCGGCGAGGCGGGCAATTCCGTCCCGGACATCCACTTCGACCGTACCCAGCCGGTAGCGGCCATCTTTCGATCCGGCTGCGGCCATCGCGTCGGTGATGAGTGCGATTCGCCCGGGCGCGCCCGCGAAGGCGAGGTTCACGACATCCGGATGAATGTGTACGCCATCGTTGATTAGCTCCAGTGTGACGTGTGGTGCGGTCATCGCGGCGACAACAGGGCCGGGTGCACGATGGTGAATCCCCCGCATTCCGTTGAACGCGTGCGTCAGCAGGGATGCTCCCGCGTTGAACGCGGCGAGTGCCGTATCAAAGTCAGCGCCGGTGTGCCCCACCGCGACGCGCACTCCCGCCCGCGTCAACCAGTCGATGGCCTCGAAGGTGCCCTCGTGTTCGGGCGAGAGAGTGATCTGTCGCAGTGTGCCGCGAGCTCCAGCGTGCAGTCGTTCAATCGTGGCAAGGTTGAGGGGCCGCAGCACAGACGGGTCGTGCGCGCCGCGGAAATCCGTGTCGAGGAACGGTCCCTCCAGGTGCGAGCCCAGCACCCGAGTGTCCCGTTCGCTCGCATCAGCAATGATCTGCAACCTGGTGACGAGGTCATCCGTTGTGGCGGAGACGAGCGAGAGGATCATGCCAGTGGTGCCGTGTGCGGTGTGGGTGTTGACAAGGGAGGTGATCGCGTCCGCACCATCCTCCACCGCGTATCCACCGCCACCGTGACAGTGCAGATCAAGAAACCCGGGAGTGAGGTACCTGCCGTGGGCGTCGGTCACGGCGGCGGGAGGCATTCTGTCGCGCCAGCTATCGCCCGTGCCGCGCGCGGCGACTCGACCGTCATCGAACCTGACCCAGGCGTCGGGCACCGCCCGGTTGCGGTCAACGAGGACCGCAGAATGGATGATGACGGAAGCTGAGCTCATGAGGCCACAATAACGGTGTAGCCGAGAGATTCGCACGCCGTGCGCTGCGGAGCGGTGACGGCGGCATCCGTAATGAGGGTGGAAAAGAGGCCGCGCGGACCAATCGCCGCAAATGCCGTTTTGTCCATCTTTGTCGAGTCCGCAACGAGTACGGCAGTGCGGGCACGCGCCGCCATTGCGGAGTCAACCGCCGCTTCACGCTCGTCGTGCGAGGTCGGTCCGAGCTGCGGGTGGATGCCATTGACACCGACGAATGCCACATCAAGGGTGATGCCCCGCAGCACAACCTCGGTCAGCGGGCCCGTCAGCTCGTAGGATCGCGGATTGATGACCCCGCCCACGACAACCGTTTTGATCTGTGGTCTGGGTGCCAACAGCATGGCGATATTGATGGCATTTGTCACAACCGTGAGGCCCCGTTCCGCGGACGGCTCCATGATATCGGCACGGGAGAGCAGTTCATGAGCGATGGCGGTTGTGGTGGTGCCTCCTCCCAGCCCGATGATGGCACCACGCGGGATGAGTGCGCTGGCAGCCTGAGCGATGGCGTGTTTGGGCTCGAGGTGCTGTTGATTCTCGTAGCGCAGGGGGAGTTCGTAGGCCACAGAGTGGGCGATGGCCCCGCCCCGGGTACGTCGCAGCAGTTGCTGGCGCGCAAGCGTGTCGAGGTCGCGCCGCGCGGTTGCCGGTGAGACACCCAATCGAACAACGACTTCGTCAACATCGAGTCGTCCGGTTTCGGCGAGCAGGTTGAGCAGAGCTGAGAGGCGTTCGGTTTTCGTGAGGTGTGGCGGGGCCATGTTGTGACATCCGTTGATAGTGGGTGCGGAGGGGGTGGCATGCACAGGCGAGGCGGTGTAGCGGTGATGTGGGGCGCGGAGGGGAGCGGGGGAGCGGTTCGCCGAGCAGGCCGCACCGTTTAGCGGGTGTGGCGGCGGGATGGCTCGAGGGGGTTAGTGGCTCGCGAAGAGGGTGAGCAGCCGGGCCGCTTCCTCACCCAGTGCCGTGCGCGCAGCGGCCAGATACCTGCGGGAATCAACCGTTGTGGGATTCTCGCCGAAGTACGCCGTGATGGCGTTTGTGAAAATCCGGTTGAGGTGCGTCGAGACATTGATTTTGCTGAGACCCGCCCGGATACCTCGCACAATGAGTGCGTCCGGCACTCCGGATGACCCGTGCAGCACAAGCGGTACCGCAACGCTGTCTCGTAGCCGACCGATGAGATCGACATCGATAACGGCGACGCGCTCGGTCATCGCGTGGGACGAGCCCACCGCAACCGCGAGTGCTCCAACCCCTGTCTCGGCGACGAAGCACTCAGCCTCCCGGGGGTCGGTGCGCACGCCCGGCGTGTGTGCACCGTTTTTGCCACCCACCTCGCCCAGTTCCGCCTCGACGAGTACGCTGCCGGTCGTGGCGTACTCGACAACCCGACGGGTGGCGGCGACATTGTCGGAGTAGTTCAGCTTTGACCCGTCATACATGACGGAGCTGAAGCCGAGATCGATCGCGCGGAACGCGAGGTCGATCTCTTCCGCGTGGTCAAGGTGCACGGCGACCGGGGCCGTTGACGAACGGGCAATCGCCAGGGTTGCTGTTGCGATGGGGTCGAGGGCGCCGTGGTAGCGAACACAGTTCTCCGAGATTTGCAGGATGACCGGTAGTCCGGTTGCTTCGGCTGCTGCGGTAAGTCCCTCGGCCGTCTCGAGGTGGAGCACGTTGAACGCAGCCACGGCGGTGTTGTGGGCTTGGGCGGCGCGAAGAAGTTCGGCGGTACTAGCAAGGCTCATGGCGGCTCCTCGGGTGGGGTGGGTGAGTGGGAGGTGGTCGCGCTGCAGAGAATCACGGCGTGCTTGCCGGGACCGTGTCAAGGGTGTGGTCCGGCAGACGCGGGGTCGCGCCGAGCACGAGATCCTGTGCGAACATGGCTGTGCCGAGCAGGCCAGCGTCATCGGCAAGGGCAGCCAGAAGCAGCGGTGGGCGACGGTGGAAGCTGAGCAGCCCATCAAGTTGCTGCGCGAGTGGCGTGAGCAGCGCGTCACCGGCTCGTGCGAGCCCGCCGCCGAGCACGATCGCGTCGGGTGCGACAACGGCAACGAGTGAGGCGAGCGAGCGAGCGAGCGCCCAGACAGCGTCACTCCACACCAGTGTTGCGACCTCATCACCACGGGCCGATGCCGCCAGCACGTCCCGGGCACCCGCGACCGGATGGCCCGACAGCGCCTCGTAGCGCCGGGTGATCGCGCCCGCGGAGGCGATGGTTTCGAGGCATCCCACGGCCCCGCAGGGACAGTGTTCGCCGTGGGGGTCGCTCTGGGTGTGGCCGATCTCGCCCGCGAACCCGCTGCCAAGGTAGAGCTGCGAGTTGAACACGAGTGCACTGGCGAGTCCGGTGCCGATTGCGAGAACGACAACGCTGTCGTACCCGCGCGCCGCTCCCAGTCGTTGTTCTGCCAGTCCGGCGGCCCGCACGTCGTGGCCGAAGGCGACCGGCAGGCCGAGGGATGCCTCCGCGAGCGCCTTCACCGGCGCGTCGCGCCATCCCAGGTTTGCCGAAAAGTGGGCGATGCCCGTGCGCTCAGTGACGAGTCCGGGAACGCTGAGGCCCACTGCCGCGGGTCGAATACCGTGTCGAGTTTGATAGTCCTGCGCGATGTCGGTGATCTCAGCAACAACATCGCGCGCTGGGTCGTTGCCGCCGCGGGGTGTTGCGCTTCGTCGAACATCGAGCACCCGACCGTGCTCGTCAACGAGAGCAGACTTGGTGTCTGTCCCGCCGATATCGAAGGCGAGAATCGCACTTCCGACGGCGGGCAGGTGCATGCTCACGGTGGTGTCGGTCATGACGTTGGCAGGATAACCGAACGGGTGAGGTTGCGCGGGGCATCCGGGTTCAATCCCTGTGCCTGCGCGCGCAGCAGGGCAACACGCTGCGCGCGCACGAGTTCGGCCATGGGGTCGAGCACGCCCGTTTCACAGTGCCCACCGGTCATCGCAATCTCGGTCGCGAGCCGGTCCGGGGCCGGGCCGAAGTGCCACACCACCCGACCGGGTGCCGCGATGGCGATCGGCCCGTGACGGTAGTCCATTGAGGGGTATGACTCGGTCCATACCTGGGCTGCTTCGCGCAGCTTCAGCGCCGCCTCGTGCGCGAGTCCGGTGGCCCACGAGCGCCCGAGGAAGGTGTACTGCGAGGCGGTGAGCAGCCGGTCTGGGATATCGGTGGCGAGCGCCGTGCGAGCATCGGCAATGGCGGCAGAGAGGTCTTCACCGAGCGATGCGCGGAGGAAGGCGAGCGCCGAGGTTGCAAACCGAGTCTGCACGACCGACTGTTCGTCGGCGAAGGGGAGGGTGATCGGGGCATCCACCAGGTTGACCAGCGGTGATGTGGGATCGCCGATGATGCCGACGGTGCGCACCCGACCGCGCAGGTGGTCAACGAGCCGTAGTACCTCTGTTGTGGTGCCGGAGCGGGTGAGCGCGATGACGGTGTCGTAGTTGCGAGCCATCGGTGCTTCGGATGCCACGAACGCGTCGGTTTCGCCGTGTCCGCGCTGTTCGCGCAGTGCAGCGTATGACTGGGCGATAAACCAGGATGTCCCGCATCCGACGATCGCGACGCGTGTTCCGTGCGCGGGCAGTGCTGCGCGCTCATCGGTCAGGTTCGCGGCGCGTGCCCAGGAGTCGGGCTGCGAGGCGAGTTCTTCAGCGAGAAAGGTCATGGTGCGTCATCCTGTCTGGAGGGGGTCGCCACCAGTGTACTGATTGAAACTGATGCTACTCAGGTTGTTTCAATCAGTTTTCATCACCTGTGACCGGTGGGGCGTCGAACGTTTTCTGTCAAAGTCACTCGAAATTCGGGTGTGGCGAGGGTCTTGCCTGCCGCACACCAGCCATTACAGGCGAACACTCAGCTTTTTTTCCAAATATTAGACATAATGGATGAGCAGGGGATTGTTCATCACGCACCTCAGTGGAGAGGAAACAGAAAATTGACTACCGCACGAGCCAACCTACCCTCCGTTAAGCAGAGACCCACTCGACGACGTCGCCTCGCTCTGGCGATGGCGGTGGTGTCTGCGATCACCGCCGTTTCTCTCGGAGCGGTCACAGTGCCCGCGATCGCAGATGCTGCGTCTGACTGGACGGAACTCAAAGAAAGGCTGCACACGCTGAGCCCGACCTGGAGTGACCCGGCACTCCGTGGTGCCATCACTACGGGGATGCCCAGCACCGCTCTCCTGGGAAACGGTGACACGGGAGTCACGAGCAACGGTGTCAGCGGACGCAAGGATTTCATCATTTCCAAGGGCGACTTTTGGAACGGGAACAGGGGCACGAGCATTGTGGGGTTGGGTGGGGTCACGATTGGCGACAGCAACTCTGCGGGTGAGAGCGGGTTCTCTGAAACGCAGAACATCGCCGAGGGTCGAATTGACACGAACGGATTGCTCAGCGGCACGAAGGTCACGATGCAAACATGGGTCGCGGCATCCTCGAATCAGGTCGTGAGCAAGATCACCTCTGACTCGTCAACAGACGCATCAATTACGCTTCAGACCTGGGTGGGAGCAGGTCGGGCGCGCGGGGACTTCAGCTCAACAGCCGGGGTCACCGATGGGACGTTGTGGGCGACGAGGGCAACCGCTCCCGGCTCGAACTGGGTGTCGCGCGCGGCGCTTGCCACGCGTGTTGTCGGTGCGACTCTTAGCGCTACCACCAGTAACGCTAGCTCTGCCCAGGGAACCTTCACGCTGCCAGCCCATGGCACCGTCTATGTTGTTACCGGCGTTGGCGGCGGCGGTCAGGACCCCGCTCTCGATACGGTGAAGTCCGCCGCAACGACCCTCGTCAACAACAAGACCGCAGCCGATATAGACGCCCTTGACACGGCGCGGGCAGCGTGGTGGCAGGACTACTGGTCAAAGTCGAGCGTCACCCTGAACGACCCCCTGCTGGAGAAGTACTACTACAACGCCCAGTATTTCATCGGGGCCTCCTCTCGGCCCGGCAAGGTCGCGCCCGGATTGTACGGCATCTGGATCACGACGGATGCGCCAGGCTGGCACGGGGATATGCACCTGAACTACAACTTCGCAGCCAACTTCTATGGCACCTACTCGAGTAACCGACTTGAGCAGGCACTGCCCGCCTTCGACATTGTCAGTGCGTACCTGCCCGAAGCGCAACGTCGATCAAAAGCAGAACTCCGTCGGGTCAATAACGATTATGTTCTCAAGCAGCGTACCGACCTGGCCGACGGAATCGCCGACGGTGTGCTCTTCCCGGTCGGCATCGGTCCCTGGGGCAGCACCACCGACGATGTGTACCTTGGACAGACGATCAACTCGCTGTACCTCGCATCACAGTATGTGGAGTATTGGAATTACTCAGCCGACCCGGTCTTCCTCAAAAATACCGCATACCCGTACCTGACGAAAGTCGCAGCTTTCTTCACTTCGTGGATGCAGTACAACGCCACCACTCAGAAATACGAGCTGTATTCTGGCCCGCACGAGGGTACGTGGGCTCGCAACCCGAGTGGCGATGTCGCGTTGCTCCGGTCTGTGCTCGAGGTTCTCACCAACACCGGGACCGCAATGGGTGAGAGTCCAGCCACCGTCGCGGGATGGCACGATGTTCTCGGCAAGCTCGCTGAACCCGCTACTGGCACATACAACTCGAAAACCGTGTATTTGCTCGCGGACAGCGGCACCGTATCGGATCGTCGGGAAATTCGCCCGGGCGATAATACCGTCAATCTGGAGTTCATCCATCCCGGAGATTATCTCAATATCCGTTCCTCAGCGGCGAGTAAGCAGATCGCCTGGGACACCATCGATGTAATGAATTCTTGGGCCCAGAACAACAGCTTCTCGAAGGTATACACGGCGGCAGCCCGGACCGGATACAACCCGACAACCATTTTGACCAAACTCAGGGATCTGCTCACCACCTCCCTCGACAGCAATGCTCGAGTCGATGATGGTATTCACGGGCTGGAAAAAGTTGGGGCAACCGAGGCCATCAACAGCATGCTGTTGCAGTCTGACGGCGACGTTATCACGGTATTTCCCAACTGGCCGAGCGACAAGGATGCCGCGTTCAAGACTCTTCGTGCCGAGGGTGGTTTCCTCGTGAGCGCGAGCAAGTCCGGCAGCACTATCTCTTCAGTCGAGATTCAGAGCACGGTGGGTGGAACAGTCAATCTCGCCCTGCCCTGGACGGATGGTGTGGTTACGGTTACCAAGGGCAACGGGTCGGCGGTCGTGGCGATGACGAGTGACTCCGTACTGAGTTTCGCCACCGATGCCGGTCAGACCTACACGGTCTCCCACTCAACGGCGACGCCAACACCGACAGCGGTGGCGTTAACGCCTGCGCCGTCGCCGATGCCTGTGCCGACGCCGATGTTTGCGCAGCTCCTCCCACCTGTGCCGTCGCCCGTGCCAGCGCCGTCGCCTGCGCCGACTCCCACATCGACACCGGTGCTCGATCCGGAACTGATGGTAGTTCCGAGCCCCGGTTCGGTAGCGACTCCGACGCCAGATCCGGCACCGACGCTGTCGGGTACGGGTATCGGGGTATCACCCCCACCCGCACCATCATCCGTGACTGCCCCACCCGGGAACCCCGCTGATCCGGCGGGAAGCCCGAACGCACCGCTGGCCCACACCGGATACGACGGTACCGGCGCAACAGTCATTGCACTTCTTCTGTTGCTTCTGGGAACCGGGGTGTTCGTTCTCGTCCGTCGTCGAGCCATCGGTGACACCGATACGAGCAACCAACCATAACAAAACACCGGTGGAGGTGGTCGCTGCAACAGGCGGCCACCTCCACCATTTTTCGGCACCTGTTCGCGCCGTCCCGGGAAGATTTGCCTCCCATTGGCTATGCTCGGTCGGTGCCCTCAACACATTCACCAGGTGCCGCTCACAGGAACGGAGTCGACGTGCAGCGCGGCGCAAACTTGCCCCTTGTGAGCGGTTACAACGAATCAGTGGTCCTTGACGTTATCCGAAGATCACGGACGCAACTGAGCCGTGCCGACATCACGACAATTACCGGCCTCTCACCGCAGACAATCACGAACGTCACCAGACGATTGATCGCACAGGGACTGGTCGTCGAGGCCGGAACCCAGATTCACGGTCGTGGCAAGCCACCCACCATCTTGCAGCTCGTGCCATCCAGTCGATTCACAATCGGTGTGCATCTTGACCCGGCCGTGATCAACTACGTGCTCCTTGACCTGGCCGGCACCACGGTTGCGCACACCTGTTCCGCAGATCCACCGTCCAGCGATCCTGCCGCAACGATCAAGGACATGGCGCGAGAAATCGAGTCACTGCTTGAGAGCAGTGGTGTGGAACGCGACCGGGTGGTGGGGGTTGGGATTGCCGTGCCCGGCCCGATAGATGCAGCTGGGGGCATCCTGGTGAGCCCACCGCTACTGAGAAGTTGGCGGGATGTCCCGGTGCGCGACAGCCTCGCCGAGTTGACCGGCATGTCCGTGCTGCTGGAAACGGACGTCAATGCTGCCGCGGTCGCCGAACTGTGGGCCGACCGCGATGACAGCGGTGACTTTGCGTTCTTCTACCTGGGATCCGGTATCGGCACCGGTCTCGCACTGGGACGGCAGGTGCACCGCGGACCGACCGGCAACGCCGGTGATGGCGGGACGATCATGGTCCCGAGTGCCGAGCTGCCTGCGGGTCGCAAAAGTGAGATGCTCGGACACCTGGCGACACCGCAGTTTCTCACCGAATATGCGATTGACCTGGGTCTTGTCCCGCAGGACAGTTCCTTTGACACGGTGCTGGCACGGGCCGCTGAGCATGATCCGGCGGTGCTCGCCCTCTTTCAGCGCGCTGCGGGGTGGATTGGTTCGGCGATTGTGACACTTGTCAATCTGCTCGACATTTCGGCGGTCATCTTCGGGGGACCGTTCTGGAACAGCATCTCGCGCTACACGTTGCCCGCTATTGTGCGTGAGGTGGAGCAGTCTCCCCGCCGGTCAACGCACCGGTCGCTGAGGTTTCGATCAACGATTCTCGGTGAGCACGTTGTTGCAATCGGAGCGGCATCGCTCGTTCTTGAATCGCTCTATTCGCCGCGCGCGACGACGCTTCTTATCCGCGAGTAGGAGGGCTTTGTTAGGGTGTGTTGCTGAGTCTTTTTCGGTGGGTTGTCTGAGTGTCTCGTGATGTGATTTCGGATAAAGTTTGGGCTGTGATTGGTCTGGTGTTATCGCCTTTGCCTGCCGGTTTCATACCTACCTCAATTGCGGGCGCTAGAAGATGTCCCTACGGCGGAACGCAAAGACGTACCCACATCCGATCAAAAGTACGCCATACAGAGCCATCACCGCCCCACCCTGTTCCCATGGCAAATTTTGGACCACTGAGCCTGTGAAGCTCGAATCGGGGGGCCAAATGAGCGATAAATTCGCGGCACCAGGAAGAAATTTTCCAACGGTCGCGAACACATCCGATTCTCCCGCAAGGGTCGTAAGCACTGGTTCAACAACGAGGACGAACCCTAGGACTGAAATAATTGACGCGATCTGATTCCTGAGGAGAAGGCCGAAACCCAATCCGACAAAACCCCACAGCACAAAAGCAAATGGAGTACGCCACAGAATTCCCAGCTGCTCCGGCGCTGAAAGCATGGAATCCTTGCCTCCAGCCGTCACGACCGCAAAGACCACGGTGGCATTGATTGTGGTGCATACGACTCCTATGCAGAAGGCAACGACGGCAACAACGGCCATCTTTGACAGAATTACGGTGCGCCGGGAGAAACCTAGAAGGAGGGTTCGGGACAGGGTTTGGTATCGGTACTCGTTCGTTATGATTAGTGTTCCAAGTAACAGCGGCACTAGATAGGAAACCCGGCCGGCAACACTGTAGGAGTAGCTGAAGGCCGACGATGGTGCCCCGGGTGACATCGCAACATTGCTTGCTATTAGGATTCCCATTCCCCCTGAGATCGCTACCCCCACTAAGAGCAGAATCCACCAGAGCCGGGTAGAGAAGATTTTCTGTAGTTCAGTGCGGAATGCAAGCATGATTCAACCTCTCTCCTGCTCGATGCCTTTGCGACTGGTGGCATCCAAGAACAACTGCTCCAAACTGGCCGTCGCTGGTGCCACTGCTACCAGCTCAATGCCCGTCTGCGTAGCGATATCACGCACAGCCTGTTCTGAAACCCCCAGCGAACGGACTATGCCAGAAGCACTCTCCGCAATCACTCCTCTGTCCCGGAGGTGGGTTGTTAGTTCGTCGGCCTTCGCTGTCGAGATAACGAGAGTCTCTGGTGCTACGGAGCGCCACGACGTCAGCGAGGAGCTAAGAACAAGTCTGCCGCCATCAATCAGGACAACATCATCTATCAGGTTTTCAGCTTCGGCCAGTGCATGAGAAGACACCAGAACTGTGTGACCCAACGCTGCCCTGTATCTCAGATAGTCGCGGAGCCAAGCTACCCCGTGGGGATCAAGTCCGTTCATCGGCTCGTCAAGAACCAGCACCGAGGGGGATCCGATCAAAGCACTAGTGAGGCTCAGGCGTTGTCGCATGCCTAGAGACAAGCTTCCGATACGGGCACGCACAAAACCTCCGACCCCTGTCGCGTCAATGACCTCTTGTGCCGCGGACGGGCTAACTCCAAGCGCTGTAGCCTGAATTCGCAGGTAACTTCCAACTCGCATCCCGGGATGGAAACCAGATGAGTCGAGCGAAGATGCCACCATGTTGCCTGGGTTTGTAAGCTCGTTGAACGAGCGACGGCCAAATGTCGCTGTGCCCGAATTGGGTGCTACAAGACCGAGCAGAATCCTCAACGTCATCGTCTTACCAGCGCCATTTGGCCCAAGAAAGCCGGTCACTCTACCCGGAGCGACCGCAAAGGTAAGGTCGTGGAGGATCTCGGATCGACCTATTGTCTTTGAGAGGTTATTGACGAGAATCGGAACAGCACGAAGCGAGTTCGCTCCCTCAGATACGACTGCCGAATCTGAGACGCGCGTAGTAGTCATGCTTCGTTCTTTGCCGCACGCCGCCGGATAATCCGGCGCTGGATTCCTGAGAAGCCCGCTCCAATCAAGAGCGCGATACTGAGGAGGTATCCCGGCGCTGCACCGATCAAGAAGAAGTTTCCTACTCCGATCAGAACAGCAGTAATGAGGATGAGAGTTTCCACGCGTGCAAACATTTCCTACCTTTTTCTTATGCAGTTTGGCTTTCAAAGAACTTGTGGTATTCATCCTGGATCATCAGATCCTCATGTCGGCCAGATAACACCACGCGACCTTCCTGTATCAAGAAGATTCGATCTGCGTTACGAACCGTACTCAAGCATGGTGCGATGCCTGCCTGTCTTGCCTCCGCGTAAGCGGCTGTTTCCATTCTCGAACTGTTGCGTTCACTGCCTTAGCTTTCCATGGATGTTGCGGATCAGGCGATCCGGCCGCCTCAAATGAAGGGAAACCCCTCCATTCACGCATCGTACATCTAGTGTCCTGCGTTGTAAACCCTCGTGTTCAAGGTAGAAGCGCAACACGTGGTGATGTTCGTGTTCACTGAGTTAAGGGTTGCGCTTCTATGGGTCTACCACCCCCAGTTATGGCAGCACCTACCCCGTGCACACGCGATACCGCCGCAAATTTCGGGGCCTGCGGGTGCGTTCAGAGCGTATCTTGTTCCGGGTGTCTATCCATGAACGCCCGGCACACATCAACGACCGGTCCGTGTTCGGACACTGGGAATCAGACTCCATCCTGGGGGCAAAAACTGTGGGTGATGAGATCCATGCCGAGGTGGAACCGGTAAACCGGTTCATTATCACCCGGAAAACAAACACCCTGACCGCCGAGTGACAGATCACAACACAACACTCGATCTTCAGCGCCCTGCCCTCTCACGCGCGGTTCTCAGTGTGGTTCCCTGTGGGTATACCCGGCTCGATCGCCCGGGGTTGCAACGAGTACCTGGCCGGTAGGAACTCGCCGGAACAAGTGTGACCCCTTCACCACTGAAGAGCTCAACGCCTGTCTGATTCGTTCCGATCGTGAAACAAACACCCGTCTCACAAAGCCCTATTGGCGGTCGGTAGATCGAATCCCGCAGCGCGGACGTTCCGGAGGGTGCCGAGTTCTGACTCAAGTTGCCCGGTACCCACCCGATCGAGGGTGAGTTCCAGCCCGAACAGTGCTGTGAGAACCGCGTCCGTCACCGCGACAGCGCCGAGGGAGTCCCGGTTGGACACGCCGCGTTCAGCGACCCGGTAGTGTCCTTTGCCCACGGCTTCCATAGCCTGCCCCCACAGTGCCCCGGATGTCGCGCGATGTGCCCGCTGCAGGATCGTAACAGCCAGGTCACGGCGCCCGAGGCGGGCGAGCCCTCTCGCGGTGTTTCCGGGCCATCCGCAGAAAGCACCGGCCGCCCCATGGTCGGGTCGGTCCGACTGGGGTGCAATGGGATCCTCGGGGTCAAGCGCACGCATCCAGTCGCCCTCTAGCAAATGCTCCGCCACGAACGCCACCATTTCCTGGCGCTGTGAGGGCCCCAGTCGAGCGGTCAGGTGGTCCGCGACGTGAAAGAAATCAAGACAGTGCCCGATGGTTGTGCCACCCGCCGGAGTCATGATTGACCACCGGCCTCCGGGCACATACCGGGACAGCACCGCAGACGCAAGCTTTTCAGAGTCATCCGCCGCCGCTGCCGCTTCCTCAGGATGTCCCAACTGGGTGCACAACACCGAAAACTGCTGCAGCAGTCCCACGAAGGCCGCATTGAACGACACCACGGCGTGACGATAGTTCGGAACACACTCGAGCAGCTCCCACGCATCATTGCCAAAGTCGATGAGGGTGTGATCGCCAAAGTTCGCACGTCCCGTCCGGGCGCGTGCCGCCAGCCCGCGGAGGTGGTCGAGCACCGACCGGTCGCCCGCGGTTTCGGTCAGTACGGAGGTGTCACCGGTGACACCGAGGTATACCGAGACCACGTGGAACAGCGACGTCGCATTTGCGGCGTAGTTGTTGCCCACCGGGAGCATTGCGTAGGTGTCGAACGAGTGGCACTCGGTGTATGGTTGCGCGAATGCCGCGACAATCCACGCACGCGTCGCGACGGGCTCCAACAGCGATGCGATTCGGGCAACCTCTGCTTGCTCCCAAAAATACGTGGTCGTTGCCCCCAGTCGTGGCCCGCCGGTAAGGAACACCGGACCAAGTTTGCTCACCCCGGTGTTCCGCATGTAGAGCGCGAGCAAGGCGCCGAGGTAGTACGTGCGCGCGACATCCGAATCTTCGGTGCTCAGAGTCGGTAGGTAACCCGAAAACTCTGTATTTCCGGGGGTAAAGGCGCTCCGCCACAGTGTGCGCCAGGCGTCGGCCGTGGCATCCCACCGCGCAGCGAAACTGCGCGCGGCGTGTACCGCGGTACGGCACGCTATATCCACCGAGGTGTCAAAGGCGAGCACAAACTCCACCTCCGTGCTCTGGCCCGCGGCAAGTTCTCGTGTCCACGTCGCCCTCCCGCAAGATCCGGCCACCACGATTGCATCGGGTTCGGTCGGGAAGGCGAAGACCGAGGCACATTCACTGTGCTTATCGGTGATTGTCACCACGCCAGCGAGGCGCGCAGCCTGCCAGCGTTGGCCATTCCACCACGGTTCGGTGCGGGCAATCTCTTCGCCGCCCAACCGCAGTGACGCTCCTGCTGCAGACACCCGCGCCTCCAACTGCAGCCACGTACCGGCCGCCGGAGTGACCGAAGAAGCAACGCGCTCGCCACCCGCGCTGAGCACAAGCCGACCGTTCTCGACGCTGATTTGGAGGGAGTCGGGGTGGTTACCGTGGGTGACAATGACACCGGTTTGGCCCGGGTTGCTCAGGCATACAGCAAGGCTCAGGATGCCCCCCTCTCCGAGCTGCACGCGGCGTAGCCGCAGATCGGTATCGCGGGTGACGGGTATCTCATCGGGGGTGGGGGAGAGGTAGATCGTCTCCCCCACCCCCGATCGGGCAATGATGTTCCGAACAAGGGCGGTGACTCCGGGTGCGCGCACGCGTCCGGAGTCACTCGTGGAGTGATCGGGTAACTCGGTCTCAAGCAGCATCGGTTCGTCGTCTTCGTCGCGCTGGATACCGGGCAGTCGCGGACTGCCCAGACGGATCCATCGGGCATCTTCTGCCACAACATTGACCTGGGTCGGGTGTTCTGCGGTGACCGCCGCACGGATGCGTTCGGTGGTGTAAAAATCGTGGTGATGTCCGTGATTCCACGGAGTGCCGTATGTCCACCCCCAGTCAACGGTGGACTGTGCCATCATCGCGAGTAGTTCTTGTTCGAGCACCACTGATTGTGGTTGTGCGGAGTTATTTTGCACCCGAATTCGCCAGTTCACGTTCCGCTCGCGGAAACCGAACCGCACTTCTGTCTCTACGCTCAGGTCGGGTGTATCGTGTTTGCGCTGCACACCCCACGCAGACCAACGGAACGCGGTTGCCGCGAGCGGCACCCCATTAACCCTGAGTGAGCCGGTGTGGTATCCGCCGCTGAACGGCGGCATCGCGAGCCAGGACAGTGAACTCAGATCGGCGTTGACATGGGCCTGACCCCACTGATTGCGCAGTGACGGCAGATGCACGATGTCCTCGCGGGACATCCACTCACCGGCCAGGCTGTCAAGCGGGAGAATGGCACCGTCGGGCACCGGAATAGCACCGTCGGGCACCGGAACGTCGCTGTCAAGAGCAGGGGCCTCGAGTGACACACTCATCCTTTTGATGCTCCTGACATGAGACCGTGAATGAATTCTCGCTGTGTGACCAGATAGCCCACGACCGGGATAAGGGCAGCGAGGAACATGATTCCGAAGAGCTGTCCGTAATCGGTTGAGTACTGCCCCAGGGACTGGTAGATACCGGTGGTGATGGTCTGCCCTTGCAGTGGGCCGAGGATAAAGAGCGGGTTGAGGAAGTCATTCCACACCCAGAGTCCCAGGAAAATCCCCACGGTCGCTGTTGCGGGGCGTAGCAGCGGCATGACGATCGTCCACCACACCCGCAGCTCACTGGCACCGTCCACTCGAGCCGCCTCAATGACATCCCGTGGCACGGTTCGGAGGAACCCGACATACACAAACACCGCGAAAGACATGTACCCGCCACCGATATTGGAGAGGATCAGCCCCGGGTAACTGTTTGCGAGACCGACGCTCTGCAGCAGTGACACGATTGGTTGTAGCACAACCTGTGGCGGAATCATGAGGCCGAGTGCAAAGAGCGCAATCAACCCAGATTTCACCCAGCCGGTGCGTTCTGAGATCCAGAAGCTTGCGGCGGCGGCGAGGGGGATAAGAACAAGGAGGGTCGCTACCGTCACGACGATCGAGTTAAGAAGTCCCGTCTGAACGAGGGCGTCGGGTCGGGACAGGGCATTGCCGATGTTCTCCCAGGTGAACGGCACGGGTGGCCCGAGGGGGTTGGAGAGAATTTGCGATTGACTCTTAAACGCGCTGACCAGCGCAATGTAGATGGGAACGATAAACGCAACCGTGACCAACCACGCGGCGAGTGCTCGCCCACGTGTAGTCCGGTTCAATAGAAGCGCGCTCACAGGTGGGCCTCCCGCCGACGAAGAAGATAGGTAACCCCGTAGGCCACGACGGCTGTGAGGGCGAGTAACACCATCGCGATTGCGGAAGCGTATCCAAATCGGTTACTGGTGAAGGCCACGTCAATGAGGTAAAACGCGACCGATTTTGTGCTGTTGGCGGGGCCACCGCCGGTGAGAACAGCGATGACGTCGAACAGTTTGAGGGTTGTGATGAGGGTGAGGGTGACGCTAATGGTGGTGCCCGGGGCGATCATTGGCAGGGTGACATTGCGGAAGCGGTTGAGTGGCCCCGCGCCATCCATTCGAGCGGCTTCGTGCAACTCGGCTGGCACCGACTGCAGGGCCGCCGTGTACACGACCGTCGTGAAGGCGATTGTCATCCAGCTCACGACGACGCAGATTGAGAGTGTCGCCAGTTCCGGTGTGCCCAGCCATGAGATCGGCTGCTGCGTCAACCCGGTGCCCTGCAGCACTGAGTTCAGCAGCCCATTCTCAGTGAGGATGCTCCGCCACATGAACGCGACGATGACGCCCGAAAGAACCTGTGGAATGAAGACGAGTGTTCGCATGATCTTGTAGTGCCGGGCCGGGCCGTTGAGCAACATTGCGAACAGGAGACCGAATACGTTTGAGACCACCGTGACAAACAGGACCACGACGAGTGTGAAGCCCAGGCTGCGCAGGAAACGTTCGTCGTGCACCAACTCGGCGAAGTTCGCGAAACCAATAAATGCGTTCGTGGCGTTGAGCACGTTGCGATTGGTGAGGCTGGTGATGAAGCTCTGCACGAGCGGGTAGATCAGGAATGCGGCGTACAGCAGGAGTGCAAGCACCGCAAGTGGTGCGAGCCCGATTCTGTGTCGGGCGTGAGGTTGAGTGTGAGTAGACACTTCTGTCGTGGTCCCTTCCGCGATTTTACAAGTAACTGCGTGAGGGTGCGGGGAATCAGCTGATTCCCCGCACCCTCACGGTGCGCTGCGTGGTTATTTCTTTGTCGCAGCTGCCCAGTCCGCGTCCAGTTTCGTCAGCTGTGTTTTGACGTCGGAGTCAGAGAACACCGACTGTGCCAGCGCGTAGAAGGAGTCGTTGATCCCCGGTGCGAGTGCGTCGTCGTTGTTGACCCACCCGAAGGAGGACACCTTGGTATTGCTGTTGGTCACGTAGGAGTACGAGCTGTTGTACAGGCTGCTTACCGTGGCGCCGAAGTCTTTGATGCTGAGTTTTTTCATCATCGGGAAGGCTCCGTCGGTCTCAATGAGCACCTTGAGATTGGCGGGTGCGAGTGACCATGCCTGGGCAAATTTCTGCGCTGCGTCCACGTTCTTGGAGGTCGCGCTGACCGAGGTGGTGCCACCCACGTTGAACGGAATGACGACCGAGCCGTCGTCCGTCGGCCAGGGGAAGACTCCGATGTTGTCTGCTTGCGCGGCGGTGATATAGCTTGATCCGGTGAACCAGCTTCCCATCGGATACATCGCGCTCTTGCCAGCGAGAAAATTGCTGTTTGCGGTCTTGAAGTCAACGCTCAGCGCGGCCGGGTTGTAGGCACCCATCTTGACGAGGTTCACCGCCTTCTGCATCGCGTTGGCGAAGAGTGGATCCGAGAGTTTTGCGCCACCCTTGTAGAGCTTTTGGATCCAGGTGGGGTCTTTGCCGAGTACGTCGGCACTTGCCAGGCCGACCAGTGGCATGCTCGCTGCCCACGCTTCCGACCCCGCAAGTTCCAGTGGGGTGATACCCGCGGCGCGAAGTTTGGTGATCGCTGCCGTAAAGTCCGCCCAGGTGGTGGGAACGCTGATGCCGTTGTCCGCGAAGATTTTTTTGTTGTAGAAGACAAGCGGGATGATCTGCGAGTTGGTTGGCGGAATGTATGTTTCGCCCTCGATCGCATTGGCCGTGGGCTGGAGGAAGTTGTCATCGAGCCACTTCTGATCGAACGGCTTTAGCAGCTTCGCACCGGTGAAGTCTTTCGGACTGATGGAGGCCAGAATGTCAGGGAACTGGCCGCTGGCCTGCAGTTGTTTCGCATACTTGGTGCGATCGGCGTCGGTAGACACAATCTTTTTGATGGTGGTGCTGGGTGCCTCTTTTGCGGCGGTGGCGATGGAGGTATCCCAAAATTTGGCGTCTAGTGCGGGAGTCTCGAAGACCATGAAGGTGAGCGAGCCTCCGCCACCCTGTGAACAGGCAGAGAGGCCAAGTGCGGTGGTGAGGGCAAGGACCGTGGCGGTCATTATGCGGCGGCGTGATGTCAAAACATCCTCCTTGATGTTGGATGGTGTTGGACGGACGAGGAGTCCGTGATCGGATGCTGTGTTTTATCCATTTATTGGACTTATTGATGCTAAGTAGGTACACGACCGCTGTCAACAAGCCCTCAACTATTCTCAGGTATCTCCCAGGTAATTTTGGGCAACTCCCATGTTTTCTCGGGTTTCCCACAGAATTCGGCCGACAGGAACCGCTTGCTAAGCTTGGGTCCGTCGCAACCGGCGTTGAGGTGGTTACCACTGGAGGCGACGCCGGGAGCTGGGATGACCGCGCGCCCGGGCCAGTGCACGGATGCCGCGACATCCACAGTGTTTCGCTGCTCTACCAGCCCGTTTGCCGAAGGAGCCACATGGCCGAGTCCTACTTCAACCAGCAGCTAGCCGAGGTTGACCCCGAGATTGCCGCTGTTCTCGATGACGAACTTGGTCGTCAGCGCGACTATCTTGAGATGATCGCGTCCGAGAATCTTGTTCCCGTGTCGGTTCTGCAGTCGCAGGGTTCGGTGCTCACCAACAAGTACGCGGAGGGGTATCCGGGCCGCCGCTACTACGGCGGCTGCGAGTTTGTGGATGTCGCGGAGTCGCTCGCCATCGAGCGGGCCAGGTCGCTGTTCGGGGCAGCCTACGCAAACGTGCAACCCCACTCGGGAGCAACCGCCAACGCGGCCGTGCTGTCGGCAATCGCGCAGCCGGGCGACACCATTCTCGGACTCGAACTTGCGCACGGCGGCCACTTGACCCACGGTATGAAGCTCAATTTTTCGGGCAAGCTCTACAGCGCTGTCTCGTACGGTGTTGACCCGAAAACCTTCCTGATCGACATGAATGTCGTTCGCGACAAAGCACTCGAACACCGACCACAGGTCATCATCGCCGGGTGGTCGGCATACCCGCGTCACCTTGACTTTGCGGCATTTCGTGCGATTGCCGACGAGGTGGGAGCGAAGCTCTGGGTCGATATGGCCCACTTTGCCGGACTTGTTGCTGCCGGGGTGCACCCCTCGCCGGTTCCGTACGCGGATGTTGTCTCCTCGACCGTGCACAAGACCATTGGCGGTCCGCGCTCGGGGTTTATTGTTGCGCGCGACACGAGCCTGGCAAAGGCGCTCAACTCCAACGTGTTCCCCGGCCAACAGGGCGGACCGCTCATGCACGTCATCGCCGCGAAGGCCACTGCGTTCAAGATTGCGGCGACCGCCGAGTTTCGGGATCGGCAGGAACGTACCATTCGAGGGGCCCAGATTATTGCCCAGCGTCTGACCGATCCCGACTCGAAGGCAGCGGGCATCGACGTGCTCACCGGGGGTACCGATGTGCACCTTGTGTTGGCCGACCTGCGCGCCTCGAAGCTTGACGGCCAGCAGGCTGAGAACATCCTGCACGATGTTCGCATCACGGTGAACCGAAATGCGGTGCCAGGTGATCCGCGCCCGCCGATGGTGACATCCGGCCTGCGCATCGGTGCGCCCGCGCTGGCAACCCGCGGCTTCGGTGATACAGAATTCGCGGAGGTTGCCGACATCGTTGCACACGCACTGCAGGGGGCGGATGTCCCGGCGCTGCGCGCCCGAGTGGAAGCTCTCACTGCGGCGTTTCCGCTCTACCCGGGCCTGGCGCAGTAACCCCATGGCGGCGCTCACACTCGACGGAAGCGCGACCGCTACCGCCGTCAAACGGGAGCTCGCGATCCGGATCGAGTCGCTGCGTGGGCGTGGAATCACACCCGGTCTCGGCACTCTCCTTGTGGGTGAAGATCCCGGATCCCGGTCGTATGTTGCCGGGAAACACCGTGATTGCGCGGAGGTGGGGATCGCATCGATTCGTGTTGATCTGCCCTCGACGGCGTCGGCTGCCGACGTGCGTGCGGCACTTCGCGATCTCAATGCTGCACCGGAGGTGACGGGGTATATCGTGCAGCTCCCACTGCCGGCCGGCCTTTGTGAACGTGACATGCTCGAACTCATTGACCCCGATAAGGACGCCGACGGCCTGCACCCGACGAATTTGGGGCGGCTGGTGCTCAGCGTTGCGGGTGATCTTGCCTCACCACTGCCGTGTACCCCGGCGGGTATTGTCGAACTTCTGCGACGATATGAGGTGCCGCTCGCGGGCCGCCGCGCTGTCGTGATCGGCCGCGGCATTACGGTGGGGCGTCCGCTCGGACTGTTGTTGACGCGCAAGGGACTCGACGCCACCGTGACGCTCACCCATTCCCGCACGACCGATCTGTCGGATGAGGTGCGACACGCAGACATTGTTGTTGCCGCGGTCGGGGTGCCGCACCTCATCGCACCCGACTGGGTGAAGCCCGGTGCCGCCGTGCTCGATGTCGGTATCACTCGGGTGGATGATCCGGTGACCGGTCGCCCCCGGCTGACCGGTGATGTTGACCCGCGGGTGGTGGATGTCGCGGGATACTTCTCGCCCAATCCGGGCGGTGTTGGTCCGATGACCCGGGCGATGCTCCTTGCCAATGTTGTGACCGTGGCGGAGCGATGATCGAGGCTGCAAAAAGTCCCTCGACTACGCGGTAGGCCGCCCCGATAGGATCGAGCGCATGTGTGGAATCGTGGGCTATGTCGGACACCGCAGCAGCATTGACGTCGTGTTGGGTGGGCTTCGCCGTCTGGAGTACCGCGGTTATGACTCTGCCGGGGTCGCGGTTATGTGCGGTGACGGCGTTCTCCGGACATCCAAAAAAGCTGGGAAACTGGGGGTTTTGGAGGCGGAACTTGCCGCGCACCCGCTGTCGGTGGGCGGAACCGGGATCGGGCATACTCGCTGGGCGACGCACGGGGGCCCCACTGACGCAAACGCGCATCCCCACCTGGGTGATCAGGGCCGACTGGCACTCATCCACAACGGCATTATTGAGAATTTTGCGGAGCTGCGTGCTGAACTGGTCGCGGCGGGTGACACGTTCACGAGCGAAACCGACACCGAGGTCGCCGCGCTCATGGTTGGTCGGCTCTACCACGAAACGGGCGATCTGCGTGAAGCGCTCCGTCGCTGCGTAGCCCGATTCGAGGGTGCGTACACCTTTCTTGCCGTGCACGAGGCCGAACCTGGTCGAGTTGTCGGTGCTCGTCGCAACTCGCCACTGGTGGTGGGGCTCGGTGACGGTGAAAACTTTCTGGGTTCGGATGTCGCGGCCTTCGTCGAGTACACGCAACGGGCGATCGCTCTCGGGCAGGATCAGATCGTTGATATCACCGCAACAAGTGTCACGGTCAGTGACTTTGACGGTCGCGAGGTGGTGGCTGAGCCTTTCCGTGTGGCCTGGGAGGCCGGTGCCGCAGACAAGGGTGGATGGTCCTCCTTCATGCGCAAAGAGGTCTCCGAGCAACCGGTCGCGGTGGCGAACACTCTGCTCGGTCGAGTGAACGACGGGGATGTCGCGATTCCCGAGCTCACCGCACTGGGGGATGATCTGCTGCGGGGCATCCACCGCATTGTGATCATCGCGTGCGGCACAGCTGCCTATGCGGGCATGGTCGCGAAGTATGCCCTCGAGAGCTGGGTGCGGGTGCCCGTTGAGGTGGAACTGAGCCACGAGTTTCGGTACCGCAGTCCGGTGATCAATGCTGACACACTCGTTGTGTCGGTCAGCCAATCCGGTGAAACGATGGACACCCTCATGGCGGTCAAACACGCTCGGGCGCAGGGGGCAACGACGATTTCGGTGTGCAACACGCAGGGCGCGACTATTCCGCGTGAATCGGATGCCGCGATCTACACGCACGCTGGACCGGAAGTTGCCGTGGCATCCACCAAGGGTTTTGTCACACAAATAGCGGCACTCTATCTGCTGGGATTGCACCTGGCTCGGGTGCGTGGAACGCTCTCGTCGAGTGAGAGAGAGCACCTAACAGTTGAACTGCTCGCGGTTCCCGACAAGATTGCGGTGGTCACATCCGAGGCGGAGCGGGTTGCGCAGTTGGCGCGCTGGATGGCGGATACTCGTTCTGTGCTGTTTCTTGGACGACACGTGGGGTACCCGATCGCCTTGGAGGGTGCGCTCAAGCTTAAGGAGCTCGCCTATATTCACGCCGAGGGCTTTGCCGCGGGTGAGCTCAAACACGGTCCGATTGCGCTGATCGAGCCGGGCCTTCCGGTGTTTGTCGTGGTGCCCAGCCCGCGTGGGTCATCCGTTTTGCATTCCAAGGTGGTCTCGAATATTCAGGAGATTCGCGCGCGCGGTGCCCGGGTTATTGCCATTGCCGAGGCGGGGGATGCCGCGGTGCTGCCGTATGCCGATGAGGTGCTGCGGATCCCGCTCGCTGACCCGCTGTGTGAGCCTTTTATGCAGGTTGTGCCGCTGCAGATTTTCGCCCTCGAACTCGCGCACGCGAAGGGCTTGGATGTTGACCAGCCGCGCAATCTTGCCAAATCCGTCACGGTGGAGTGACCCCGTGTCTGCACGAGAGAGCACCGGATGATTGTCGGAATCGGAATCGATGTCGTTGACATTGACCGGTTTGAGCGGACACTGGCCCGGACGCCGCGACTGCGTGAACGTCTGTTCTCTGTCGCCGAGCGTGACCTGCCGCCGAGGTCGCTCGCCGCACGGTATGCCGCGAAGGAAGCACTCATCAAAGCGCTCGGTGGATTCTCCGGCGCAACGTGGCACGATATGCGTGTGGTGCAAGACGCAGCGGGTAAGCCGGATTTTGAACTGACGGGGGCGCTGGCCACGCGTGTTGCGTCGTGTCGCGTCGCTCGGGTTCACCTCTCGATGACCCACGACGCCGGAATTGCGAGTGCGTTTGTCGTGCTGGAATCGAGGGAGGCAGGCGGGCAATGACGAATCCTGTGGGGCCCGGAAACAGGCCCGGGTCTGTTTCCGAACCTGTGCTTGTTCCTGGGCCCGCTGCACTCGCCCGCCTGTCCGCCCCACCTGCGGGCGTGCCCGCTGCAGACGCACTCGCCGCAACTGTAGACCCGCCCGCCCGGATGGGTGCGACGCCGGGGCCTTTTCGTGAGGCCCTCATCAGCACCGACGCCATTCGCCACAATATTGCGAGCATCGTGACCCGGGTATCGCCCGCGCGGGTGATGGCAGTCGTTAAGGCCAATGGCTACGGCCATGATCCGATCATTGCCGCGCGGGCAGCACTCGAGGGCGGGGCATCCGCGCTCGGCGTAGCCGATGTGACAGAGGCACTCGCGCTGCGCAAAGCTGGCGTTACTGTTCCCGTGCTCGCCTGGTTACACGACCCGGACACTGACTTTGTGTCGGCACTGGCCGCAAATATCGAGGTGGCGGTCTCCTCGCGCGCACAGTTGGGTGCGGTGGTGGAGGCTGCAGCCGCTCTGTCTCGGGTCGCCGCCATCCATCTGAAAGTTGACACCGGTCTCAGCCGGAACGGGGTTGCGTTCGCCAACCTTCCTGCGCTGTGCGAGGCGGTGCTCGCCGCGCACAGCGCAGGTCGGGTGGTGTTGAAGGGCATCATGAGTCATCTCGCAAACACCTCGTCTGATGAGGACGCCGCGCAACGGGAGATCTTTGTGCGCGCGGTTGAACTGGTGCGCGCGACGGGACTTAACCCCGGGTTGCGTCATCTTGCCGCGTCATCCGCCGTGTTCACGACCCCAGCTGCGTGGTTCGATATGGTGCGGGTTGGGATTGCCGGTTATGGGGTGTCACCGTTTGCGGCGACGGTGACACCCGCCGAACTGGGCCTGCATCCGGCAATGACACTGCGAGGTCGGGTCATTGCGGTGCATCGACTGCCTGCCGGAGTTGGCGTCTCTTATAACCACACCTGGCGCCCTGACCGAGAGACCACGGTGGCGCTGATTCCATTCGGCTACGCTGATGGACTTCCGCGGCAGGCATCCAACCGGGGAGAGGTCTGGCTTGCGGGAGGTCGCCGACCGGTTGTGGGTCGGATTGCGATGGACCAGTGTGTTGTCGATGTCGGCAACGCTCCGGTGGCGGCCGGTGATGAGGTTGTGCTGTTCGGAGATCCGAGCACGGGCGTGCCGTCAGCGGAGGACTGGGCCGTTGCCGCGGGTACCATCGGCTACGACATCGTCACCCGGATCGGGCCGCGGGTACCGCGCCGGGCTCTCGGCGTGACATGATTCGGGTGGATGTCCCTGACTCCGCCGCGATGGTGGGACTGGGCCGCAGACTCGGGGCACAGTTGCGGGCGGGAGACCTTATTGTGCTGACCGGTCCGCTCGGAGCGGGCAAGACGACACTCACCCGCGGTATCGGGGATGGTGTGGGTGTGCGCGGCCCGATCCAGAGCCCAACATTCGTGCTTGCGCGCAGTCACCCCAGCCTCGTGGGTGGGCCGCCCCTCGTGCACGCAGACGCCTATCGACTCGGGGATGCCGCGGAGCTGGACGACCTCGACATTGATATCGCCTCGTCGGTTGTCGTTGTGGAGTGGGGGGCGGGATTCGTGGACGGGGCAGCCGAATCATGGCTGGAGGTGACGATTGAGCGGCCGCGCGGTGCCCGTGTTTTCGGGGGTGTTGAAGACCCGAGTGGTGCCACGGAGGAATCGGGTGGTGACGAACCGCGGGTCGTCACGCTGCGCGGATTCGGGCCGCGCTGGATGAGATCCGGGTATGAGACCGGTGACGACGGTTCCTAACACGGCTGTGCGCAGGAGCATCCAGTTCCATTGCGCCAGGAACTTTTCAGCGGGTTGCCCTCGGTGAGTAGTCGGCTCTGGTCCAGTTCCGTTGCGCCAGGAACCTACGGGCCCACCACACTCACAGTCCCCACTCTGGCACCCTACTTCGACGGGGTCAGCAGACCCAGAGGATCAGCACTGCAGTCATCAAGCGCCGTGTTTCCGGTGGGTCGAGTGGGAGGGAGATCATTTTTTTGTTCGTCCCGGAGGTAGTCGCTCGCGCTGTATTCCGGTGGGACAGCCTTTTTCTTCACGAGGCAAGCCGCCATGATCGTCGCCCAGTCAAGATTTTGAGGGTTCTTCCGCACCTGGAAGAAGAGCGAGCCCACCGTGTCTAGACCGGACGACACAGAGCACTTGTCCGCCAGTTCGTCAGCCCTGTCTGATCCCATGTCTGAGGAGAAGTTGAACTCAAAGCTCTCGTCCGATGTGAACCCCGAAAAAGTGATTCCGTGAGCGCCGAGGCAGGCTTTGAGACGATGTTCCGTCTCCGCAAATTCCGCTTCAGAAATTTTCTCGTCAGACAGTGCTTTCCGCTCAAAATCTGTGGTGGCTTCGTCATACGAGTACGAGAACTCTTCGGCCCACGGGCCGGTGAACGTTGGAACGTCATTTTTTCCGCTTTCAGCCGAATCGCCTTGTCCGCCCTCGGCCGAACCACGGGAGGCCGCCAACATGCTGAGTGTGGCGCAGCCGCTCAGCGACACCAGGGACGACAGAACCACCAGAGCTAAACCAACCACTCGGGCTGAGTGCCTCATGACCACTCCTCACAGCACGCGGATTTGGGATGCAGAAGCGAGTGTGACGGCAACCAGCGTGCCGAGGTGAAGAGCCCAGTTGTCATTCCGGCGGTTACACGGTGCTTCAGTCTCACAATACTGCTCCTCGTCACCTTTTACTTGGTTGTTGCAACAACCAAACTGTCGCAACAACCAAACAGGTATCGGCACCAACCAGCCGACACGGTAGTCACAGCATAGTCAAAGTTGGGCTGTAGCACACTCGTGTAGGTGTTCTGTGGGTTGCCCGAGAGTAGATATCACCCCCGCGTCTGTGTTTAGAACGCAGCAACATCACCCGTCGATAGTGTGGCGCGTAGGCTGATGGGATGTTCCTGGCCATCGACACATCCGTCGGAACGAGTGTCGCCGTTGTTGACCGGGAGGCTGTTGTGCTCGCGGAAGCGAGCACGAACGACACGATGCGGCACGCCGAGGTGATCGGGGAACTCATCCGAGATGTGCTGGCGGCTACGGCCGGGGCATCCGGAGTGACCGCTGTGGCCGCGGGAATGGGTCCGGGGCCGTTTACCGGACTCCGGGTCGGGATTGCAGCGGCGCGCGCCTTTGCGCTCGGCGTTGGCTGCCCGGTGATTCCGGTGCTCTCGCACGACGCAATCGCTCGCGAGTGGTATCGACTCGGGGGCGAGAGCCCGGTGCAGATCGTCACCGACGCCCGTCGCCGAGAATCGGCGGTGTCGAGCTATCGGGGTTGCGATCGCGACGGTCTTCCTGTGCGAACGGATGGGCCAGAACTGTGGCCGGTCACGGGTGTGCCTGAGGGGCCCGGTAGTCGAGTGAGCGCCACACGGGTGAGTGCTGGTGATGTCGGTGCGCTCGCCGCGCTCGCCGTGGCCGCGAATCGGCTGCCGCTCATTGAGGATACCGCGGTGTATCTGCGGTCACCGGATGTCACGCTCCCACCCGCCGCTCGGGTGAGAGCGTGAGCGCGCTCACCCGTCGTGCCACCGAGGCCGATCTTGATCGCGTGATGGAGTTGGAGCGAGCGGTCTTTAGCGTCGATTCGTGGCCGGAGTCTCTCATGCGGGCGGAACTGACCGACGAGCACGGGTACTACCTTGTTGCTGTTGACCAGGACGCGGAGATACCCCACCCCCGCGGGGAGGGAACCGCAGAACGTCCGAGGGCAGCAGGTGCAGCGCAGACACTGCTCCCGCGCGGGGAGGGAACCACCGGACCAGATTGCACGCCCGGCGAGAAATCCGCACTGCTCCCCCGCGGGGAGGGAACCACCCCCGATTGTCCTGCCCTGCTCGGCTACGCCGGTCTGCGTGCTCCGCGCGGGGGCAGCCAGGCCGATGTGCAGACGATCGCGGTGGCGCCCGAGGTTCGAGGGTGGGGGCTGGGGCGGGGGCTCATGCACGCGCTCATCGCGGAAACCGGGCGGCGGAGCATCCCGGAGCTGTTTTTGGAGGTGCGCGCTGACAATGCCGTCGCGCTCGCGCTCTATCGCTCGCTCGGGTTCGTTGAGATCAGTGTGCGTCGCCGCTACTACAACGACGGTGGTGCCGCGATCGTGATGCGGCTTCAAGTTCCCGCCACTCGAATGCAACTCGCAGGCAGCGACCGCCCCGGGGAGACACGCTCGTGACGGTCACAGAACCGCTCGTGCTCGGCATTGAAACCTCCTGCGATGAAACCGGTATCGGGATCGTGCAGGGCACGCGGCTGCGCGCAAACATCATCGCGTCGTCAATGTCAGAGCATGCCCGCTACGGCGGAGTGGTGCCCGAGATTGCGGCGCGCGCACATCTGGAGGCGCTCACACCCGCGCTGTCGGCGGCACTGTCCGAGGCGGGCGTGACGATAGCGGATCTTGATGCCGTCGCTGTTACGGCGGGGCCGGGATTGGCCGGGGCGCTCATGGTGGGAGTGGGTGCCGCGAAGGCGCTCGCGCTTGCGCGGAGCATCCCGTTCTATGCCGTAAATCACCTCGTCGCCCACGTGGGCGCTGACCTCCTCGACACGCATCCGCTGCAGACGCCGACGGTTGCGTTGCTCGTCTCGGGCGGGCATACCTCGCTGCTGCTTGTGCGCGACCTGGTGTCCGATGTTGAACTCTTGGGCGAGACGGTGGATGACGCGGCCGGAGAGGCCTTCGACAAGGTGGCGCGACTGCTGGGCCTGCCGTACCCCGGTGGTCCCGAGATTGATCGGGCCGCAGTCAACGGTGATCCGACTGCTATCCGATTTCCGCGTGGCTTGACGCAGGCCAAAGACATGGCGGAGCATCGCTACGATTTCAGCTTTTCGGGACTGAAAACCGCGGTTGCCCGCTGGAGCGAGCAGTGTGAGATGCAGGGAAGGACTGTTCCGGTCGCCGATGTGGCCGCGAGTTTTCGGGAGGCGGTCGTTGATGTGCTCGTGAGCAAGGCGCTCCGCGCGTGTGCGGAGTTGGCAGTGCCCAGGCTTTTGCTTGGCGGTGGCGTTGTCGCCAACGCGCGGTTGCGGGATGTCACGACGGCGCGCGCCGCGGCGGCCGGTGTTTCGCTCCGAATCCCGCCGCTTGCCCTGTGTACCGATAATGGCGCGATGGTCGCTGCGCTCGGGGCGCAGCTCATGGTCGCGGGACACCCGCCCTCGAGCCTGGATGTCGGGGCAGATTCGACCCTGCCCGTCACACGCATTCAGGTGTAGTACTGCTCTTGTTCACTGCGGTTATGTTTTTATTGTGTTCGGGTGAGGTTTGTGTCACCTACTCGGGTGGGGTCTGTCGGTTAAGCTCTACGAAGAGCCACTGCCCGTGATTGTGTCACCTACTCGGGTGGGGTCTGTGTCACTTACTCGGGTTAGGGTGACGTGATCGCGTGCGCCGGGTGGCTGGCGTTGTATCAAGAAGGGCGGCCCATGACTGACGTCGGTGGTTGGTGGCGCCGAGACGCTGAGGCCGAACAGCAAAACCAGGAGGAGTCATACCTGCCACAGGAGGCCGTTTTGCCCAAGGGTGCCGTTGCGTTCCAGAATGCTGCCCTGCCTCAGGGCTTTAGTTCACTCCGGGAACCCCTGTCCACGACAACCGGCGGTACGGCCCTCATTCCACCGGAAGCGCGGGGGTTTGAGCCCCTCACGGACACGGGGCAGCTGAAACGGCTCTCCACGGGGCAACTGCTTGAGATCCGTCGGCATCCGATTGATGACAGTCTGTATGGCGACCTTGATCGACAGCTGCGCACCTTCAGTTGGGTTGCCGCGATCATCGGGTCGATCGGTTTTATCGGGTCACTTTTTGTGGGATGGCTCTTCCCTCTCTCGTTCACCGCAACCTTCTTTGGTATTTTGGGCCTGCGTCGAGAGCGGTTAGGACGTGTCCTGTGCTTTGTCGGAATCTGGACCGGCGTTGCGGGCATTCTTTTCACGCTCGTCTGGGCGGGGTATTACGCACACATTTTTGTCAAAATCCCCTAACGCACTACTGCGGTTCCGTGATCCGCTCTACGAGCAGCGTGAGGTGTCGCCCGCCCACTCGCGTCATGACGACGGTGGCCGAGGCATCGCCCTTGAGCCGCAGCCGCTTCCGCAGTGCGGCGGGGTCAATACCTACTCCGCGTTTCTTGATATCGAGCACACCAATTCTGCGTGCAGCAAGCGCCTGTCGCAGGTGGCGTTCATCTCCGGGCAACTGCTCAAGCACCCGGAATCCGCGCACAAACGGCGAGTGAAACTGTCGATCGCTCGTGAGATAGGCGATACCGTCGGAGATCATGGTCGCTGCGTGCGTGCGTGCGAGTGCGCCGATCTGCCGCGCACGAATGACGGCACCGTCGGGCTCGTACAGGTATTCGCCGAGCGGACCCACCGGGACATCCGCCGCATCACTCTCGCCGGTCAGTTCGTGGTGGCTGTTGCCTCTGATCACGAGTGCTGCGCGGCGAACACCGGAGCGAGCGAGCGATCCACACCAGACCGCGAGTTCCACGAGGTTCCCATCAACCGATACCCACTGCGCTTCGGAGTGGGGTGGGATGACGCTGCGATCAGTGCCCGGTCCCAGCTTGACACCCAGCGGGGTGTGGGCCGCAAGATCCCATACAAACGAGAGGGGTGGGCAGTAGGCCTGCGGGTCGTGCAGTCGGGTGGTGGTGCCTGCCACCGTGTGTCGTCGGGCCGGGTCAAACCAGATTCCATCAACGTCGAGGGTCACGTCTTCGGCGCGCGCGTGCAGCACGGTTGCGCGGGGGAACGGTGCGAGATTGTAGCTGGCAATCGCGGCGGTTACCTCGTCGGCCTCGACCGCTGTCACCTCGCGATCCAGCGAACTGAGCGCGAGCGCATCGCCGCCGATTCCGCAGCCGAGGTCGGCAACTCGGGTCAGACCCGCCTGCGTGAAGCGTCCGGCGTGCAGTGCAGCCACCGACAGCCGGGTTGCCTGTTCCAACCCCGCTGTTGTGAAGAGCATGTGAGCCGCGAACTCGCCGAACTTGACTGCTGCCTTCGCCCGCAGTTTTGCCTGACTGAGTACGGTTGCGACGAGTCCGGCCGGATGCCCTGCAGCCCGCAGGTCTGCGACAACCTTCACGATATCGTCGGCCTCGCGCCATTCGGGGAGGTTGTCGAGCAGTCGCAGACCGTCAGCGGAGAGAAGCTCCAGCAACTCGGCACGTTCCACCTGCACACGGTAGCACCTTGCCAGCACCGGTCTTTAAGCTCACCGCCGAGGCACGTTCTACCTGCACACGGTAGCACCGCCACTGCATGTCGCCCACGGCAACCGGGGTGTTGGTGCTGAAATTGGCACTCACCTTGCATGAGTGCCAGATCGGCTCTAGACTCGTGTTAGCACTCTCGCTCTGAGGCTGCTAACCATGTCTTCGTCTAGAAAGAGGTCAACCGTGTCGGTTTCCATCAAGCCGCTCGAGGATCGGATCGTAATCAAGCAGGTCGAGGCTGAGCAAACTACGGCCTCCGGTCTCGTCATCCCGGACACCGCGAAAGAGAAGCCCCAAGAGGGCGAAGTTGTCGCCGTCGGCCCCGGCCGCATCGACGACAACGGCAATCGTGTTCCCATTGACGTAGCCGTGGGTGACCGTGTGATCTACTCAAAGTACGGCGGCACCGAGGTCAAACTCGGCGCTGACGACTACCTGGTCCTCTCCGCTCGCGACGTGCTCGCGGTGGTTGTGCGCTAACGTTTCATCTTCACGCTAAGAGCCCGGACGCCCCTGCGGCACCGGGCTCTTAGCGTTGGTGTGCTCTCCTTCCTGGGCTTAGCGTTCGTCCGTGAGACTCGCCGTGAACCAGAACGGCCGATGGCCTGCTCTCCTGGGCTTATCGCCCGTCCCATCTTGTCGCCTACCATTGAGTGACGAGCTCTGCGGGGGTGGGCTCGCCACCTCAACGAAGGGATGACATGGATCAGGCGGATCCGTTTGGATTTACTGGGCTCACCTACGATGACGTTCTCCTCCTGCCCGGTCACACCGATGTGATCCCCTCGGAAACTGACACCTCGTCGCGCTTGACCCGTCGTATCAGTGTCGCCACTCCGCTGTTATCCGCGGCGATGGACACCGTGACCGAGACCCGAATGGCGATTGCGATGGCCCGGCAGGGCGGTATCGGTATCCTGCACCGGAACCTCCCCATTCAGGAACAGACGGAGATGGTTGATCGGGTCAAGCGATCAGAATCCGGGATGGTTCACAACCCGGTGACAACCACGCCCGCCGCGACCGTGGCTGAGGTTGATGAACTCTGCGCGACATACCGAGTGAGCGGGCTGCCGGTCGTTGACGACCGAGGCATCCTGGTTGGAATCATCACCAACCGGGACATGCGCTTTGTTGACAACTCAGCCAAATCGCGCACTCTCGTGTCAGAGGTCATGACGGCGATGCCGCTCATCACGGGTCGAGTCGGGATGAACCCAGACGAAGCCGTGGCCATCTTTGCCACACACAAGGTGGAGAAACTTCCGCTCGTCGACGCCGAGGGGCATCTCACCGGCCTTATCACCGTTAAGGACTTTGATAAGTCGGAGCAGTACCCGAATGCGACCAAGGACGGCGCGGGCAGGCTCCGGGTCGGAGCGGCGATGGGATTCTTCGGTGATGCCTGGGAGCGAGCGAATATGCTGCGAGAGGCGGGCGTTGACGTGTTGGTCGTTGACACAGCAAACGGGGAGAGCGCGGGCGTGCTCAACATTATTCGACGGCTGAAGGTTGATCCCGCGTTCGCTCATATTGACGTCATCGGTGGCAATGTTGCGACCCGCGCGGGCGCGCAGGCGCTCGTGGATGCCGGCGCTGATGCGGTAAAGGTCGGTGTTGGTCCGGGATCGATTTGCACCACTCGGGTTGTTGCGGGAGTGGGAGTTCCGCAGATCACCGCCGTGTATGAGGCATCCCGTGCGACCAAGCCGGTCGGTGTTCCGCTCATTGCCGACGGCGGTTTGCAGCATTCCGGCGACATTGCGAAAGCCCTCGTTGCGGGGGCTGACACGGTCATGCTCGGCTCACTGCTCGCGGGCACGACCGAGAGCCCGGGGGAGTTGGTTTTCCAGAACGGGAAGCAGTACAAGCACTATCGGGGGATGGGATCGCTCGGGGCACTGCAGACTCGCGGTACGAAAACATCGTATTCGAGGGACCGCTATTTTCAGGCGGATGTCCCGACCGATGACAAGCTCATCCCGGAGGGAATCGAGGGTCAGGTTCCCTATCGCGGGCCGGTCAGTGCGGTTGCTTTTCAGCTCGTGGGCGGACTACGCCAGTCGATGTTTTACGTGGGCGCGCGCACCATCGGTGAATTGAAAGATAAGGGGCGCTTCGTGCGCATCACCCCTGCCGGGCTGAAGGAGTCTCACCCGCACGACGTGCAGATCGTGGTCGAGGCCCCCAACTACACGCGATAGGGCTTTCCCCATCAGGGTTGTCCGGCGCGTTGCAGGCGCCCCCAGCTACACGCGATAGGGCTTTCCTTGGTGCTCAGCTCACACCGTCCACCGACCTTCCCAACCACACGCGATAGAGCCTCCGTTCGTGTCATCCAGAATGAGTGTTCTTGTGGGTGGGGTCGATGGTCTCTTCGGTCATCGGCTCGGCAACTTCTGTGAACGTGAGTGCGGTCGAATTCATGCAGTAGCGGTTGCCGGTGGGGGTTCCGTAGCCGTCGGGAAAAACGTGACCGAGGTGTGAACCACAGGTCGCGCAGCGTACTTCGGTGCGGGATATCCCCATCGAGGTGTCGTCGAGGAGTTCAACGGCATCAGGGCGAACAGATTCATAGAAGCTGGGCCACCCGCATCCCGAATCAAACTTTGTTCCGCTGTGAAACAACTCGGCACCGCACCCGGCGCAGTCGTACAGTCCGACCCGGGTTTCGTCGAGGAGCTCTCCCGTCCAGGGGCGTTCGGTCGCTGCTTGTCGCAGCACGAGGTACTGTTCCGGTGTTAGTTCGCGGTGCCATTCATCGTCGTTCCGGGTAACGGGGTAGGCCACGGGATGCTCCTTCGAAGGTGGGGTTTTCGATGTTGTCAGCGGAGTTTGAGAATTTCATGTGGTAATTCGAGGTTAATCCTATGTAATTAGCGGCGAGGAGTGAGCGTCGTGCAGGCACCCGGTTCGGATGTCGGTGGTGGCCGCTACCGTGAGGGTTATCCACGAGGGAGGCAGGTGTGCAATGAACACATTAGAACGAGGTCGCGGTGAGAAACTCCAGACCACAGCTGTCTTGAGCGCGCAAGAACTGACGATTCTGAGTTTCGAGGCGCGTTTGTGGCCAAGTTCTGCCGCTAAAGCAGAGGCGACTCGTCGAGAGCTTGCTCTCACGGCAGCCAGGTACTATCGGATACTCGGCGGACTGATTGATTCCCCAGCTGCACTGCGGTACGACCCGATGCTCATTCGACGTCTTCAGAGAATGAGGGCCGCGCGGCTCGCAGCTCGATATCACCGGTCGCCGGTAACGCCCGTGCCGACTCGGCAGAGTCTGCCCTGACCAGATAGCGGAACATGACGAAGAAGTACCCCCAAGACCAGTTTGACAAGGCTCCCAAAATCGCGCGAGTGGGTGCTCACCGCGTGATTTCGGCGCGGGGCCGGGGGTGGCGCACCTTTATCCGGGCGGCGCTTGCTGTTGTCGTGTTGTCTGCGGCCGGGATTGCCGGTCTGGTGGCGTTCAACAACCGGCTGGAAGTCGGTGCTCCGGTTGTCGCAGCATCGCCGACGCCGACAGTCAATCCCACGGTTGATCCGTCGCTCACCGTGATTGTGCTTAACGGATCGCCCACGGAGGGTCTTGCGTCACGGGCCGCTGCCGCGCTGAAAACCGCGGGGGTGGCGGTGACATCGTGGGCAAACGCGGATGATCGCACGCGCAAAAGCACGACCGTCTACTACGGCAGTGCCAGTCTGTTGGGCGCAGCAGCGGGGGTTGCGGCACTGATCCCCGGCGCGACCACAGCTCTGTCAAGCCAGTACTCCCTCACGACGGACTCCCTTGTGGTCGTACTTGGAAGTGACTATCAGCCACCGGCAACTGTTCCCAGCCCGGCCAGCTGAGGTGCAGGTTTCGCGCCTGCCCTGGGTCTGGCGGTGCAAGCAAAAATTGTTACGGTGGGAACTTGCAGGTTCCGCGCCCGCCCTGGGTCTGGATGCTGGGAGACTGCCCACCGGGCCCGCTTGCACTCTCGCCCGGAGAGTGCCAGAATTGTCTAGCACTCGCATGGTGTGAGTGCTAAACAAACCCGAATCTTTGAACCCGTCCGGGAAAGGACGAAAATACCCATGGCAAAGATCATTGCTTTCAACGAAGAGGCCCGCCGCGGTCTCGAACGTGGGCTCAACCAGCTCGCCGACACGGTCAAGGTGACGCTTGGCCCGCGCGGTCGCAACGTCGTTCTTGAGAAGAAGTGGGGCGCTCCCACGATCACGAACGATGGTGTGTCCATTGCAAAAGAGATCGAGCTCGACGATCCCTACGAGAAGATCGGCGCTGAGCTCGTCAAAGAGGTCGCAAAGAAGACCGATGACGTTGCCGGTGACGGTACGACCACCTCGGTTGTGCTCGCCCAGGCGCTCGTGCGCGAAGGCCTCCGTAACGTCGCTGCCGGTGCAGACCCGATTTCCCTGAAGCGTGGAATCGAGAAGGCCGTCGTTGCTGTTTCGGAAGAGTTGCTCAAGCTCGCGAAAGAGGTAGAGACAAAGGAGGAGATCGCAGCGACCGCCTCGATTTCAGCCGCCGACCCGCAGATCGGTGAGATCATCGCCGAGGCGATCGACAAGGTCGGCAAAGAGGGGGTCGTCACCGTTGAGGAGTCGAACACCTTCGGCACCGAGTTGGAACTCACCGAGGGTATGCGCTTTGACAAGGGCTACCTTTCCGCCTACTTCGTGACCGATCCTGACCGCCAGGAAGCTGTGTTCGAAGACCCGTACATCCTCATCGTGAACGGCAAGGTTTCCAACATTAAAGACCTGTTGCCGATTGTCGATAAGGTCATCCAGACGGGCAAGCAGTTGCTCATCATCGCGGAGGATGTCGACGGTGAGGCTCTCGCCACTCTCGTCGTGAACAAGATCCGTGGCATCTTCAAGTCGGTTGCCGTCAAGGCCCCCGGCTTTGGTGACCGCCGCAAGGCACAGCTGCAGGACATCGCAATTCTCACCGGTGGTCAGGTCATTTCCGAAGAGGTCGGACTCAAGCTCGAGAACGCGACGCTTGACCTGCTTGGTCAGGCTCGCAAGGTTGTCATTACCAAAGACGAGACGACCATCGTCGAGGGAGCTGGTGACTCGGAGCAGATCGCGGGGCGGGTGGCACAGATCCGCGCTGAGATCGAGAACACCGACTCAGACTACGACCGTGAGAAGCTGCAGGAACGACTCGCAAAGCTTGCCGGTGGAGTTGCCGTCATCAAGGCGGGTGCTGCGACCGAGGTCGAGCTCAAGGAGCGGAAGCACCGCATTGAGGACGCTGTTCGTAACGCGAAGGCGGCCGTCGAAGAGGGAATTGTTGCCGGTGGCGGTGTTGCACTCATCCAGGCCGGTGCGATTGCATTCAAGCGGCTCAAGCTCACCGGAGATGAGGCAACGGGTGCGAATATCGTCAAGGTTGCCATCGAAGCTCCGCTCAAGCAGATCGCTCTCAACGCGGGCCTCGAGCCGGGTGTTGTTGCCAACAGGGTTGCGGAGCTTCCCGCGGGTCATGGTCTCAACGCCGCGACCGGCGAGTACGGTGACCTCATTGCGCAGGGCATTATTGACCCGGCCAAGGTGACCCGGTCGGCGCTGCAGAACGCGGCATCCATCGCGGGGCTTTTCCTCACGACGGAAGCGGTTGTGGCAGACAAGCCCGAAAAGGCTGCGGCTCCGGCTGGCGGCGACCCCTCGGGCGGAATGGACTTCTAACCGAGTTCCGCGCGCAAAATATTGGTGGCGGGCATCTCCTGTGGGAGGTGCCCGCCACCGTGTTTAACCGAGGGGTTGTTGAGCAACCAACCACCCCTGCCGCATATTTCTGACACAAGACAGTGAATTTTTTAGGGCACACACGGTAGTTTCTTTCGCGGATCATAGGGTTTGAGTGTGTTACACCCGTTGCGCGAGGGAGCTGTGTTGGACGTTGCTTTGGATGCGAGACCGTTTTTGCGACGCGACACGTTCTATGCTGACACCGAGGTCGGCGTTCAGTTTTCGTCTACTGGTCCGGCTTTCCAGTTACACGGCGGGGGTGCCTTCCAGCTTTTCGAGCGGATTGCGTTGTTTCTCGACGGCAGTGACTCGCTCCGAGCTTCAGGCGGCAGTGGGGGAGAGTCGTTGGTCTGTCGTTGCCGGTATTTTGCTTCCACGGGATTATCGGCCCTAATGGTGCGGGCAAGTCGACACATTTTCAATGTGATCCCCGGTTTTCGTGCACCCAGCGCTGGTGCGGTGAAAGTTCTTGGCAGACCTACTCGTCCGCGTGATGTTGAATTGTACCGTTGGGTTGGTATTCAACCACAGCGCACAGCGTTTTTCCCTAAGCTCGATTGTTGTGGAGCACCTCACCGCGCTCGCTGACATATACGGCGTTGGAAAGCCGCGCAGTGAGTACCTTATAGAGACGCTTGATTTGGTTCCGCATGCTAAGACTCGTACCGAAAAACTCTCCGGTGGCGAACGGCAGTGTTTGGCGATCACCTCGGCGCTGGTGCACAAGTCACGGGTGCTTCTCCTTGATGAGCCGACAGCAGGACTTGACCCGACAACGCGTCACAGTGTGGTTGAGATGCTACGTTCGGACAAATTCAGTTATATGACCACGTTGTACACGACACATTATCTTGAGGAGGCGTCACGGTTGTGCGACACCGTCTCTATCCTTTCTTTCGGTGTTATTCTCGCCAACCCGCTGCCATCGGTGACAGCCGTGACGATGCTCTTCCCCATCGCTCGTAAAACCACGCGTTGGTCCTAGATTCGGATGATCGTGATCAGGCATACCTCGATGAGAGAGTGAGTGCTGTGCCGTCGCTAGGCGGTGGTGTGATCACTGGCAGGTGATCCATGCGATTCTGTGGAATCGAAATTAGTGCTCACCTGCCAACCGATCACACACGACCCACAAAAGAACCCGCCTAGACACCACACCTACGTGGTGGGATGGAGAGACAGTGGCAGCCACACTCGGAACGTGGCACCTCCACCCGGTGTTTCCGAGACCTCGACGGTGCCGTTGTGCATAGCAACAATCGACTGCACAATGGACAACCCGAGCCCCGTGCCGCCTGTCTCACGGGCCCGGGATGTGTCCGCACGCCAGAACCGCTGGAAAATCTTGTCTCGGACCTGCGGCGCGATTCCTTCGCCATGATCAATGACCTCAATCATGGCTTTCTGAGTGCCGTGATCGCGTCCGACTCTCAGCGTGATCGGGCTGTTCTCGGGAGTAAACCGGAGGGCATTGCTCATGAGGTTGCTGATGACCTGTCGAATGCGGTTCTCTTCGGCTAAGACGATGATCGGGGTTGCCTCCTCCGTCTCGGATTCGTTGCCTTTGCCGGATGCGGACGGTTCATCGAGTCTGGCTTCGGCAACCGCGGCAGTCAAAGGGAGCCGCGTAATGGCCGTTGTCACTCCGACCAACGACAACAGCGCGACATCCTGCTGTGAGCGACCGGAACCCGGTGCGCCCTGCCGGTGGGCGCGGCACATCCGACCGTAGAAGAAGCGGGCCAGGCTTGAGTGCGGACCAAAGATGCCCGTGGGTTGGCGCGGCAAAAACTCGCCCGCGAGGGAGGGGCCACTGTGCGGGGTTCGATAGTCGTCCACCGGTGAGGCGGCTGGCAGTCTGTCGATAATCTCGAGGGTGATCGGACGGTCAGGATTTGCGGCATGCGCGTCGAGGACAGCATCTCCCACCAGTGGTACAAGGTCAACTTCGGTCAGCTGGAGTGGCTTTGCCTCGTCAAGTCGGGCGAGTGCAAGCAGGTCATTGACCAGTTCCTCGAGTCGAACCGCTTCCTTCTCGATCCGCTCCATGGCCTGTGCGACTTCTTCGGGCTGAGTAAGAGCGCCCATTCGGTAGAGTTCGGCGTAACCCCGTACCGAGACCAGCGGTGTGCGAAGCTCGTGCGAAGCATCCCCCACAAACCGTCGCATGTGGTGGATCGTGCGAAGTCGATCACGGAAGGCACCGTCAATGGTGGCGAGCATTGTGTTGAGCGAGCGATTGAGTCGTCCAACCTCGGTGTTGGGCGTGGCACCATCAAGGCGTTGACTGAAATCACCATCTGCGATTGCTGCTGCAGTTCGTTCGACCTCACGCAGCGGTCGGAATGTGGATGTGACAACCATTCGAGTGAGGACGCCACCGATGACAACAACTCCCAGGCCAAAGCAGAAAAAGATGACGAGGTAGAAGGCGAGCAGTTCCTCGTCTTCGGTGGTGGAGATCGCGATGATGAACGGAAGACGAGTGCCGTAGTCATCGACCTCGAGAAGCGTGATAACTCCGCGAAAGGTCTCGTGCTGATCCTGATCTTTAAGCCGTATGACTACGCTCTCACCCGGCATCGCAGACCTCTCGCTTTCCGTGAGGATAGCGGGTATCTGAGGGGTGCTTGGGTCCGACGGGTTCCAGTTATCGCGAACAAAACTGCCGCTATCGTCATACAGTGCAACATAGACACCGGTCGTATCTCGGAATGGACGCTCAGCCAGGCTAGTATCCGATTCCTCTGGATCCTCGATCGGCTGGAAGAAATCAGTGACACCCCCGTCTGTGATCTTTTCGAGTTTTGACGCGGCCTGTTGTTCGACGTACGAGCGCAGCATTGCTGCCGTGCCGAACCCTGCGACAAACAAGCCCAGCGTGAGCATGAGCACCGTCACGGTCGTGACCTTGCTGCGCAGAGAAATACGATTCGAGTACTCGTGGGGCCTGAGCATCATGCGAGCCAGCCATCCAGCCGGAGGTCACGGTGGTCATGATCACGCACGGGCAGGTTTGAACATGTAGCCGAAACCACGTTTGGTGTGAATCGGAGACTCAACGGTGTGTGGGTCGATCTTGCGCCGCAGGTAGGACACATAGCTCTCAACAATTCCAGCATCACCGTTGAAATCGTACTCCCACACGTGGTCAAGGATCTGTGCTTTTGAGAGGACACGATTGGGATTGAGGAGCAGATAGCGCAAGAGCTTGAACTCGGTTGGTGAGAGCTCGATCAGCGTCTCCCCCACGTACACCTCGTGTGTGTCCTGGTCCAGCGAGATATCGCCAACCTGAAGCAGGGCGTCTCGGTCGGTGCTGAGGGTTCGCCGCAGGATGACGTTAATCCGCGCGATGATCTCGTCAAGACTAAATGGCTTCGTCACGTAGTCGTCTCCGCCCACTGTGAGGCCGGTGATTTTGTCTTCAGTGTCATCCTTAGCGGTGAGGAAGAGGATTGGTGCGCTGAACCCCGAGGTGCGAAGCCGTTTGGCGACACCAAAGCCGGTCATGTCCGGCAGCATGACGTCGAGCACAATGAGGTCTGGCTCTTGCTCAAGCACTGCGGAGATGGCCTGTGCGCCGTTTGCGACAGCGTGCGCTGAGAATCCAGCGAATCGCAGGCTCGTAAGCAGGAGGTCACGAATATTTGTTTCGTCATCGACAATGAGAATGTTGGGTCCGTCGTTCATGGTCCCATCATCTAGGAGTTTGCTGGATATTTGCTGAGAGCACTCAGCGACCATTGCCACGCTCTCTCTAGAGGGCCGAGGCATCCATGATGGAATAGCCGTATCCCTGCTCGGCGAGGAATCGTTGTCGATTTTGGGCGAACTCCTGATCGGCGGTGTCACGGGCGACAAGAGTGTAGAAGGTGGCACTGCGCCCGGACTGTTTAGGCCGGAGCAGTCGTCCCAGCCGCTGGGCCTCCTCCTGGCGGGAGCCGAAGGAGCCGGAGACCTGGATAGCAACACTCGCCTCCGGCAGGTCAACCGAAAAATTTGCGACCTTCGACACGACGAGCACAGGTGTTTGTCCGGTGCGAAACTCCTGGAAGAGTCGTTGACGCTCATCAATTGATGTTGCGCCCGTCAGCTTCGGAGCACTGAGGGCCTCGGAAATCTCATCGATCTGGTCCAAGTACTGCCCGATGACCAAAATTTGTTCACCCGGATGCCGCGCCACAAGCATGCGTACGATCTCAAGTTTCGTCGGGGTCGTCGCCGCCAACCGGTAGCGCTCGTCGTCGCCAGATGCCGCGTACCTGAGACGTTCTGACTGGGTGAGATCAACCCGCACCTCATAACAGGTTGCCGGTGAAATAAAACCCTGCGCTTCGATGTCCCTCCACGGTGCATCGAAGCACTTCGGGCCGATAAGCGAAAACACATCGCCCTCACGTCCATCCTCGCGTACGAGCGTCGCGGTGAGACCGAGACGTCGTCGGGCCTGCAACTCGGCGGTGAGCTTAAAGACCGGCGCTGGCAACAGGTGCACCTCATCGTAGATGACAAGACCCCAGTCGAGCGCGTCCAACAGTGCGAGGTGGGCATACTCGCCCTGCCGCTTGGCAGTGAGGATGTGGTACGTCGCGATCGTCACCGCCCGTACCTCCTTCGTCTGGCCCGAGTACTCTCCGATGTCCTCCTCGGTGAGCAGCGTGCGCGCGAGCAATTCATCGCGCCACTGTCGAGCTGAGACGGCGTTGGTGACAAGGATGAGCGTTGTCGTCTTTGCGGTGGCCATCGCACCGACACCGACAAGGGTTTTGCCCGCTCCACAGGGCAGCACCACGACACCCGAGCCGCTCCGATAGAAGCTATCGATGGCGTCCTGTTGGTAGGGGCGCAGATGCCAGGAGGCGACAGCCAGATCAATAGGATGCGGCGTACCGGGTGTGTATCCCGCATGGTCTTCGGCGGGCCATCCCAGTTTCAAAAGTTCTTGTTTGAGGGTGCCGCGCGCCCACGGCGCGACCCGAAAGCTCGTGTCATCAAGGCGCGATTCCAACAGCGGCGCAATACGCCGGGCCCCGGCAACCTCGGTAAGAACGGCAAGATCGTCACTGCGCAATCGAAGCCCCTCAGCATCGCGATCAATGGCAAGCCGACCGTAGCGGGCGACTGTTTCCCGCATATCCATCGCCACCGCGGGTGGAACGGGGAACTTTGCGTAGTGCTCCAGCGTGGCAAGCATGCTGTCGGCATCGTGCCCGGCCGCACGCGCGTTCCATAACCCGAGCCGGGTAATTCGGTAGGTGTGAATGTGCTCGGGAGCCCGCTCGAGCTCGGCGAAGACCGCGAGCCCGTGGCGGGCATCCGCGGAGAGCGGGTGCGCTACCTCGAGGAGCACAGTGCGGTCGCTCTGCACAATGAGTGGGCCATCAGACACAAGGGTCGATTCTACGGCTCGCGCGGGGCGGGTGTGGAATGTTACTGCGCCTGCCCGGTGGTTGGTCGCACGGCGATAATTGCCGAGAGCGGGAGAGTTCGTTCAATGTCGGATCGCGCATCGCGCGCGCGCAGCCGACCGTTGCTCACACTTGCCGGAGCGAGTAGGTACTCGGAGGAACCATCCGACAGCCGCACGGTCACGATGAGCGTGGACTTTGTTTTCGCGGCAGCGTCGAGGGTGCGGGCAAGCCAGTCTTCTTCCGTCCTCTCAGAGTCACGGTTCGTTGCGAGTCGATCAAGCAGTGCGTCAATCGGATCAGCCTGCGTTGTCGCGGTGGGTGGTGGCATCCGGGCGATTCGGCGATGCTCACGACGCTGGACACCTCCGGACGCGTTCGCCACGACGACCGGGTAACGAGCGCTGGAGAGAGCCGTAAACACGACCTCCGGGTCGGTCCGGCTCAGGAGATGCCCGGGCGGCCCGAGCGTGAGTTCCAGGTGGGTCAGTGAGCTATCGACGACGAGGATCTGCAGCAGATCGTGCGGTGCGTGGATGACGGTGCGAACCGACGCGTCCACCGTGGCCTGCGGATCAAGAGAAGCCGACCACTCACTCGTCGCATCGATCACCCGCACCACTCCAAAACGACGGGATGCCTCGTCAATGAGATAGTCGAGAGGCTGGGGAATGCCCGTCAGCGACACCTCTGAGAAAAGCTGTCGAATCGACTCGACGGTTGCTCCCCCGCTGAGTCCACGGCTGAGGGAGGTTGCGGTGACGCGGTAGCTGTAGGCATTCCCGCGCCCCTCCGCATCGGCCACCTCTCGCAGTCGCACATCGAGCGCGGGAGAGACAGGGCCCGGAGCGATGATCGTGAGATCGTCTTGGACATAGGCTCGGTCCACAGGCTCTGGAAAGTGTTCAACGAGCGCGGCAGTCGCCGTCGTGACATCCCCCGCCACCACGAGCTGTGTGAACTCGAGTGGCTCGCCACCGACCGTGAGCCCAAGCGATTCGGCTTCCTCCAGCAGCGTGTCGAGTGTCTCGTCAAGCTGCGAGCCACTCAACGGCAACCACCAGTGTGCATCGGCACGGAGCCGGGCAACGCTGAGTTTATTCTGGTGTCGGGTAAGGAGCGCGGGCAGACCGGGAGGGAAGCGGGCGGTCCATCTGGTGGCGAGGTCTGCCCATTTGTCAGCGAGATCCATGAGTTCCCACCGGGCACCGGTCGGGGTGATGAGCCAGAACGAACCTTCGCGGGCCACCAGCGTTGCGTTTGCCGCGCGGGCCAGCAGAGCGGGTAAGCCGTCGAGGTCCACGCCGCACGTGTCGGCCAGTCGGCGAGCATCCGGGAGTGCGAGGCCGCCCTTGCTGAGGCCGCGTGCGGGACGGGTGCCGAGGGCGCTGAGTAGCTCGGCGAGGGCAGTGAGTGAGGCGTGTGCGATGTGTGCGGCCCGGCGTGTGAGGATGCTTCGATCAACATTGTCCGACGAGACGAGAACGGGAGGCGGTGGTGCGAGCAGTTCGCGCAGGGTTGGCAGCTGCGCGCCATCCTGAAGATAGGCGCGAACCCGGGGGTGCATGTAGACATCATCGTTCTCACCGTCAGTGTGTGAGAACAGCAGCAGTGTGTTTTCCAAGCGTGCGCGGATCTCTGCTGCGCTTGTGCTTGCTTCTGCCCCGGCTCCGTGGACGTGCAGCACCTTGCACACCTCGGCGAACAGTGCCGTTCCGGTTCCGGATGCCTCGGCAACTGCTCGCAGAACGCCGAGCTCTGGGCGGGTGAGGGTGCGTGTTGCAGCGGCGATCGTCTCCGGTTCGATGAGCCATTCCGCGAGGTCGAAGAAGTCGGCGATCTTCACCGGATCGCAGCCCAGGGTGCGTAACCCTGCCGCCAGTGCGGGGGGTGTTAGCCGTCGAAGTCGCGCGGCCAGCTCAAGCATGAATGCGCACCGGGGTTACGAAGCTCGGGACGCTCGTGCGCGACGAACGCCGTTCACAACGAGAAGCGCAATGAGCAGGCAGAACGCCGAGGGCAATGCAATGAGCGGGAGAACCAGAACGATCGGCCAGATCCCCTTGCTGAAGCCATCGTTTGCCCCGACTCCGAGTGCGGTGGCCGTGATCACGGCGATGAAACACACGACCGAGAGCGCGACGAGCCCGATGAACATGAAGGCCAGGATGCGCTCGACGCGATGGGCGATGATCGAGGTGGGTGCAGTCACGCCTCAAGACTACGGCAGTGCGATTGGCTGTGCGGAACCGCGCGGTCGGGCCGACAGGTGGCGGATTGTGAGCTCGGGGGTGCCCGCACCGGCAGAATACTCGCCCGCTTGTCACGGTCTGGCGGATTGTGGGCTCGGGGGTGCCCGGGGTAGCGGAGTCGTGGCAGGATGTCGTGCGTACCTGTTCGATCATCACACAGAATGACCCCCGCGGCGAAGCCGCATAGACTATTGATGGTCGGGCCATCCCGATTGCCCCACTAATGAGCGAGGTTACGCAATGCCCACCGGCAAGGTTAAATTCTACGACGAGGAGAAAGGCTTCGGTTTCATCACCTCCGATGAAGGCCACGAAGTGTTTCTCCATGCTTCGGCGTTGCCTGCCGGGGCAACCGTGCGCGCGGGGTCGCGGTTGGAGTTTGGCATCGCTGACGGTAAACGTGGGGCGCAGGCCCTGTCGGTGCGGGTGTTGGAAACGCCGGTGAGCCTGACAAAACTCAACCGCAAGTCGGCCGATGACATGGCCGTCATTGTGGAAGATGTTGTGAAAATGCTTGACGGTATTGGCGTCGATCTTCGCCGCGGTCGGTACCCCGATAAGGCGAAGGCCCGCACTGTCGCGGCTGTGCTTCGCAAGGTTGCCGACGATCTGGATGTCTGAGCACAGTGGTTTAGCAGCGGCTGACGCGCAGGGAACCGACCCGGCAGCGGTTGGCTCGGATGCAGCGACGGTAGCGCAGCCGAGTTTTGCCGTTGACGATATTTTGTTAGCGTCTGTCGATCTTGCCCGGGCCGCGCTTATCGAGACGGTTCCGGTCGAGTCTGTTGGCCCAGTGACCGCGCACACCGCTGAGGGTGAACGTGTGTTGTCCTTCCTTTTTGCCTCGGATGTCGCGGGCTACCCGGGATGGTTCTGGCGGGTTACTCTCACTCGTGTCGACGACGCTCCACCGACCGTGAGCGAATCGCAGCTTGTTCCCGGTGAAACGGCACTTCTCGCCCCAAAATGGATCCCGTGGTCAGAGCGCCTCGCCGAATATCGTGCATCTCAGCTGGCCGCCGAAAATGCTGACGTTGTCTTGGGCGAGGATGAGTTTCCCGAGGATGAGTCGAGTGATGATCTTGATGCTGATGGTGACGACTTCGGTATTGAGGAGATCGATATTGACGAGATCGAACCCGATCCGCTGAGCGATGATGACTTCCTCGGCATCGACATTGACTCCCTCGATGGCGATGGCGATGGCGATGGCGATGGCGATGGCGTCCGTCGTTAGGTGCACTCGGTCATTACGTTGGTGTCAGTCGGCTGGTGGGTGGTTTGTCTCCAGTCCCGTGTTCAAGGTAGAGCGCAGCACGTGGTGGTGTTCATGTTCACTGAGTCAAGGGTTGCGTTTCTATGGGTATACATGACGGTCATGTGCCGTTAGGTTAAGTGGGCTCAGATCGAGAAAGGTGTGGACGCCGGGTGGTCTGTTGGGCAGATCGCTGCTCATGTGGGTCGGTCTGCGTCCACGGTGTCGCGGGAGATACACCGGAACAAGTGGGTGTTGTTGAACCAGAATGAATTGGACTGGTTTTGTTCGGTTCTTGAAGCGAGGATGGAACGTGATGAATGGGAAGTATTCACCCGAGATGCGCGAGTGTGTGCTCAGGATGCTTGATGAGGCGAAGCCCGAGCATCCGAACCTGGCAAGCGTGGTGGGTCGCGTTTCCGGTCTGCTCGGGATGAGCGCGCTCAGGGGTATAGCTAGAGAGGTATTGTCTCGATGTCAGATACTCTGCTGAGAGCCAGCGGTGTCCGCAAGAGCTTCGTTCCGGGGCATCGGGCGACATCTGTTCCCGTGCTGAATGGCATAAGTCTCACAGTGAGGCGAGGAGAGGTGGTCGCTATTGTCGGGCCCTCTGGTTCCGGGAAGTCGACGTTGCTTTACTGTCTTTCCGGGTTGGATCCGATCTCAGCTGGCTCCGTGGCGTTGCTTGGACGCGAGATAGGCGAGCTGAGTCGATCCCAACTGGCGAGACTCCGTCGAGAGCACATCGGATTCATCTTCCAGAACTACAATCTGATTTCTTCGCTGACAGCTAGAGAGAATATTGCTCTTCCCACACAACTTGCCCACCGAGCTATTGGCGAGAGCGATATTGCTCGGGCGCTTGAGAATGTGGATCTTGTAAAACAGGGTGATCTATTTTCTTCACAACTTTCGGGGGGTCAACAGCAGCGTGTTGCGATTGCGCGAGCACTTGCCACAAAGCCTGATCTTGTTTTCGCAGATGAGCCCACCGGGGCTCTCGACGCCCAGACAGGTTCCTCTATCATGACGCTGCTTAGACGTATTCCCGAGGATGGCCGACGCTCAGTTGTTGTTGTGACACACGAGCTTGACTACGCTGCGAGCGCAGACCGTGTCCTTGTGCTCGTCGATGGACGTATCCACACAGAACTGCACACACCATCGCCAGAGAAGATCCTCACTTCGCTGTCGGAAGCAAAAGCCGCTGCACCCTCGATTGATCTCCGGTAGGCGGCCCGTGCGAACGCTCATATTCCGGGATCTGCTATCCAATTTCCGTCTTTGGTGTGGATCATTCCTGGTGGTAATAGCTTCTGCCGCGATCCTCGGTGTAGTAGCCACTTTTCTCACGACGGCAGTATCTGCTTATTCGATCGGTGAGATCGATGACTCTGCCTTCGAGGGTCTTATCGGATTCGTCACCATGCCAGCCGTGCTCGGATCGGTCACAACTGTCATCGTTCTCCTCTCTGTTTCCGGTCTTGCGGTTTCGTTGCAGCGCAGAAACTACGCACTGTGGCAGGTAGTCGGTGTATCTCCCGACCAGATCACTCGAGTGATCCTTATCCAATTGGCGATATTGGGGTGCGTAGGTGCGGGCTGCGGCATATTTCTGGGGTGGCTCGTCACACCCTCCCTCTTTCACAGTCTCGCGCACAGAGAATCCACGCTGCGAGGGGTAGAAGTCCAACTCGGCTTTGTCGGGATCAGTGTCGTTCTGGTAACTACGATCGCGCTCGCCTTACTGGGGGGTCTCCGGGCAGCTAGGAAAGCCAGCACAGTGGCACCCGTTGAGGCACTCCGCGAGCAAGAAACGGTACGAGCACGAGCGGGTGCTGTTCGCTGGGTTATCATCATCACTGCGACCGGAATAAGCATCGCCCTGGGGGTTGCGCTACACTCTGTGCCCGTTGCAGGAATCGGTAGCAATGGGCTCACTCTCGGGCTATTCATCACGGTTGCGATAGCGGCAGCTGCTCCTCTCGTAGTCCCTTCGGTTGTTCGGTGTTGGACAGCCTTGATCCGTCCCACGTGGTCTGTGACCTGGCATCTTGCCCGTAAGGCATGCCTCTCTCGCGTGAGGCAAACCACCACCACTGTGACGCCCGTCATGGTCGGCACTGGACTCGTCACCACCTACTCAGGTGTCTTTGCGACCTTCCAGAGCGCACGGCGCACCTCGGGCTTATCAGGAACAGAGCAGGATGTGTGGTCCACCGTAGCGGTATTCGGTGCGCCGCTCATCCTTGCGGGCATCGCAGCTGCCGCAACCATATTCATGAGCAATGATGTTCGGACCCGGGAGTACGCGCTTCTTCGGGCGGTCGGCACGGCTCCCTCAGCCATCCTGATCACAGCTGTATTCGAAGCCATCATCTATGCCACAACAGCGCTACTGCTGGGCCTGCTCGTTGGCGGGATCACCACAGGCGTCACCTGGCTCGCATTCCGCGCAACTGCGCCGACCACTGTCTTCACCCTGGACCCCACCCTCACGCTCACCGTAGCAGCAACTGCCCTTGCTGCCATGTGCACTACCGTCCTCATACCAGTTGCCGGTGGGTCGCGGTCTCATATCCAAACAATCTTGGAAATACGATAACCGACTCATCCAGCCTCCTTCACACCCGTCTGAAGGACCTGTGGCCCTACCTCAAACCACAGCGTTATGCCTTGATCTTCCTGGCTGTCTTGTCGCTGATATCTGCAGCAACCTCCCTGGTGCAGCCCCTGCTCACGCAGCAGCTGGTCCAAGAGGTTCACGACACGGGACAGATCTCGGTTTCACTAATTATTCTCCTAGCAGTCCTGCTCATCGTGGTCGCGGTTCTAACGGGCGTACAGCACAATACGAGCTCTATCGTGCGGCCGAGAGAACGGTCTTCAGTGCTCGTTCTGAGATCATTCGTAAGCTCTTCCACCTTCCGATCCGTGATTATGACGTTCGGAGAAGTGGCGACCTCGTATCTCGCGTCGGGACAGACACGACAATGTTGCGGGCGGTGATTACCTCTGGGGTGATTGAGCTGCTCGGCTCAATCATCGTCATAGTCGGAGCCGTAGTAGTACTGATCTCTATCGACTTTCCACTGTTGCTTACTGTGCTCGCTGTGTTGACCTTGTCTGGTGTTACTGCACTCGTTCTGGGAGGCCGAATGCAAAAATTGGCCCTCCGGAACCAGGAGGAGATTGGCCAGATGGCTGCCGCTGTGGAACGAGGCATTGGGGGGCGATTCGCACCATTCGTGCGGCCGGGGCGACTGCCGCAGTGGGTCCGGGGATGGTCACCTCCTTGGGTTCGGCCTGGAGCAGTTGCATGGAGTGCCCGCCGAAGTAGCGGCGGTCGGAGTCATCCCATTCGTCATGCTGCTCGATCAGGACGTGCCCTAACCCCTACGCGAGGATGCTGTCGATCGCCGCAGTCAGCACTCTCACATCAGCCGGTTCCACCGCTGTAAAGCAGGCCACCCGCAGCTGATTACGTCCGAGCTTTCGGTACGGCTCCGTATCAACGATTCCGTTCTCGCGCAGTACCCGTGCAATGTGTGCGGCATCCGTTGAATCGTCAAAATCAACCGTGACAACCACCTGTGATCGGTGTGCCGGGTCTCTCACAAACGGCGACGTGACCCGGGTGCGTTCGGCCCAGTCGTAGAGCACTGAGGACGACTCCCGGGTGCGATTATCCGCCCAGCGCAGGCCGCCCGATCCGTTCATCCAGTCGAGCTGGCCCTCCATGAGCAGCAGCGTAGCAAGAGCGGGGGTGTTCAGCGTTTGGTTCAGTCTCGAGTTATCGATCGCCTGCTTGAGAGAAAGAAATTCTGGGATATACCGTCCCGACGCTGCGATGCGTTCGACTCGCTCAACCGCTCGCGGTGACATGAGAGCGAACCACAGCCCACCGTCCGAGGCAAAATTTTTCTGCGGGGCAAAGTAGTACACGTCGAACTCCCCTGGATCGACAAAGACACCGCCTGCAGCGCTGGTCGCATCAATGACCGTCAACGCTCCCTCATCGCCAACAACCCGCGTCACAGGAGCCATGACCCCGGTGGATGTCTCGTTGTGCGGCCACGCATAGACATCCACTCCTTCGACGGGGTGTGGTGTTGATAACGATCCCGGGGGTGCAGGGCGCACGTCCGGGGTGGTGAGCCACGGTGCGGCGGCAGCGGCGGCAAACTTTGCCCCGAACTCTCCGAACGAGCACAGCTGTGCTCGCTGCTCGATGAGCCCGAACGTCGCGGCATCCCAAAATGCAGTTGACCCGCCGTTGCCAAGCACAACCTCGTACCCGTCGGGAAGCGCGAAGAGTTCGGACACGCCCGCCCGAACGCGCGCGACAAGGTCTTTCACGGGGGCCTGTCGGTGCGATGTGCCAAGCAGGTTAGCGTGATCGTTGAGGTGCGCAAGCTGCTCTGGGCGGATCTTCGACGGGCCACAGCCGAATCGTCCGTCAGTGGGCAGCAAATCGGGCGGAAGACTGGTGCTCGGCATGCAGCAGAGTCTAACCAACCGCCACAAGCGCGGGGAGCTGGGGTGGCGTCCCGTGCTCCGGCGTTCTCGGTGCGTCGGCATTCATCGGTCTCGACGCTCCCGCGCTCATCAGCCATCGAGAGGTCACAGTGTGTCGCACACGTATGCTCAGAGCGACAATTTGTGACCTCCTGATCAAAAGCTGTTCGGTTGATTCGGCGGGGCATTCGAGTTTGTGGTGCGAAATTCGACTCTACTGATCGGGATGTCGCCGGGCAGTGTGGCCGAGAGCTTGCCGGTAGGCTGAGGGTACAGTGCGTGATTGCGGGAGGTGATGTGTATGACCGATCTTATTGACACGACGGAAATGTATCTCCGCACCATCCTCGACCTGGAGGAGGAGGACATTGTTCCGCTGCGCGCCCGTATCTCGGAGCGGCTCGGGCACTCCGGGCCCACCGTGTCCCAGACGGTCTCGCGTATGGAGCGCGACGGGCTCGTTGTGGTGTCGGAGGATCGGCATCTCGAACTGACGCCCGTTGGTCGTGCGAAGGCGGTCAGCGTCATGCGCAAGCATCGTCTCGCCGAACGGCTCCTCGCTGACATTATTGGCTTGGACTGGGAACTTGTGCACGAGGAAGCGTGCCGCTGGGAGCACGTCATGAGTGAGCAGGTTGAGCGACGCCTTGTTGCAATTCTTGACCACCCGCGGGAATCGCCCTACGGCAATCCAATTCCGGGGCTCGATCAGCTCGGGATGTCGCCGTCAGAGCCGTTTATGACCGGCGTTGTGAGTATCCTCACGGCGGTCACCGCGGCTGATGCGCCGGTCACAGGCACTGTTCGTCGACTGGGCGAGCCTGTGCAGTTCGCACCGGAATTGCTCGCCAATTTTCGACGGGTGGGGGTAGTGCCGGGCGCACTGGTGGTGGCCAGCCGGGCTGGTCGGGACATCCAGATACAGGCCGTGGCGACTGCCGCTTCCTTGGATGTTTCGGACGAGTCGGCGAGTCACATTTTCCTCGCCCAGTAGCCGCGCAATCGGAGTGCTGTCGGAGTGTGATCGGGGCGCTTACCGGAGTGTAAACGGGCACTCGGGTCTTGTGTCGGGGCGCGGGGTAATCGGTGCGTGATGTGACAAAGCAATAGGTTTCCTGTACGTTCGTTCGGGTCGCTGCACCCACCCGCGGCGCTCCGGTATCGAGAAAGCTATGCGCCGACCGCTCGATATGAGAATCCGTAGCGCGTTTTCTTCGCGAAATCCAGGTCGGGCGGCACGTGGTTGCCGGGCTTACGGAGGTTGTTAGTGTGGTTGGTTGGAAGGTTCGTAAGAGGCAGACAGCGGTGCGTCGTGTCGCTGCGGGAACTCGTTCCGTCTACGCTGCGGCACGGGCGATAGCGACCGCGAGTTGGACTGTACCAGCCCCTCGTTCCGCCGCCGGCGTCACAACAACACCGTCGGCCTCTGGCTCTCATTCTCTGCGGCTTCGCCGTGGAAACCTCGCCAGTGTGCTCGCCATGGGAGTCACGGTGGCACTGTTGGGTACTGTTGCCCTCCCCGCATATGCTGCGCTGCCCACGGCCAATTCCAGCCAAGAGTTTGGGGTTGCACACCTTCTGAGAACCGGCGCCCAGACGCTTGAAGTCGCTTCCGATGTCATCACGGCGGTGGCGGCGCAAGATGGATACTCCGTGGTGTCCGGTGCCGACGTCCGTGCCGAGCAGGAGCGCGCGGTTGCCGAGCAGCAGCGCGCGGTGGTGGCGCGCTCCGGGCCATCCGTTGGTGCCATCCTTGTCAACCCGCCGTATCCGGCGTTCAGTCTCGACCATGTTTTCAGCGTCGCAAAGTCTTACATCGGGGCACCCTACGCGTACGGTGGCGATTCGCCAGCCGGTTTCGACTGTTCGGGCTTTGTCATGTACGTGTACGCGCAGTTTGGGATCAGCCTGCCGCACTCGTCTGCGGAACAGGGCGCTGCGGGGAGGGCGATCTCACCTGCGGACGCCCGCCCGGGCGATCTCGTGATCATGGCCGGACACGACGGCATTTACGCCGGAGAGGGGATGATTCTCCACGCACCCTACGCCGGGTCATCCGTGCGGATTCAACCGATCTGGACGGAATACCGGATCGTGCGGCTCGGAATCTAACCAGACTGTGTGGGATAAGTGGTGTGCGACGCGGTGTGGCGAGCCGCGTTAAGAAAGACAGCGGCGTGTGTCCTAGGCTTGAACGTGACGCACCCGATTAACCCGGACGGGAGGCCCAATGGTTCAGACACGAGACATCCACTCCACGGATGTGCGCGCGTCCTTTCACCAGCGGCACAGTTGTCGACTGAGCACTGGCTGCGCGATTACCGCGCACCAAGGCGCTGTCACTACGACAGCGCCTTTTTTATGCCCGGAACCTGTTCGGACGTCGCGGTGCGATACCCCTGTCACGCGGCTGGAAGCCATCTAGCCCAGATTGAAAGGCACTCATGCGTACCCTCGTCCTCAACGCCGGATATGAGCCGCTCGCAGTTATCTCCTTCAGACGTGCGCTTGTGCTCGTTATGAACCAGCGGGCCGTTGTCGTGCACACCGATGAAGCACACCCCGTTCACGCGGCCAACGGCACGTGGGACCGACCGAGTGTTATCCTGCTCACCCGATATGTGCGGATGCCCCGCCTGCACCGGGTGCCTGTGAGTCGGCGCGGAGTGCTTCGACGCGACGAACACCGTTGTGCGTACTGTGGTCGCAGTGCGATGACCATCGATCACGTTCTGCCCCGTTCCCGTGGTGGGAAGGACACGTGGGAGAACCTCGTCGCGTGCTGTCAGCGGTGCAACAACGCGAAGGGCAACCGCACTCCGGCGGAAATGGGTTGGCAGTTACGGTGGACGCCGACGGTGCCGGGGGCTCGCGGCTGGGTGGTGCGCGGGTATGAGGCATCCGTGCCGGAATGGGACGAGTATCTCGTGGCTGCGGCGTAATGCCCCTGGCGTAACACCCCGCGGGTGGCCTAGGGTGGTACGCGGGGTTCAATTCGTGGGTGCTATGTCGGAGGTGTCGTGAGTCACGACCAAGTGCGTTCAGATATTCCGCAGACGCGCGCTGAGCGACGTTTGCGTGAGCGCGAGGGCACTGTGTTGGCGCGTGGAAACATTGTGTCGGGTGGGAGTATTGTATTGAGACGTGGAAACATTGTGGCGGGGCCTGGGGGTGCTGTCTTGAGGCGTGGGAGTGCCGCAACGGGGTGTGGGGACGCTGTGCCGGGGCGTGCGGACACTGTCTTGAGGCGTGGGGGTGCTGCAGCGGGGCGTGAAAACACTGTGTCGGCACAGCGGTCTGGTCGCTCGGTTAAAGCGACACCGGCGGCAACCTCAAGGGCGGGAGCGCTCCGACGGGGTCGCTCCATTCGGGCAGTGACAGCGTTTTTAATCGTCCCCGGACTAGTGGGGGTTTTTGCGCTGCCGGCCTATGCGGTGGGTGCGGGTGTGGGGGCGAACGCGGCATCCTCGAGCCACTTTAACCGCACGGTGGCGGAAGCGCAGGAGGTGATCGTGTCGGGGCAAGTGGCCGATCCTGCGATTTCCCGCGATTCGTACACAGCCATCACCAAGGCGGATGCGGACCATGCCGCTCGGGTCGCCGAAACTGCTCGCCTGGCTGCCGCCCGTGCCGAGCGGGTTAAGCAAGTTCGGGCGACAACGGTGCATGTTCCGGGTGATGACTACCCCTGGTGGGACCAACTGCCCGATACTTATGGCGGTGGGCTTTCCCCCCTCAATTACTTCTACCGCGAGTGTGTTGACTTTGCTGCGTGGCGTCTCAACCGGGATGTCGGGTCGACCAGCCCTCCGTTCCGTTTCGTTTGGGCCAATCTTGCCTCTGGCAGCGCGTACATGTGGCTTAGTGCGTGGCGTCATCACGGATGGCCGGTTTCATCAACGCCCATCGTTGGCTCGGTAGCGTGGTTCCCGTATAACCACGTCGCCTACGTGCAGGCGATCAATTCTGACGGCAGCGTCAATATCGAAGAGTACAACTGGGGCAGCAACCACACTTATGGCAGGCGAACTATCGCTGCGAGTGACGCGACGTATCTGTACCCGCCGCCCGGGTAAGGGTTCGTTCCGGATGCCCCGGTGGGGCAGATTGGGGATGCTTCGGGTAAACTCAGGCTGTGTGCCATCCCGACTGGCTGGGATGGGGCCTCTGTAGCTCAATGGAAGAGCGACTCCGTCCTAAGGAGCAGGTTGGGGGTTCGAGTCCCTCCAGGGGCACTTAATGTCCGAAGTTCCAACATGCAGCCAAATGGATGGTGTTGGGACTTCGGACACTTGCGTTGCGGTGGCGTGGGCTGCTGGCCAAGTATGGGCGTCGCGGGCCTTGTCGGGGTCGAGGATGACATTGAACGGTTCGGCGAGGACGGGTCGGATGGTGCGGTCTTCGTCGATGTAGATCTTGACGAAGAAGGCCTGGTTGCAGAGCCTGCGGGTCTGGTCGTCACATCCGGCGTAGATGCGGGCTATGTCGGCGGCGAGGTCGAGGCAGTCGCCGATGTGGGTGCGGGCTTCGGCGTAGTCATTGTGGTGCTCGGCGAGGCGCGCGTCGATGGTGTCGAGTTCGGCGCGGAGCTTGCTTTGCCGGGTCTTGAGCTGGTCGAGGGTGATCGCGTCAGCGAGGTGGGCGTCGAGGGTGCGTTCCTGGTCGGCGAGGTTCTTTGTCAACGCCGAGTGAGTTCTCGCCCCTTTTTGCCGTTTGAATCTTGACCCCCGGGGGTCAGTTTTTGTCGGCGCGGTCTTTGGTGATGAGGTCGCGGCGGCCGTGGGTGCGGTAGGAGTCTCCGGAGAGGGTGAGGACTTCGGAGTGGTGGACGAGGCGGTCGATCATCGCGGCCGCGACGACGTCGTCTCCGAATGTCTCGCCCCAGCGTCCGAAGGGCAGGTTGCTGGTGACCATGATCGAGCCCTGCTTGTAACGGGAGGCGACGAGTTGGAAGAACAGGTTCGCGGCGTCCTGATCGAAGGGGATGTAGCCGATCTCATCGATGATGATGAGTTTGTAGCGGCGGATCTTCTTCAGCTCCGTCTCGAGCTGCCCCTGGTGGTGTGCGGCGGCAAGGCGCGCGATCCAGTTGTTCGCGGTGTCGAAGAGCACGGAATAGCCGGCCTGGGTGGCTTTGACGCCGAGCCCAATTGCGAGGTGCGTCTTCCCGATCCCCGGAGGGCCGAGCAAGATCACGTTCTCCGCCTTCGCGACGAACGTGCTCGTAGCCAGGTGGGCGAGGAGATCCTTGCGCAGCGACGGGAGGTGGTCGAGGTTGAAGTCCTCGAGCGTCTTGATCGACGGGAAATGCGCTGTCCTGATCCGCATCGTCGTGCCCGCGGACTCACGGTCGGCGAGCTGGCGCTCCAGGACGGCGGCGAGGTATTCCTCGTGTGACCAGTTCTCCTCGCGGGCCCTGCCGCCGAGGTCTTCCCAGACCCTCCCGATCGTGGGGGTCTTTAGCGCCCGGGAGAGATAGGCGATCTTGGAAGAGATCTGCTCGGTCGTCTTCGTCGCGGTGGGTGTCATCGTGCTTCTTCCGTTGTGGTGATGGTGGACGTGGGATCGAAATCGACGCCGAAGAGAGCGTCGTAGTCCGAGAGCGCGCGGATCGCGACCGGGTGACCATCCGGATGCCGGCGCGTTGATGCCTGGCGGTGGGAGTAGTAGGCGGTGCGCAGCTTCGCCGCCGTGGTCTTGTGGTCCGGATCGGTGAGCACCTGGTGGTGACCCCAGCTGCGCTCGTGTCGGCCAATCACCGCCCCGCCGCAGGTGATCGTGACCATAGTTCCCGTCGCGACCGCGTCGATGTTCTTGCCGATGTGGCGGGGATCAGCGGAGTAGTCGTTCCCGTCGACGCGGATGTGATAATCCCGAGCGAGACGAATCCGGAACCGCAGCCCAGTCTGTGGAGCCAGCCGCGGCAGCGCGAGCATGCCCTGACGATCCGTGTCGACGAGCTCGACCGGGCGTGCGCCGATCGACCGGACCCGCCGCGTGTTCGCCCGCTCCAACCAGCCGGTCAGCTGCGTGTTGAAATCCGCTGGCGATGCGAACACCCGGCCGGGCAGAAACGACGTCTCCAGATAGCCGTTCGCGCGTTCGACCATGCCCTTGAACTCCGGATCCCTGGCCGGGGCGAGCAGAATCCGGGTAGTGAGAGTGCCGGCGAACGCGGCTGCCGGAGTGGTCAGCTTCCCGCTCCCGCCGATCGCGGCCTCCCGATCCCAGACCAGCGTCTTCGGGACCCGTCCGATCTGCTCGATCAGCAACCACATCCCTTCGAGGATGTCGCCCGCCTGCCGGGACGGGATCATCGTCGCGAGGATCGTCCTCGAGAACCCGAGCGTCATCACGAGCACCGGCAGGATCCGCTCCTGGCCCGGCGCGACGAACACCCGCGTCTCAGGGAACCAGAGATCACACTGCGCGATCTCGCCCGGCTGATACGAGGTCTTCTGCACCGGGTCGACACCCTGATACTCCGGTCGCAGCGCCGACACCCGCGCGCGGAAGATCGACGCGGAATGCTGCCAGCCCACCCGCTCCGCGATCACCGTCGCCGGCATCCGCGGGAACTCCGCCAACAACACCCGGATCTGCGGCTCGAACGCGTCCACCAGCGACCCCGCAGGCGGCCGCTGATACTCCGGCGGCCGATCCGACCGCAACGCCGCACGAACGGTGTTCCGCGAGATCCCGAGCCGCCGAACGATCTCCTTGATCGGCAAACCCTCACCCGAATACAACCGGCGGATCTCCGCCCAATCTTCCACAACGATCACCCTCCCAAGAGTGCCGAAGGGGTCAAGATTCAGACGGCACCAAAGGGTGATCATTCACTCAGCAGCGACAACCGGGTCAGCGGGCGAGATATCCTCCAGTCGACCGGCCGGCATCAGTGCTCGGTGACGGGTCAGGGGTGAGAGCGGCTTCGCGTTCCTGCAGAGCATGCTGCAGGAACCGGTTCACGGCCGTGTGGTTCGTCCCGTCCGCACCACCGGTCATAGGCACCTGGTGGAACGAGTACGCCGGGTGCGGCGTCGCTTCTCGCAGCGCCTCCAACCATGCATCTACGTCTTCGGGCAGTACCCAATCCTGCGGCGGAGGATTCGACTGAAGGAACTCCGTCGCCCCGGCATACGCTTCGGAGTCTTCGAGCATCTCGTGGATCGTGACCGCGACCGCCCGCGCCAACGCGACCGGGTTCCGGTCCGCGATCACTGTCGGATCGACTTCGGGGTCATCGGTCCAGACGATCACCCCGAGAAACAGGACACCCGGCGGGCTCGTCCTGCTTCGGTGTGCTGTGGTGCCCGCAGGCATTGATGCTGCTGCTTCGCCCTTGTCGATGCTCATGATGGTGGTTCCTTCCTCGCAGGTTCGCCGCGCACGATGGCGCGCTCGCGTACCTGTCAGGTAGGACGGCGTCAGCTTCCTCTTCACTCATGTGAGTCTGAGCGATCGATTCGCGCTCTGATTAAGGGTACGAACGCTCGGTCTTTCTCGAACGCAGTGATGCGAACGCCCTCAAGCGCCCCCGCTTCGACCGTCGTTCCCGACCCAGCGAATGGCTCGAGTACGACTCCGTGAGGCGGGGTGACGAGCGTGATAAGCCACCGCATCAGAGCCAACGGCTTCACTGTCGCATGCGACACGCCGAACGCGCGGGGCCGTTCTGCCGTGGAGGCTTTGTGGTCGAAGCGGAAGATCGGGAATTTTCGCGACAGCGACTCGCCCTGCCACGTCCCCGTCAACACATCTAACGCATCCGCCTGGGCTGCATCGAAAGCCACATTTGTCGGCCACCGATCATGGGCGAACCTGCCGCCATTGACGTTGAGCCCGCCGACACCATGCTTCAGGACGTTGCGGACGACGTTGCCTTCGGGTGGTTTGCGGGCGATGACGATCGGCTCGAACGCCGGACGCAACGCTGTACCCCACCCCTGCCACCGCTGCGCGTCCTCGGTCACCGGAGTGCCTTTGGACAGGACCGTGCGGGTCGCGCCGAGTACCCCGTCGTGATCGGTGGTCTGCACTACCCGGTCGGTGCGTTCCACGCCGTGGTGCTTATCGATCGCGTGCGAGAGATCCATGCTCTTGGGCATCCCCGTGGTGTGCAGCCACGCAATCTGGTCGCGGATCTCGAACCCTGCATTCTCGATCCCGCGCACCATCCGGTGCCAAGTGCGTGCACCACCGAACGCTGCAACATACGCACCCGGCTTCAACGCATGCAATGCTCCCGCAGCCCACGCCGTGCACCACGTCTCGAACACCTCCGGCGCACTCATCGCACTGGTATCGATGTGCGGGAGGGACTCCCGGAACCCGGACGCGTCGTCCCACGCCTGCCCGTTGAAGCTCAACCCGTAGGGCGGGTCGGTGACCAGGGCGTCGATGCTCGCTTCGGGCAGGAGCGGGAGGAGCTCGACCGCGTCCCCGAGATAGAGCGTCGCCCGATCATCGGTGAATACCGGCTTGGGAAGTTCGGTCAGGCGCGCGGCGGGCGGCGGGGTGGGGTTGGGCATGACGGTGGCTCCCTGCTGTTCGGGGCCTGTCCGCGCTCGTGTGCGACGAACAGGGCTACCCAGCAGGTACGGGCCACACCGACGAAGCCGAGCCCGCACAGCGCCGCCGTCGACACCGAGCGAAGGCCAGCCTCAACGGGCCAGATCGAGCTCCGCGATGTGCCTGCGCCTAGCCGATTTCCAGCGCCAGCATTTCTCCCACACACGATCGGCAATCAACGATTGACGATGACGAATCGCATCAGATGCGATCCCGTCACTAGTGTTCGCTGTGGCGGCATGGCCCGTTTTCCCTTGCGACCTTCTGCAGTATCGGATCCCGTTCGCGTGGTTACGGAAAGTCTGTGCCTGTGGGAGGGGCGCGGGGTCCTGGGCTCAGCTGGCCGCTGTGGGAGGCGGGATCGGCGCCGCTGACCGGGATCGGCGGCGCGCCGAAGTGCGGCATCGTTGCCCACAGACGGTGCCGTCCGTTCGTCAACGGTTCGAACTGCACCGCCGCTGAAGCCCCTGAATCATGCTGACACGATGCTCTGTTCGGTCTGTGTGAGATCACCCGGATACCCGTCGAGTTCAACGAACCTGCGGGCTTCGAAGTCGAGGTCGATCGCCCACGCGCCGGCTGCGAGTGCATCACCGACCGTTACAGCCGTAATCGCGCGCCATGTCGTCGCCGTGCACGTAACCATACCCACATAACCGTTTACTTACTTTCATTAGATGGATACGCTGACTGCATAGCAGAGGTCAGTGGCACCAATCTGCCGGGGCCGCGCAAAGGCGAGGTGAAGCCAAGACATGTCCGTAACCATCAGCCCGAGTCCAGTCCGCGAGCCCGCGAGGACAAAATGCGTCGCCGTCTTCGACTGTTCAGTCCCGCGCGCCTGGCGCGGTATTGATCTCCTCATAGCGGACTCGCGTGCACTGCCGCTTCCGCTCGCAGCGGACGTGCTCGATGCCAACGAACAGTCGCGGCTGCGTCGACTTCACCCACGGGCGCGCGTACCGTTTCAGCGGCGGCGTCTGCTTCTGCGCCTTCTGGCTTCGGCATACACCGGCTCCAGCGTGGATGAGCCCTTCGACGGGGTGCCATGCACCGGGTGCGGGGTGACGCATTCTGCCCCACGTAACCGAACCATGAGGCGTCTCGGTTTGCAGTCGTCTACCAGCAATGTGGGTTCCGCGGTCGCGGTCGCGTTCGGACCGGCTGCTCTCGGCGTTGACATCGAGGCGATTGCCAATGTGACGCCTGCAGCGCTCTCGCTCGCGCTCACGAGCGCGGAGAGTGCCTCTTTGTCAGCTATGCGTGCCGCGGACCGTAGCCGTGAGGCGGCGCGGTACTGGACGTTCAAGGAGGCCACATCGAAAGCAGCGGGCGTGGGAAACGGCGTTCCCTTGAAGTCATGGCGGGTCGAGCTATCCAACGATTCTGACCGGGTCGGCATCGGTGGCGAGACCGGCGGTGATTGGAGCGGCGTGACGGTGCCGGTATCCGATGCCTTGGTCGCCGCGGTGGTGTGGCCATCAGAGGCAGTGGGCAACGGTCAGATGCGCATGTCGACATGTTCGATCAGGTACAAGGACATCCGCGTCGAGGTGACGCACACAGCAATCGGTTTCGGCGGGCAGGGAGAAAGTGATGAATAGCGAGCAGGTGGTGCTGGTGTTCCCCGGGCAGGGTGGGTATGCGCCCGGGTGTGTCGAGCAGGCGGCGCATCGTGACCCCGATCTGTTCGAGGCGATCAGGTCAACAGGGATTGCCGAGCTCGGCGTCGACGTTGCAGAGCTCCTTGGTGATGAACGTCCGCTGCGGGAACTCGCTATAAACTCCCCGAGACAGGCGCACCTGGCGATCTACCTGTCTGCGGTCGTTGCCGGACGGACGACGTTGGAACGATCGCCTGCGCGTACGGTTCTCGTCGGCCACAGCTTCGGCGAGATCGCCGCCCTCGTCGTCGGTGGAGCGCTCAGGCCTACCGTTGGAGCACAAGTTGTCGCGCGTCGGATGCTCGCGCTCGAAGAGCATGCGCCCGCCGACGGACGCATGTCGGTCTTCGTCACCGAATCCGGCCGCGCTGATGCGATCGTGCGCGCTGTCGGCGCGGCAGATCTCGTGCTCGCGGGCGTCAATGCGACAAAGCAGGTCGTGCTGTCGGGACCGGACGAGCACCTCCAGCGAGCCGAGGCAGTGGCGAAGGCGCTCGGCATTACGAGCATGCGCATCGCGTCCGCTTACGCCTTCCACAATCCGCAACTCGCCCAGGCGAGTTCAAACTTCGCCCGCGCGCTGTCCGACATCGCGTTCGACACTCCGACAGTCCCGGTCTTCTCGCCCATCCTCGGACGGTTTTACGCGGGAGGTGACGACCTCGCGAACTGCCTCGCGCAACATCTGACGACGCCGTTCGACTTCAGCGCGGCACTTGACAAACTCGCAACGGGCATTCCGTCAACTTTCGTGGAGTGTGGAGCGGGCACCTCGCTGAGCGCGATCGTGCGCGGCGTGCGGGATGAGCCCTGGCACGTCGTCCCAGTGGATGACTTCGGCGCACCGGAGCTGGGTTCAGACGATGGCACGGTCGCGTCGTTGCTTAACCTGCGCTCTGGCAGCACCGAGTTCCAGGAGTTCTGGCACGCTTCAGCCGCCGATGTGACCGGGCACGTGCGGGCGGTCTACGACGCCTTCAGGTCGCAGCGCGCGGACGCCGCGCCGCAAGCGCCCACAGCCCCGGTCTTCTCGGATAGTGGTGAGGTGTCGGGGCGGTTGGCGCGTTTGTATGCGGACGCGTTGGAGTATCCGGTGGAGGTGTTCCTGGAGGATCCGGGGGTGCATCTGGAGGCGGACCTTGGGGTGGATTCGGTGAAGCAGACAGATCTGTTGGCGCGAGCGGCGGCGGAGTACGGGTTGCCGGTGCCGGAGGAGGGGCTTTCCGTGGCGGAGTATCCGACCTTCGGCAGTGTCGTGGACCTCATCGCCACCGGCGCGACCAAGGACTTGGTTGCGAGATGACCGACTCGAAGCCGATCGTCCTCGTCACCGGCGGGGCGAAGGGGATCGGCAGGGCAGTTGTCGAAGCTTTCGTTCCGGACTCAACGGTGATCATCAACTGCTTCCACTCCTATGATCAGGGGCGGCAGCTCGAGAAGGAGCTCCGCGCCGCTGGCGGCGATGCTCATTGCATCCGTGCATCCGTCGAGAACCAGAAGCAGCGCGAAGCCCTGTTTACCCAGATACAGACGGAGTACGGCGGAATTGACGTGCTCGTCAACAACGCTGCCTTCGGCCGGTTCCAAAGCGTGGACGACGCGAGCGGCGCGGAGATGCGTCGCGCGTACGACGTCAACGTCGTCGCGGCACTCGAGTGCGCACGGCTCGCACACCCTTTACTTAGATCACGCGGGGGCGGCTCGGTCGTGAACCTCACTTCTGTTGGGTCGCATCTGGTCGTCGCGAACTACGTCGGCGTCGGCACGTCAAAGGCCGCACTGGAGTCGCTTACGCGCTATCTTGCCGCCGACTGGGCGGCTGACGGAATCCGGGTGAACGGGGTCTCGGGCGGACTCATCGAGGGGGATGTCGCTGATCAGTTTCCCGATGCCGCAGAGATGCAGAAGGTCGCGCGCCAGGCGACGCCCTTCCAACGGCTGGGACGGGCCGCGGAGATCGCGAACGCCGTTCGATTCCTCGCGTCGGACGACGCGAGTTGGATCACAGGTCAGACGATCGTCGCCGACGGCGGCCTGTCGCTCGGAGGTGCCATGCTCGCGGCACCCCGCGACTGGTCGGCCCGGACGCGCACTGATTCTGCGGATGCTTCGGGAGATTCCGCCGCGCAGCGTGCTGCTGTGTCGGAGTCCGAGGAACGCGAGCCCGTCGCGCAACTATCAGCCGTGCAGCATCCTGTCGCCCCCGAAACCCTCGCACCCCCGTCTGCCGGGCAGGATCTCGGTTCCGGTGAGCAGGCGGCTACGGCCAGACGGGCGCGCCCCCGGCGCGACGAGCCGATCGACTCGCCGGGCGCGATCGCCATTGTCGGCATGGGTATCGTGACGCCCGGGGCGAGTACGCCCGACGAGTTCTGGAACGTACTGCGGGACGGTCCAGAACTGATGTCAAGTGACAACCCCGAGCGGATCCGGCCAGAGTACTTCTCCAGCGACGATTGGGCTGAGGAAGACAAGACCTACCAGATCGCGTCGGGATACGCCGACGCGTACACGCCGCACCCCAGGCTGCAGGAGGAGATCGGCGATGACCGTCGCGCGACCGACTTCGCGACGCAGTGGCTGCGGCACGCAGTGCTCAGCGGTATCGAGGGACACGATCTCGGTGAGCGGGTTGGATGCGCGATTGGTTACACCGCCGATGGGAACCAGCACCTCGAGGAGTCGATTGTTGTCGAGTCCTTCCAGTCGGATTTGATGGACATCCTCCGTGCGAGCGCCGGATCACTCTCCGGGTCGCAGCGTGCGGAGGTGCGCTCTGCCCTTGACCGCGCCTACGGCCTGCACCGTGTGTCCGATGGCGCGGCTCCGCTGCCAATCGACGTCGGGCTCGACGCCGTACGCGAGTTGCTTCCCGACACCTCCGACGTGATCATGGTCGACACGGCGTGTTCGTCCTCGCTCTACGCGCTCGACATCGCTGCCAAGGGGCTGCGCGAGGGCCGTTATGACAGTGCCGTCTGCGGCGGCACTTTCACTGTCGGACCGCGAAATGCCGTGCTATTCGCGAAACTGCACGGGTTGTCGCAGAGCGGCAATCTTCGGCCGCTCGACGAGCGGTGCGATGGTGTGCTGTTCTCCGATGGCGCCGCGGTATTGCTGCTGAAACGGCACGCAGACGCAATTAGAGACGGCGATGAGATCCTCGGGTTCGTGTCGTCAATGGGAATGTCCTCGGATGGAAAGGGTAAAGCCATCTATGCGCCCAGCCCTCGTGGACAGCAACTTGCGATCGAGCGGGCGTACGCGTCGTCAGGGCCCGATCGGGGAGTCGACTGGATCGTCGCTCACGCGACGGGCACCCCGGCGGGTGACCTCTGCGAGATCACGAGCATCCGCTCGAAGGCCCCAGCACGCACGCACACCTACCTGACTTCCAATAAGTCGCTGATCGGGCACACGGGCTGGGCAGCCGGGGTGGTATCAGTGATCCAGGTGCTGCTGAGTCTGCGAGAAGAGACGATCCTCCCGCAGCACCGGTTCACGCGGACGCCGGACTCCTATGAACTCGATGGATCAGCCTTCGAGATCCCTACTGAGAGCAAGCCGTGGCTGGCGCGGCCGGAACCGCGCCGGGCGGCTATCTCAGGTTTCGGCTTCGGGGGCACGAACGCGCACCTAGTGGTGTCGGATCGACCGAATGAGGACCCGACCCCGCGCGATGATGACCCCGCCGTGATCGTGGGGTGGGGTGCCGATCTCCCGGGTCTCGGCGACGCCGATGAGATCGCGCGATGGGCGCGCACCGGCCATGAGCCACCGGCATGCTCCTTCGGCGACACCTATGACGCGACCGGATTGGCGCTTCGCGTGCCGCCCCGGGTGCTACGCACGATCGATCGGACGCAGCTGATCGCTGTTCGTGCCGCTCAGTCCCTCCGCCAGCAGCTTTCGGCGGTGTGGGAGGCGGAGCGCGAACGGATCGGCGTGTTCGTCGGGCACATGGGTCCTACGCGAAACGCGATGATGTACGCCCGTCGATCCCACATAGATCTTGCAACTGCCGCGCTTCGAGAAAGCGCGACCCGCATTGGCTTCACCGCCGAGCATGAGGAGGAGCTCCGCCATCGCGTGGCCGCTGGGGTCCTGCCGTCGAACGAGGATTCCTTTCCGGGGATCATGCCCAACATCATCTCGGCCCGGATCTCAAATGTTTTCAACACGAACGGCCCGAATATGGGCATTGACGTCGGCGAGGCGTCGGCGCTCGGGGCGATCGATGTCGCAGCACGTTACGTCCGCGCGGGCGACGTGTCGATCGCCATCGCGGGCGGTGTTCACGGCAACTCCCATGAACTCCTCGGCCGGCTAGGGGAAGGCACTTGGGGTCCGCGTACGTATGCCGAGGGCGGCGTGCTCTTCGCGGTCACGCGACAAAGTTTCGCGCGTGCGAACGACCTGCCCATACTCGCCACTCTGGGAGAGGCGCGGCGGGCGCGCACGCGCGCCGCGGCACGCAGCCTGTCGTTCGGGGGCGCGCAGGCGGCTGTAACCCTGTTGAGAAATCTTCTCGAAGCGAAGGACGGCGAGATCGCTGCGACGATCCGGCCGGGGCTGGAGTTCTCGCTGCGAGTCACGGCGGGCAGCCGGGCCTCAGACGGTCCTGGCGCGCTGCCGTACGGCCCTGGAGCCAGGGCGGACAGCATCGAAGCGGAAGCTCCAACGGCCAGGACAGGTGACCTGCACCGCACGACGCCTCGTGCCGAGCCGTCGTTGCAGGAGCTTCAGACCGACATCCGCAGATTCGACCGGGGCTGGGCGAGGTCGACGCCCTGGACGCCTGCGACCTGCAGGCGAACCGCCTCGACGACGTATCTTGGCGACGACTCCATGACCGCCCTGCTCAACAGCGGGGACGATGAAGAGACGGCGCGAGCGCGGAGCGATGAGAACCCGCACGTGCGCGTCGTCATCGATATGACACGCATCCCCCACGCCCCGTCAACGGACTCTGCCGAGTGGCGGCGCGTAACCGCATGGCACGACGGTCTTCTCCGCTATCTTCAAACACGGACGCAGCCGCCGCAATCGTTTGCTATCGCCGTCGTGGGAGGCTGGCAAGGGCACACGGCTCACCCGCTCTCGGGTTTGTTCACGGGGTTCGCGAAGAGCCTTGCCCTCGAGTACGCATCGTCCTCGGTGTGCTGTGTACTGGTCGAGTCCGACGGCGCGGATCATGCGCTAGCTGCCCTCGAGGACGCACTCGCGCGGCCCGCGAGCCTGCCCACCGCCGCCTACGGTGCGGGTTTTCGCTACTCCGAACGCATCCTCCCGGCATCCGATCAGATCGACCAGTCCCGAGGGCTCGACGGGAGATCCATCGTCGTGGCGACCGGCGGGGCACGCGGAGTCACCTCCGAGGTTGTGCGGTTCATAGCTCGCACCTTCGGTAGCGAGATTCACCTCATCGGCTCCTCCGACCTGACGGGGAACCTCGCGACGGTGGCGAGGACGCCCAGCTCGGCCCTCGCAGACCGAGCGAGCTTCATCCGCTACCGGCGTAGCTCCGGTTCGAAGGCGTCGGTTGCTGAGATCGTCAATGAGTTCGAGGCGGTCACCGGGGCGATCCAGACGAAGGAACTCATAGCCGAGCTCGAAGCCCACAACGGCCGCGGCCGGGCGGCTTACCACCGCGCCGATGTTCGCGACGCGGCCGAGCTTCGCGCTGTCGCCCAGAGGATCGAACAGGGTCGCAGAGTTGACCTGGTCATCCATGGCGCGGGCATCAACCGGGCGGCAACCGTGTCCACAAAGCACCCGTCCGCATACGCGGATGTACGCGAGATCAAGGTCGGCGGCTACCTCAACCTGAAGGCAGCCTTCACCGAGAGCCCGCGGCGCTGGTGCAGCTTCGGGTCGCTGATCGGGTTGACGGGACAGTATGGCGAGACCGACTACGCGGGCGCAAACGACGTACTGTCCGCGTTCGCACTGGCCGAGATGGCAACAGGCAGGGATGAGTTCTGCATCGGCTGGACGCTCTGGCGTGACGTGGGTATGGGGTCGAGCGAGGTTCACCGGTCGTTCTTCTCGGAGACGCGCGGAGGAGTGCTTACCCAGATGCCGACACTCGACGGCGTGGAGCTGTTCCGCCGCGAGTTGCTCCGCCCGCCCGGCGCACCGTCCGTGGTACACATCGGCAGTATCGAAGCAGGAGCGATACAGCACCGTGCGAAGGGGCTGATGCCCGAGCAACGCGAGGTCACACACGGGTTCTACATCGATCGAGTCGAGCGCGAGGGCGACACAGTCACCGCATTCCGGATGATCGACCACCGCGACATGAACCTCGAACATCACAGCGTTGCAGGTGTCGGAACCCTTCCCGGATGCTTCGTGGTGGAGCTCGCCGCCGAGGCGGTCCGCGTCCTCCACCCAGGCCTGTTCATCACGGGCCTCAGGGACTTGGAGTTTCATGCGTTCGTCAGGCTCGACGGGCCAGCCACGCGCTCACCGCTGCGGATCAGGGCGACGACACGCGAGCGCACAGCAGCCGGGACGACCGCCGTCGATGTCGTCGTCGACTCCGAAGTGCGTAGCCCAAGTGGCGTGCTACTGCAAGAATCGAAGCTCTATTACACGGCACGGGTGATTATGTCGGACCGGCCGCAGCGGGCGCCGATCCACGAGCCTTGGCCGGACGCGCCGGAGGTCCCGGTCACCGATCCGTATCACGTGCCCGGCGCGCGCATCTTCCTCGACAGGGAGTTCAAAACCACCACCGACACCAGGCTGCATCCGCTCGGCAAACGTGCCCGATACAAGGTGGATCTGCCCGGACACGAGCCATACCGGCAGTTCCACACCCCGGTGCTCCTCCTCGACGGCCTGGTGCGCCTCGCGGTTCTAGAGCCGCTGGATGGCAGATACCTGCCGGTGGCGGCGCCGACGCGGATCGCGCAACTTGACCTGTGGACCGACCTCAACGACGCCGCCCTTGCCAGCCAAGACATCACGCTGTACTCGTCGCCGCGCGGGATCGGCATCGACGAGGCGGTGGGGGCTCGCTACTGGGCGGTGGACGCGGACGGGCGGTATCTCGCGCACATGCGCGGAGTGGAGGGCGTCGTGCTGGGATACGTCGACGAGCAGACCGGCGAGACCCGAACCGACCTCAACATGCTCTCCCCGACGCTCGCTCCGGCGGTGGCGCTATGAACCCGTTACCTCCGGGCCCTCGAGGGCTGCCTCTGCTGGGAAGCCTGATCGACTACCACAAGGGTGCGGCGGACTTCCTGCTCCGAACGCGACACCAGTACGGCGCGGACTCACGCATCCGCATGGGCCCCTACGTCTTCACGCTCGCCACCAGCCCCTCCTCGGTTTACCGCGTGCTCGTCGAGAACCGTGCGAACTATGAGCGTGGCGTGCTCTACAAACAGTTCGAACTGGTCATGGGTCGGGGACTTCTCACCCTCGACGATGAAGACTGGAAGCCGCACCGGCGCGCGATACAACCCGCCTTCACCCGGACCGCCGTCGCGTCGTACTACCCCTTCATCGAACGCCAGGCAGCATCGCTCGTAGAACGGTGGACCCGGGCCGCAGCAGAAGGGCGCCCGGTCGAGCTGGTGTCGGAATGCCTGCAGCTCGCGTCCGCGGTCATCCTCGAGGCATCCCTCGGCGTGCGGGCCGACATCGCCGGTGACGCTCTGCGACGGGTAGTCGACGAGAGTATCGACATCATGTTCCCGCATGGGTCCCTCTCCGAACAGTTGCCAGAGTGGATGCCGACGCGCCGGAACCGTCGTGTCCGTCAGAATCGCAGAAGACTGCTGACCTTCGCGCAATTCATCCTCGATCGACATGACCTAGATTCCGACAGGGTCGATGTGATCAGCTCGATCCGCCGAGAGCATCCCGACCTGTCCGACTCGGAGCTTCGGGACGAACTGTTAACGATCTACCTCGCCGGTCACGAGACCACGGCGATGGGACTGTGCTGGGCGCTGACAATGCTCGCTCAGCATCCAGGAATGCATGCTCGGCTCTCGGACGAGGTAAACGCCGCCACGGCGGCGGACGTCCCCACGATGGAGGAGCTCGCCGGCTTCGAGTATGCGGACGCGTTCGTCGCCGAAACCCTGCGGCTGTTCCCCCCCCATCTGGGTGTTCCCCCGCGATGCTCGCGAAGACGACACCGTGTCCGGATATCAGGTGCGGGCAGGAACGAGCGTGCTGCTGTCGCCGCTCGTTACCCACCGGGACCCGGAGGTATGGACCAATCCGAGCGCGTTCGATCCGGAACGGTTCCTCGGCAAGCAGAAGCGCCCACGCGGGGCCTACATCCCGTTCGGGCTGGGCGCGCGGCAATGTATCGGGAATGCCATGGCCCTGCTGGAAGTTAAGACACTCCTGGCAACCATTGCGCGAGAGTTTCGCCTGGAGGTGCTTCCAACCAGCATCAACTCCTACGGCGACTCCCTCGTGTCGCTTCGCCCGCTCGACGAGGTCTGGGTGAAGGTCACGCCCCGCAGCGCGACCCGAAAGGTCGCCGCCGCGTGAGCATCCTCAGGCACGAGCTAACCATCGCCACCGCACCCGTAACGCGCCACAACGGGGGCATCGCTCCTTCCTCGCGCGTACTTGTCATGGGGGGTTCCGCTGAGCGGCGTGGCGTACTCACAGAGGGCTTGCGGGCACAGGGCATTCGGCTCGTAGGCGGCCTCGAGGACGATCCGACGACGATCATCGACGCCGGCGTCTGGGGACGAGCGGACTCCGATTGGCGGACGCCGTTCCGCGAGACAATTGCGGCACTGCGTGCTGTAGGGGGATCGTGGGCATCCGGGCAGACGTACGGTCGATACACATACGTCGCCGTGGTCGGCGGGGTCTCGAATGGAGCGCCGCGCGCGGAGCACGGAATCTGGAGCGGCCTGGCGAAATCCGTTGCCCGCGAGTATCCGACCGCGATCGGCCGCGTAGTGGAGCTTCCGGAGGACGCCGCGGACGCCGGAACTCTGCTGGCCCACGCTCTCACCTCGACGATGGCGATCGAGGTGCGCCACGACGGGCACACGCTCTCAACGCCGCTCGCCGTCACCCGCTCGGCGATACGGACCGCGCGCCGGCTCGGCAGAGCGGACACGATTGTGATGACCGGCGGTGCGCGTGGCATCGGCTACGCGCTCGCGGTCGAGCTGGCACGGCGCGGAACGCGCGTGATCGTCTCGGGACGGGACGATCACCACGAGTTCCGCGCCGAGGCGTGGGCGAAACTGGACGAGGCCGGCTTCCAAAAGCAATACCGGTCGGCGCTCATCGACGCGAAGCCGGGAGGCATCGCCGCAGTGCGCAAGGAATTCGAACGCCGCACACGGATGCGGGCCCTGCTGTCCAATCTGGCAGCCGCTAAGCGAGAAGGTCTGGACCTGGGATACGAACGCTGCGACGTGCAAAGCGCGGAGTCCGTCCAGCAGCTATTCCACCGAATCAACGGTGACATCACCCTGGTGATCCACAACGCCGGCATCGACGACCCGAAGCGCATCGACCAGAAGACGACCGCTTCGATGGAACGCGTGATCAGCGTCAAACTCGACGGGCTGCGGAACCTGCAAGCAGCGATCGAGGGACGGAACGTGGAGGCACTCGCGCTGACCGGCTCACTGACGGGTCGATATGGCGGCATGCGCGGCCAGCTCGACTACTCCGCCGCGAACGAGACGCTCGCGTTCGTTTCGCGCGAGGAGACGGCTCGGCCCTACCGCATCGTTTGCACATCTTGGCCCACCTGGGACGGAGTCGGGCTGATCTCAAACTTGGAAGCCGCCCGCCAGTACATGGAACCCATCGACGTCGCCGAAGGGGTGAGAGCGTGGATCGACGAGCTCGAACACGATAGTCGAGGCGAAGTGGCGTTCATGGGTGAGTTCGCCGCAGTCTCCGCACAACATCTGCAGGGCGTGCCGATCCCGTCGAATTGGAGTGGCGCCGGCGAGATGTTGGCGCGCCGATTCTTCCTCGGCGAGGTGCTGTCGTACCAACCCGAGGCTCGCATCGTCACGACCCATCGCGTGCCCGTCGCGACGGCGCCATCGCTGGCATCCGCATCCGTCAATGGTTCGCCGGCCCTTCCCGTGAGCGCCGTCGTGGAATACCTCGTCCGATCCACCGACGGCTTCCTCATTGATCTCGGCGAGGTGTGCGCCCTCACCGCACTCGTCATCTACAGCGACGCACTCGCCGTAGACGACCAGACCGTCCTCACCCGCACTGCGCGCCTCATCGACCGCCGACGCGTCGAGGTCACGCTCGCGCGGCAGCGTGATGGTCACGAAAGGTCCTTGGCACGCACCGTGTTGCACTGCGGACCCCGTGCTGACCATCGCATCCGCACCGCGTCCGTGGAGCCGGAAGGCTGCACGGACGCACGGGAGGTCGACTATCAATGGCCGTCGGCCGAGGCGAGCTCGCTCGCCTTCACCAGCGGAGAGAAGATCACGCTGTTCGGAGGATCTCCCCTACTTCTCACCAAGACACGATCCGCTGCCATCGAGAACGCCATCGCCGCTGCATATGGCCGCCGCCTTCCCGCCGAGCTGCGCATCGAGCGGCTGGTCGTCCGTAAGACCAATGATCAGTCGCCTACGTCAACAGCCGAGCCGATGGACACCGCCAGTGCCCGACGTTGATGTAGCCATTGTCGGTGCCCGCTGTGCGGGTGCATCGCTAGCGATGCTGCTCTCCCGCGCCGGGTTGAACGTGGTGCTGATCGACCGGGGTAAGCTCCCCAGCGACAAGCCCGACTCGACCCACCTAGTTCACCCTCCAGCAATCCGGCGGCTGCGGGAATGGGGGCTCTTGGCGCACCTCGAAGAGTCCACCCGCGCACCGCGGATCCGACAGTACGGGCTCCGCGATATCGGCTTCGACCTGATGGCGGACCTCCCGCCCGACGAGGACATCGGCTTCGCGCTTGCTCCTCGCCGCTGGAGCCTCGACGGGATTCTGCTGCAGGCCGCGCTCGACGCTGGCACGGAGCTCATCGACGAGACCTCGGTGGTGGACCTAGTCACCACCGAATCGAATCGTGTTGCTGGCGTGCGCTTGAAGGCCCGCGGGCTCCCGGAGACGATGATCCGGGCGCGCCTCGTGGTCGGCGCGGATGGCACCCGTTCGACGGTGGCCCATCTCGTAGGCGCACGGAAGTACTGGGAGAAACCGGTGCGGTTGCGCAGCGTGTGGACTTACTGGCCCGACCTCGGTATCCGCAATGTTCCGACCTGGCGAGATCAGGCGAACTACGTATTCGCCTGGCCGACCAACGAGGGAGAGACCCTGCTCGGCACGGCCTGGAAGGCCGCTGAGTTCCCGTCACGCGAGAGGCAGCAAGACGCGTACTTCGAAGTTCTTGCGCGCCTCGCACCCGAGATCCGCAACCGCATCGAGGGCGTGGCACCGCAAGCCCGGTGGATGAGCGGTTCGGTCCCTAACTTCTTTCGGGAGTCACAGGGCCCCGGGTGGGCGCTGGTTGGCGACGCGGGCTACAGCCGCGACCCGGCCACAGCAAGTGGAATCACCGACGCGATCCGTGCGGCAGATCTCCTGGCGGAGAGCATCATGGCATGGCTCGGCGGGGCAGAGCCAGAAGGGTCCGCACTGCGTTCCTACCAGGCCGGGCGAGACCGGATATCCAGGCCCTTCTACGAGTACACATGTGATTTCGCAAGCCTCACCCCGTACGCCGACGACGTCAATGAGTTCTTGCGCATCGCCGTGGAGCATCCCGTCCACTCGCGGAACCTGACCGGATTGTTCGCACAGACTACCGACCCTATGGAGTTCTTTTCTCTCGAGAATGTTCTCGATGTCCTCCGTGGCGCCCCGTCCGTGCGGCACTGGCGACTGCGGGCGCTTGCTTCGGTGGCAGGTAGGGATGGGGCTGGCTATCGCAGGCGGCTCGGAGGCAAACTGCTGAACTCACGGCTCGGAGAACTTGGCCAGTACCTGGCGATGACACCGTCGCCGTGACCGAAATGGACGATTGAAAGGACGGCAGAACACATGGTCTACTCGATGATCGTGCGCCGCAAGGTGCGCAGCACCTTCGACCAAATCAATTCTGGCAACTACCAAGCGATGGTGGACGGGCTTGGGACACCGTTCGAATATGTGTTCCATGGTGAGCACGCGCTCGGCGGGCGCCGAGTTTCGAAGGAGGCCATGAACCGTTGGTGGGAGCGCACCTTCCGTCTCCTTCCCGGGGCAAAGTTCGATGTCCGCGAGGTGCTCGTCAACGGCGGCCCGTGGAACACGCGCATCGCGGTGCGCTCCCGGGTGAGTGGGCCGCTGCCGGACGGTGAGCGGTACGAGAACACCGTCTACCAGTTCATGACGTTGAAGTGGGGCAAGGTGGTCTCGGTGGAGACTGTGGAGGATCTGCAAGTGCTTGAGCGCGCGCTTCGCGCTGTCGCTGATGCGGGGAACGAAGAAGCTGCAGCGGCACCGATCAATGGTTGACGGTAGGCCCGACGCAGAATCGGCCCGCGCGACGGCGGGAGAACATGCGCTGGACGGCGCTTCCGCGGCGCCCGGCAGCGCCGTGCTCCTTGTGATCACGGGACTCGCACTGTTCATCACGGGGCTCGACAACTTGATCGTCACGATCGCTCTGCCGACGATCAGGGACACGCTCGACGTGTCGGTCAGTGATCTGTCGTGGACGGTGAACGCGTACACGATCACCTTCGCCGTGTTCATGCTCGGTGCGTCGTCGTTCGGACGCCGCTACGGGCGTAGACGGAGCTTCGTCGCGGGAGTAGCGATCTTCACGATCAGTTCCGCGGTCGTCGCCCTGTCCACCGACCTGGTGACGTTCGGAATTGCCCGCGCGGCGCAGGGTTTTGGCGCCGCCCTCATAGTGCCTTTGGCCTTCGCGCTCGTCAACTCGTATTCCCCCGACCGCCGTCGTCCCGTATATCTGGGAATCCTCGGCGGCATCAATGGTCTCGCCGTCGCAATTGGTCCGTTCGTTGGTGGGCTCATCGTCTCGGTGGCGAACTGGCAGATGATCTTCTGGATCAACGTCCCGCTCGGCGTGATCCTGGTCGTCCTCGCAATCGCCGTACTCCCGGTCGAGCCGCGCAGGACCGTGCGGGTCGATGTCGCCGGGTTTGTCACCGTCTCGGCTGGGCTATTCCTCGTCGTGCTCGGCTTCCTGGCACTGGCCCAAGAACAGTTTGACTTGGTCTGGACGGTCGTGCTTATCCTCGCGGGGCTGGCGCTGCTCGCGCTGTTCTTCCGTCTGCAGGCCACGGCGTCGTCACCGCTGGTGCCGCCTGCCGCGATTCGCGCGCGAGGCCTCAGGCTTTCTGTGGCAACCGCGTTCTTTGGTACGGCCGGCATCTTCGGGTCGGTGTTCCTTCTCACGCAATATCTGCAGCTCGTGCTGGGCTACGAGCCAGCCGCCGCGGGTACGGCCACACTCCCGTGGACGCTGGTTCCGCTCGTGGCTGCTCCGGCGGCGGGCATCCTCGCCAGCAAGATTGGCATGAAGGTTCCGTTGGCTCTCGGGTCGGTCCTGCAGTTTGCGGCATTAGTGTGGTTCGCGGTTGTGGTTCGCCCCGACGTTCCGTATCTGCTGCTGGTACCCGGGATGGTGATGGCGGGCCTCGGCATGGGCGTGTTCTTCGCGCTCGTCACAGGGCAGGCAATGGCGCTCGTGGACGGGGAAGAAGAGAGCATCGCCTCGGGCCTGTCAAACTCCGCACGCGAACTCGGTGTACTCGCTGGTGTCGCCGTGGTCGCGGTCGTGTTCGCCATCGCGGGGGGAGATGCGACAGCCGGGCAGTTCGCGGCGGCCACTCCCGCTGCCCTGATGGTCGCCGCGGCCTTTCAAGCAGTCAGCGTCGTCACGGCAGCAGCGTCTCCTGACGAACGCCACAAGTCGGTGAGGACAGCATGACGAAGAAGTCCATCCTGATCACCAGCTCGCCGCTCCTAGGGCACGTCACTCCGGGCCTGCGGATCGGCAGCGAACTCGCACAGCGCGGCCATCGGGTGAGGATGCTCACGGGTAGCCGGCATCGCGAGCGAGTGGAACGTGCCGGACTCGACTTCCGACCTCTGGACGAGGAAGCGGACTTCGATGATCGCGACATGCGCGCCGCGTTCCCACAGGTCGCGGAGTTGACGGGGATCCGGGGGCTCAGCGCGGGCGTGCTCGAGGTCTTCTCTAAGCCAATCGACGCGCAGTTTGCATCGGTATCCCGCGCCCTCGCGGAGGAGCGGACAGACACGATCCTGTCGGAGATGCTGTTCGCAGGCGTCTATCCGTTCGCGCTGATGCCCCGATCCCAACGGCCACAGATCGGCATCCTCGGCATCAGCCCCATGACCCTCAAGGCGCCAGGGCTACCCCCGTACGGCATGGGCCTACTTCCGGCACGCAACGCCGCCGAACGCGCGCGCAATGCGCTTCTCCAGGTCGCCGCGAGCGGTATCGTGCTGCGCCCGGCGCAGCGCTACCTGAGACGAGCCATCCGCCGACTGACCGGCCACGAACTGCCATGTCCGTTCTTCGAGATGCCCGGGCTCGGCGACGCACTCATCCACCTCGGCGTCGAGAGCTTCGAGTATCCGCGGCCCCAACCGCGCACAAAACTCATCTTCGCGGGTCCGCTCCGGTCCGCGAACGTTGGGGGAGAGATCCCGCCGTGGGGAGGCGACCTGCATGGCCGCCGGGTCGTACATGTCACCCAAGGCAGCGTGGCCAACGCTGACCTCACCGAACTCATCATCCCCACCATCAGGGCACTCGAGGGATCGGACGCGCTAGTCGTGATCACCGGCGGAGGTCGCTCGGCCGCCGATGTGGTGGGTGAACTGGAAACTCATCTCGGTGCGATACCACGCAACGTGCGTGTGTCCAGTTTCCTGGACTACGAGTGGCTGTTCCCGCGCGTGGACCTGTTCATCACAAACGGAGGATACGGCGGAGTAAACGAAGCCCTCCGTCATGGTGTGCCGGTCATCGTCGTCGGGAACACGGAGGAGAAACCAGAGGTCGCCGCACGCGTCGAGTGGTCTCGCGTGGGAGTGCGGGTGCGAGCGGGGCGACCGAGCACAGAAGAGATCCGGCATTGCATCGACAAGGTCGTCGAGGACAGCGATTACCGTGCCCGCGCGCTCGCGATGTCCAGAGAGATCGCCCGGGCCCGCGGAATTGATGCCATCGAGGAGTTCGTGACTGAGACCGCGCTCTCGGACTAACACTCTCCGTCGCTCAACGGTCTGGACGCTGTGGTTAATAAGGGTGGGAGTGGGGCCACCGGTTCGCACCTGAATGGCTGTCCGCCAGGCACTGCAGGCAGATCAGCCAGCGTCACGTTTCCGGCAGATACAACGTCAGCGCGCCCTCGTGTTGCGCTCGCACAAGCGGCCATTGGCCCAGCGGGTGCGCGACGATCAAGTGGCCGTACATCTATCACGAGAAGGGGTCTGCTGCACGGATAGGTGACATCTGATCTGGTTTGCCCGGGAGGGCTGGCCTGGAAGGATGGCATCGTGCCTAAGCCCTATCCCGCTGAGTTCCGTGATGACCTTGTGCGCGTTGCGAGGAACCGCGAGTCCGGAGTGACGATCGAGAAGATCGCTCGTGATTTCGGCGTTCACCCGATGACGTTGCAGAAATGGCTCCGTCGTGCCGATATCGACGAGGGCGCCAAGCCCGGTCAATCCCGTGTCGAGGGCGCTGAGCTGCGAGAGGCGCGCAAGCGGATCCGGCTGCTGGAGCAGGAGAACGAGGTGTTGCGGCGTGCGGCGGCGTATTTGTCGCAGGCGAACTTGCCGGGAAAATGATGTACCCGCTCGTGAGTGAGCTCGCCGCTGCAGGGATTCCTGTGACGGTGACGTGTCGGGTACTCAAGCTCTCTCGTCAGCCCTACTACCGGTGGCGGGCCGACCCCATCATGCCGAGCGAGGTGGTGGAGGCGTATCGCGCGAACGCGCTCTTCGACGCCCACAAGGACGATCCCGAGTTCGGGCATCGGCTCCTCGCCGACGAGGCCCGTGATGTCGGTGAGGTGATGTCGGATCGGACCGCGTGGCGGATCGCGTCCTCGAATGGCTGGTGGAGCGCGTTCGGGAAGAAGCGCGGCAAGAACGGGAAGAAGCCCGGCCCGTCCGTCCACGACGACCTCTGCGCCGTCATCGACGAGGACGGCAGGACCCGTCAGGTGTTCACCGCCGAGGCGCCGAACGAGCTCTGGCTGGTGGACATCACCGAGCACAAAACGAGTGAAGGCAAGCTCTACTGTTGCGCGATCAAAGACGTGTACTCCGGCCGGATCGTCGGCTACTCGATCGACTCGAGAATGAAGTCTCGCTTGGCCGTCCAGGCCCTCGAGAACGCTGCCCAGATGCGCGGCGAGGTCGCCGACTGTATCGTTCACAGTGATAGTGAGACTGTTGGTGCTGGTGTTCTCGGGGGTCCTGATCCTCACAGCGATCGACGCGCGAGAATGTCGGTGCCGGGTGTTCTCAGGGGTTGCTGACTCTCACTCCGATCGACATCGAGTTGTCTTTCCTCGGATCTGTCGGTCCTCTGAGAACACCCGGTGAGGTGTCACGCCTCACCGCCGGAGTGACCTAAGGAGAGCCTGCGCCAACAGGTGCTCATCACTGTCTTGTCCGCCGGTCTGGTGGTGCGCGGTGCCGTTCCCCGCCCATGCGAACAGATCGGAGCACGACATGACCATCATCCCTGACACCGAAAGGCGCTCTCAACCGCGTCAGCCAATCTTCGCTGGTGTCGACACCCACAAGGAAATCCACGTCGCCGCGCTCATCGATCCGGCTGGGACCATCCTTGGAACGCGCAGCTTCTCCACGACGCGCGCGGGATACCGGGCGTTGCTGGCATGGGTGCGCGGGCACGGCGACCTGATCCGGATCGG
>NAEP01000060.1 GCA_002529645.1 Candidatus Lumbricidiphila eiseniae | reverse complement strand
GCAGACCGCGAGGCTGCTACCGCGTTCGTGGTCCCGGCCGCGGACGCGCTCGAAGACCGATCCCCGTTCGCTGCCGCAACCGCAGCCGCATTCGCACGAGAATCCGCACCCGCAGACGACGACGCCGACGCATTCGCCACCGACGACCCAGACGCATCCGAAGACGACGACGCGATCGCCGCAGCCTGTGACGCAGCAGCCGCGTTCGCAGTCCCGACCGTCGAGCCTGCCGCGTTCGTAGACGAAGTATTATTCGCGTTCGCAGCCGCAACCGCAGACCCCCTCGCAGAAGACCTCGACAACGAGGACGCATCCGAAGTCGCCCTCGAGACCGCCGCAGACCGCGACGCAGCGACCGCGTTCGTGGTCCCGGCCGCGGACGCGCTCGAAGACCGATCCCCGTTCGCAGCCGCAACCGCAGCCGCATTCGCACGAGAATCCGCACCCGCAGACGACGACGCCGACGCATTCGCCACCGACGACCCAGACGCATCCGAAGACGCCGACGCCACCGCCGCAGACCGCGACGCCGCAACCGCGTTCGCAGTCCCCACCGTCGAGCCCGCCGCGTTCGTAGAAGAAGTGTTATTCGCGTGCGCAGCCGCAACCGCAGCACCCACCGCAGAAGAAACCGCCAACCCCGACGCGACCGTAGACGCCGACCCCATCGCTGCGGCCCGCGCCGCATCTGCCGCGTTCGTGGTCCGGGTCGCGGACGCCTCCGTAAACCGATCCCCGTCCGCAGCCGCGACCGCGGCCGCGTTCCCACGAGAATCCGCACCCGCCGACGCCGACGCGTTCGTGTTCGCGTTCCTCAGCGCCGGAGGTGGCTCAACATCAACAGGGGTCGGGGTCGGGGTCGGGGTCGGGGTAGGAGTCGGAACAGGGGCGGGAAAAGTAACGTACGAGCACGCCGGATTTAGGTTAGTGCTAGGTGTTTCGCCGCACGGGGCCTGTTTAAGTCTTACCGCGCCCTGTACCCCAAGCGTAGCCAGGACACTCGCTATCTTATTGACCCAGGTCTTCTGATGGAGAGAATCCGAATATGGCACAAATAAGACAATCCTCTTGGTATGAATGCTTGCGATGTGTTTGATTCCATGAAGTTCCACAAAAACACCTGGAGTCGGGCGAATGCTTGAACCCCGCGTAGCAGATTTACAAAATGCTCTAGGCTCTGGCATCAGCCCTGTTTCTAGGGGGAGCGAGGGCGAACACGACCGCACCCTCGTTCCGGGAGGGAGCCCCGAGAAATCGTCTTGGAACGTTATCGGGCCCAGCAGCGAGTTCCTGGGGTCTGGCATGAGCCACCCGGAAAAGCTCAATTGCACCCTCACTATAATGCTGTAGCCAGACACTCCTTTAAAAGTTTCCGGGGTCGGAGTCGACGTTGATGTCGACACCATAAAGTGTCTTCCCTGGTCTGGCCCAGGGGTACCGAAAATTATCCCGCCCCCTGCTTGTGTCTGAAGTTCAGTTTGTGCACCAGGGTCTGACCCAGGGGTATCGACAATCATCCCAGAGTCACCTACAGCGGCGTCGCTTGCAGGTATCACCCTGATTGTTGTCAGCAGTATTGCAGTGGTTGTGACAAGGATCACTGCGAAAATCCGGATGCCACGGTCACCCCACCCCACACCCTTACGGCCTAACGCTCTCCCACCCTTTGATGCGCGTACGGCTTTTCTGGTCAAATCGGGTCGTGTCATTCTTTTCCAACCCCCCTCAACGCACGCGCCGTAGCGGGCACGGTACCGAAGGTCTTCTCAGCGATTCGTATCGCCCGGCTCTGGCCCTCGGCCCTCCTGGCACAATCACCGCCACGTGCTCGTCTGTAGCGAACACCGAAGTCAACAACGACTCCGAGCCATCCTCCGGAGGGTTCAACGCACCGGGCAGACGCCCGGGGGAGGTTACGCCGGTGTACCGA
>NAEP01000058.1 GCA_002529645.1 Candidatus Lumbricidiphila eiseniae | reverse complement strand
GTTGGGGGTGGGGTGGATGTTGTGTCTGTTCGGTCGCTTGTGAAGACGTATGGTGATCGTACTGTTTTGGGGGGTGTGGATCTTGGTATTGAGTCGGGGATAGTTTTTGGTTTGTTGGGGCCGAATGGGGCGGGGAAGTCCACTCTTCTTGAGACGGTGGCGGGTTTGCGGCGGCCGACTTCGGGTAGTGTCACGGTTCTTGGTTTTGATCCTCGTCGTGATCGGAAAGAGGTGACAAGGCTTGTTTCTGTTCAGCCTCAGTCCGCGAGCGTTTTTGGGTTTTTGACGGTTCTTGAGACGTTGCGGTTGTATGCGTCGTTTCATGAGGATCATCGGGGTGTTCGTCAGACGATTGAGCAGATCGGTCTTGTTGAGCAGGAGCAGGTTCAGGCGCGTAATCTTTCTGGTGGGCAGTTGCGTCGATTGCTTGTCGGGGTCGCTCTGATTGGTAGGCCACGGCTTGTGATCTTGGATGAGCCTTCCGCGGGTCTGGACCCGGAGGCTCGCCAGCAGCTTCTGGGGATCATTCGTTCCCTCAAAACGGATGGAACAACGGTTGTTTTCTCGACCCACGATATGACAGAAGCAACACAGATCTGCGACCGTGTCGTTATCATCGCTGAGGGTCAGATTCGTGCTGATGGGGCACCCTCACGTCTGATCGAGGAAGCAGGCGGCGCCTCTACTCTGCATTTTGATGTCGTGACCAGCGACGCGTTAGAAAGAGCACAGGCGCTGCTTGATGCTGAATCGCTCTCCTGGGTAAAAAACACAGAAGGGTTCCATCTCAGCTACACAACCACAGACCCCGACCGTGCGCTTGAGCTTCTCACCAGCGACCGCCAGATACGAGGACGACGGTATCGCGTCGAGCACCTCACACTCGAAGACTTCTACCTCTCAATCGTCCGCGAAACACGCACCGAACACGAGAAGACAACCACAGAGCACGAGAAGGCGAGCACCCGTGCCTAAAGAGAAGACGACCCTCCGTGCCTAAAACAGACCAGAACACACCGCGCTCACACCAGTACGCACCGCGTTCGCAGTTCATGGAGCTGGCCTCTTCCAGCGCGAAGGATCTGTACCGGGATCGTAAGGGCTCATTCTCGATCCTGCTTATGTTCCTGTTCTTCTTCTTGCTGATGGTTGGTCTTAACTACACGATCAACATCGGTGGCAGGAATGCTCCGGTTGTTGCGGTGGATTCGAGTGTTGTGCTGTATTCGGAGGTGCGTGAGCAGCTGGCTGCCTCGGGGCTGAAAACAGTCGATGCTCACAACGCTGATGCTGCGACGGTGACCGTGAAAGAAACAGAACAGGGTGTTGTTGTCCTTCTTCGCGCGAAAACGAACTCTCAGTGGCTGCAGGTTGCCGCGGCGGTGGAGCGGGCCGGGTACAAGACCAGCGACTACACAGTCATAGACACCCTCGGGGACCCTGTCGTCGATATCCTCCGAAACAGCCTCGCGGGGGTTTCGTGTATCGGGCTGATGGCGATCACGTTCATGGGAACCTCCGTCCCCCTCACCCGCATGCGAGAAAACGGCACCCTGCGCCTGCTCGGAACCACCCCCGCAAACAAACTCACCTTCATTCTCGCTCAAACACCAGCACGCCTGGTCTTCGGGGTGTTTGTGATCCTCACGATCTTCATAACCTCACTGCTGCTCGGCTACACCCAAGCAGCACAACTGTTTCGCCTGCTCGGCACCATGACACTCGGCCTCGCAATGCTCTTCGCCCTCGCGTACCTACTCGCCTCCCGCAGCCGAAAACCAGACACCATCAACAACATCTCCGCAACCCTACCCATGCTTGTTCTTTTCGCCTCCGGCTCCGTACTTCCTCCCCGAATGTTCCCCGAGCCGGTGACCTGGGCCCTCGACTGCCTCCCCACCACCTGGTACGTCCGAGCCGCAGCAGCCGATCTCGCCGGCGACGCCACAAGCACCGAACACATCTGGCTGTACTGGGCACTCATGCTCACCACCACCATCACAGCCGCCGCCCTCGCCACCCGCCTATTCCTCTGGGACGACCAAGAACACCAATGACAACAACCAA
>NAEP01000057.1 GCA_002529645.1 Candidatus Lumbricidiphila eiseniae | reverse complement strand
GGATCAGCCGCTGGCTCCGAATGGCACGTTGACCTGCACGGCTGGTCCGTATGTGGTGACGCAGGCTGATATCGACCGGGGTAGTCGCATTGTTAGCAGTGCGGTGGCCTCTGGCCAGGCTCCGACTCTGCCGGGAGAAGCGACTCCGGCTCGGACGGTGTCGGCTGCCTCGACCTCCGGGGGAGTGACGATTGTGCAGAGTCCGGCGTTGTCTGTTGTGAAGAGCGCGACTCCGTCATCGGTGTCTCGTGCGGGTGAGCGGGTGTCCTACTCGTTTATTGTGACGAACAGTGGAAACATGACGATGTCTGATGTCCGGGTTGTAGATGCGTTGACGGCTCCTGCTGGTCCTGCGCTGACTGTGACGTGCCCAGCTGGTAGGCAGTCGTTGGCTCCGGGCGATGTGCTCGTGTGCACGAGCGGTCAGTATGTGGTGACACAGGCTGATATTGACAATGGTCGGGTTGCAAGCACGATGACGGTGTCGGGCCAGACAGCGACCCCGCCGGGAGGAACGGTTCCCGCTCGGACAACGTCGGAAAGTTCATCCTCCGGGGTGGTGACGGTTGCGCAGGCTTCGGCGCTGTCGGTTGTGAGGAGTGCTGCTCCGGTGACGGCGTCTCGTGCGGGTGATCGCGTGTCGTATTCGTTTGTTGTGACCAACACTGGGAACGTGACGATGTCTGATATTCGGGTTGTGGATGAGTTGGTGGCTCCTGCGGGTCCTGCGCTGACTGTGACGTGCCCGACTCAGTCGTTGGCCCCGGGTGCGACGCTGAGGTGTACGGCTGGTCCTTATGTGGTGACGCAGGCTGATGTTGATCGTGGTCGTGTTGAGAGTCGGGCGGTGGCTTCTGGTCAGGCTCCTACTCCGGCGGGAGGGACTGCTCCTGAGCGGACGGTGTCGGAGGGTTCCTCTTTGGGGACTGTGACGATTGCGCATGCTCCGGCGTTGTCGGTTGTCAGGAGTGCGACTCCGGCGACGGTCTCTCGTGTGACTGAGCGGGTGTCGTACTCGTTTGCTGTGACGAACAGGGGAAACGTGACGATGTCTGACATTCAGGTTGTGGATACTCTGGCTGCTGCGGCGGGTGGGGTGACTGTGACGTGTCCGACTCAGTCGTTGGCTCCGGATGCGACGTTGACGTGTACTGGGTCGTATGTGATGGCGCAGGTTGATATTGATCGGGGTGCTCGTCTTACTGGTACTGCGACTGCGTCTGGTCAGGCTCCCACTCCGGCGGGTGGAACAGCTCCCGCACGGACGGTGTCGGAGGGCTCTTCCTCTGGCATCGTGACGGTGACGCAGTCTCCGAATCTTTCGGTTGTGAAGAGTGTTACTCCGACGAGGGTGTCTCGTGCGGGTGAGAGTGTGTCGTACTCGTTTGTTGTGACGAACACGGGGAATGTGACGATGTCTGAGATTCGGGTGGAGGATGCGTTGGCTGGTTCTGCTGGTTCTGCGTTGACGATTACCTGTCCGGCTGCTGGGCAGCCGTTGGCTCCGGGTGGCACGTTGCTGTGTACGGCTGCGGCGTATGTGGTGACGCAGGCTGATGCTGATCGTGGTCGTGTTGTGAGTGCGGCGAGGGCGTCTGGTCAGGCTCCCACTCCGACGGGTGGGGCGGTTCCTGCGCGGACGGTGTCGGAGGCTTCTTCGGCTGGGGTTGTGATGATCACGCAGACTCCGGCGCTCTCGGTTGTCAGGAGTGTGGCTCCTGCGACGCTTTCTCGTGCGGGTGCGAGTGTGTCGTATTCGTTCGTGGTGACAAATACTGGGAATGTGACGATGTCTGAGATTCGGGTTGCGGATAGTCTGGCTGCTGCGGCGGGTGGGTTGACTGTGACGTGTCCGGCTCAGTCGTTGGCTCCGAGTGCGACGTTGACGTGTGCTGGGTCGTATGTGTCGGTGCAGGCTGATATTGATCGGGGTGCTCGTCTTACTGGTACCGCGGTTGCGTCTGGTCAGGCTCCGACTCCGTTGGAGGGAACGGCTCCTGCGCGGACGGTGTCGGCTGGTTCGTCTGCTGGGGTGGTGTCGGTCACGCGGACTCCGGGGCTCTCGGTTGTGAAGAGTGCGACTCCTGCGACGGTGTCTCGTGCGGGTGATCGTGTGTCGTATTCGTTTGTTGTGACCAATACCGGGAATGTGATGATGTCTGATATCCGGGTTCAGGATGTGTTGTCTGCTCCGGCAGGGCCTGGGTTGACTGTTACTTGCCCAACGCAGTCGCTGGCTCCGGA
>NAEP01000055.1 GCA_002529645.1 Candidatus Lumbricidiphila eiseniae | reverse complement strand
GGCAACCTACCATCCCCCACACGGGCAATATGTACCGTTTTCTCAGTGTAGAGTACCCTTGCGTAGGGATTATCTGTGCCTGCTTGTCCGTATCTGTGTTGTGCCGTGTGAGGGAGTCGCGTTGTGAGACGTGTGGCGAGGGGGCGTAAATCTGTGCTGCTGGGGTGTAGGTCTGAGGTGGCATCGGTGTCTCCCGTTGTGGTGATTCCGGATCCTCCCGCGAGAGTGGTGCCCTCCGCGGGAGTGCCTGTTCATGTTGTGAATGTGATGGGCTTACGCGAGCACGTGTCGCGTAAGGGACGTGAGAAAAGCCCGCCTGGAGGGTGCTTCTCCGGGGCAGTGAAAAACCTGGGAGACAGCTCAGAGCCGTTGCTGATCACGGTGTCTTTCACGGATGAACACACAACCTCCACCGACCTCACGCAGACAACAACTCAGATGAGAACCAAAACCCAGGCGAGATCAGGTGCTGAAAAGTCGTGCGACACCACACCCACCATGAGGTGTGTGCTGACAGGAGCAAGAAAAAGAGCAAAACAACCCGGTACGACCACGAGCCTTTGCAAATTGAGTGTGCACAAAGACAGGAGCACGTGCTCATGAGGACACCAACAAGAAACCGTGGTGCGGGGATAGTTATCGCCACAATTGCAACAGCAGTGTTGACAACAATCGGAATAGCACCAACAAACGCACACACCACCGCTGCTGCACTCGGCCAGAACAACATGAGCGTACCAGGAACCCTATCCTCACGTCTGAGCGATAACGACACCGTCACCAACACCATCACCGTCGGCTCACAGCCGGGTGGGGTGGCGGTGACACCGGACGGGAACACCGCATACATCGCCAACAGCGATTCGCGTTCGGTGTCGAGGATTGATACGGCTACCGGGACAGTCACCAAAACCATCACCGTCGGTATGACCCCGTACGGGGTGGCGGTGACACCGGACGGGAGCACCGTATACGTCACCAGCTATAGTGCGGGTTCGGTATGGGTGATTGACACGGCCACCGGAACAGTCACCAACGCCATCACCGTCGGCACGCTTCCGGCCGGGGTGGCGGTTACACCGGACGGGAGCACCGTATACGTCGCCAACGGCTGGTCGAATTCGGTGTCGGTGATTGACGCGGCCACCGGAACAGTCACAAAAACCATCACCGTCGGCAGGTACCCGCGCGGGGTGGGGGTTACACCGGATGGGAGCACCGTATACATCACCAACAGCTGGTCAAATTCGGTGTCGGTGATTGACACGGCCACCGGAACAGTCACAAAAACCATCACCGTCGGCACGACCCCGGCCGGGGTAGCAGTTACACCGGACGGGAACACCGCATACATCACCAACCACTGGTCAAATTCGGTGTCGGTGATTGACACGGCCACCGGAACAGTCACCAAAACCATCACCGTCGGCACGAATCCGTGGGGGGTGGCGGTTACACCGGACGGGAACACCGTATACATCACCAACCACGGGTCAGGTTCGGTGTCGAGGATTGACACGGCCACCGGAACAGTCACCAAAACCATCACCGTCGGCACGAACCCGGTCGGGGTAGCGGTTACACCGGATGGAAACACCGCATACATCACCAACTACAAGTCAGATTCGGTGTCAGTAATTGGGACGCCGCCGCAACCGCCGCCACCGACTTCGGTCGCGGCAGCCAACGGGGACCGTACCTCTGCTGGGTCGGCGGCTGCGTCTGGGACTGCGGTGGGGGCGGCGAATGGGGATCGCTCCTCGAACACGAACGCGGCCGCTACAGCATCCGTTACCGCGAACGCGGCTGCGGCTGCTAGTTCTAGTGCGATTAGTGTCGCGTCCACGAACGCGTCTACAACCGCAACCGCGAACGCGAATGCGTCTTCGTCTGCGGCGGCGGATTCTCACGCGAACGCGGCCGCGGTCGCGGCAGCTAACGCGGATCGTTCTTCTGCTGGGTCGGCGGCTGCAACTGGGTCTGCGGTGGCGGCGTCCCAGGCCGCGGCGGTAGCTACAGCGTCTTCGGATGCGTCTGCGACTTCTGCCACGAATGCGAATGCGGCGGCGGTTGGGGCTGCGGTGGGGGCGGCGAATGGGGATCGTTCCTCGAGCACGAACGCGGCAGCATCCGCGGCAGCTACCACGAACGCGGCCTCTGCTGCGTCTGCTAGTGCGATTAGTGTCGCGTCCACGAACGCGTCTGTGACCTCGAACGCGAATATGAATGCGTCTTCGTCTGCGGCGGCGGATTCTCGTGCGAACGCGGCCGCGGTCGCGGCAGC
>NAEP01000019.1 GCA_002529645.1 Candidatus Lumbricidiphila eiseniae | reverse complement strand
TCACCAACTGGGGGTCAAATTCGGTGTCGAGAATTGACACGGCCACCGGAACAGTCACCAAAACCATCACCGTCGGCCCGGGACCGTACGGGGTGGCGGTTACACCGGACGGGAACACCGCGTACATCACCAACGACATGTCAAGTTCGGTGTCGGTAATTGGGGCGCCGCGACCGACCCCGACCCCAACACCAACACCAACACCAACACCAACACCAACACCAACACCAACACCAACACCGGCGCAGAATGCCGCAATCATGTCGGAGTTCCCAACCACGCCCACAAACTCGAACGCGAACGCGAACTCACAGGCAGCAGCTATCACCTCAACACCCTCGACCTCGAACGCGAGTGCAGCAGCAGGCTCTGCAGCACCTGCTGTAGTAAACACCGCAACGAACAGCAACCCCACACCCGCGGTCTACGAGCTTGCAAGCAGTGGTGTCAATCCGATCATTCCGCTCGGAGCTGCAACAGTATTCCTGCTCACAGGACTCACACTGCTACTGCACCGCCGTCAAAGCCCAATGCGAGACTAAACCTGCTCAGCTAACACCCCGAACTAGAGAGCAATAAGTGCCCAGTCCTCACGTCCAGAAACAATGTGCCGGGAACCGAGCCTCGACTCACTAACAGGCAAAAACCTCCCGTGCAATAGAGCTACCCAACAACCGGATGACACAACCGGGAAGTCCTTAGCCTCTCACGCTGAACGGGTATAACCACCATGTTCTGAAGCCCCTTGCCTGTGAGCCACCCGCGTGTGGAGAGGGCGGCAGTTTTGACCACATGCCTGCACCTCATCGCCGTCTGAGCCACCTCGTGGAGAGGGCAGCAGATCGTATCTGGTGGACCGCTCTCCCGCGGACGGTTCCGCTACACCCGCTCCAGGTCTGCGTGCTGCATCTTCCCGCGATCTGACGACCGGATCCGATACTACCTCTGCCCACACGCACCGACTTTCAAACTGCAACCGACAGGGAAGAACTGCAGGGAATCATCCCCGAGATCAACAACCAACCCCGAAAACACTTCGACCAAACAACACCAGCCCAAACCTACCAACCCACACACACAATCACAACGCCCCGTGTTCAAGGTGGAAACGCAACACGTGGTGATGTTCATGTTCACTGAGTCAAGGATTGCGCTTCTATGGGTATACGTGACGGTCATGTACCACTCCGCCTGAGCATCACAGTCAGATTCGCTGCGCAAAGGCCGACTGGTACACACAGACGGATGCTGCGGTTGCGAGATTCATCGACTCGGCGTGACCGTAGATCGGAACCCGTACCGCATGATCGCAGAGCACCGAATGCTCGGGCGATAGTCCGCGTGCCTCGTTCCCAAACACCCAGGCAGTTGGTCGCTTGAGTAACGGCAGAACGGTCGTCAACTCTTCCCCCGAGAGATCTGCCGCGAGCACGGTGAGGCCCGCTTCGCGTGCGCGCGCGACCACGTCTGACAGTTCGACATCAACGGCAATCGGGAGGTGGAAAATCGACCCGGTTGTGGAGCGCACGAGCTTCGGGTTATAGAGGTCAACCGACCGACCGGTGAAGATAACAGCGTCAGCACCCGCCGCATCGGCAGCACGCACAATGGTGCCCGCATTTCCCGGGTCTCGTACCTCTTCCAGTACGACAATGAGCGTCGGGGATGCCGCGAAAATCTCCTTCACCGCAGTCGGAAACTGACGGCACACCGCAACAAAACCCTGCGGAGTAACCGTGTCAGCCATCGCCTCGAGCACCCCCTCCGAAACAAACTCGATCCCGACGCCAACCTCCATCGCAGCCTCGGCAACCTCCAAGTGGCGCTCGAACGCTGTCGGCGTCGCGTACATCTCGACGAGCAGGTGCGGCCGAAAACCGAGCGCCTCCGCAACCGACTGCGGCCCCTCCAACAGAAACAGACCGCTAGCCGTGCGTTCCTGTTTCTTTCGCAGTTTCGCAACCGCACGTACTCTCGGAGACCGCGGATTCTCCAACATACAACAAGCCTAGAGGATAAACCGGAAAAACTCAGCGAGCGTAGATGTTTCAGAGAATATGCCGCTACACCCAGGTTCGACCGGGTAAAAGCTCAGCGAACGTAGATGTTTTGGAAAGGTATATCGCTACGACCAGGGCCAGTTGAGCAAAAGTTCAGCAAACATAGATATTTCAGCTAGTACGCTCATTGCATGTCTCGTATAGTGCCCGTGCGTTTGTGGCTATCCAGAAATATTTGTACCGTGATTATCTACAATTGTTTATAGTGTCTGCACGGTTGCGGCGATCCCGGTTTGTTAGCCCGTTCGTGTGGTACAGGTTTTCGTGGTTTCGTACGCCGCT
>NAEP01000054.1 GCA_002529645.1 Candidatus Lumbricidiphila eiseniae | reverse complement strand
GCCCTCCGTCTGAATCTTGCGCCGCTCATCACGCGACGCCTTGTCGATAACCAACAATGTGTTTCCTTCCGTAAGGAAACCCACCCCTTACACACACCATTTGACACGCTCCCTCAATCTGACGGATCCGAATTTATTCGGCTTCCTCGCTCGTGGAAACACAGGCATCGAAGTGATCCCGAAGACACTTAGACAGTTTTGGCTTCCTCGCTCGTGGAGACACAGGCCTCCGCTCACGAGCTGGGTAAGTACAAATGCCAGTTCGACGGGCGCGATGCCCGATCAGCAGCCGCGTAGACACTGATCCCAATCTGACAGTTACCAACCTGTTTCTAAAGCACCCGAATGCTCTCTCTTGCTACACGCGACGAGGATCTCCCATCGTTCTTGAAACCCGTACTATCCACCACTCACGCAACCAAACCAATCAACTGCAACGCCCGGTCCACCAGAACACGTCGCACCGACTTCACACTCCACAGCGACGAGGATACGAACTGGTGCAACTGCTGCTAATCCACCCCAGCCGCTGATCCACAAGCTGCATAGACTTCCGGTACCCCTCCGACATTAACAGACTCCAACACCAATCACCACCCGGCATACCACGGATATCAAAGTTCTATTAGGGGGTGTTCGGGTTTTGGCGTGGTACCACGGCACTCATTTTGCTCGGGTTTTTGCTGGGGATGGGTGGGTGACCGGGGTGTTGTTTCTTGAGGATATTATCGAGGAGCTGGTTGGTGAGGTGCAGGATGCTACCCGGCGGTAAACGGGGGCGGGCTGAGGGTAATCGGCGGGACTTTCTCGGGCGTGGTGGGGGGAAGATCCTGAGCACAACGGGAAAAGCCGCGAATCTCGATCCATGCACGTCCGGAATCGTCGTGGTCTCTATTAGCCGCGATGAGTAGATTGTTTCCAGGACTCCGGAATGCGACGCTCTGACCCGGGCGGTACCCTTCGTCTCGATATCCTTCGCTGAGTAGTTGGCTTCTCAGGGTATCTAGCCAGGCAGAAATATCGAAGGTGTCGGCCACGTACGCTTCCCAGTAACCCGTATACTGCGCGGTTTTCTTGTCACACGCGAAGGAACTGTTCGGGAGTATATCCACAAGCCCTCGGAATGCCTCCACCGGAATACGAGCAACAATTTTCCGCATCTCAGCATGCGTCTGGGCACGAGCCTCATCAAAAGTCGGAAAATAATTAACCACACCACACCCCGAAACAACGAGTACAGCGCAGACAACAACCACAGCGCTGATCGCACGATCAATTCGCATTGAGAACCAACTCATCTAATATCTCCCTCAGTACTTTGTCGTTGTCCTCGACTCCGGCGATCTGGTTGTGTTGTGTGAGCATGTCCTCGATCTGAAGCTTCATCGCGATAGGTGGCACCGCCACACCCCAGAGGATTTTGGCGAGCTCGTTTCCACTGAAATTGATACCCGAGTCACGTTCAATGATCCCGTTTTCTGCAGTCGGCGCGACCGCGTAACCCAAATCCCCCATCGCTAGTCCTTGACCGGTGGGGGTGTAGAACAGTTTGTTAAGGTCGTAGCGCCCGGCGTATCCGATGTATGTCGTAGACGGGTCGGGCTGCCAACCAGCCTTCATACCGATCCCCCCGAGCAAAATCCGGGTATCCAACCGCGCCCCACGCCGCTCCGCCTCCCCGCCAGCAGCCGAACCAAAACTGTGCTCCACACTAACGATCCTCAGTCCCCCGAGGTCACTGGCCCGTAAACCCTTGAGGAAGTCGGCGTAGTTCGCCCCGATCGTATCGGCGATTGTATTGATCTGCGGCCCATGAGAAAACAGATCAGCAGTCTGCGGAAAACGACCATCCTTAAAAACAAACGCAACCACCCCACCATACGACTGATCCACTTCCCACTGAGAAAGCGCCTGTATTCCGCCGCGCCTACGATTATTCAGTGCACCCTGATACATCCCTGCGAGGGTGCTATCGGAACCGGGCAGATACGACAGCACAACCTTCGCCCGGGCCGGGTCACCAATCATCTCAATAATCCGATCGGCGCTGTGATCGTAGAGATAAAGCTGAATAGCACCATCCTGAACCTGACCGAGATAGAGAATCTCCTGAGACAAATCCGCGATACTCGCGTTGAGAGCGACTCGCTGAGGCTGGGACACGGTAGGACTGTACTTGTTGAGGAGTGTGGGCAGCGCACCGAGACGAGCCTGCAGCTGTGCCAACTCAGTTTGGGCCTCCGCTAACCGCCGGGTGGCAAGTAGGCGGTTAGCGGCCACACGATCAGCGGGCGGTAACCCGTTCAGCTGCCCAACAGTGGTTGGGTACCTGGTCACAAGCACGGCACGCTGCTGTGGGGTAAGGATGTTCCACGCCCGCGCCACCTCACCCGGTAACGGTGGGCGGCGGGCCAGATCCGTCATCAAATCCGGGCGCACCCGCTGCAACACCAGGTGATCAAACGCCGACATCCTGCCCACACTCACAAGCACCCCCGCACCCGCAAGCACACCCACACCTGCACCCACACCTGCACCCGCACCCGTTCCTGCACCGGTTCCGGTTCCGGTTCCCGCCAGCGTTCCCACACCTGCACCTGCACCTGCACCTGTGTTTGTCGTGGTGGTGGTGAGTAGGTTGCTGAATGCTCCGAGCACAGCAGGCGCGGTCAGCAACCCGACACAGGTTGTATCAGCAGCCTCACGCCGCTCGCTCAGCTGCCGCCACGCAACACCAACCCGACGCAACTGCTCCT
>NAEP01000026.1 GCA_002529645.1 Candidatus Lumbricidiphila eiseniae | reverse complement strand
TCGTCTACGGATGCGTCTGCGTCCTCGGGTGCGAATGCGTCGGCGTCGTCGTCTGCGGGTGCGGATTCTCGTGCGAATGCGGCTGCGGTTGCGGCAGCGAACGGGGACCGGACTTCGAGCGCGTCCGCGGCCGGAACCACGAACGCTACCGCTGCCTCACAAGCCGCAGCGATCACCTCGGCGTCGTCGGATGCGTCCGCGTCATCGACTTCTTCTGCGGTGGGGTCCGCGGTTGCGGCTGCGAACGCGAATAACACTTCGTCTACGAACGCGGCAGGCTCGACGGTCGGGACTGCGAACGCGGCTGCCGCATCGCGGTCTGCGGCGGTGGCGTCTTCGAATTCGCGTGGGAACGCGGCTGCGGCATCTGCGAACGCGGTCGCGGCATCGCGGGCCGCTGCGCTTGCATCGGCGTCTACAAACGCGTCTGCGACCTCAACCACGTCGGCGAGTGCGGCGTCGGTGGCAGACACCCGGGCTGCGGGAAACGCCAATAACACCTCAGCCACAAACGGAGCCGAGTCTGCTGCGAATGCGAGTACGGCCTCGCAGGCGGACGCATTCACGACGGCATCATCCGATGCATCCACGGACTCATCAGGCGGCACAAATTCGTCGGGTAACGCAGCCGCTATTTCTGCGGCGTCAGACGACAAGGTCGCACCTGCGCTAGATCTCTCGCGTTTCCTGGTTGACTCGATCATTGCGATTGGATCTGTGGCAATATTCTTATTCATAGCACTGGGATTGGTAGCGCGCCGTCGCCGTCAAACACAACAGACTGCCTCATAAACGTGACAGACCTCCTACCCCGATATGGCCCATCTCCAGCCAAGGGATATCTTCACGCAAAGTGCACCACGACCGATAGTCATATGGCGAGGCATCCTCTGCTCACGTATCTGCAATATCTCAACCGCCGCCGTGTTCGCCCGGGAATTCGCCCCCGCTGATTCCCTTTCGCTGCCGCAACCGCTTGACTCTGTTGACACGACCGGTCACACCCAGTCTCTGACTGCCCCTTTCCACATGGAATGTGTACTCCATGACACGAACGCACGAGAAAATCCTCAGTATTTCTGGGGATATGTCGATCCTGATTACCGGTGCACTCGCAGAGCTTAACGGGCATTATTGCTGTGTGTACGGTGAAGGGATCACACCGGTGCACGCCCGTGTTTTGCGTTGTCTGTGCCGGGATCGCGGAAGCGACCGCAGACGACGCCGAGATCGCTTCCGCTTGGTGGGGATACGTACGTCACTAAATTCACGGATTTCAGCTGAGCGATACTGAACGATGTGCGTACGTCAGTAAGTTCACGGATTTCACTTCGGCAGCTTCTGTGGGTGTGGCGGGTGTGCCACCGGCCGGTGAGATTGCCATCACCGAGCAGGGGGTGCCGTGAGCTTACATGAGGATGAGGGGAAAGGAGCCGTCCTCACGAGGCAGGAGAGCGGGCAACCTGAGTCGGTCCCATGGAACCGTCAAAGGAGCCCTCACTTACGGGGCAAGGGATGATCCAAGAGTCAGTTGAGGATCTGCACGAACAAGAAGCCCTCACTTACGGGGCAAGGGAGGCTAACCGTCAGACCTCGGGTGGGATAGCGCTCGCAATTCCTGGTGATCTCGGCATCGGCGACCGTGAACCTCGTGGTGTGTGTAGTTGCGATCGCGATTCCTGATCACGTTGGCACAGGGACTGGGCTCGACCCTGATGTGGGTTTGGTGTCCGATTTGTAGAGCATCGGCAGGGGGGGGGGGCATCCGTATGGTCACCGGCCTCATGGCGAGTCGCGGACACTCGGGTTCTCGTTGGGGTATCCGTGTGGTTGGCGACTGGTCGCGCTGGACGTGGAGGGTTTTCCCTCTTTCAACGCGCTGGTGGCTTCCACTGGTAGAGCACCTGGAACTCGGGTGTGTGCGAGAGATTCAAACTCACAGCCGCCTACCAGGAGGATTTTATACCATTTTTTAGGTACTGAATCATCTTTAGAAGGTCAAGTGTCAACGTAGCGCAACGCCTGGCTTGCGCGCTAGGGAGAATTGTGGAGCATGTGCTGTGTGCATCACGTGTGCCGATGATGGGCGCGTCGGAGTTGGTGGGGTGCGCACCTGGGACGGCAACTGTGCCGCTGCCGTCTCCTGCCAAGATGGCCCCGGGCATTTTGCTTCGAGCGTTATTGACGGTGCTGCCCCTTGGGATGGCGAACACGGCGAAGCTGCGTGATCGGGTGTTGAGTAATGAATATGGGAAGGTCTCATCTGGGGGAGGCTCATCTGGTGCGGTGAGCTCTTCGGGGGATGGCTCGGGGTCGTTGTTGGCCCCGGTGTTCTCCAGAGACGAGCGCGTGACGGTGGTTGTTTCTGACCGGGCGAGGGGGCAGGCGCAAGCAACACGAATCGCTGAGAAGGCGCTCGGTACCACGTCCACTATGGCATGTGCGTTGATGAGAGTTGGAGAAAAATGACACAATCCGATTCGGCTAGAAAGACCACACGCACACGAAAAAACAAAAGGGCGTTAGGCCGCAGGGATGTGGCACTGCGTGGCCGCGGCATCCGAATTTTTGGGATGCTCCTCATCACGATCATTGCGATACCGTTAATAATAGTCGGGATGCCGCCTGCAAACGCGAACCCTTATGCTGCCCCGGGGTATTCGGTAAGAATGACCAGGTCGGCTACGGGGGTCAGGACGAATTTTCGCGGCGTGGATGGGTATTCGGTGAAAATATTTCCGGTGATCATAACCTCTGAGGCAGTACCGTTGCAGAGCCCATTGACATTTACTGATGATTTGTCGAAGTTCCCTGCTGGAACAGTGTTGGAGTCGTGCTCGCTGCAACGGTGGCCCACTTCTGTGGGAGCGGGAAGCTGCAGTCAGTCCAGACCTGGTGGAGACGTGACTATCTCGATCCCAATCAGCGGTCCTCCTGTGGCGGGAACACGCATATATGATTCGGGCTATACCGAATACTTCTACACCCTTGACGTGCTTGCACAAGAACCAAACAAGACTCCGCTTTGGCGAGAAACTGAGGCTGCAGGCTTTAGCTCGTATTTCACGTTGTTTGTGCCGCGCTCGTCAGTGTGGATTCCTCCTGAAGGGCTTGGGTTCTTCAACAGGTTCACGAATTTTTCTCCTGTGTCTACCTCAGGCTTACCAAACATACCGCAGTATCACACGACGTTAGAGTGTGAGGGTTCGCATAACTTACAGTGCGGTATGGTTTACCTCCCGGGAACTCGGCAGGATGAGGGAGGGTCAAACCGCAACGATGGGGGCTTTGCCGTGGGCCCGGGGCCCTCGCAGGGTGGGGATGGGGGCTTTGTCGTGGGCCCGACGGGTGGGGGTG
>NAEP01000037.1:2706-3496 GCA_002529645.1 Candidatus Lumbricidiphila eiseniae | reverse complement strand
GCAGATCGCAGAAGACAGGGTAGGAAACGCTCACTACTGGTGGGTCACACGGAGCCCCACTGGACTGTGTTATGGCATTGGTGGGCTGCAGTGACTTGCTGCTGCTGGTTCCCATTCTGGGGATGTTGGCCTGGTTCGGATTCGATCTGCCCGAGCAGATTATCGTGTACTTGAACACTGGCTAGGGCAGGACCTGGAACCTGTTGGGCACCCTCGGTTGCGATGGTGTTATCAGCGCGCAAGGTATTCCGCTACAGGTCGGAGCTAGATGGGTCATCGAGCGCATCAATTCCTGGCACGACCGCGGATTCAAGAAATTCGCGATCTGCACCGAAGTCCGCAGTCCGCAGTCCGCAGCTACGTGATCGACGTATCCTTCGCCCTTGCCAATGCGATCATCATCATTCGATACCTCGTAACCGAAACCTGGACCAGGTACCGCTGGAACGGACGCCCAACCCACTGACCACGACCTGTCCATGCGATCTCTAACCTTGCCCGAGACCATATCCATATCGACTGCTAGTTCGGTGTGTTTCTTGTGTTTTGGGTGGGGGGTGTTGGTATCTGGGGTGTGTGTTGGGGCAATGTAGGGTGTGTGTTGAGATAATTTTTTGTATTCAGGGTTGGGAGTGTGTGTTTGTGAGGGTATTAGTGCGGGGTCGTTGTGGTGTGGGGATGTGTGGGGTGGTTATGGTGTTGGCGTTGGTGGGGGTGGTGCCGATGACTGCGGCTGTTGCGCTTGGTCAGAGCGGTATGAGCGTAGCCCCGGGGGGGGGGGGGCTTTGTC
>NAEP01000037.1:0-2645 GCA_002529645.1 Candidatus Lumbricidiphila eiseniae | reverse complement strand
GGGGGGGGGGGGGGGGGCTTTGTCCTCGCCTCGGGTGAGTTTGTCTTCGCGTCTTGGTGGTAATGATGTTGTTACCAAAACCATTCGTGTCGGCACGTTGCCGTGGGAGGTGGCGGTTGCTCCGGATGGGCGCACTGTATACGTCACCAACCGGTTCTCGGGTTCGGTGTCGGTGATTGATACGGTCACTGGGACGGTCACCCAAACTATTTCTGTCGGCACGCGCCCGGGCGGGGTGGCGGTTGCTCCGGATGGGAGTACCGTATACGTCGTCAACGGCGGGCTCTCGGGTTCGGTGTCGGTGATTGATACGGTCACTGGGACGGTCACCCAAACCATTCCCGCCGGCACGAACCCGACCGGGGTGGCGGTTGCTCCGGATGGGCGCACTGTATACGTCACCAACGGGATCTTGGGTTCGGATTCGGGTTCGGTGTTGGTGATTGATACGGTTACTGGGACGGTCACCAAAACCATCACCGTCGACTCGGGGGAGTCCGGGGTAGCGGTTACTCCGGATGGGCGCACTGTATACGTCACCAACCAGGTCTTGGGTTCGGATTCGGGTTCGGTGTCGGTGATTGATACGGTTACTGGGACGGTCACCAAAACCATTTCTGTCGGCAAGAACCCGCACGGGGTGGCGGTTACTCCGGATGGGAGTACCGTATACGTTGCCAACATCGGTCCGGGTTCGGGTTCGGTGTCGGTGATTGATACGGGCACCGGGACGGTCACCAAAACCATCACCGTCGACTCGGGGGCGTACGAGCTGGCGGTTACTCCGGATGGGAGTGCCGTATACGTCACCAACCGCGAGCTCTCGGGTTCGGTGTCGAGGATTGATACGGCCACCGGGACAGTCACCCAAACCATTCCCGTCGGCTGGTACCCGATGGGGGTGGCGGTTACTCCGGATGGGAACACCGCATACGTCGTTAACAAAATGTTGGATTCGGTGTCGGTGATTGCAGCTGCGGCCCCGACGCCGACTCCGGGTGCTGCTGTTAGTGCGGCGTCTTCGTCTTCTGCTGCGAATGCGTCGGCGTCGGCGGGGGCGGATTCTCGGGCGAACGCGGCCGCGGTCGGCGCCGCGAACGGGGATCGTTCCTCGGCTGGATCTGCGGCTGCGACAGCTGCGGCGGTCGCGGCGTCGCGTGCGGCAGCAACAGCGACCGGGTCAACGGACGCGTCTGCGACCTCGACGGCGGCAGCGGTGGCGGCCGCGGTGGCGGCAGCGAATGGGGATCGTTCCTCGAACACAAACGCAGCAGGCACCGCGGCGGGTACCACGACCGCGACCTCAGCAGCGCAGGCCGCAGCGATTACTACGGCCTCAACGAATGCGTCGACCTCTTCGACCGCGAATGCGTCGGCGTCGGCGGGGGCGGATTCTCGGGCGAACGCGGCCGCGGTCGGCGCCGCGAACGGGGATCGTTCCTCGGCTGGATCTGCGGCTGCGACAGCTGCGGCGGTCGCGGCGTCGCGTGCGGCAGCAACAGCGACCGGGTCAACGGACGCGTCTGCGACCTCGACGGCGGCAGCGGTGGCGGCCGCGGTGGCGGCAGCGAATGGGGATCGTTCCTCGAACACAAACGCAGCAGGCACCGCGGCGGGTACCACGACCGCGACCTCAGCAGCGCAGGCCGCAGCGATTACTACGGCCTCAACGAATGCGTCGACCTCTTCGACCGCGAATGCGTCGGCGTCGGCGGGGGCGGATTCTCGGGCGAACGCGGCCGCGGTCGGCGCCGCGAACGGGAACGCGTCAGCAGTGCCTGCTGTAGTGAGCGCCGCATCGAACGGTAATCCCGTGCCTGCGGCATATGAGCTTGCGGGCACTGGTGTCACTCCGATCGTTCCGCTCGGAGCTGTGACAGTACTCCTGTTAGCAGGACTGGCACTGCTACTGCACCGCCGTCAAACCCAGTGCGAGGCTGAACCTGTTCGAGTGGACACCCTGAATTAGATGGTGATGAGTGCCCAGCTGTCATTTCCAGGGACGTTTGTTAACGCCGACGTAGATCGGACCCTGTAGCGCTGAGCTGAGGTGGATCCCTCTGGTTCAGGTTAGGAGGGTGATTTCAGTGGAATAGATGGGCAGAGATTTGTTGGTTGCATTGGTCGGGGCGTGTTCTGATTAAGCAGATCGTGCAAGATCTTGATATCGGCCGAAATGTTGAGCGGGCGGGCGAGCCAGCGGAAGGTTCGCCCACTCGCGGCCCGGATGATGGAACTCACGGTGCTCGACCGGGGTGTAAGACGGGTACGAGGTCTGTTAACCACGGATGTGTGAATATTTCGTGTGTCAACTGGAGCCATCGTGCCCGCCGTTTTGTCATCGCTTATTGATCCGGTCTAGGAACAATTCCCAGCGCTGATCCCGCTGGTGGTGGAAGGGTATCCGTTGGGTTGTCATTGTCTGCGGGTGTCGGGTTGTGTTGTGTTGTGTTTGACAGGCTTGTGCAGGTGCTTGTGTGTGGCATCGCCTACGTCAGGATCGCTGATAACGGCTGCTCGGTGATCAGGACCCGAACTCGCCGTGATGAGTCGGTCACGGCGGGGATCTTCGAGCTTGTCAAGTTGTGTGTGTAAGCGGGTGGCGTCTCGGGGGTTAGAGGTAGCGGTTGATGCGTTCGGGGTGG
>NAEP01000001.1 GCA_002529645.1 Candidatus Lumbricidiphila eiseniae | reverse complement strand
GACGACCACTCCCGAGTTGCCTATGCCGAAATCCACGAGGATGAGACCGCGGCGACCGCGATCGGCGTTCTTCGGCGAGCGATCAGCTGGTTCGAAGCGCGCGGCGTGAGGCTCGAACCAGTGCTCTCCGACAACGGCTCCGCCTACCGCTCTCACGCCTGGCCAGACGCCTGCGCCGAGCTCGGAATCAAGGCAAAGAAGACCCGCCCTTATCGCCCGCAAACGAACGGGAAGATCGAACGCTTCCACCGCACCCTCGCCGACGGATGGGCCTTCTCACGCCACTACAACAGCGAATCAGCCCGCCGAGCAGCCCTCCCCGCATGGCTCCACGAATACAACCACCACAGACCCCACACCACCATCGGAGCAAAGCCACCCATCAGCCGGTTAACTAACCTGCCTGGGCAGTACAACTAGGAACGCTGTGAAACTCGCCACCAATTACGACTTCTGTGCCTCGGCCAGCGCCTTCCGGTAGTCCTCTGGATCGACCTCATACAGCCCGTCCTCACTGGCCTGACGGGTAAGCTCGTCGAGGCGATTGCGGCGGTCGGTACGCTTTCGCTCCCGGTAGGCCAGCACGTCGTACAGCCGTAGGCGGCGATGGCGTGACTGCCCGAAACGCTCGAAGGGTAGCTCGTGCTCATCAAGCAGCCTGACCAGCGTGTTGCGGCTGACACCGAGGAGACCCGCGGCCTGTTGCGTCGTCAGCTGGCGATCAATTGGCTCTACTCACAGACTCACCGCGCTCCATCGCAGCTACCACCTGTCTGAGGACCTCGTAGGCCGGGAGCGGCAGGGGAAACTGCTCGCCATCGGGACCAAGCAGAATGGCCGGTGCGTCGTGGTTCTCGAGGAAACGGGCGAGTTCGAGCATCTCGCCAAGATCCTGAGGAGGCTCGATGACCTGTCCGGCGCTTGCGGGTCGGATCGTCACGGTAGCCATACCTCAATTATCACCCAAAACGTGTAAAACATCCATATCGACCGCGCCGGTCACCAATCCGAGGAAATCGTCGTGGTGTAGCCGGGTTCGATGTTCATCAGGTGCGTTGCTTGCGCGCGGCAAGGAACCGCTCGCCCCTCTCAGAGTGCACGACACCGTCGGAAACCGAGCTGTTCGCCGACGCGGTCGACTCACGACTTCCGCTCCTGGAGGTGCTTCAGAAGGCGAATGGCAGCCAGTGTCGTCCAGGTCACCCGGTCCAGACAATCGAAGTAGACCCTGAGCACGCACCACTCGTCACGTGGACATTTGAACAGCATGCGACTGGACGGTACCCGATCGCGCAGCTGACCACGCTGTTGGAAGAGCAAGGGTTCGCCATGCGAACTTCGCCGAGTCGACCGGAATGACCCGTCAGCAAGAGCGGCCTGGCTGCGCTGCTTCGCATTCGCTCGAAAAACTACCGGTCCATTTGGCTCTTGGTTTGAACAAGAGCACTGTGGCTGGGGTACCTGGATTCGAACCAAGAACAAAAGAGAGCCACCTGGCCCGTCCGAGCCAAGCGCCGAATCGGTAGAGTTCCCCGTAATTTCAGGGATCTCATGGCGTCGAGCCTACCGCTGACTACCGGCAGTTACGCAGTGATTCGGGCTGATTCGCGCCTCTCAGGAGGGTTTTTGGTCACCAATCTGGTTACCACTCACGGGACCACGATCCAGTCTCGTTCCGCGGGGTTCCACGCGGCCTCGGCATCGATCCCGTCGAGCACCGGGTCGACGAAAACAGCAACCGCAGCGACGGTGTCGGAGAACCTCTCCGGCAGATTCGCACCCGCCTCACCGAGCCCCTTTCGATACGCGACATATGTTGAGTCGCGCAGCTCTCCGAGCCCCTCAGTAGCCTGCGCCAACGGGATCAACGTGGTATCCCGGAAATCTGCGGTCGCCAGGAGCGCGTCGCGCAGCGACCCGCACTGCAAGGTCTGCGTACCGGTCAAGAGGTGGATGTCAACGAAATCACGCACACGGGTGTTCGCTCTTCCCAGTTCGATCGCAGTGACAAGCTTCTCCGCGAGCACCGTTTCGATCGGGTAGCCCAGGATGTGGATGGGCGGGGCATCCGTCCGCAGTGACGGCAACTCGACTGTTCGCGGCGCGGGGGTGACGGGGTCGCCGAAGTTGATGTCCAGACGCAGCTTGACCTGCGCGGTTGCAAGCTGTGCCGTCATCGTCACCCGTACACCGGAATACAGCGCGTCATCGCGAATCACCGCAGTGGTGACTGTGTCGGGCAAGAACTCCACGCCGTCGTCTGGGTCTTCGATCGCGGCGATCTCGACAACACGGCGGGCCACGGTCTCTTGGTCAGAGGACATGTTGCGCGCGAGAGCATCGGCGTCGACTGTCGGGCGGCGGGTACCGAAGGAGGCCAGCAGCATCCCACCCTTCAAGACGAAGTCCTCCGCGTACGGTGAGCGCGACATGCGCTCCAGCCACCGCTCACGATGTACATCGTGAGCAGTTCCTACGTGCCACGCTTCTGGCGGCGGGCCTGGTTCTGCAAGTCGAGGTATGCGCGCCCTGCGGCGCTGTCTCGCGTTGGCCGGCTCATCGTGCGCTCGCAACATCGAGCGCGGCGTGCATCGGACCGAACGTCCCCAGCGCCTCGGCGTACTCCAGCAGCAGGGCGGGTCTTGCGCCTGGTGCTGCCAGGTAGCGGTGCAGCGCAGCGTGCGCGATCGGCTCGCCAAAGCGTTTCCGAAATCTCATGAGATCCACCACAGTTCTTGCGGAATTGTAGATGCGCACCAGCTCCCCCGGCCCCGCCTCGAATGAGGTCAGCCCGAGTTCAAAAGAGGCCTCGTCGAAGCGGAACACCGTTACAGGCGGGTAAGCAATCACCGGCGTATGCGATCGTTTGGGCACCGCGATCTGCACTGACGGCGGCATCTCATCCGTCAGGTCGTAGATCACTGCCGCGGATACGCAGCAGACAATCGCACGAGGCGAACGGTGTGCCACGGCGAGCAAGTCAGGGTACGACGCTGGGGGTGCGTCTGCTCGACGGAAGACCCCCCGCGAAAGTTCGACGACCAGGGCCTCGTCTCGCCAGGCGTACAGGTCTCGTGGATGCACGCCCAGCGCCCGTGAGGTTTCCGTCGTGAACGTCGACGGGAGCGACTCGCCCAACTCCTTCATGGATAGAATCCTCTCACACATGATGCGGTGATGTGCGGTTCTTATCCAATTTCGGCAATGCTCTCGTCCGAACTTGTTCAGGCCAACAGCTTCCGACAAGAACGCCTTCCGCATGTCGACGTCCTACTCTCCGATCGAGTCTCGCCGCAGCGCCTCATCGGCTATGATCTCCCGCCGGTCGGGCGGTATCCGATGCCGCATGTCGTCCAACGACCGCCGGACTGTTGTCACCGGAATACCCTCGTAGCGGACGAGACACTCGTCGGGGCGGCTGGAGCTACTGGCCCGCCCCGTTGTTAGGTTCGGGCGTTGTGTGAGTCGTTGGTTTCTATTTGATGGGCGTATTGTCGAGTGTGCTTGGTGGGGGTGGGGTGGCCCAGCGGTGAGTGTGGCTGGGTGTGGTTGTGCTCGCTTTTCCAGTCGGTGATCAGGACGCGGGTGTGGATCGGGGAGTAGAAGTTGTTGGTGTTCAAGCACTGGTCGTGGAGGTGGCTGTTGAACGATTCGATGTACTCGTTGTGCCGGGGTGAGTCAGGCGGGATATAGAACAGCCCGGTGTGGGTGCCGGCCCAGTCGGCGATCACCTCGAAGATGAACTCCGGCCCGTTGTTCGAGCGGAGCACCGTCGGAGCGCCGTGCTGTGTGACAAGCTCCTCGGGGTGGTCGGTGAGCCGGTCGGCGGTGATGGAGTGCTCCACGAGCCCGCCGATGCGTTCGCGGGTGTGTTCATCGATGATGGAGCAGATCTTGATCGCTTGGCCTTGCTCGTTGGCATTGAACTGGAGCTTGTCAAGTTGTGTGTGTAAGCGGGTGGCGTCTCGGGGGTTAGAGGTAGCGGTTGATGCGTTCGGGGTAGACGAGTGAGAGTTGCTCGAGGGCTTTGATCTAGTTCGTGACGACTTGCCTTTCGACCAGGCGGCCCTCGGTTTTGCGTTTCGAGCCGCGGTGTAGGCCGCGTTCCTTCGCCCGGTCGGCGGCTCGCT
>NAEP01000010.1 GCA_002529645.1 Candidatus Lumbricidiphila eiseniae | reverse complement strand
TGACTCGATCAGACGCTGAGCGCCCTCCGTCTGAATCTTGCGCCGCTCATCACGCGACGCCTTGTCGATAACCAACAGTGTGTTTCCTTCCGTAAGGAGACCCACCCCTTACACACACCATTTGACACGCTCGCTCGTTGGCGTTGAACTGGAAATCGACTGCCCAGACCGTGTTCGCCTCGGTCGCTGCCGACGCGTCGATGGTCGAGGAACCAACGCGTTTGCGGCGCCGAGGCCCAGAGACCCGCAGGCCCTCCTCCTGCCAGAGCCGCTGGATCTTCTTGTGATTGACGGCCCAGCCCTCACCGCGGGCACTGTGATACGCGCACCGGTACCCCCTTCGGGTGCTTCTTCGCGTACGCACGGAGCCAGTGTCATGCAACGCTCGATCCGGAACCGCCCTCGTGTCGGCCTGGAGCGGGCATCGATACGCGGATCTGCTCAACCCGACCAGGCCACACGCCATCCGCTCGCTCACCAACAGCGTCCCGATCAAATGAGCCACGCCAGCGCAGCGTCTGCCCGGGCCTAGAAGTTTCCCCCAGCCAACTCCTTCAAAACCGCCTTCTCCAACTCCGCCTCAGCGAGCAACCGCTTCAGCATGACGTTCTGCTTCTCAAGCTCCTCCACCCGCTTCGCGTCATCAGCCTTGAGACCACCATACTGATTCCGCCACCGGATAGTACATCTACTCGGACACACCAAGCTCACAACACACACCCACGACCTCTCCACCACCGGCGAGCATCCCCGGTTCACCCGCAATCGCGCCGAGGACATCGCGCGACGTCCCCTCCACCGGCGAGCATCCAGTCGGCCTGCCCAAGCTCGCAGACGACCTGCTCCGAGGTATGCCACTTCCCGCTGTTCGCCATGATCTGACCAGTCTTCCTACCCACAACCGCGAGCGACAGAACGACTCACATAACAACTGGACCCACAACATGGGATCAGGCCACCTGACCCACACGACCTAAACCAAACCCATCACCCATCCGCACAACAGACCCCTCCTCTTTTGAGGTGTGTGGCCGCTCTGCAATTCGTGGAGTGTGTCTCCCCACCCCGCTGAGTCCTGCACCCCCGGCTGGCCGCTCTGCAATTCGTGGGGTGTGTGCCCTCGGGAAGCGTCGGGTGGTCGAGAAACTCGGACTCAGAGCCATCGCTGTGACCTCTCACTCCCAGGAAACCTAAAGAAAGGGGCACAATCTCTCACCCTCCTCACAGGTGAATTATGCCCTTCAGACGTAGAATGCCCTGTATATGGGTTGCTTGTACCTAATATCCGTATCTGTGTTGTGTGGCATGAAGGAGTAGTTGTTGTGAGAGCTGTGTTGCTGTCTCCTGCTGTGATGTGCTCGCGCGAGCAAGTGTTGCATGACGGGCGCGAGAGAACCCCGTCTGGGTGGCGCTGCTCCGGGATGGTGAAAAATTTGGGAGACAGTTCGGAATTGTTGATCACGGTGTCTTTCACAGATGAACACACGACGGTCATTGATCTCACGCAAACAACGATTCAGATAGGAACGGAAACTCAGGTGGGACGGGCTGCTAAGAAGCCGTGTGACACCACACCCACTACGAGGTGTGTGCTGGCAAGAGCGAGAAAGAGAGTGAAACAACCCGGTACAACCAAGAGTTCTTGCAGGCTGGATGCGCTCAGAGACAGGAGCGTGTGCTCATGAGAGTACCGACCAGGAAACACCGTGTGGGGATAGTAATCGTCATAATTGCGGCGGCAGCGTTGACAACAATCGGGATGATACCGATGAACACACACACAACCGCTGCTGCACTCGGCCAAAACGGAACGAGCGCACCGGGGGCTCTCTCCTCGCGCCTGAGCGATAACGACACCGTCACCAACACCATCACCGTCGGCACGGGCCCGTTCGGGGTGGCGGTTACCCCGGATGGGAAAACCGCATACGTCGCCAACCACGAGTCGAATTCGGTGTCGAGGATCGACACGGCCACCGGAACAGTCACCAAAACCATCACCGTCGACTCGGGTCCGGTCGGGGTGGCGGTTACACCGGATGGAAGCACCGTATACGTCACCAACAAGTCGGGTTCGGTGTCGGTGATTGATACGGCCACCGGAACAGTCACCAACACCATCACCGTCGACTCGGGCTTGATCGGGGTGGCGGTTACTCCGGATGGGAGCACCGTATACGTCACCAACGGGGCGGATTCGGTGTCGGTGATTGACACGGCCACCGGAACAGTCACCAACACCATCACCGTCGACTCGGGGTCGTGGTGGGTGGCGGTTACTCCGGATGGGAGCACCGTATATGTCACCAGCCTCAGGGGGGGTTCGGTGTCGGTGATTGACACGACCACCGGAACAGTCACCAAAACGATTACCATCGGCACGGCACTGTGGGGGATGGCGGTTACACCGGATGGGAGAACCGCATACGTCACCAGCCTCGAGGCGGATTCGGTGTCGGTGATCGACACGGCCACCGGAACAGTCACCAAAACCATTACCGTCGGCACGTGGCCGTACGGGGTGGCGGTTACACCGGACGGGAGCGCCGTATACGTCGCCAACACCAAGGCGGATTCGGTGTCGGTGATCGACACGGCCACCGGAACAGTCACCAAAACCATTACCGTCGGCACCTGGCCGCTCGGAGTGGCGATTACACCGGATGGGAACACCGCATACATCACCAACAACCAGTCAGGTTCGGTGTCGGTAATTGGGGCGCCGACTCCAACTCCAACTCCAACTCCGTCGCGGGGTGCCGCAACCACGTCGGGGTTCTCCACCGCGTCCACAACCTCAAACGCGAATGCGAACGCATCATCCTCAGCCGCCGCCGATTCTCACGCGAACGCGGCCGCGGCGGTAAACGGGGTTGCAGCCTCGCAAGCTGCCGCGGTGACCGCGGTGCCAACGAATGTATCTGGGAGCTCTACAACAGCAGCAAATGCCTCCGCCTCGGCCACCCACGCGTCTTCGGATAGGGATCGTCCCTCTAACACAAACATGGCAGCTTCCACGGTGGGTACCGCGAACGCAAACGCGAGCTCACAGGCAGCAGCTATCACCTCAACACCCTCGACCTCGAACGCGAGTGCAGCAGCAGGCTCCACAGTGCCTGCTGTAGTAAACACCGCAACAAGCAGCAACCCCGCACCCGCGGTCTACGAGCTTGCAAGCAGTGGTGTCAATCTGATCATTCCGCTCGGAGCTGCAACAGTATTCCTGCTCGCAGGACTCACACTGCTACTGCACCGCCGTCACAGCCCAATGCGAGACTAAACCTGCTCGGGTAACACCCCGAACTAGACAGTAGTAAGTGCCCAGTTATCATGCCAAAGACGTTATCTCGGGAACCGAGCCTCGATTCACTAACAGGCAAAAACCTCCCGTGCAATGGAACTATCCAACAACCGGATTGGCCCGCCCCCGTTGTTAGGTCTGGAGGTTGTGTGAGTCGTTGGTTTCTATTTGATGGGCGTATTGCTGAGCGTGCTTGGTGGGGGTGAGGTGGCCCAGCGGTGAGTGTGGCTGGGTGTGGTTGTACTTGCTCTTCTAGTTGTAGTGCCCAGGCACGTTGGTTGATGTGTGACGTCTTGAAATGAGGAAGACTTCCGGTGGAGGGTGGGGCTGTCTAGTTCCCTAGGTTCCGTCCGGAGGTTTTCGTGTTTCACGCTAATGCTGTTCTTGCTCCTGTTCAAAGGCTGCGCATCGTGCGGTTGATCGTTGATGAGGGGTGGCCGGTTGCTCACGCCGCTCAGGTCTTCCATGTCTTGTGGCCGGCGGCGAAGCGGTGGGCTGAGCGGTATGCGGTGATGGGTCGGGATGGTCTTCAGGATCGGTCCTCAAGGCCGCACCGCTCACCGAACCGCACGCGCCCGGAGCTGGTGTGCAAGATTGTGCATCTGCGGTGGAAGAAGCGTCTCGGACCGGTCGGGATCGGCGCCAGGGTCGGGATCGGCGCCAGGGTCGGGATGCCGGCCTCGACCGTTCACGCGGTGCTGGTGCGGGTTCGACTGAACCGGTTGCATCATGTCGATGTCAGAACCGGCGAGCCGATCCGACGCTACGAACACGACAAACCTGGGGCCATGATCCACGTCGATGTGAAGAAGATCGGCAACATCCCGGACGGTGGCAGGTCGCGGTTCGTCGGCCGCCAGCAGGGGCTGAAGAACCGGGCGGCGACGCCGGGCAAGGATCGCAGCAAGTGGCGTGGGGTGCTCGTCGGGCACGCATTCGTTCACACTGTCATCGACGACCACTCCCGAGTTGCCTATGCCGAAATCCACGAGGATGAGACCGCGGCGACCGCGATCGGCGTTCTTCGGCGAGCGATCAGCTGGTTCGAAGCGCGCGGCGTGAGGCTCGAACCAGTGCTCTCCGACAACGGCTCCGCCTACCGCTCTCACGCCTGGCCAGACGCCTGCGCCGAGCTCGGAATCAAGGCAAAGAAGACCCGCCCTTATC
>NAEP01000036.1 GCA_002529645.1 Candidatus Lumbricidiphila eiseniae | reverse complement strand
GATGAGGGGTGGGCTTCTGATGGTTCGTGGCGTTCGTTGGTGGCTTCTGGTGTTGCTGCTCGTATTGGTGAGTTGCGTCCGGTGGTTGCAGCGATTGCGTCTGGTTATGCTGCGGGTGCTGCGGCGTTGGGGCAGTATGGGGTTGTGGTGGCCCAGATTGGGCAGGAGGCTCGGGTGTTGCGGCATCGTGAGCGGGAGGCACGCCAGATCATGGTGGCAGCGCGGCAGGCTTTAGAGCTGGCGTCTGCTGGGTTGGATGAGGCTGTTCGGTGTAGTGCGCAACAGCGGGTGGATGCTGCGGAGGAGCAGTTGCGTCGGGTTGGTGTTGCGTGGCGGCAGCTGAGCGAGCGGCGTGAGGCTGCTGATACAACCTGTGTCAGGCTGTTGACCGCGCCTGCTGTGCTCGGAGCATTCAGCAACCTACTCACCACCACCAACACGAACACAAGCACGGGTGCAGGTGTGGGCGTGAGAACGGGAACGGGTGCGGGAACGCTGGCGGGAACGCTGGCGGGAACGGGTGCGGGGGTGCTTGTGAGTGTGGGCAGGATGTCGGCGTTTGATCACCTGGTGTTGCAGCGGGTGCGTCCGGATCTGTTGACGGATCTGGCTCGCTGTCCACCGTTACCGGGTGAGGTGGCGCGGGCGTGGAGCGTCCTTACCCCACAGCAGCGTGCTGTGCTTGTGTCCAGGTATCCGGCCACTGTTGGGCAGTTGAACGGGTTACCGCCCGCTGATCGTGTGGCTGCTAACCGCCTACTTGCCACCCGGCGGTTAGCGGAGGCTCAAACTGAGTTGGCGCAGCTGCAGGCTCGTCTCGGTGCGCTGCCCACACTCCTCAACAAGTACAGCCCCACCGTGTCCCAACCCCAGCGAGTCGCTCTCAACGCGAGTATCGCGGATTTGTCCCAGGAAATTACCTATCTCAGCCAGGTTCAGGATGGGGTTATTCAGCTTTACCTCTACGACCGCGGAGCTGACCGGATTATTGAGATGATTGGTGACCCGGCCCGGGCGAAGGTTGTGCTGTCGTATCTGCCCGGTTCCGACAGCACCCTCGCAGGGATGTATCAGGGTGCACTGAATAATCGTAGGCGCGGCGGAATACAGGCACTTGCTCAGTGGGAAGTGGGCCGGTCATATGGGGAGGTGGTTGCGTTTGTTTTTAAGGATGGTCGTTTTCCGCAGACCGCTGATCTGTTCTCTCACGGGCCGCAGATCAATACAATCGCCGATACGATCGGGGCGAACTACGCCGACTTCCTCAAAGGCTTACGAGCCAGTGACCTCGGGGAACTGAGGATCGTCAGCGTGGAACACAGCTTTGGTTCGGCTGCTGCCGGGGAGGCGGAGCGGCGTGGGGCGCAGTTGGATACCCGGATTCTGCTCGGGGGGATCGGTATGAAAGCTGGTTGGCAGCCCGACCCGTCCACGACATACATCGGATACGCCGGGCGCTACGACCTCAACAAACTGTTCTACACCCCCACCGGTCAAGGACTAGCGATGGGGGATTTGGGTTACGCGGTCGCGCCGACCACGGAAAACGGGATCATTGAACGTGACTCGGGCATCAATTTCAGTGGGAACGAACTCGCCAAAATCCTCTGGGGCATGACGGTGCCACCCATCGCGATGAAGCTTCAGATCGAGGACATGCTCACACAACACAACCAAATCGCCGGAGTCGAGGGCAACGACAAAGTACTGAGGGAGATATTAGATGAGTTGGTTCGCGATGCGAATTGATCGTGCGATCAGCACTGCGATTGTTGTCTGCACCGGGCTAATTGTTTCGGGGTGTAGTGTGATCAACTATTTTCCTACTTTTGATGAGGCTCGTGCTCAGACGCACGCTGAGATGCGGAAAATTGTTGCTCGTATTCCGTCTGAGGCATTCCGAGGGCTTGTGGATATACTCCCGAACAGTTCCTTCGCATGTGACAAGAAGACCGCGCAGTATACGGGTTACTGGGAAGCGTACGTGGCCGACACCTTCGATATTTCTGCCTGGCTAGATACCCTGAGAAGCCAACTACTCAGCGAAGGATATCGAGACGAAGGGCACCGCCCGGGTCAGAGCGTCGCGTTCCGGAGTCCTGGAAATAATCTACTCATCGCGGCTAATAGGGACCATGACGATTCCGGAAAAGAATGGATCGAGATTGACGGCTTCTCCCGCTGCGCTCAGGATCTTCCCCCCACCACGCCCGCGAAAGTCCCCCCGATTACCCTCAGCCCGCCCCCGTTTACCGCCGGGTAGCATCCTGCACCTCACCAACCAACTCCTCGATAATATCCTCAAGAAACAACACCCCAGTCACCCGCCCATCCTCAGCAAAAACCCGAGCAAAATGAGTGCCGTGGTATCACACCACAACCAGAACACCCTCCCACGCCACGTCATACACAACCTCCGTGGGAACAACACCTACTGATCGGGTAATTCCTGTTGCTTCTCCGAGGATTGAGCCTCATTCAAACCTGACTCTTCCCCATGGAAGGGAGCGTTGTTCCCCATCTCATACACCTGTCGAGATTGTTCCTCTTGTACCTCAATCGCACTGTGTTGATTCGGCTGGAACAACTCAGCCGCAACACTCAACATTCCAATACCGCCCCAGAAGGCTTTCGTTTTCGATAGAAAATCCACCCAGGAGACTCACCCCACAGGAGTACCCGGTCTAAAACGACCAGACCGACTCCAACGCACACAAGAGTCATTCACCGGGGCATGCGCATTCCACATCATTCGTGACGTGCCTGATGCTATTCACTCGTTTCTCCCAATATCCCGACAGCCTCAACCCTTTTCCAGCACCTCCAACGAATATGGTCCCTGACCCGAGAACTACTTCTCGGGTCAGGGACCATATTCGTCTGCGTGCGCGAAGGGGGACTCGAACCCCCACGCCCTTACGGGCACTAGCACCTCAAGCTAGCGCGTCTACCATTCCGCCACCCGCGCGTGGATCATGGGATGCCGCAACAGCGCTGCAACCCGAGAGTAGAGACTAGCACGGAATTCAGTCGTGGTCGGTGAGGGGAAACACCCGTGACCTCTACACCGCGGCGGAAGCGCGTTCGGGTAACGAGGCGTGCGTCAGGCTGGCATCGGGACTCTAGCAACACCGACGCGACTCAGCCAGCGCGCACAATTTCGCAGGCTAGTCTGAATCGCATGGTCGAGCCGTATCTCCCGCCGCCGCGTGCGTCTGATGGTGTCGGACAGGCTCTGACCGGATGCCCCGACAGCGATGGTGATCTGGAAGAGACCGCGCGGATCGCGCGAGATCTCATCCGATTTGACACCAGCAACTACGGCTCATCCCGAGCGAACGGTGAGCGAGAGGCCGCTGAATACGTCGAAGCGTACCTGTCCGGGTTGGGATTGACTCCACGCCTCTTCGAGCCCGATGCGCGTCGAACGAGCCTCACTGTCCGGGTACCCGGACGCAACCGCACGAAGCCCGCGCTCGTTGTGCACGGGCATCTGGATGTCGTGCCGGCTGAGGCATCCGAGTGGAGCGTTGACCCGTTTGCTGGCACCATCCAGGATGGCATGCTGTGGGGCCGTGGTGCGGTCGACATGAAAGACATGGATGCGATGATTCTGGCCGCACTGCGGGACATCCTCAGCACCGGAGCGCAACCGGAGCGCGATCTCATCGTCGCCTTTTTCGCGGACGAAGAAGCGGGCGGCGTGCTCGGGTCGCACTGGCTCGTTGACAATCATCCCGAGGTTTTCGCTGGCGCGACGGAGGCGATCAGTGAGGTGGGTGGATATTCGATCACGATCGACGGGAAACGGGCGTATTTGTTACAGACGGGGGAGAAGGGGCTGCTCTGGTTGCGGTTGCGCAGTCGCGGGGCCGCCGCGCACGGTTCGCGACATATTCGCGACAATGCCATCACTGCGCTGGCTGAGGCCGTGGTGCGGCTCGGACGGATGGAGTGGCCGGTCCGTCTCACGGCGACAACGCGCGAATTGCTCGCGGGTGTGGCAAAAATTGTGGGTGTCGACCCGCACGAGAGGTCACCGGATGAGCTCGCGCGGGCCACCGGAACCGCCGCAGGATTTGTGACGCCAACTCTGCGCACGACCTCCAATCCGACCGTATTGCAGGCCGGTTACAAGCACAATGTCATCCCTGCACGGGCTGAGGCACTCATTGATGTGCGAACACTGCCCGGCGAGGATGAATCGGTGCTCGCTCAGATTCGTGCCCTGGTGGGGGAGCAGATTGAGGTGACGGTCGTGCACCGGGATGTGAGTTTGGAAAACCCGCGACACGGTGCGCTGGTTGATGCCGTGACGGCATCGCTGGGGCGGCATGACCCGGGCGCTCCGATCCTGCCGTATCTCATGAGCGGCGGGACTGACAATAAGGCGTTGAGTGAGCTTGGCATTGCTGGCTACGGGTTTGCGCCGCTGCTGTTACCCGCCGATTTCGATTTCCCCGCAATGTTCCATGGAATCGATGAGCGCGTTCCGCTGGACGCCCTCACATTTGGTCGCAAGGTCCTCGGCGATCTGCTACGAACCTACTGACGGCCCGTCGACCGAATACCGCCGACCGGTTGAGAAACAGACCACGACACACCGGATGCCCCGGGCACCCGTATCCCCTATCCTGCGCGCTCCAGAACCCTGACGGGCCCGTGGATGCCCCGGGCCATCCGGTTATTCCCTCAGGCTAAGCTTTACACTCCAAGGTCAGCCTGGAATGCTCCCTCTTCGAGCCGGGCTTTGACCGCGGTGAGGAACCGCGCAGCATCGGCGCCGTCGATAATTCGGTGGTCATAGGAGAGCGCCAAGTACACCATTGATCGAACGGCAATCGAGTCGGAACCGTCAACCGCCACAACGACCGGGCGACGGACAACGACTCCGGTGCCAAGAATCGCAGACTGCGGGAGGAACACGACGGGTGTGTCGAAGAGTGCCCCGCGCGATCCCGTGTTTGTCAGCGTGAACGTGCCACCGGAAAGCTCGTCGGGTTTCAGTTGGTTATTGCGCGTGCGGGTGGCAAGATCGGCGATCTGCGCGGCGAGCTGAGCGATGTTCAGGTCCCCGGCGTTCCGAATCACAGGGGTGAGAAGGCCCCGTTCGGTGTCCACCGCGATCGACATGTTCTCGTACGCCGGGTAGACAATACTGTCGCCGTCTACCGTGGAGTTGATGATCGGGTAGGCACGAAGGGCCTCGGCGGCGGCGAGTGCAAAGAAGGGCAGGAATGAAAGTTTGTTCCCGGTCTTCTCTGCAAATGCCCCCTTCACCTGGTCTCGCAGCTGCGCGACGCGCGTGAGGTCCACCTCAACAACACTCGTGAGCTGAGCGGTCGAGGTCATCGAGGCAACAGCGCGTTCAGCAACAACCTTGCGCAAACGGGTCATGGGTGCGGTCGTACCGCGAAGCGGCGACACCGTCAGTGCTTCGCGTGGGCTGGATGCCCCTGCCGCTACCGTGACGGGAGACAAACCACTGCCCCCCGTGGGTGCCAGGGATGCAGCTTCCGCGGCGGAGTTCGCTGCGTGCGCGGCGATAATGTCTTGTTTCCGAATCCGACCACCGACACCGGTGCCTGTTATGTCGGTGAGGTCAACGCCCTGCTCGTTCGCGAGCTTGCGGACAATCGGGGTGACGTATCCGGTAAGTCCCGAGAGCACACCGGTGAAGGGCGGGTGATCGGGTGCCACAGTGTCGTCAGTGGACGGTGTTGCTGCCACCGGCGTTGCGACGGTGGCAGCTGGCACGGTGGCAGCCGGCGTGTTTACAGTCGGTGCGGCAGCTGACGCGTTCACAATAGGTGCGGCAGTCGGCGCATCCACGGTGGGTGCCGCAAAAGTCGGCGCGGCAGTCGGCAGACCCACGACCGGCGTGTCTGTGATTGGCTCGGGAACCGACTCTGCCTCAGCAACGGGGGTGGCAGCTATCGAAGTAGCGCCGGGCTCCTGCCCCGCACCGGCCTCCTGGCCGGCAGCAGTGCCAGTTCCGATGGTCACGAGGGGCGCGCCCACTTCGACGGTCTCATCCTCCTGCACGTGGATCGCTTCTATGATTCCGGCCACCGGGGAGGGAATTTCGGTGTCAACCTTGTCAGTCGATACTTCGAGCAGGGGCTCATCGATCTCCACCCGGTCACCCACCTGCTTCAGCCAACGGGTCACCGTTCCTTCGGTGACACTCTCTCCGAGTGCCGGGAGGTTGACAGATTCACTCATGCGTAGGTCTCCTTCGCAGCGGGGGTGTTTACTAATTTAGTGCAGTCCGGGGCATCCTGTACCGCGAGGTTGTGGGTGTGTTATGTGCTGTTGCTGAGGTGCTGGATGGTGCCACACGTGCCGTGTCGGCCGTGTCTACAGTGCATTGAGAGGCTTTCCGGCGAGTTTGAGGAAGGCCTCGCCGAGTGCCTCGTTTTGAGTGGGGTGAGCGTGAATGAGCGGGGCGACATCCTCCGGGTAGGCTTCCCAGTTGACGGCGAGCTGCGCTTCGCCGACGAGTTCACCGACGCGACCGCCAATCATGTGTATTCCAATAATTGGGCCGTCTACGAGCCGAACAACCTTTACGGAACCGCTCGTTTCGAGGATGTGGCTCTTGGCATTGCCCGCGAGATTGTAGTCGTAGGAGGTGACCTTGTCGGCACCGTGGAGGCTCGCGGCCTTTGCCTCGGTGTAACCCACCGACGCGATCTCCGGCTCGCAGTACGTGACTTTCGGAATGTTTACGTCGGCAATGACAACGGGCTTGAGCCCGGCGATCTCTTCTGCGACGAAAATGCCGTGCTGGAAAGCTCGGTGTGCCAGTTGCAGACCGGGCACGATGTCACCGACCGCATACACGCCCGGCACAGTTGTCTGGAGCCGTTCGTTGGTCACAACGAATCCGCGGTCAACGGTGACTCCGACTTCTTCATACCCGAGCCCAGCGGTGGACGGACCGCGACCAACGGCCACGAGCAGGTAGTCGGCGGAGAGAGTTTCGCCGCCCTCAAGGGTGACGACAACACCCTCGGTGCTTTGAGTAACTCCCTGAAACCGCACACCCAGTTTGAAATCAATGCCACGCTTGCGGAAGGCGCGCTCTAGCTGCTTCGAAATCGACTCTTCCTCGTTGGGAACCAGGTGCGGTAGACCCTCGACAAGGGTAACCTGTGCCCCGAACGAGGTCCAGACGCTGGCGAATTCAACACCGATGACACCGCCGCCGAGAATGATGACCGAGGATGGCACAACATCCAGTTCCAGTGCCTGATCGCTCGTGATAACTCGCCCGCCGATCTCCAGTCCGGGTAGGGACCGCGAGTATGAACCGGTTGCAAGCACGACATTCTTGCCGATGTAGCGGTCCTCCCCGACCAGCACGGTGGTTGGGGACACGAGCCGCCCCTCGCCCTCAACAACATGGATGCCGCGCGCTTTGAGCAACCCCTGCAGGCCCTTGTGTTTACTGCCAACAATCCCTTGGCGGTATGCGGTCACACTCGCAATGTCAATACCCTCAAGGTGGGCACGGACACCGAACCGTGCGGCTTCCCGGGCGGTGTCTGCTACCTCGGCAGCGTGAAGCAGCGCCTTGGTGGGAACGCATCCTCTGTGCAAACAGGTGCCGCCGACCCTGTCTTTTTCGATGAGTGCGACCGTTGAACCCAACTGAATGGCACGTAGCGCGGCCGCATAGCCACCACTGCCACCACCGAGGACTACTAGGTCAAAGTTCTGCTCAGACAAAGTTGACACTCCCAACTGACATTCCTACGACGACGTTTTGCGCCTCTAAGACCCTACTACCTGGTGGGCGAGCACTTCGCCGAGCCGAACAAGAGTGCGAACACCGACACCGGTCGCTCCTGCACCGGTAAAGCCCCATCCTGCGGCGCTGTTGTGTGAGGGACCGGCGATGTCGAGGTGCGCCCAGGGAATGCGGTGTTCCGATTCGGCCTGGGTGCCGACAAACTCCCGCAGGAAAACACCAGCAACGAGCATCCCGGGCAGGGCAGCACCCATCTTGGCATTGGCAAGGTCTGCAACATCCGAGGTCAAACTCGTGAGTAAATCGCTGGGTAGTGGCATGGGCCAGACCGCCTCGTCGATCTCATCGGCCGCGGACCTCACCTGTGCGACGAGGGCATCGTTGCCCATGAGTCCGGAAATTCGGTGTCCAAGCGAGACGATTTGGGCACCGGTGAGCGTCGCGATGTCGATAATGGCATCGGGATGTTCCTCACTGGCTGCCACGATCCCGTCAGCGAGCACGAGTCGTCCCTCGGCATCGGTGTTTGTCACCTCAACCGTTGTACCACCGCGAATTCGGAGCACGTCGTTCGGGCGAATCGCCGTTGCGGAGGGGAGGTTTTCGGCCAGACAGAGCCATCCGGTCACTCGCACCGGAACTTTGAGCTCTGCCAGTGCCACGATGACCGCGAGCACAGCAGCAGCTCCGGCCATATCAGTCTTCATTCCCGCCATGGAGGCGGCAGGCTTCAACGAGAGTCCACCCGAATCAAACGTGATGCCCTTGCCCACGAGAGCGAGGTGCTGGCTCGCGCCATCGGGACGGTAGCTGAGTTTCACCAGTCGCGGTGGATGGCTCGAGCCCTGCCCAACTCCGGCGATGCCGCCGAATCCGTCTGCACCAAGTTCTTTTTCGTCCCAGACCCGCACCTCAACGCCGACAGCACTGGCCGTCTCGACGGCGATTTCCGCGAACCGCTGCGGGAAAAGGTCGGCGGGGGAGGCGTTGACGAGATCCCGCGTGCTCGTCACGGCAGCCACGATGACGCGCACTCGATCAAGACCGATGGCTGTTGCCTCGTGCGAGGTACGCAGGCTGATTGAGGTGATGGCGGGCTTCGGTGTAGAACGATATTCGGTGTACGCGTAGGCACCGAGCGCGGCACCTTCCAGTGCGGCGGCGGCAAGCTCCGGGCCACCCTCAACGATGAGAGCAACGGACTCAACGTCTGTGAGGTGTCGGGTCGCGGCACCGGCGGCGCGGCGGATAGTCGCGGCATCCGGGGTTTTAACGGGACCTGTTTTCGCGGTACTGCCAATCTTGCCCACACCAACGATGGCAAAAATACGCGGACCGGTGTCGCCGCCCGGTAGACAGGTCACTTCTTCAGCCCTCCCGCTTGCTCCGAGCTGTACGGCGTTTTTTGTGAGGTCGGTGAACGGCGCGGCGTCATAGGGAATGCCGGGTGGAAGTAGGAGTTCGACACCGTCATCGCCAGTGCAAGCAAAGAGGATGACAGCATCGACGGACTCGTCGAGCGGCGATGCGGGGGAGAGTGAGAGTGCAGGAGCGGGCATGTCTCCGATGGTAGGCCCTAGAGTGTGGGACCGGGTTGATTTTCACGTGTGCTCCCCGTATCCCGCGTTCAAGGTAGAAGCGCACGTGCGCGGTGACCCCTTCGGCGCGAGTCCTCACTACGGATTGGCCGCGGGTAGAAGCGCGCGTGCGCGGTGACTCCCGGACATATCCCTGCGAACCCGGTCTTGTTGACGGTAGAAGCGCGTGCGCGCGGTGACCCCTCGGGGCACGCCCGTGGCGAACGCCCCCTTCTCTGATCGAGAGCCGCCGGTAGGGTTGGGGCATGCGCGATCCATTGAACCTCTTTGAGGTGAACCCCGATGTTCACGTGCCCGCGGGGATCCCTCTTGTAGCCGGTCTGACCGGGTACTCTGATCCCGGCTCGGCGGTCGCGGAAATGACTACCCACCTGCGGTCAAACCTTGAGCGCACGACCGTCGCAACGTTTGACACTGATGAATTGTTCGACTATCGGGCACGACGACCCGTTATGATCTTCACGGAAACCCACCTCACCGAGTACCACCCGTCGCGGCTCGGTCTTGAGCTCGCGCACGACGACATGGGGCAACCGTTTCTCCTGCTGAGCGGGTACGAACCGGACTTCCAGTGGGAACGTTTTGTCGCGGCGGTGCTGCACCTCATCGGCACATTCGGTGTCGCCTCGGTGACATGGCTCAATGCGATACCGATGCCCGTTCCGCACACTCGCCCGATCGGGGTGACGGTCAGTGGCAACCGACCCGAGCTCACCGAGGCACTGTCCGCGTGGCGTCCGACCACGCAGTTGCCGGCCAATGTGCTGCACCTGGTGGAATACCGACTGCAAGAGCTGGGCCATCCCACCGCTGGTTTGGTGCTGCTGGTACCGCACTATCTGTCTGATACCGAATATCCGGATGCCTCGGTCGCCGCGCTCGATGCTCTCACCGCTGCCACTGGGCTCATGTTCCCCACCGACAGCTTGCGGGAACAGGGGCGCACCTTCCTGACCCGTATCGATGCGCAGATTGCCGAGAATGTGGAACTTGCGAAGCTCGTCGAGAGTCTCGAACAGCGGTACGACTCGTTCATGGAGGGAAACACCCTGCGGTCTGCGTTTGCCGACGCCGATGGTGAGCTTCCAAGTGCCGAGTCGATCGCGGCCGAGTTCGAAAAGTTCTTGGCGATGCGAACCCCGCGGGACGGCGAGACCCCGATTGGGTAGCACATCAGCTGTGATAGGAGTGTTGTGCAAGCACTGTGTTAGCGAGACGGGGGAAGGAGCTTCCGGTGCGCGGCAAGGTCAGATCATGTAGCACTGTGTTAGCGAGACGAGGGAAGGAGTCTGACTATTTTATGTAAGTTTACTGGTAATTTGCCGTGTGAATGGGCTCTTTGTCCCGAGGCATGCCGTGACGTCGGAGTATAATGTGAGGGTTGACCCGGTCGAGTCCGTGTGAGCGTTGACGCGTTTCACAGCAGACTTGACAAGGGTCTTTCTGTTGCCCATTTGGGCGACGCGCGAGCACGCCACACATCACCGACTAGCACGAGAGATGGCAGATGACGAGAAAAACTGCGATGACCGGAGATTCGACAGAGGGTGCCAGCGCGGTAGCAAGCGCGACCGTAGCGACCAAACCTCGCCGCGCCGCCGCGGCGAGGTCACAGGCCGCCCCCGCCGAAAAAACCACCGCCGCTGAAAAGGCCGCCCCCGCTAAAAAGGCCACCACCGCTAAAAAGGCCACCGCAGCTGAAAAGGCCACCGCAGCTGAAAAGGCCGCCCCCGCACGCACAGCAACAGCAGCACGAAAGGCCCGGGCTGGCGGGACATCCACTCGAAAAGGCTTGGCATCGGCGACGAAAACCGCAGCGAAAACCAAAGCGGGCAAGAGCGCGAGCAAGAAGGTGGTTGATCCTGAGGTGACCGACGGCGTTGAGGATGTCGCGGTCGACGGAGCCGGGGAGGTCGCGACCAGTGTCGTCGGGGAGGTCGCGGGCGATGCCGTCAACTCGGATACTGTCGCCGCGGTGGCAAGCGCGGACACCGTCGTTGCAGACAATCCTGACGATGACGATGACCCCGACGACGATGACGAAGATGAAGAGGGTGCTCGGCGGAAGACACCAGCGGAGGTGCACCCCACCGGAGCGCTCGTGCTGCGGGCCGCTGACGACGATGACGACGTGCCCGTCTACTCCAACGCCATCACCGGCGCAACGGCCGACCCTGTCAAGGACTACCTCAAACAGATCGGAAAGGTCGCACTTCTCAACGCAGCCGAGGAGGTCGAGCTTGCGATGCGAATCGAGGCGGGTCTGTTCGCTGAGGAGAAGCTCTCTCTGATGAAGGACTCCGAGAAACGTTCACAACTTGGACGTGAACTTCAGGCGGTAGCCAAAGATGGCCAACGTGCAAAGAGCCACCTCCTCGGTGCCAACCTCCGCCTTGTTGTCTCGCTTGCCAAGCGGTACACGGGCCGTGGCATGCAGTTTCTCGACCTCATTCAAGAGGGCAACCTCGGACTCATCCGGGCCGTCGAGAAGTTTGATTACACAAAAGGTTTCAAGTTCTCGACGTATGCGACGTGGTGGATTCGGCAGGCGATTACGCGTGCGATGGCCGATCAGGCACGCACCATCCGTATTCCGGTGCACATGGTCGAGGTCATCAATAAGCTCGCCCGTGTTCAACGTCAGATGCTGCAGGATCTGGGGCGCGAACCCACGCCGGAAGAGCTTAGCCGCGAGCTTGATATGACACCCGAAAAGGTTGTTGAGGTTCAGAAGTACGGTCGAGAACCAATCTCGCTGCACACTCCGCTGGGTGAAGATGGGGACAGCGAATTTGGTGACCTCATTGAGGATACCGAAGCCGTTGTTCCGGCCGATGCGGTGGGCTTCACCATGCTGCAAAAGCAACTGGAATCGCTGCTTGATTCACTCTCGGAGCGCGAGGCAGGGGTCATTCGGATGCGGTTTGGCCTCGGTGATGGGCTCCCCAAAACGCTCGACCAGATCGGCGATACCTTCGGTGTCACGCGGGAGCGCATTCGCCAGATTGAGTCAAAAACAATGGCTAAGCTGCGTCATCCGTCTCGGTCACAACCGCTGCGCGATTACCTCGAGTAGGCCTCGGTGCGTTACGCACTCGCGACAGCGGTGGGCCGACTCGTGCGGCTTGCTGCTCGACTGCGAAAGGCGGGTGGTGGCTCGGCCATCCCGGGTTTTGTGGTCAATCGGATCGCGCCCGGATACCTGAAACACGCCCTGGAGAGTTTCCCGCAGGGCCTTGTCATTGTCTCCGGGTCGAGCGGAAAGTCAACGACGACAAAAATGCTCGTCGCGATGCTCCGCGCGCACGGGGTGGCCGTGTTCACTAACCCCTCGACGGCAAACATTCGGCAGGGTCTTACCTCAAGCCTGCTGGATGCCGCGGACTGGCGAGGTCGTGTGCCCGGCGAGATCGCCGTGCTGGAAATGGACGAGGGGCACGGCGCACTCATCATGCGGGACATTGACGCCCGCGTTGTCTGTCTCACAAATGTTATGGTCGACCAAATTGACCGGTTTCACGATTCCGAGATGGTCACCGGGATGCTCCGCCGCCTCGCTGCGCGTGCAACCGAGGCTGTTGTCATCAACGCCGATGATGCCTCACTTGCCCGGCTCGCGACGGATGTCACGGTTGCTATTGACCGGTACGGGGCATCAGCCGCGGTGTTCGCAGCGTCGCCGCGCGGGCTCGGCTACGAGCAGACAGTGACGACCAGAATGACAACGACTGAGGGCATCGTGGTGGCCAGTACGCAGGGAACCGTGGCAGAACTGCTTGATGACGGGACACTCCGCTCGATCACCCTGCCCGCGGAGGGGGCGCACTACGCGATTGACGCGGCCGCTGCGTATGCGACTGCGCGTCGACTGCTCGGAAACCGGTTTGAGCCCACCACCTCGACGGAGGCACTCAGCGCAATGCCTCCCGTGTTTGGTCGCGGCGAACGTGTCTTCGTGCGCGGGCAGGAGGTTGATCTGGTGCTCGTGCAGAATCCGGCGAGTTTCCAACTGAATGTTGACAGTGTGGCGGGAGCCCGAGACATCCTGTGCGCGATGGGGTCTGATGTGCGCGATCCGTCTTATCTGTGGCCGGTGGATCTCTCCGGCCTCGGCCGGGTATCAATTGTGTCGGGTTCCAAGTCCGCCGAAGCGGCACTCATGCTTGCCTACTCGGGTGTTGTTGTGGATCGGGTTGAACCCGACCTGGCGCACGCGCTGGAGGAGTTTCTCGCCCCGGCAACTCCTGGCGAGGTTGTTGCTGAACAGGTTGTTGCTGACACAACAGCCGCCGGTGACGTCGCTGTCACAACTGTTGGTCATACCATTGTGTCGACCGCGGCCGCTGTGTGTCCAGCGGCCGCCACCGGCGCGGTAAAGACGATCATCTTTACCGCGGATGCCATGCGCCGCACTCGTGCCCATTTGGGATTAACGGAGGCAGAATGACACTTACGATTGTGACGCTTGCACCGAGCCTGCTCAACACGAACGGAGATTCGGAGAACGCGCGCGTGCTCGCGCGCCGCGCAGAGTGGGCAGGGCTCGAGGCATCCGTCATACCCGTGGAGTCTGCGGCAGATCTGCCCGCACGGGTTGATGCGGTCATCGTCGGATCGGGCAACGATTCGTCACTGGAGCGAGCGCGTGAGGTGCTGTTGGGTGTGCAGAGCAACCTTCGTGCGTGGGCGACCGAGGGAGTGCCAATTCTTGCCGTCGGCACGGGGTGGGAACTGCTGAGCTGGGGCATTGAATTCGTGGATGCCGCGCCCGTGGAGGGTCTTGGCATTCTGCCCGGTCGGGCCGTGCCGCACGACGGGCGGATCACCGGGGACCTTGTCGTGTCACACTCCACGTTCGGAGTGCTCGTTGGGTTTGAGAACCATGCCCGCGAGTACTGTGGTGCGGAGGGTTCCCCGCTCGGGCGAGTGAGAACCGGGCACGGGAACGGCCGGGGCTCAGGACAGGAAGGTGTTGTCATGGGAGCGGTGTACGGCACCCACCTTCACGGGCCCGTGCTCGCAAAAAATCCAACCTTCGCCGACCACCTGCTCGGGCTCATGTGTGAGCGATCTGCCGTGCCGTATCGGCCGGGGGAGCGCACACGACAGGCCGACGGCTACGCGGCGGATGCCCGCGCGGTACTGCTGGGGCCACGGTAGCTGCGGCACCCAAGAGGTAACGGCCGGGCCGTTGCATTCCTCATCGGTTTGCGGAAATTCGCCGCCCTGTTATCGGCTGTCGGTCGCCGCCTCGTTATCGGCTGTCAGTAAGGAGTCGCGCTGACTCGTCGTGCCAGCTCTCCGCAATGGTGGAGAGTTTTTCCTGGTGTTTGCGACCGTGGTGGGCACAGAAGAGCAATTCACTCCCGCCGACTGCAACCCGAATGTAGGCTTGCGCTCCACACGCGTCGCAGCGATCAAAGGCGGTCAGTTCGTGGGCAGGTGCGGCGGTTTCGGTGCCCGTGTTGGTCTCAGCGGACTCGATGTACGTGTTCACGGCTGCTCCTCACTGTGGTAGCCAGTCGGCAGGGCAGGGTGTCCGGCACCGACATGATCTCTATCCAAACACGCTGCGGGGGCATCCCCGGTCATTTATGACACTGAGGTCGTGCTTTTCGCTGTCCGCGTAGTGCCTGACCGGCAGTGTCGGTGGCTGTCGTTATGCTCACGAGTGTGACTTCCGATTATTCCGCCCGACATCTGTCCGTTTTAGAGGGGTTGGAGGCTGTGCGTAAGCGGCCGGGCATGTACATCGGGTCTACCGATTCGCGCGGCATGATGCACTGTCTCTGGGAGATCATTGATAACTCGGTTGACGAGGCGCTGGCGGGGCACGGCTCTATGATTGACATTACGCTTCACCCCGATGGCAGTGTCGAAGTGCGTGATCAGGCACGGGGCATCCCGGTTGATATTGAGCCGAAAACGGGGCTTTCGGGGGTCGAGGTGGTGTTTACCAAGCTGCACGCTGGTGGCAAATTCGGTTCGGGGTCGTACACGGCTTCGGGTGGGTTGCACGGGGTGGGAGCATCCGTTGTCAACGCACTGTCAGAACGCCTTGATGTCGAGGTTGATCGCGACGGCAAAACGTGGGCAATGTCGTTTCACCGTGGCGTGCCGGGCCTGTTTAGCGATCCCGACGCGGCGGCTCCCTCACCAGATGCCCCGTTCCACCCGTTTGAGGAGAAAAGCGAAGTGCGCGTGATTGGCAAGGTTGCCCGCGGGGTCACGGGCACGCGCGTGCGGTACTGGGCTGACCGACAGATTTTCACGAAAGGCGCGACATTCCAGCCCGAGGAACTTGTCACACGGGCCCGACAGACGGCGTATTTGGTGCCGGGGTTGCGCCTCACGATTGTCGATGAGCGGGCAGTGACCGGGGGGCAAGAGCCCACCTCGCACTCGTTCCGATTTGAGGGCGGCATTTCGGAGTTTGTTGAGCACCTCGCCATTGATCCGTCGCTGACCAATATCTGGCGCATTACCGGCGACGGCAGTTTTACCGAGACCGTGCCGGTGCTCAACGATCTCGGGGCAATGGTTGCCACTGAACTACGGCGGGTGTGCCACGTCGACATTGCATTGCGGTGGGGGACCGGTTACGACACATCCGTTCGTTCGTTCGTCAACATTATTGCCACGCCCAAGGGCGGTACACACCAACTCGGTTTTGACCAGGGCTTGTTGAAAACTGTGCGACAACAGGTTGAACAAAATGCGCGGCGGCTCAAGGTCGGTACCGACAAACTAGAGAAAGACGATGTGCTGGCAGGGCTCACCGCGGTCGTCACGGTGCGACTGCCGGAGCCGCAGTTTGAGGGACAAACCAAGGAGGTGCTCGGCACACCTGCCGTGCGCGCGATTGTTGCAAATGTGCTCAGCGACGGACTAACAGAACGGCTTACCTCGGTGAAGCGTGAGGACAAGTCGCAGTCGGCGTTGCTGCTTGAAAAGGTCGTCGCCGAAATGAAGACGCGGCTCTCGGCTCGTGCCCACAGGGAAACACAGCGACGCAAGAACGCACTGGAAAATTCATCGCTGCCCGCGAAACTCGTTGACTGCCGCTCCTCGGATCTCGCCCGGAGCGAGTTGTTCATCGTCGAGGGTGATTCAGCACTGGGCACCGCAAAACTTGCTCGAGACAGCGAACACCAGGCACTGCTGCCGATTCGCGGCAAGATCCTCAACGTGCAGAAAGCGACCGTGTCCGACATGCTCAGTAATGCCGAGTGTGCGTCAATCATTCAGGTGATCGGGGCCGGTTCTGGTCGATCGTTCGATATCGATACCGCCCGCTACGGCAAGGTCATTCTGATGGCTGACGCCGATGTTGACGGTGCCCACATTCGAACTCTTCTGCTCACCCTGTTTTTCCGATACATGCGCCCCCTCATTGAAGCCGGACGTGTTTTTGCGGCAGTGCCGCCGCTGCACCGGGTCATCGTCATGAACCCGGGCAATAAGCCCAACGAGACGATCTACACCTACTCCGAGGCAGAATTGCACGGTGTCATTTCTGCCCTCCGCAAGCAGAATAAGCGTTACCAAGATCCTATTCAGCGCTACAAGGGACTCGGGGAGATGGACGCCGATCAACTGGCAATCACAACGATGGATCCGCGCCATCGCACCCTGCGCCGGGTGGGTATCGCCGACGTTGAAAACGCAGCGCACGTGTTCGATTTACTCATGGGCACGGACGTCGCGCCGCGCAAAGAGTTTCTCGTCGACAGCGTCGACGCGCTTGAGCGCGAACGCATCGACGCCTAGCAGTACTCGGTTAGTTTGGTGTGCTGGCTGTTGGTCATGCTGGGTTCTGTTGATTTTCACGTGTGAATGCTGGTGAACTCACCGATTCTGGGGTTCAGACAGAGTCTGAAGCGTTCGTGGAGGACGTTGTAGCGCGGGCGCACAACAGTCGACGCGCATCCGCGGCCGGTGCCGGTGCCGGTGCCGCAACACGGTTCCTCATCAGGCAAGGCTGAATCAATCGGGAGATGCGGGTAACAGCGATGCGCCCACAGTGTCTGAGGCGGGAACGCACCATTGACACGCCGCGTGAGCAAGGTTACTATCACAACCATGCAACTCCCACTGAACGATCATGAACTTCCACTGAGTGGGAGTGCAAAAGTCAGCTACATGAGCCGGATCCTTGACGTGTTGGAGCTCGTGGCGCTTTCGACGGATGACCAGTTGACGCTGACAGACATTTCGAATCGTTTGGAAGTTCCGCTTTCAACCACTTCCAGACTGCTGTCTCAACTCGAGGGTTGGGGGTTTCTGCTCGACAAAGGAAACGGACGGTATCTTCCCGGAGGTCGGCTCGCGCGGATGTCTTTGGCCGTGACCGGACAACTTCACAGCTCGCATCGCCTCTTGGAATCGACAAAAACACTGTCCGCTGCGACGGGGGAGAGTGTGACAGGCGGTTTGATCGTCGGAGACACACTGTTGATCGTCGCCCGGACAGAAAGTGAGCATCCAGTTCGTGTTGTCAACCGCGTCGGGGAAGTCATTTCGCCGACACGGACGGCCCTCGGAAAAGCAGTTCTGTCAAGGGTTCCGCACTCCCTGCAAGTGAAACTTCTCAAAGCAACCGGGATATCTGACCCGGACTCCGAACTGAAGACTTTGTCCGCGGAACTTGCTGACGCACGCGAGAACGACTATGCCGTCGATGAGGAAACCTTCGCGCCGGGGCTCCGCTGCCGCGCGGCGGCGATCCTCGGGGTGGATGGCGGTGCGATCGGTGGAATTTCGATCGGCGGCCCCACAGCTCGATATACGAAAGAAACTGCACTGCGCACGATCCCGCTGCTCTTACGTGAAACCAGAGAACTGTCTGCAAACCTGGCACATACGCGCGAGGAACAGCGCGTGAGTGGGCGGCACGGGAAGAAGGGGGAATCGAGTCATGCTCGACAAACAATATGACATAGAAGTTGCCGGTCTCTACAAAATATACCCCGGCGGGGCCGTTGGATTGAACGGTGTGGACCTGAATATTGAAAAGGGGTCCTTCTTCTCCCTGCTGGGGCCATCCGGGTGCGGGAAATCAACGCTGCTTCGTATCCTCTCCGGCCTGGAGGCGCCCACAGAAGGGAATGTCCAAATTCGGCAGAAAAATGTCCAGAGCACGGCTGCTCACAAAAGGGAAACGAACCTCATCTTTCAGCGTCTCGCGTTATTTCCTCAGATGACCGTCGCCAAAAATGTCGCCTTCGGCCCTCGGGTTCACGGGAAATCCAAGGCCGAGATTAAGTCGATTGTCGCGGAAAAACTGGCCCTCGTCGAACTGAGCACGATGGCCGACAGGTATCCGCACCAAATCTCAGGTGGGCAGCAGCAACGTGTCGCCATCGCCCGAGCGCTGGCCAATGAGCCGGCGGTTCTACTTCTGGATGAGCCCCTGAGCTCACTAGATTTCAGGCTGCGGGTTCAGATGCAACACGCACTCAAACAGATTCAAAAAAACTCTGGCACGACATTCGTTTATGTCACACACGATCAAGTTGAGGCGTTCACCATGTCGGACTCCATCGCCGTTATGAACGCGGGACACGTAGAGCAGGTCGGCAGCCCACTAGAGATCTACAACCGTCCCACCACCGAATTTGTCGCAGCCTTCGTCGGCGACACAAACATCTTCCGTGGGAAATCACAAGGGCTCACGCTCCACGCGGACGGGCTCACCATCCGGCTTACCGCACCGGGAAGCGTTGTCACGGTCCGCCCCGAGTTCGTTGTCATAGCGGTGTCGGTTGAGTCAGATCTTCCCAACCGATACCGGGGGACAGTGGTTGATGTCAGCTTCGGTGGTTCACGTGTCCGCTACGAGATCCAACTGGCGGGCGGGCGTCGTGTCCTGGCTGAACGATCAACCTATGAAAGTTTCCGTCCGGAAACCGGTCAGCAGATCGAATGTGGATGGACACCGGAAGCCGCCGTCGTACTCACGCATTGACACCACTTCACCCCTTCAAGGAGCAGGAATGAACACCACAGAACTCACGGTCGCACAGACACAGCACAGTTCGTACCTCGGTGGCATGAACTTCACCCGACGATCATTCCTTGCCGGAGGTGTTGCGGCGGCGGCAGCCACGCTCGCGGCCTGTGCATCGCCGTTGAGATCGGGGAGTAAATCGACCACGGGCAGCGGCAAGCTGACTCTGACAATGTTCTGTTTCCTCGGAGGGGACCTTGCCAAAATGCCGAAAGAATTTGCCCAGGACTACCAGCAGTCCCATCCCAATATTGAGATCAAGTTCTACGAAGAGTCCAATACTGTCGGTTACGGAAAGATGCTCGCCCAGCGCAAAGTCGACCCCTCAAAGCCGCTGGTTAACCTCGGGTTTTTCAATACGAACACGTCGATCCAAGGCATCGGGGACAAGATGTGGCAAAAGCTCGACTACTCCTCAATGAAAAACGCCGCCGATATCCTCCCGAATTTTCAGCGGAAAGACCAGATCGGTATCGGTATCGGTTCTGACCAGTACGGTTTGATTACGAACACCAACAACTTCCACACAGCGCCCGATTCTTGGGCTGTGCTCTGGGATCCGAAGTTCGCTGGTCAGGTCAGTTTCTTCGGATTTCCATGGTATGCGGTGTTAGTCGCGGCTCAGGCCAGTGGCGGTAGTCTGCAAAACATGGAACCGGGTTGGAAGCTGTGGACCGAAAATGCGAAACAGATCAAACTGATCGTCGAATCCAACCCACAATACCTCAACGTCCTCAGTTCCGGCACCGCGCCGTTGACCTCGTATTTCGCCGGAACCGGGCAGCAGTGGATCAACGGTGGCGCGCCGTTGCAGTACACCGTCCCGAAAGAAGGTGCGATACCTTTACCGGTCTACCTCCAGTCCGTCGCCGGGCAAAGCCAGAATCAACTGGAAGCGTGCCAGGAGATTATCGATGCGATGCTCGCGCCAAAATGGGCCTCTCGCTGGGCCGAAACTTCTATCGAGATCCCCGCAAATGTGAAGGCCACGCTTCCACACAACTTGGCCTCTCTTCCCGCCTTCCAGAAGTCCACCCTCGACGGTTTGATGGACATTGACTTTGACACTGTCGGGAAAAATACGGCGGCCTGGAGTGAACGCTGGAAGAGCGAAATCGTGTCGAAAATCTGAGACGATGTCTCACCCCACAAAATCCCGTCCCCCGGAAATGGCGGCCCAACACCTCGACTCCTCCTCGAAGGGTCTTCCGAAATCCCCTCCTCCGGGGACGGCGGGCCACACACGCAACTCGACTCCGGCTCGCAGTTGGGTGGGAATGATCTCGGGCAAAAGAACCGCGGGGTACCTGCTCGCCGCGCCCAGCCTGTTCCTCCTGCTGACGCTATTTCTGGGGTCGCTCGTCATCATGTTCAGCCAGTCCCTCCGCGTCGTCACCTTCGGCGAAAACGACATCGTGGGATCGTGGGATACGTGGGGAGCCTTTCTCGCAAGCGACTACCGGCTCAAAGCCATCGGTGAAACACTACTGATCTCCGCCATCGTGACCGTAACTGCGTCGATCATCGCGGTTCCAACGGCCTGTGCGCTGCACAAAGTCAAAAGCAATATCTGGCGATACGTGGGCCTCTTTGTGGTTTTCGCACCGCTCATGACCAGTGTCATCGCACGTACATACGGGTGGAGCCTGATTCTCGACGACCACGGGATCGTCAATTCAACCCTGAATGCCATCGGCATCCCTCCTGCGCCACTGCTGTACGCCAGACCCTCGGTGATCATCGCACTGGTACACATTTTTCTGCCGTTCCTCGTGTTCCCGATTATGACCTCTCTCAGCCAATTCGACGGAGCGCTTCGCGAGGCGGCCGGGGATCTTGGAGCGTCACGGTGGACCACCTTCCGTCGCATCGTCTTACCGTTGATTACACCCGGTGTCCTCGGCGGTGCGCAAATTGTATTCGCGCTCTCGATGAGCTCGTTCGCGACGCCATCGCTCCTCGGAGGAGGACGAGTGTCGGTGCTGGGGACGATGGTGTACTCGGACGTCAACAACGCTCAATTGCCCATGGCCTCCGTGACCAGTTTCGTCATGCTGTTCCTCGCGTTGATCGTACTGGCGTTGTTCAGCATGGCACAGCGGAAGCTGCAGTTCGGATCCCAGCTGGGAGTCACCGGAGCTACCACGGTCAAAGGAGTCGGAGTCGGTGCGGTTATCTGGCTCGGCTGTGTATTCACCTTCGTGCTCGCGCCGCTGGTGATTATCGTCGTCTCCTCCTTCTCATCCGCCTCCTACGGTGCGTGGCCGATACCGGGCTGGTCGACGAAATGGTACTCGAATCTGTTAACCCAGGAGAGGCTGGGAGAAGCCGTCTACGCGAGCATCTACATCGCCGTATGGGCCACGATCATTGTCCTGATAGTTGGCACGGCCGCGAGCATGGCCTTCCACCGGTATTCTTCCCGATTTCTCAGAGGCACCGAAACCTTCAGCCTAGCTCCGATGGTCGTGCCGAAGGTCGCTATCGGTCTAGGAGCTTTCCTGCTCCTGCACAGCCTGCGCGTCTTCGAGGGCGTCACGGGGATCATTCTGATGCACGTTGTCATAACCCTACCGTTTGTTGTCATTGTGTTGACCTCAGCTCTTTCGCGGACAGACGGGACGCTCAATGAAGCCGCACGGGACCTCGGTGCCGGACCGTGGAGTGCCTTCCGAGCCTCGACACTGTTTGCGATCAAACCGTCGATCATCGCCTCTGCACTGTTCGTTTTCATCATAAGTTTCGACGAGGTTGACATGACGGTGTTCCTCCTCGCCCCCGGTGAGCAAACCCTCCCGGTGTGGATGTTCACCTACATGCAGAAATATCAGGACCCAACCCTCGCGGCGTTGGCCACAGTCTTAATCCTGATATCCCTTGCTATCGCTGCGGTTGCAGCCCTGCTCATTCTCAAGGGATCAAAAAACGGGACATCAGCGGTGGGACACATCATCGACTGATCCACAATTGCCATCTCAGAGCAGCCCTCATCAGCTACATCGCCAGCACCTCAGAGCAACCGACCGAATTATGGAACCTATCTAGGAGACAAGTAATGAGCAACAACGAAAACCGAACCATCGAATACATCCCCGTCACGACGATGGCAAGCGGCCACAGGGTGGAACTTGCCGTCCACCGACTTACCGGTGCTACAGCGGGACCGACCATGGTGATGTTCGGCGGGATCCATGGCGACGAGGCGAACGCGGTCGAATCTGTCCGTCGGATCGTTGAGGCGATCAACGTCACGGACCTCACCGGAATGATTGTCGCCGTCCCGGTTGCCAACCCGGTTGCCTACGAGACGATGACGCGCCACAGCGTGCAGGACGGCTTGAACCTGAATCGCATATTCCCCGGTGATCGCAACGGCTCCATCACCGAACAACTTGCCGCAGTCCTCGCGGGTATCCAGGCGGGCGCCGACTATTTCATCGACTTCCACTCGAGCGGTCTGTACTCGACTGTTGACTACGCTTACGTCCACGACAACGGGCGCCAGATGTCCGAAGCCTACGGTACGCCACTGCTCTACCACCACGACTCCTACCCGGGATCTTCGACCGAAATGGCGCTCAGTGCGGGCATCCCAGCCATGGTCAGCGAACTGGGTGGAGGCGGACAGTCCACCACGGCTTTCCTCGACAGAGCCGTAGCGGGCACTCTCAATGTGCTCAGAAGCATCGGGATGCTTCCCGGCACGGCGGTGCTCCCCGCGAAGGAACAGACCGTCATGACCACACTGAGCACACTGCGTCCGACCAGGGGTGGAGCCTTCATCTCGAACTACGGCCCGGAGACCCTGGGGAGCACGATTCCCAAGGGCACATTGATGGGGCGGGTCATCAATCCGCATACATTCGAGGTTGAAGAGGAATTCTTCGCCCCTTACCAGGACACCATCATGGTGCTCACCCGTGAAGAGTACTCTCGGTGCGCGCCGGGTGACTACGGTTTCATGGTCGGAGACGGCTCCACGGCGACAACCCTGGCGAAAGAATTTGCCTCCTGAATTTCCCGCAGTGTTCACGCTCCGATGGGAGGATCGAGCTACCGACTCTCTACCCTGCCGGAATTAACCCCGCTCCCCGCTCCGCTGCGAGGATCGAGCAGTAATCGCCGCCGACTTGCTCTCACACTCCACACGCGACCGGTGACAACCAAAACATCCATGTGAAACTACAGATTCTCAATCAAACTCCACACGCGACCGGTGACAACCTATCCTCACTGCGAAAGGTCTCCCACACTATGATTCGAACGATATTGACCCTCCAGGTAGCTCCGGAACGTGTCCGAGCGCTGTTGGGGTTCTACGAAACCGAAAAGATCCTCCAGAAATCCATTGATATGTCCGGTGCTGTGGCCGGCGAATTTGCAGTTTCCACCGACGGATCCGGCACTATCCTCGTAACCGCACTGTGGCCGGACCGTGCCGCCTACGATGCGTGGCTTGCCAATGAATTCCGAGCGGAATCCAACGGTCGCATGGCAGCCTTGCTCGAGGATGATGCGGTCGGAGTCGGTCAAAGCTTTGAAATCCTGCACGAGGTGTTCGGAGCATGAAGTTCTCACACTCCGGGGACCTGCTGATTCTTAACGCACTGGTTTTCGACGGCACATCGCCGAATCTCACGGAAACATCGATTCGCATCGTCAACGGCAGCATCGTCGAGATCGGTGGATCTTCCACCGGTGACAAGACCTTTGATGCGCGCGGGCGATTTGTCATGCCGGGTCTCATCGACGCTCACTTCCACGCCTACGGAATCAGCCTCAACGGCCTCTATAACGACACTGCGCCACTGAGCTACGTGGCGCTTACCGGCGCTCACCGGCTCGAGGCGGCGCTTGCCCGCGGGTTCACAACAGTCCGAGACGTCGCCGGAGGTGACAACGGGCTGGCCGCGGCGGTGCGGCAGCAGCTTATCTCATCCCCGCGCTACTACTACACGGGCCCGGCCTTGAGCCAGACCGGCGGCCACGGTGATCCGCGAACCACCGACATGTTGATCGACTTCGCCTGCGGACACTCCAACGACATCGTCGACGGTGTCGACGGACTCCGCCGTGCCGTGCGAGAACGGTTCAGACTGGGCGCACACGCCGTAAAAATCATGGCGTCCGGCGGAGTGATCTCCCCGGTTGATCCGATCCGAGTCCCGCAGTACTCGCCGGAGGAGATCCGTGCGGTCGTTGACGAAGCGACACGACGCGGTAGCTATGTCGCGGCGCACGCATACTCGTCCGAGGCGATCCAACATGCGGTGGTAAACGGCGTCCGGTCGATCGAACACGGCAACCTCATGAACGAGGAAACCGCCGTCTTGATGTCCGCTCACAGTGCGTATTTGGTGCCAACCCTCATCACCTACGATGCGATGAGCAGACGGGGCAAAGACATGAACATGACCCCCGTCGCGCTGGAAAAGAATTCCTCCGTGCTGGATTCTGGAAAGACTGCAATCGAGCGCGCCGCAGCGGCCGGGGTGCCGGTTGGCTACGGATCCGATTTGCTCGGCGACCTGGAAGTTGATCAGTTGCTTGGAATCCGATTGCAAATGGAGGTTCTCGGGACTCTAGAAACGCTGCGCTCCGTGACATCCGTTAACGCGTCGCTTCTCCAAGAAGAGACCCTCGGGAGAATTGCCGTCGGTGCGGCCGGGGACATTCTGATCTTGGAGGGCAATCCGTTTGAGAACCCGCACTGCCTCTGGGATATCGACGTTGCTCGAACCGTCGTACAGGCCGGCCGGATTGTGGCGTGATGACCGGCGACAGAGTGCAGGTTGGCGGCTTGAGCGTGGCCGGGGTGCTGCACCGCTTTGTGACTGACGAAGCCCTGCCGGGCACCGGCGTGGACCCGGCCGCGTTCTGGGCCGGTGCAGAGTCGATAGTCAACGATCTCACGCCCCGCAATCGTGAACTACTGGCGCGTCGCGAAGAATTGCAGGCAGCACTCGATTTGTATCACCACAATCACCCCGGCGACTCATTCGATAGCCGCGCATACGAGATATTTCTGCGTGAGATCGGCTACCTTGTCGATGAACCGGAAGACTTCACGATAGGTACTGAGAACGCGGATACCGAGATCACCGTACAGGCCGGTCCCCAGCTTGTGGTGCCCATGCTCAACGCCCGTTTCGCGATCAATGCCGCGAACGCCCGCTGGGGTTCGCTCTATGATGCCCTTTACGGCACCGATATCGTCCCGGATGAAAAGGGCCTGGCGCGTGGGTCGACTTACAACGCCGCTCGTGGCGCGGAGGTGATCGCTCGTGGACGTGAACTGCTCGATGCAGCCGTACCGTTGACGGCGGGCTCACACGCTGCTGCGGCGGCCTACACCGTCGATACCGATGGCCTTGCGGTCACACTCCTCGATGGAACGGTCACTGGCCTGGTCGATCCCGGACAGTTCGTCGGGTACCAGGGAAGTACCAATGCGCCCGAGGCCGTGATGTTCATCCACCATGGGTTGCACCTCGAAATTCTCATTGATCGTTCCCACACCATCGGTGGGAGCGATCTGGCCGGGGTGACCGATATCGTCCTGGAGTCGGCTCTCACCTCGATTATGGACCTCGAGGATTCCGTCGCGGCGGTCGACGCCGACGACAAAGTCCTCGGCTACCGCAACTGGTTGCGCCTTATGCTCGGAGTACTCTCCGAAGAAATCACTAAGAACGATAAAACCTTCACCCGCACGATGAACGCCGACCGGTCTTTTATCGGGCCTGTCGGCGAGACTGTCACACTGCCCGGCCGGGCGCTCATGTTTGTCCGCCAGGTGGGTCATCTGATGACGAGCGATGCCGTCCTTGATCACAACGGTGATGAGATACCGGAGGGAATCCTTGATGCGCTGATGACGACCCTCGGCTCGCTCCACGATATTCGTGGCGACGGCGTCCTGACCAACTCTCGAACCGGTTCAATGTATATTGTCAAACCCAAAATGCACGGTCCCGAGGAGGTGGAGTTTGCCTGCGAACTCTTCAGGCGAGTCGAGAACTTGGTGGGGCTCCCACCGCTAACCCTGAAAATCGGAATTATGGATGAAGAGCGCCGAACGACCGTCAATCTGAAAGCGTGCATCCAGGCTGCCCAAGATCGAGTCGTATTTATAAATACCGGTTTCCTGGACAGGACCGGCGACGAGATCCACACCTCCATGCAGGCAGGACCGGTTGTGCCTAAGGGCGACATGCGCAGTCAGCCGTGGATCCGCGCCTACGAGGACTCCAATGTTGACGTTGGACTGGCGTGTGGGTTTCCGGGTCGGGCGCAGATTGGAAAAGGAATGTGGGCGGCCCCAGACAGCATGGCCGACATGTTTGCGAAAAAGATCGAGCATCCTCTCGCCGGGGCGAGCTGTGCGTGGGTACCGTCACCAACGGCGGCGACACTGCACGCCATTCACTACCACCAGGTCAACGTGCACCGACGCCAGCGGGAGCTCGCAGGCCGAAAGCGGAGCAGTCTCGCGGGGTTACTGAAGATTCCACTGGGTGACCCAGAGCGGTGGTCTGAGCTTGCTCGCCAGGCAGAACTGGACAACAATATCCAGAGTCTCCTCGGATACGTGGTGCGGTGGATCAACGCGGGGATCGGATGCTCCAAGGTGCCGGATATCAACGGCGAGCCGCTGATGGAAGACCGAGCCACGTGCCGGATTTCCTCACAGCACGTCGCTAACTGGCTCCGGCACGGTGTTGTGGAGCCAAGCACAGTGGAGCAGACGCTGCGGCGAATGGCTCTGGTCGTTGACCGGCAGAATGCTGATGATCCCGCTTATGTTCCCATGGCACCGACGTTCGATGGCGAGGCGTTTCGAGCGGCATACGACCTGATATTCGAAGGAGTCGCTCAGCCCAGCGGATACACGGAACCCATCCTTCATCGGTACCGAGCCGCTCACAAGAAGAAACAACACACGCACGCAAGCACGTAGGGCGCAAGAGCGGGGCCCGGGTGATCGGTGCCGCTCTCGAGTCACGCGCAGGCAGAGCCAGACACCGTCGGTGCTGTTCCCAGGCAGGCCGTTGCGCGGCGGATGAGTGTCGTGCTTTGCTACCTGATCTGTGCACCCACTCCCGTGATGACAGAGGTCAACGAGTGACCGGATCCGTCCCGGCGCACATCAAGAGCAGGAAGATCCCGCGGCGACCCATCGGCAGCAACCGCGAGCGGCGGGGATGCCCCGACCCACGCGAGTTGCAGGGCACTCTCTCCCTTCAGCAACCGTTGGGCCCGCACCCCGCCGGTCGCCCGTCCTTTCACAGGGAATTCGCTGAAAGGACTGACTTTTGCGCTGCCCGAATCAACCCCGGTGAGCATTCCGGTATGCCCGGCAATAGTGACGACAACGGCACTGTCCGCAACGGATTCTGGTACTGCTGTGAAATGGATGACGTGGGCACCGGCAGCGAGGTTGATCCCGGCCATGCCTCCGGCGGGACATCCCTGGGGCCGCACCGCCGCAGCAAAGAAACGCAGCAGCTGAGTGTCACTTGTGACGAACACCAATTCATCGGACTCTTCGCCCTGCACGGCACCGATCACCTCATCATGGGGTTTTAGCGCAATAATCTCGAACTCAGGTTTAGCGGGATAGGCCGCTGCGGCAACGCGCTTGACGACCCCGTGTTTTGTGCCGAGCGCGATCGAGCACTCGCTCTCGAGCGAGACAAGCGCGAGTACCCGCTCGCCACGATCGGTCAACCCGAGGTAGTCGGTGACTGTCACACCAGCGCCCAGTTGCACCGAGGTTGGCGGCAGCACCGGCAGGTCCACGGGAGAGAATCGTATGAGCCGCCCTCGGTTTGTTACGGCTCCCACCTCGGTGCGGCTGGTTGTTGCCAGTGCCGACAGCACGGCGTCGTGTGCGCTGCGCTGGCTGGGCACAGTGATGGCTCGCCCGGTACCGGCCCCGGTTCCACCGACCTCGGCCGCCCTTCGGTCATCTGCCGTGCCCGTCGCGCTTTCTGGATCACCCACCGTGTTAACCCGTGCAATCTGCCCGGTGACCGAGAGGAACACCCGACACGGGACATCCGCAACCTGCAGTGACACCGCCGCGGCTTTCTGCCGGGTGCTTGCACCGGCAATGGAGGGGGGCGCATCGGTCAGCAGGGTACGACGTGCTGTTCCAAACCGTTCGGCGATCTCGCTGAGTTCATCAGAAACGAGTATCTCAATCCGATGACGACTTGACAGCAGTGCCTCGAGTTCAGCAATCTCGGTGCGCAGCTTGTCGCGCTCAGCCTCTAGCTCAATGAGTGAGAACTTGGTCAGCCTGCGTAGCTGCAATTCGAGAATGTATTCGGCCTGCAGTTGACTGAGGTCAAACACATCTATGAGTCGAGTACGGGCCATGGCCGTGTCATCTGAGGAGCGAATAATTTGGATAACCTCGTCAATGTCAACGATGGCAACAAGGAGCCCATCGACCAGGTGCAACCGTTCGCGCCGACGCGCGAGACGGTATTCCGACCGCCGGGTGACGACCGAAATTCGGTGTGCAATATACACCTGTAACAACTCGCGCAGGCCGAGCGTGCGCGGCCCCCCCTCAACGAGAGCGACATTGTTGATATTGAACGAGTCTTCCAGGGGAGTCAGCCGGTACAGCTGTTCGAGCACGGCCTCGGGGCTAAACCCGGTCTTGATACCGATAACCAATCGGAGGCCGTTGTTGCGGTCAGTGAGGTCTGTGACATCCGATATGCCGGTAATTTTCTTTGCGTTGACGCCGTCTTTGATTTTTTCAATGATCTTTTCCGGACCGATGAGATACGGCAGCTCGGTGATGACAAGACCGGTTTTCCGCGCCGTCACACTCGCTACGCTCACCTTGGCCCGGGTGCGGAAGCTGCCACGCCCGGTTTCGTATGCGTCACGAATACCCGAGAGTCCGACAATTGTGCCACCGGAGGGAAAGTCCGGGCCGGGCACAAACTCCATGAGATCGCTGAGGGTTGCGTCGGGGTGTGCGATGAGGTGCCGGGCCGCACCGATGATCTCGATGAGATTGTGCGGCGCCATGTTGGTCGCCATCCCGACCGCGATTCCGGATGCCCCGTTCACGAGCAGGTTCGGATAGGCGGCTGGTAGCACCTCAGGCTGCGTGAGGGTGTTGTCGTAGTTCGGAACGAAATCCACAACATTTTCGTCGAGTCCCTCGGTCATCGCGAGCGCCGGGGAGGCGAGGCGTGCTTCCGTGTACCGAGCGGCGGCGGGACCATCATCGAGCGAACCAAAGTTACCGTGCCCGTCGATGAGAGGCACGCGCAGTGTGAACGGCTGAGCCATCCGCACAAGCGCGTCGTAAATTGCGGTGTCACCGTGGGGGTGCAGTTTTCCCATGACATCGCCGACAACGCGTGACGACTTCACATGGCCACGGTCAGGCCGCAGTCCCATCTCGGCCATTTGGTACAGAATGCGCCGCTGAACCGGCTTCAGCCCATCGCGGGCATCCGGTAGAGCGCGGGAGTAGATAACGGAATAGGCATACTCAAGGAATGAGGCTTGCATTTCCTCGACGACATCAACATCGTTGATGCGTTCGGTTATCGGTTCGCTGATCGAAGATGAGCGGGAAGGGGTCATGCGTTGCCTCTGTGTCTAATGCTTTGTCCGCGAACAGGGGGCTTACTCCACTGATCTGCCGCACAGAGCTTGGCAGATTGGAGGCGAGTCCCTGTCACTGTCGCCGGTTGGTGTGCGAAACTGGCGCGGTGCCCATGCTACCGACGACTAGTGACAACGTGTCGAGGCTGGCCGAGGTGCTCCCCAGCTCGATTGCGAGCCTCCGAGGAGAATCTAATTCGCTGGGGCTACCGTCCGCGCAAGCCGTGGTCGTTGTGCTCGTTGACGGGTTAGGGGTCGCAAATCTCCGGGCGAGAGCAGGACACGCGCGTTTTCTTGCCTCGCGACTGGGGTCGAAGGACGTGCTGCGCACCGTATTTCCCTCCACCACCGCCGCCGCAATCACGACGCTCTGCACGGGGCAGCCGCCCGGAGAGCACGGTATCGTCGGCTTTCGAACGCTCGATCCACGCCACGACGAACTGCGCAATCAGCTCCGAGACTGGGACACTGGTTTGCTCCCGCCGGCATGGCAGCGATCACCCACGGTGTTTGAACAAGCCACGGACATCCCGTGTTTTGTCGTTGGTGCCTCTCGATACTCTGATTCAGGATTTACCCGGGTGGTACTGCGGGGTGCGCGCTACGTGTCTGCCGCGAGCATCGCGGAGCGGTGCGCGGCTGCCGAACAGATTGTGCGAACGCAGCGAAATCCACTCGTTTATCTCTACGTGTCAGAGCTTGACACACTCGCGCACGCGCACGGATGGGAATCAGAGGCGTGGTTGAGGGCTCTCGAAGAACTCGATGCCGCTGTGGCCGACTTTGCGAAACGGATGCCCCGGGGCACAGCGCTGCTGGTCACCGCCGATCACGGTGTGGTGGATGTCCCGAGTTCGCAGCACGTGTTTCTCGACGAAAAGCCGGACATGCTGCGCGGCATCCGCCACACTGGTGGTGAACCCCGTTGCGTGTCACTCTACCTCGAACCCGGTGCGGATATCGCAGCGGTCGCACAGCTCTGGCGCGAACAGGAGGATCATCGCGGATGGGTACTAACCCGCGATGAGGTCGTGGCGGCGGGACTGTTTGGCCCGGTCAATGACGAGGTGGTACCGCGGATGGGGGATATCTTCATTGCTGCACGAGCGCGAATTGCATACTATGACCGACGGGCAGCCGATCGGCGCGGCGAAACCATGATCGCCCAGCACGGCTCACTGACCGATGAAGAAGTTCGAGTTCCGCTCATCCGCGCGGGTGTTTTCGCCCGCTGAGACAGAGACGGGCATATTGTCTGAACTCTCACGTGAGTTGTGCTCTTACGTGGCTCCGGAACTCCTCTCACGTTAGTCCGGAGGAAACTTCTGGGTTACTCTCACCATTCTGCAGCGCCTCGCCCGTTGCTATTGCGGAAATGCCCCGCGCTTCACCTGCGGTTTGGGCAGCCGAATCGCCCGCAGCTGGATGGCACGCATGGCCGCATACCAGCGCACCCTGTCAACCCGCTCCGCACCGTATTTCGCCGCGAGTTTTTTGCGCACGACTAGACCCAACACGAAGGCGTCAATAAGCGCGATGAGAAGAAACAGCCAGAGGCCCAGGATAATGTAGTCTCCGAGCGTTTTTGAAAACAAGCTCACAATGAGGAACACAAACATGGTGGGTAGTAGAAACTCGCCGATGCTAAACCGCGCGTCGACATAGTCACGAACGTATCGCTTGTGCGGTCCGCGATCACGCGCGGGAAGGTAGCGTTCATCGCCCGCAGCCATACCCACCCGTTGGCGTTCGCGAGCCTCCGCTATTTTCGCACGAGCCTCCTTCGCTGCCGCTTTGCGATCATGAGGCACAAGGGGGCGCTTACGGGCCGCTTCGCGTTCAGCACGGCTGGGCGTCGGCGTGCCTTTGCCAACGGATGTTTCGGCCTCGACCGGGTTTGTTCCGGTTGAACTGTTCTTCTTGACCACGGGATATCTCTCTGTTTGGGTGTTCCCAGCGTACCGGCGGCCACCGACACTGCACACCCACCCGATGTGCTCTCGATCACGACCGACCCGCACCCGGCACCTTCAGCACACCCGGCATTTTCGGGCGACCCGACACCGGAGCATCCCGTCGCAACCGTGTGTCGTGCAGTGTGACCGCGGTTGTCCTCCGATCAACCTCCAAAATGCTGCCATTCGGGATGTCCCGCCAGTCCAAGCTCGGCTCCTCCCACCCCGACGACCGAACAATGATGCCGTCGCGGTGTTCGGCATAGCGCAGCGTAAACATATCGGCGGGGTAGCCAGTGTGCGGTTGATAGCCGGGATCGAAGCAGCACACAGAATACAGTGCACGATCAGTCAACAAAAGAATGTTCAGCGACAGATACCACACGCCTGCGGCGTGCAGTCGAGAGATCGTGCGCGCAATCGCGGTGACCGGATTACCCGCCCCCGTTGTTACCAGTTCGTTCCGCACGAGTGCGAAGTACCGTTCGCTGTCGGTCGTTCCACGTGAGGAGGGAGCGCCGCACTCGTTCACGAGTCGGTCGAGTGTTTCGGTGGGAAACAGCCAACCATTGTGTGCAAATGCCATGCCGTCGGCGATGAAGGGGTGCTGATTTTCGATTGTTTGCGCGATACCCGGCGATGCTTTCCGCACGTGCAAAATCGCGGCATCCGATGTTGTGCTCAACAGTTCGTCGAACTCGGGACAGGTGTGTGCGGGCCGCGTCGAGTGCACCTGTCTGAGCAGGCCAGCGTTCCACCACACGGCACCCCAGCCGTCACAGTGGTGCGTTGAAAGCTCACGAAATCCCGCCGCCGTGCCGTTGAGCGCCACGGATGTCTGCGCTGCATGCGAGGCAACGTAGCCCAACAGTCTGCACATCTTGGCGAGTTCCTTCCGGTCGCGCGGGTCGCGGACCCCATCACATACCCGTGGCACGAGCGGCACCGAAATCTCCCGACGCGCGCGCACTGACACGGTGTGTGGGTCGATCTTGCGCCGCAGGTAGGGAAATCTCCCGACGCGCGCACTGACACGTGCCAGCGTACTGTGCCCAGAGCTCGAGCGGTTCACCTCACGAGTGATAGTTTGACGCTCATGACGACAGAGACACACGAGGAAGCACTGCGGCAGTACATCCAGGCTGAATTACCGACAACGGTGGCGGAACTCTGTCGCCTCGTGCGAATTCCCTCGGTGTCGTGGCCTGCCTTTGATCCTGCGCACGTATCGGCATCAGCCGACGCCGTCGCAGAACTTCTGCGCGGAATCGGACTGTTCGACCTTGTCGAGGTACGCCAGGCTGCTCTCGACAATAGCGCCGCAGCGACTCTCAAGCCCATCGCACCCGCAACCTCCGCGCCATCCACATCGTCGGCACCCCCCGTCGACTCGCTCGGTGCCCCCGCCGTAGTCGCGCACCGTGCCGCGCGCAACGGTCGGCCCACCGTTTTGTTGTACGCGCACCACGATGTGCAACCACCGGGCAACGACACCGAGTGGGAGACACCCCCGTTCGAGCCCACACTGCGCGGTGATCGCCTCTATGGCCGGGGAGCTGCCGACGACAAGGCCGGTATCATGGCGCACATTGGCGCACTGCGCGCCGTTCGAGACATCCTGGGTGACAGGCTGGATGTCGGCATCGCGCTGTTTATCGAGGGGGAAGAGGAATACAACTCTCGCTCTTTCAGAACCTTCCTCCGTGAAAATCGCGAACTACTCGCCGCGGACGTCATCATCGTCGCGGATTCAGTCAACTGGTCAACCGATATTCCCGCGCTCACCGTTGCACTACGCGGTGCGGTCGCCTTCAACCTGCGTATTGACACCCTCGACCACGCCCTGCACTCCGGGATGTTTGGGGGAGTTGTTCCTGACGCCATGCTCGCCACCGTACGGCTCCTGAACACCCTGTGGGATGCGCAGGGTGGGGTCGCTGTGGTCGGCCTCCGTAACGCCGAGATCATCACCCCACCCTACGAGGAGGCACAGCTCCGGGCCGAAACCGGATTGCCCGACGCGGTTCACCCGATAGGGGAGGGGTCCTTTCTCTCCCGCATCTGGTGCCAGCCCTCGATCACCGTGACCGGTATTGATGCACCCACAACCGCACACGCCTCCAACACCCTTTTGCCACACGTGCGTGTGCGGATCAGTGCCCGCGTTGCGCCGGGTCAGGATGCCGCCGAGGCGTTCCAGTTGATTCGCACCCACCTGGAGCAGCACGCACCTTTTGGGGCATCCCTCAGCTTCGAGGATGTCGAGACCGGGCAGCCATTCCTTGTTGACACCGGTGGCTGGGCGGTCACTGATATGCGCGCCGCGATGACGCGGGCGTGGGGGCAGAAGCCCGTTGACATCGGCATCGGCGGATCAATTCCGTTCATTTCCGAACTGGTTGACCAGTTTCCACTCGCGCAAATTCTTGTGACGGGGGTGGAAGACGCAGATTCGCGTGCGCACAGTCCAAACGAGTCGCTACACCTCGGTGCGTTTCGCCGCGCCATCCTCACTGAAGCGCTCTTTATGACCCAGCTCAACGAACGAAACCCGGGTGACTAAAGAACCCACTGAGCCCACGTCTTACGATGCGAGCGGGATGTCGGTGAACCGGCCGCCCACCAAAGCACCCACTGAGCCCACGGCTTCCGATACCCGGGCACCCTCGGGATGAAGCTGCAAGCTCAGCGGTGTTTGTTTGTGGGTGGTTTTGCGCGAACACCCTCACGATGAAGCTGCAAGAACGCGCACGATTTTTGACCGAGTGAGCGTCTCCGGGCACTCTCGGCGTACCATGGAAGCTCAGCGGCACCCACGAGGTAAGACACCCGGAATAACCAAGCCCAGATTTCCGTTGTCACCGGTAGCTAACCGAGGAGAATCATGACCGACACGACCCTTGCCACACCCACCACCACCGATACCGCCCACGGCGTGAGGCTTACCGACGCCGCCGCCGATAAGGTGCGCAGCCTCCTTGGACAAGAAGGACGCGACGATCTGCGTCTGCGGATCGCGGTGCAACCGGGCGGATGCTCCGGTCTCATCTACCAGCTCTATTTCGATGAGCGTCAGCTTGATGGCGATACGGTTGTGGACTTTGATGGCGTTGAGGTTGTTGTCGACCAGATGAGTGTTCCGTACCTTGACGGGGCATCCATTGATTTTGAAGACACGATCCAGAAGCAGGGTTTTACGATCGACAATCCCAATGCGCAGGGTAGTTGCGCGTGCGGCGATTCGTTTAGCTAACCAGCCGATTCGCTCACCGACTGGCCGACGCGGGCCTCGTGCGACAACACGTTCGGTTGAGCGCACGAGATTCGCTGCGGGCTAGTAGGCTAGAGCCGCGTCACACGAGTGGCGCGTGCGCTTCGCTACGAAGGCGCGTACGTCCCTGAAAGGTCACCGGTGCGGCACAAACGAGGTCTCCGATGGGCTGCAATTCCAATCGCAGCGTTGTTCGTCATAGTTCTCGCAGGATGCACGCAGGCGCAGCTGCACGGTTTTCTCCCCGGATTCTTGGCGGACCAGCCGCCGACCACGAACCAGACCGAGCGGATTGGTGGGCTCTGGGTCTCCTCGTGGATTGTGTTGCTCGTTGTTGGTGTCATCACCTGGGTTCTCACGATTTGGGCAATGATCGCGTACCGTCGTCGCAGGGGGCAGACCGGTCTGCCCGTGCAGCTCCGCTACAACATGCCGATCGAGGTTTTTTACACGATTGTGCCGCTTATTCTCGTGCTCGGATTTTTTTCATTCACAGCGCGCGACCAACAGGTGCTTGAGCAGCGTTACGCGGCCAGTGATATCGACGTGAAGATCGAGGTGCTCGCTAAGCAGTGGGCGTGGGACTTCAACTACGTCAATGAGAACGTCTATTCACCGACGGTGCAGGCATCGGCGGCAAAGGATGCCCCGCGGGGAACTCTTGTGGAAAGTCAGCTCCCTACGCTGTACCTTCCGGTTGGTGCGAAGGTCGAAGTTCAGCTCGAATCCCGCGATGTGATCCACTCGTTCTGGGTTGTGGACTTCCTCTACAAGAAAGATGTTCTCCCGGGAAAGACAAATTACTGGTCATTCAGCCCCACCCGTGAAGGAACCTACGCTGGCAAGTGCGCGGAGCTCTGCGGTGAATACCACTCACTCATGCTCTTCAACGTCAAGGTTGTGTCACAAACTGAATACGAGGCTCAGATTGCAAAGCTGAAGGCCGCCGGCAATGTTGGTCAGTTGTCCGTCGACTATAACCGGAACCAAAACCTGCCCGGCACGTCTGCCCCGACCCCGAAGGAGAAGTAGCCGCAATGTCTACAGCCACGGCTCACTCGCTTCCCGCTAGCGCGAGGCATGCCAATCACGGCACCGTCATCGTGAAGTGGATTACCTCGACCGACCACAAAGTCATCGGGTACCTCTATCTCATTACGTCTTTCGTGTACTTCTGCATCGGTGGCGTCATGGCGCTCGTTATCCGCGCGCAGTTGTTCGAGCCTGGCCTGGAAATCGTGCCGACGCGCGAACAGTACAACCAGCTTTTCACGATGCACGGCACGATTATGCTGCTCATGTTCGCGACCCCGCTGTTTGCCGGTTTTGCCAACGTGCTCATGCCCCTGCAGATAGGGGCACCGGATGTCGCGTTCCCGCGTCTTAACGCGTTCGCGTACTGGCTCTTCAATTTTGGTTCGCTCATTGCGGTCGCCGGGTTCTTCACCCCGCAGGGTGCGGCATCCTTTGGATGGTTTGCTTATCAACCGCTCGCGAACACGACGTTCTCACCGGGCGTCGGGAGCAATCTCTGGATGGTTGGCCTTGGCCTTTCGGGGTTTGGAACGATCCTCGGCGCGGTGAACTTCATCACAACGATCATCACGATGCGCGCACCGGGCATGACGATGTTCCGGATGCCGGTCTTCACGTGGAATACGCTTGTCACCTCGCTGCTTGTGCTTATGGCCTTCCCGGTCCTCGCGGCGGCACTTCTCGCAGCCGCAGCCGACCGAATCTTCGGAGCGCATATCTATGACGCCGCCAACGGGGGAGTGCTGCTCTGGCAACACTTGTTTTGGTTTTTCGGTCACCCCGAGGTGTACATCATTGCACTGCCGTTTTTTGGAATAGTGTCGGAGATCTTCCCGGTCTTTAGCAGAAAACCCATCTTCGGGTATAAAACCCTCATCTACGCAACCATCGCGATCGCGGCACTCTCGGTCACGGTGTGGGCCCACCACATGTACGTGACAGGGTCGGTGTTGCTACCGTTCTTCGCACTCATGACGATGCTCATTGCGGTGCCCACCGGTGTGAAAATCTTTAACTGGATCGGCACCATGTGGCGCGGATCCATAACGTTTGACACGCCGGTGGTCTGGGCTCTGGGATTCCTCGTCACCTTTGTGTTTGGCGGTCTCACCGGTGTCATCCTTGCATCACCACCGCTCGACTTCCATGTCTCTGACACGTATTTTGTTGTCGCACACTTCCACTACGTCATATTCGGGACCGTTGTGTTTGCGATGTTCGCTGGTTTCTACTTCTGGTGGCCCAAGTGGACGGGCAAGATGCTCAATGAGAAACTCGGTAAGTGGCACTTCTGGATACTTTTCTTCGGGTTTCACGCGACATTCCTTGTGCAGCACTGGCTCGGTGTGGTCGGGATGCCTCGCCGCTATTACTCCTATACGCAAGCAGACGACATCACGTGGATGAACCAGCTCTCCACCGTTGGTGCAGCCGTTCTTGCCATCTCGATGATTCCGTTTTTCATCAACGTGTACATCACCGCACGCCACGCACCGAAGGTCACCGTTAATGACCCATGGGGCTATGGCGGTTCGCTGGAGTGGGCGACAAGTTGCCCGCCGCCACGACACAACTTCACCTCGATTCCGCGGATTCGCTCGGAACGTCCCGCGTTTGACCTCAACCATCCGGAAGCCGCTCCGGTTCCTCAACTACCACACCCGGCACCCGTACCGGTATCACACGACCCCGCCGCCGCTGTGACCGTGACACGCTCAGCAAAGAAGGACGTGTAATGGGTATCAACGTCAAACTACTGTGGCTGCTGACCATCTTTTTGTTGGCTGCTGCCGGAGTCTATTGGCTGTGGTCGGCCGAGTCGACGGTTAATCGCGAGCCCGAGTGGGCCGGGAGTATTGCGATCTCGCTCAGCGCTGTCCTCTGCGCATTCATTGGCTTTTACCTGGGCCGTGTGCACAAGGCCCAGGGTGCGGAACTGCCCGGAGACCGGGAGCATGCAGAAATTGATGATGGAGATTCTGAACTGGGATTCTTCAGCCCGTGGAGTTGGTGGCCCATCGCGCTTGCTGGCTCTGCTGCGATCGTCTTCCTCGGTCTCGCTGCCGGGTTTTGGTTGTGCTTCATTGGTGTTGCGTTCGCGCTTGTCAGCCTCGTCGGTTGGGTTTTCGAGTACTACCGCGGTAACTTCGCCCGGTAACGAGCGCAGGGCTCTTGTCCTCGAGAGCAGACCGGTGCCATCCTCGTCAATGACCACACAGTAAGCTCTCTGACGAAGCGCTGGATCCGTGACGCACTGTCGGTCTACAGCACCGCGGTGAGGCCGTACTCGGAACTGTTCGCCATGTTCAGAACCTCGTCATCATCGTCAAACGGGATGATCGTCGAGACGGGGCCGGAGATCTCCTCCCTCACAATCGTCAGGCTGTTGCTGGCGACAAACACGGTGGGGTCGATAAAGTACCCGACCGTACCAACGCGTGATCCGCCGGTGATGATCCTCGCACCCTCATCCTTGGCGGTGTGAATGTAGTGCAGAACCCGGCGCATCTGGCGTTCGTTAATCAGGGAGCCGACTTCGGTTTCGGGGTCTGCGGGGTCGCCGACTCGAAGTGATTGGGCATGCGTGGCGAGTCTCTGACTGAAATCGTCGAGTTCCTCTTCTTCGAGGAATGGGCAAGCCGCGCCGCAACACTCCGTCCGAAGTTTGGTGGGTCGCATATACCCCGGTGCAGGTCCGGGCAGAGGTGGCACCCATCTCGGTCGAATGGGCAGGCCGCGCGTAAGTGGTGCAGGTTGCGCGTACTCAGTGGTGGTCGTGTTTTGCTGATTCCAATTCGGCCTTGGTAACGGGCGCGATTCTATCCTCGAAGAACCAGCGGGAGAGCACTCCGCGAATTCTTTGTCGGGTCGAAATACGACCACGGACATCCGGCCGCACCATCAGCGGTGTGTAGCTTTCAAAACTGATCAGGCGCCACCGCTCGTATTCATCAAGCTGTTTGTGGACTTCAATAAATTCGCCACCAGGCAACGCCACGATGCGGCCTGATTCAAAGCCGTGCAGCGCGATTTCACGATCCTTCTTTTGGAGCGCCAGGCACACTCGTTTGGTGATGAAGTAGGCAGCAAACGGACCGAGCACGGTAATTGCCTGCAGCGTGTGGATGACTCCCTCCATGGTGAGGGAGAAATGAGTCGCGAGGATATCCGAGCTTGCTGCTGCCCAGAGGCCTGCGTAGAACGTCACGCCCGCAGCACCAATCGCCGTCCGTGTCGGTGCATTGCGTGGGCGATCAGCGATATGGTGTTCGCGTTTGTCGCCCGTGATCCATGCCTCGAGGAACGGATAGATCATCGCCAAGATAATGAAGATTCCGAGTGCAACGAGCGGAACGATTATGTTGAATGACCAGGTCCGGTCAAGCCACTGGAACTCCCACCCCGGTGGAATCAGCCGCAGTGCACCATCTGCAAACCCGATGTACCAGTCCGGTTGCGTGCCAGCAGAAACGGGGGAGGGGTCGTACGGCCCATAGTTCCAGATCGGGTTGATCGTGAAAAGAGATGCGATAAGCGCAAGCACCCCAAACACAATGAAAAAGAAACCGCCTGCCTTAGCCGCGTAGATGGGCAAAATGGGCGGACCAACGGCATTCCCGGGGCTTTTTCCCGGACCAGCGTACTGCGTGTGCTTGTGCACGACGACAAACACGAGGTGGATCGCAATGAGCGCCACGACGAGCGCTGGCAACAGCAAGATGTGCAGCGTGTAGAGTCGCCCCACAATGGCTGTACCCGGGAATTCGCCACCGAACAGGAGGAACGAGATCCACGTTCCCACCAACGGGATACCCTTGATAAGTCCGTCAATAATTCGCAGACCGTTACCAGACAGCAGGTCATCCGGCAGGGAATAGCCGGTGAAGCCCTCTGCCATCGCAAGGATGAACAGCGTAAAGCCAACAGTCCAGTTCAGTTCCCGGGGTTTACGGAACGCACCCGTGAAGAAGACTCGAAGCATGTGCAGCCCAATCGCGGCGACAAACAACAGCGCTGCCCAGTGGTGCATCTGTCGGACAAACAAACCACCCCGAACCTCAAAGGAGATGTTGAGCGTCGACGACATTGCCACCGACATCTCTACGCCCTTCAAAGGCACGTACGGGCCCGAGTAGTGCGTCGGAGCCATGGATGCTTGGAAGAAAAACGTGAGGAACGTGCCGGTAATGAGCACAACCATAAAACTAAAGAGGGCAACCTCACCGAGCAAAAAAGACCAGTGATCGGGGAACGCCTTGCGGCCAAGCTCCTTGATAAACCCGGCAAGACTTGTGCGTTCGTTGAGATACAGCGCCGCTGACGCCGTGAAGGAGCGTTTCTGGGTATCGGTGGTGCCGACAGCAGCAGAGGTGGTGCTCGTCGCAGATTCAGTGGTGGCGGTACTCACGCGGAACGCTCCCAGAAACTCGGGCCAACAGGTTCATGGAAGTCACTCTGTGCGACAAGGTACCCCTCGTCGTCGACGGTGATCGGAAGCTGGGGAAGTGGGCGCTTGGCCGGACCGAAGATGACCTCGCAGTGGTTGGCCACATCGAACTGCGACTGGTGGCAAGGGCAGAGTAGGTGGTGTGTCTGCTGTTCGTACAGGGCGACGGGACATCCCACATGCGTGCAGATTTTCGAGTACGCAACAATGCCGCTGTACGACCAGTCTTTACGCTCGGGAAGCTCATTGAGTGCGCTGGGTTCGAGTCGCATAAGCAGCACGGCGGCCTTTGCTTTCTCTTCCAGCTTTCCCTCGGTCATCTCTGCAAGACCCTCAGGGATGACGTGGACTGCGCTACCGAGCGTGACATCCGCCGCCTTGATCGGGGCACCCGAGGGATCGAGTGTGAGACGGGTGCCTTTTTTCCACATCGTGTGGTTCAACAGGTGCACCGGGTCTTTGTCCTGCGGTGCAAAGCCCCGGAAAAGTACCACGGCAGGCAGTGGGAACGCAATGAGCGCACCAAAGAGGCTGCGGCGAATCATTGTTCGGCGACTGAATCCCGATTCTCGGTTGGCATCGGCAAAGATCTGCGCGGCAGCCACCCTGCTCTTTTCCGTTCCACCAACGGCGTGTCGCTCGTCAACGAGTTCGACATCCGCCATGAGCGCCTTACCCCAGTGCACAACGCCAAAGCCAACGGCAAGCAGTGCGAGCGTGGCACCGAGGCCGATCAGCAGATTGTTGGTTCGCACCGAGGCCATGTCATTGGTCTCGATGGGAAAAAGCATGTATGCCGCGATGGCCCACACACTGCCGAGTATCGAGAGATAGAACAGAACGGTCACCGTGCGCTGCGCGCGCTTTTCCCGCTGGGGGTTGGTGTCGGTTACCCGCGGCCGATGCGGCGGGAAGCCGGGGTTTTCAAACGGGTCAGCGACGACAAGCGCGGTCCCGGGGGAGACGAGTGGGTCGTGCGCATCGCTCGACGCAGCGGCGATATCCGTGCCGCTGTGATCGTCGTGGGCCATGGTTCTCCTTTGGTACGTAAGTCTGCCGAGGCGTCAGTTTGACTTTGCGGTGATCCACACCGTGACCGCAATGATCACGCCGAGACCAAAAATCCAGATGAAAAGACCCTCAGCCACCGGCCCGAGTGAGGCTAGCGCGTATCCGCCGGGGGAACTATTTTCTTGTGTGTATTTAAGATACGTAATGATGTCGCGCTTCGATTCGGGGGAAATAGTGAGGTCGTTGAACACCGGCATATTTTGTGGGCCGGTGACCATTGCCTCATAGATGTGAGTGCCGCTGGTAGACTCGAGGCTTGGTGCGTATTTACCCTCCGTCAACGCCCCACCAGCACCGGCTACGTTGTGGCACATCGCGCAGTTGATCCGGAAAAGTTCAGCCCCCTTTGCAGCGTCACCGCCACCCGAGGTGAGTGAGGCATCCGGGATCACCGGACCGGGAGCGAGTGACGCAACGTAGGCAGCCAACTCTGCGATCTGTTCATCGGTGAACTGCGGTGGCTTTTCCGGCGCTTGCGGTCCGTTCGCCGCCATCGGCATTCGGCCTGTTCCCACCTGGAAGTCGACAGATGCCGCACCAACCCCGATGAGACTCGGTGCCGTGCCAGAGCCCTGTGCCTGCAGGCCGTGGCAGGTCGCGCAGTTGGCCTGGAAGAGCTTCTTGCCCTCGTCAATGGTGTGTTGTGAGTTCGCATCAACACTCGCCCGCGCCCGCGCGTCGTCACTGACAGCGGCGTAGGCACCACCGGTGAGGATCAGACCCAGGAGCAACAGCCCGAAAAAGACGAACGGATGCCGCCGTCCGGTGCGTCGTTTCGTGCGGGTCATATGTGTAAATCCTCTGTGCAGTGTTGTCAGGTGGCTAAATTTAGTCGCGCGGAAGGGCTGCCCGCAGCAAACGGCGGCTTATTTCAGGATGTAAATGAAGATAAAGAGCGCGATCCAGACCACATCGACAAAGTGCCAGTAATACGACACCACAATGGCGCTGGTTGCTTCTTTGTGCCCAAATTTCTTGACCGCGAAAGCGCGTCCAATGACGAGCAAAAATGCGACGAGACCACCGGTTACGTGCAAACCGTGAAAACCGGTGGTGAGGAAAAAAGCGGAGGAGTAGGCGTTGGTGTTGAACGCAATCCCCTCGGAAACGAGCGAGGCGTACTCCCACACCTGTCCAGCAACAAAGATGGCACCCATAATAAAGCTCAGGAAATACCATTCGACCATGCCCCACTGCGAAGGCTTCCAGCCCGTGCCGTTTGGCTGCAAGCGTTCAGCGGCAAGGACTCCGAACTGACAGGTGACCGAGGAGAGAACCAGAATGATCGTGTTCGTCAGCGAGAACCCAAAGTTGAGCTTTGCCGCCTCAGCGCTCCACAGGCCTGGTGACATTGAACGCAGTGTGAAGTAGATTGCAAACAGACCGGCGAAAAACATCACCTCGCTGCCAAGCCAGACAATGGTGCCGACGGCAACGGGATTGGGCCTGTTGATCACGGGCGCGTGAGCCGTCGAGGGCAGCAGAGTACTCGTCACGGTTCTATTATGGCGGATTATGCGAACCACACGTTCCGTTTGAGACGGTGTCGTGCGCGGATGTGCTCTGAATGACACACATCCGCACTATTTGCACGAACCGCAACCCCGCGGGTCTAGCGCCGTCGCCGAACCGATCAACAATCTCCGCGAGGCACGAACCGCAACCCCGCGGGTCTAGCGCCGCTTCGACCTCTCGAGCACACCAGCGTTATTGCGCGGACCGCACACCTCACACACCGCGCCGTTAGGATGTCGTTCTATGGTGCGAGAACAGAGCTGGCCGGACATCCTCAAGGCCCTCACCTCCGGCGAAGATCTCAGCGTGTCGGATGCCTCGTGGTGCATGAACCAGGTGATGAACGGCACCGTGTCTGACGCTCAATTAGGCGGATTTCTCATTGCGCTGAGCATCAAGGGCGAAACCGTCAATGAAATTGTCGGCTTCCGCGACGCGGTGCTCGAACATGCCCTGCCACTGCCTATCACTGCTCGCGCACTTGATATTGTCGGCACCGGCGGCGATCACTTCAGCACCGTCAATGTATCAACGATGGCCTCAATCGTTGCCGCGGCTGCGGGGGTGCCTGTGGTCAAGCACGGGAACAGGGCGGCAAGCTCGAACTCCGGATCCTCGGATGTGCTCGCGGAGTTGGGGGTTAGCCTAACCCTGTCTCCGGAGCGCGTCGCCGCGGTGTTTGAGAAGACGGGGTTGACGTTTGCCTATGCGGCGGCATTCCACCCCGGGTTTCGGCACGTCGGCCCGGTGCGGTCACAGCTCGGCGTGCCGACAGTGTTTAACATTCTGGGGCCACTGTGTAATCCGGCACGGCCGGAGGCATCCGCCGTGGGTGTTGCCCGGCTGGACCGGGTTCCGCTTATCGCCGGGGTCTTCCAGACACGGGGTGCTACTGCCCTGGTGTTCCGCGGCGATGATGGGCTCGACGAGCTGACAACCACGGGGCACAGCCACCTGTGGGAAATCACACGTGGAACGATCAAAGAACACGATCTTGATCCACGCGAGCTGGGAATCCCACGGGCTACGCACGAGCAGCTTCGGGGCGGAGACCCCGCGCACAACGCGGATGTTGCGCGGCGGGTGTTAGCGGGGGAGCGGGGTGCCGTGCGAGATATTGTGGTGCTCAATGCGGCGGCGGGGCTCGCGGCATTCGAGCTGGCGGAGCATCCCGATCAGTCTGAGCGACCGATTCTGGAGCGCTTGGCCGAGAAGCTGGCCGTCGCCGAAAAAGCGCTCGACAGCGGCGCCGCAGCGACAAAACTCAGGCAGTGGGCCGCCGTAACACAGGCCTGATATTGCTGGAAATTTGCGCGTCCCTTCTCGCCATAGCGGGCCGCCGTGACACAGGCCTGATGCTCCAGTGTCGCGAACCACCTGACCGACCGGTTGCAGAGCACCCGACCGACCGGTGTTACAAACCCGGGTATGACTCGTTCTGGTTCAGCAGCACCCAAGAGCACCCTACTGACCGGTGTTGCGAACCGGGTGGGGGAGTCGTGCGGTTTTATTCGTCGGGTTCGACCCAGTCGAGCGATTTCGTAACCGATTTCTCCCAACCGCGGAGGAGACGGTCACGGTCGGCATCTGACATTGTGGGCTGCCACCGGAGATCCTCTCGCCAGTTTGCTCGCAGCTGGTTGCGACTCGACCAGAATCCGACCGCCAGGCCAGCCACGTAAGCGGCACCGAGGGCGGTGGTCTCGGTTACCAGGGGTCGCACAACGGGTACACCGAGGATGTCGGCTTGGAACTGCATGAGCGTCTTATTTTTGGTCATGCCACCGTCAACCTTGAGCTCGGCAAGAGTTGAACCGGTATCGGTGGCCATGGCTTTGAGCACATCCCGCGTTTGGTACGCGGTTGCCTCCAGCGCGGCCCGAGCGAGGTGGGCCTTTGTAACGAACCGGGTCAATCCGACGATAACTCCCCGGGCATCGGGTCGCCAGTGTGGAGCGAAGAGTCCTGAAAACGCGGGCACAATGTATGCACCGCCGTTGTCGGGCACGGATGTCGCAAGCGACTCTATCTCGGCGGATGTCGCAATAATTCCGAGATTGTCCCGCAACCACTGCACGAGCGAGCCGGTGACAGCTATGGAACCCTCGAGCGCAAACCGCGCACGTTCCCCCGCAAGCTGGTAGGCCACCGTCGTAATGAGTCCGTTCGATGACATAATCTTTGTTTCGCCCGTATTGACAAGGAGGAAATTCCCGGTTCCGTACGTATTTTTGGAGTCGCCGGCCTCAAAGGCGGCCTGACCGAAGGCGGCGGCTTGCTGGTCCCCGAGTATCCCCGCGATCGGAATTCCGGCACAGGGCAGGGGGGCCGCAATCGTTCCATACACCTCCGAGGAGGAACGGATCGTGGGCAACATGCTCATCGGCACCTCACACGCCGAACACAGCTCAGCGCTCCACGAGAGCGTATCAAGTTCCATGAGGAGGGTGCGTGAGGCATTTGTCACGTCTGTTACATGGATGCCTCCGGCCACTCCGCCGGTCAGATTCCAGAGCAGCCAGGTGTCCATGGTGCCCGCGAGAAGTTCACCGCGCTCAGCTCGCACGCGAGCTCCTGGAACCCGATCAAGTAACCACGCGATCTTTGTCGCCGAAAAGTAGCTGGCAAGGGGGAGTCCGGTTTGTGAGGTGAACCGGTGGCTACCGCCCTCCGCCGCAAGCCGGTCAACCTGTGGTTGGGTACGGGTGTCTTGCCACACGATTGCGTTGGCGATCGGGGTGCCGGAGTGTCGATCCCAGACGACGGTGGTCTCGCGTTGGTTTGTGATACCGATCGCGGCGATCTCGGTGGCAGAGGCACCCGCAGTGCGGAGTACGTCAAGCATTGTCGTTGTGACACTGTGCCACACCTCGAGGGGGTCATGTTCAACCCAGCCGGGTTGCGGAAAAATCTGTTCGTGTTCACGCTGCGCGGTCGCGGCAATGCGCCCGTCAGCAGTGACAAGAACCGCTCGCGATGATGTTGTGCCCTGGTCAATTGCCATGATGTATGTCATCTCACGCACCTCCGGAACCTCCATTGCCGACTATCCGACAACCCCCTGTTGCATTCGGGTGTCTCATGCCGCTGTTGTCACACACTGTTGCGCTGACACCTCGATTCTGAGATTCCCACAGGTCTGGATGCTACACGAGAGCGCCGGGGTGAGGCTACCGCCTTACTGGTGAAGACCGTTATCCGTTTTCATACTAAAGGGCACCCCAAGCTGCTCCTCGGACGACTGCTGATCGTCCAGCAGCCGCATCAAGACGCTGCAACGCAAGAACAGGCGAGATCATTCGCTTCGCTGGGCGGAGCCGTCGATCGTGGGGAGGAAGGGTCACCGCACCCGCAGAGCTGGGCGGCTCCTGGTCCAAGCCCGCAAGTTCCTGCGCGGGTATCGACGAGTTGAGCCTGTTTACGTGGGTTCGACGAGCAGTTCGTAGAGATCTCCGCGATACAGCGAGGTCGTAAGCTCGGCGATCTCCCCTGAGGCAGCGCTGCCGCGCGCGGTAACTCGCAGGCAGGGCACTCCGGCTTCTATGCGGAGAAGGCCAGCGTCCTCGGGGCTTGGCATAACAGCAGAGATCCTCGACTCAGCTCGCGACAGGCTCACCCCGTATCGACGCATAAGGATCTCGTACAGCGAGCCTGACAGATCGTTGCCGAGCAGGCCTGGGAAGAGTTCGGTCGGCAACGCAGAACGATCGATGCACAGGGGGGTGTCATCCCCGAACCGGAGACGCTCGATGCGAAAGACCGGAGCCGACTCGTCGATGTCGAATTGAGCCGCTGTCTCCGGATCAGACCTCGCCGTGCTGGTTGAGAGCACTTCGGCCCGAGCAGTGCGACCAGCGGCTCTCATCGAATCCGTGAAGGATGCGAGCGTCATGCGCTTGGTGACGGCCGGCTCAGCGACGAATGTACCGCGCCCACGAATACCGACGATGCGTTTGGTCTTCGAGAGCACCTCGAGCGCGCGGCGAACGGTCATGCTGGACACGCCGAACTGTTCCGCGAGCTGCTGCTCGGTCGGGAGCTGATCCCCAGGCCGCATTTCGGCGATCGTCGCCGAGAGCTCTGTGAGCACAACCTCATATTTCGCTGCCACGCACTTACCGTCCTACTTCATCGTCGGTCATGAGTATCGCGCACTTCCGTTGGTGAGCACTCCATTTGGTGCTACCGTATCCTCAATCTTAGGATTCATTGATAACCCTAGAATTGGATTAGTGGCACCATCTCTGTTTCTGTTCAACGAAGAAGGAGCACCATGAGAATCACAGTCATGCAGCGCCGGAAGGCGATCCGCGCCGCGGTAATCGTCGTATCGGTGACACTCGTTGGCGGCGGCCTCGCAGCTTGCGCCCCTGCGGGATCGGATGCTGGCGGCAGCGTCACCATCAACGTCCTCGCGGAGGACATCTCGTACACTGACAATTGGAAAGGTCTGCTGCCGGAGTTCGAGAAGAAAACCGGCATCAAGGTGAACATCGAGACCGTCCCGTACAGCGATCAAGCGGCAAAAATCCTGCTGAACTTCAGCCAGAAGTCCAGCAACTACGACGTTGTCTTCACCGACAACACCTACGGAACCGGCTACTACCAGTCCAAGTACGTCCAGAACCTGGCCCCCTTCGAGGACGGGGCAAAGGACCTCAACACGTTCGACCAGTTCTACGCGCCGTACCTCGCCCCGATGCAGGCCGACGGTGCGACCTTCGGGCTCCCGGTCTACGGCGAGAGCACATGGCTCATGTACCGCACCGACTTGTTCGAGCAGTACGGCATTGACGGGCCGCCAACGACCATGAACGAGCTCGCCGAAGACGCGAAGATCATCTATGAAGGCTCCGGCGGGTCTGTGGCCGGCATCACGCTGCGAGGGGCGCCCGGCATCCAGAGCGTCTACCCGTGGGCAGGCTTCCTGCGTGCCTTCGGCGGCGACTTCTACGCCGACGGCAAGCTCGCCGTGGACTCGGCAGAGTCGGTCAAGGCCACACAGTTCTGGGCCGATCTGCTGACCAACTATGGTCCGGATGGCGTCGGCAACTTCGACTGGGAGCAGAACCGCATTGCCTTCACACAGGGCAGCGCTGCAATGACGATCGACGCGACCGCAAACGGCCCGTTCAACGAGGACACTTCCTCGAGCGTGGTCGCAGGCAAGGTCGGCTACGCCGCGATCCCGTACGCGATCCCCAACCCGCCGGCCAGTGGAAACACCGACAACTCGCTGAACGTGCACGCGCTCTACCTGAGCTCGTTCAGCAACCACAAGGAGGCCGCCTACAAGTTCATGGCGTGGGCGACCAGTGAAGCGGTGCAGGCGAACGCGGTTGAGAACACCGAGGCCGTCGGCGTGACTTCTCAGTCGGTCATCAAAAGCGATGCCTATGCCCAGAAGTACGGACCCTTCCAGGACTCCGTGCTCCAGCAACTGGCGACCGGCAACGTTAACTACCTGCCCGCCGGTCAGGATGCCAACGCGATCATCACCGAAGTCGGGCAGGCTCTCTCGCGCACGCTTGCGAGGGAGGCCTCCGCGAAGGACGCGCTCACCGCGGCTCAGCGGACACTGAAGACGCAACTCGGCTAATACGGCGACGGACACACCGGGAAGGAGACACACGACGATGAGTGCACCTGCCACACATCAGGTCACGGTGAAACCTGATGAGCGCGAAATCGCTCCTCCTTCCCGGAGCCCGCGGGGCCGCCGGCCGCGCGACATCCTCTCCAGGGCAAGCCTGGCCCTACCAGCGGCGATTATCATCGTCCCGCTGCTGGTGATTATCGTGGTGCAAGGCCTCCAGCTCGTGACACACGGTGAGAACCTGCTCCGCCCGGGAAGCGCTGATCGCTTCGTCGGATTCGACAACGTCCTCCGCGCGTTCAGCGACCCCACGCTGTTCGGGTCGATCCGCGTCACCCTGATCTACGTCTTCGTCGGCGTCGGCATAGAGATGGTTCTCGGCGTCGCCGTCGCGCTGGCTCTTCACGGGCGTGTGCCGGGCAAGGGAATCCTGCGGGCGTTGATCCTCATCCCGATGGTGCTGACTCCAGTCGTCGCAGGGCTGATGTGGCGTCTCCTTCTGGACCCGACATCTGGTTTCATCAACTGGTTTCTCGACACAGTTGGCATCGGTGGGCACGCCTTCCTCGCCGACCCGGCCACCGCACTGGGAACGGTAATCCTCGTTGAGGTATGGCAGAACACTCCCTTTGTGGTGATCATCGTTCTGGCCGGCCTCGAGTCCCTCGACCCCTCACCGTTCGAAGCGGCGCAGGTCGACGGCGCCACGGGGCTCCGTCTTCTCCGGCACATCACGCTCCCTCTTCTGGTCCCGGTGCTGTCGATCGTGATCTTGCTCCGTGTCATCGACGCCGTGAAGACCTTCGCCATCATCAACACGATGACAAAGGGCGGGCCCGGAACGTCCACCCTCGCCATCAGCAACTACGTGTACCGCATCGGATTCGAGACGTTTGACATCGGCTATGCCACGACGGTCGGCGTGCTCGTCTCCCTGGCCGTTCTTGTGATCCTCTTCCCGACCACGACCCGCCTGATGGGTCTTCGTGTCCGAAAGGTCCGCGGATGAAGACGCGACGCCCCGTCTTGCACATCCTCCGCATCGCCGGGGTCTACGCATTTGTCATGTGGTGCATCCTGCCCCTGGCCTGGCTAGTGAGCACGTCGCTGAAGAGCGACGTTGACGCGTTCAGCCGAGTGCCCATCTGGTTTTTCGCTCCTGAGTTCGGCAGCTATGTGAACGCGTGGGTCGACGGTGGCATGGGTCAGGCGATGATCGCCAGCGCCACCGTGGCCATCGTCAGCAGCCTTCTGGGCATCTTTGCCGGGCTCCCACTTGCTTACCTCACTACACAGGTTTGGCCTGCGGAGGCCCCCGGGTCCGCGAGGTTTACTCTCGGCATTCTGCTGCTGACGACCGTTCCACCGGTGCTCAGCCTCACACCGTTCTACCGCACCTTCTTCGGTGTCGGGCTAACCGGCAACCCTGTTGGCCTTACGATTATCCACACTTTCTACGCGATCCTGCTCGCGGTGCTGATATTCCGTTCCTTCCTTGTGTCGTTCCCTCGTGAAATCCGCGAGGCGGCAATGATCGACGGCCTCGGCGAGTGGGGTGCGCTGCTGCGGACGATTCTCCCGAATGTTTGGGGTGCAACCTTCGCGACGTTCGTGCTCGCCTTGATCCAGTCATGGAACGAATTCCTTTACGCCCTGCTCCTCACAAGTGGTGATAGCCAGACCGTCCCGGTAACCATCGCCGGGTTCCTGAGCTTCTTCGGAACCAACTGGGCGCGGCTCACAGCTGCCGGCGTCATCGGTGCGCTTCCGATCGTGATCTTCGCGATCTTGGTCCGCAAGCACATGGCCCGTGGTCTCTCGTTCGGCGGCGTGAAATAGTGCACCAGATCAAGGAAAGTCCCTGAGGAGCACCGTGCCAGAACTCGCCGCTTTCTTGCGGGGATCCCCACGCTCACGAAAGGAGCATCGTCATGACCACAACACGCGTAGCCGTCGTCGGAGCCGGACGCATGGGGCAGGTTCACTGCCGCATTGTCTCTGAGAATCCCCGCGCCACCCTTGCCGCGGTCGTCGACCCATTTGAAGATTCAGGGCGACGGGCGGCGGAGCAGCACGCAGTTCCCTGGTTCGCCACCCTTGACGAAGCGATAACGGCAACCAAATTGGACGCCGTCATCATCGCCGTGCCCGACAAGCTTCACGTCGGCGTCACCGTGCACGCCCTTGAGGTAGGTTTACACGTTCTCGTGGAGAAGCCGCTCGCTGACACTCTTGAAGGTGCGCTCACGATTGCTGCATCGGCCGAAAAGTCCTCGTCTAAGGTGCTCGTTGGACATGTGCTTCGGCACGACCCCCGGTTCCGGCTGGCTGCGAACACCGTCTGCTCCGGAAAGATCGGGGAGTCCGTCCACGTGCGAGCGTCGCGAATAGTTCCCCGAAGCGTCGGGGTCGCCAATCGCGGTGCGTCGCCGATCTACATGTACCAAGGAATTCACGACATCGATCTCGTGCAGTGGATCACCGGCAGCCCGATCGTGCGCGTCTGCGCCACGACGGCCTGCAAGATCCTCCCGGCCCTCGGTGTCGAGGGTGTCGATGTCGCGCTCATCCTGTGTGAGCTTGAAGACGGAACGATTGGCTCGATCGAGATCTCGTGGGCGTTGCTCGACTCGGCCCCGAGTGGGCTGGCGTCGTCGTTCGAGCTCTACGGCACCGAGGGCACCCTCAAGGTCGATGTGACCGCGGAGGGCGTGGATCTGCTGACAGCGGACGGCCACTCGCTTCCGAACACAGTGCTTTCCCCTGAACTCGACGGGAGCCTCGAGGGGGTAGTCCCACAGCAATTCGAGTATTTCCTCCAGATGATCGAATTCGACCGACCGAGCCGCATCGGCATCGACGAGGCCGTCTCCGCCGCTCGAGTGTTGGACGCGATCGGCGAGTCCCTGACGACCGGTGCGTGGGCAAAGGTTCGCCTCTAAGGCGATCTGTCCGCGCGGTGGCCGCTGACTGCCAGGAGTGGTGGCCGCCGCGTTCACTCCAAACAAACTGCGCACGGTATGACCATAATCCGACATAATGTACATTATCGGTAATATTGGGACAGTTGGGGTGCGCGGTGAGTGCGAGCTCGTTCGCAGCGGCTGACGCTCCCACGAGCGTAACCACGGCGGCGACCGCTAGCGCCCAAAACCAGTGGTGTCTCCGACATAGCGCGTGTGATCGACCGGAATAGGATCGATGACAGCTCGTGCCACCTCGGCCGCGAATTCCGACACGTTATAGAGCTTGCCTGCGTCACTGCGTCGAGCAGCAATCGCTCCCGGACTCGCGCGCTCCAGTAGCGTCGCGGTAATGGTTCCTTCAATCATGTCGCCAGATACCACAACAAACCTGACCCCCGCGGCACCCAACTCTGGCAGCATAGCGCGCAGCGCGTCCTCACCGGCCCGCTTCGAGCGCGCGACCGGTTCATACTCGGGCATTGTGGGGGTAGTCCGAATGAAGTGGGCCTGATGGCTTGTCACAAACACGATCCGCCCACCCGCGACAAAATATGGCAGTGCTCCCCTGACCACGGTCACCTGCGCGTCACGGTTGAGCCGCATTGCGTAGTCGTCACCCATCCCCTGTTCCATACCGCCCGAGGCGTTAAGCACAAGAAGGTTAAGCGGCCCAAGCTCGACATTGATTCGTGCAAACATGGCGGCAACAGAGTCGGCGTCGGTGAGATCCGCGGCAACCGCAATCGCACGGCCCCCGGCCGCAACAATCTCCGCGACAACCCTGTCTGCGCGTGGTGCTTTGCTCCGGTAGTTCACCACAACGGATGCTCCCGCCGCCGCCAGGTATTTTGCGGTGTCTGCGCCGATACCGCGTGATGAGCCGGTCACAAGAGCAACCTGACCGGCCAACGAGCCGGGGGCTAGTGGAGCAGAGGCATCCTGGCCCTGCGGTGCTGCTGACGTGGTCACAGTGCGAAAACTCCTTGAACTCGCGGTGGAACTGCTAGTGTTGGCCTCATCCGAATAGGAGAGTTGGTGCGGTGGATATTCTCACACAGTACGCCTGGATCGCCTGGTTGGTGCTCATCCTACTTTTCGGGGTGATCGAGCTTTTTACACTTGAACTGACGTTTCTCATGCTCGCGCTCGGAGGGGCCTTCGGCCTGGTCTCTGGCCTGTTTGGGCTGCCGTGGTGGGCACAGTTCATCAGTGCCGCCGTCGTTGCGATGGCCCTCATTCTTCTCCTTCGCCCTCCGCTGCTGTGGCGCCTTCACAGTGGCGGCGACCCCACTCCGAGCAATATTGATGCCATCGTTGGCTCAGACGGGCGAGTGGTTGTCCCGCTCACCACGACAGCTGGGCAGGTTCGGCTCTCAAACGGCGAACTCTGGAGCGCGCGCCTAGCCGCTCTCAGCGATCTCGGCGAGGTGAGTGTGGGTACTCCGGTACTGGTTACTGCGGTCATTGGTGCCACGATATCTGTAGTTCCCCTCGAGCGAACAGGAGCATAATCTCATGCCGGATCTAACCGCACAGCTACCCGGGATCATCCTCGCGACTTTTCTCGTTCTTCTCGTGATCTTCGTGATCCTTGTCATTGCCAAATCGCTCCGAATCATCCCACAGGCCTATGCCGGGGTGGTAGAACGCTTGGGACGGTATCAACGGACGCTCACGCCCGGGCTTAGTGTTCTCGTGCCGTTTGTCGACCGGGTTCGCCCACTCGTGGACATGCGTGAGCAGGTCGTCTCGTTCCCGCCGCAACCGGTCATCACCGAAGACAACCTTGTTGTGTCCATTGACACGGTCGTGTACTTCCAGGTAACAGATGCTCGGGCCGCCACCTATGAGATCGCAAACTACCTCGGTGCCGTTGAACAACTGGCAACGACAACCCTTCGTAATGTTGTGGGTGGCTTGAACCTGGAAGAAGCGCTGACCTCGCGCGACAACATCAATGGACAGTTGCGCGTTGTGCTCGATGAAGCAACCGGTAAGTGGGGTATTCGGGTGTCGCGGGTTGAGCTAAAAGCCATTGACCCACCCGTGTCGATTAAAGATTCGATGGAAAAACAAATGCGCGCCGAACGGGATCGCCGCGCACAGATTCTCACGGCAGAAGGCACAAAACAGGCCGCGATCCTCACCGCAGAAGGTACAAAACAGGCCGCTATTCTGCAGGCCGAGGGTGATGCGCAGGCGGCGGTTCTGCGCGCCAACGGAGAAGCGGAGGCGATTCTCACCGTGTTCAGCGCCATTCACAAAGGCGATGCCGACCCGAAACTTCTCGCGTACCAGTACCTGCAAACACTCCCCCAAATCGCAAACGGTCAGGCAAGCAAACTCTGGATCCTGCCAAATGAAATCACCGAGGCCCTCAAAGGAATGGGGGAGTCTTTCGGGCTGAAAGTTGGTGCGACAGGCGGAACCGATACGGATGCCACCGTCGCCACGAGACCGAGGACGACAAAATCCTAAGAGCGTGATGTTCACTCTTGAAACGTATCTCACGCCGCCACGCCCACGTCTGCTCGCCCACCGCGGTCTAGCACTGGATGTCCCAGAAAACACACTGCTCGCGTTTGAACACGCGTGGCAGGCAGGTGCCCGCTACCTAGAGACCGATGTCCATCTTACAAGCGACGGCGAGGTGGTTATCTCGCACGATCCGACGCTGACACGGCTGACCGGCTCCCCCGCCGCAATCGCGGCACACACAATGTCCCACCTGCGCGCCGTTGATCTCGGTAGCGGCGCGGGTTTTTGTTCCCTCGCAGAGGCCCTCGACGCGTTTCCGACGGCGCGTTTCAACATTGATGTGAAGGTCACACCTGCGCTCCTGCCAACACTTGCCGTTGTTGAGCGGCTTCACGCCGAAGCACGGGTGCTGCTCGCAAGTTTTTCGGAGCGACGTCGACGCCTCATACAACAAAAATCCCCCACCATTGCGACATCGTCAGGCCGCAGCGCGGTACTGCGGTTTGCCGCCGCCGCTCTCTGTCATGCTCCGCCCACCTGGGGCGCAGTGGCACTGAACGGAGCGACGGTTCTGCAGGTTCCCGAAAAGATCGGGTCGGCAGTGCTTGTCACCGACCGTTTTATTTCCGCCGCGCACCGTCTTGGAGTGGAAGTGCACGTGTGGACCGTCAATGAACCCCGTGAGATGCGGCGATTGGTGGAGCGCGGAGTAGACGGAATTGTGACCGATCGGATCGATCTGGCCATTGCCGAATTTGGTTCTGCACCGTGACACGATGATCTCGCGCAACACCCGCTTATTTTTGTCTATCTCCCGACTAGCACACAGGCAGTGTCCAGTTTGGTCCACTAAACAGAAGATCACAACCGAGGGAGAGCAATGTCAGATCGTAGTCTGAGAGGGATGAGGCTTGGCTCACAAAGCATGCAAAGCGAAGAAGGCGTCGTTTTTGCTGATCGAGTACTCTACGACTACCGGTGCATGACGTGCAACGCTGACAGTACGATCGCGTTCGCTATCGAAGCCGAGGCACCGGAAGAATGGGAGTGCCGTGGCTGCGGCGCACCGGCGGTATTGCTCGTCAATTCGGAACCGATCCACACAAACAATCTCGCTGAGAAGCCGCCACGAACCCACTGGGATATGTTGCTCGAGCGTCGTACGGTTGAGGAACTCGAAGCCCTCCTTGCCGAACGACTCGATATCCTGCGCGAACGGCGTGGCACCGCGACGCCCAGAACTGAGGTACAGGCACCTCGGGTCGGCGCAGAGGAAAGCCAACTCGCGTAGAGATCGCGCGGATAGGTCATGGTCGGCGGTTCTGCCGTGGTTCTCTCCGGTACCACACGGACATAACAAGCACCACAAGTGAACCCCACACAGTGACACCCTCCACTGTGCCGCCGACAGCGACAGCCGGTGTGAGCCCGCGCCGCAACTGCACATCGGTAACAAGTGCACCCGCTGTGTTGGCCGCGATGGATGCGACGGACTCGCCGCTCGAGTCATACACCTGACTTTCGCCCACCGTTGACACATTCACGACGGAACGCCCCGTCTCGATCGCCCGCATGCGGACGATCGCACTCTGCTGCTGATTCTCCTCGGTGCCACGAAAATCAGCGTTGTTTGACTGCAGAAGGTACAGTTCTGCGCCGCGGCGCGCGGCATCCCACACCACACTGTCGTAGATGACATCGAAGCAAATCGCAAGACCCGCGGTGGTGGTACCGATGGTTATCACCGGTGGTCGCGTACCGGGAGCATATTCCCGTTGGATAAGGTCGACCAGGTTGGGGGCTAGGAGGCGGAAGAACCACCGGTCGGGAACATATTCCCCAAACGGAACGGGATTGCGTTTGTCGTACTGTGCGATCGCGCCCACGTTCGCCTGCCACAGAATCGAGCTGTTGAAATACTGCGTGCCGTTCCTCGTGATGGCGTTGAGCAGGATGGGTGCACCGATGCGATCCGACAGCTCAGTGAAGAGCGCCGCGGCCTGCGGGGTGCTGGTTGGATCGTACTCTGCACCACTCTCAGGCCACACAAGCACACCGATGTGTGGAGTATCAAGAATCGGGGATGTCGCCGCAAGCTGCGCTCTGAGCACCTCGCCGGGTTTCTGCTCGTCGAAGTATCCGGCGGGCCCATTGCCCTGCACACTCGCGACGCGGAGGGTCCCCACGACCGTTGTCGGCCACGCCGGGAGTGCGACGGCGATGGTGAGGGTCACGGCGGCCGGAAGCAGGGTGCGCAGGTCGCGCCATCCCCGAATTCGCAGCCATTCGATAAGGCCCGCGACAAGCGCAACCATGAGGAAACTCAGACCGGTGCCGCCCAGCCAGGAGACGGTCTTGGTGAACGGGCTGTCGGACTGACTCAGCGCGGCCCTTGCCCACGGGAATCCTCCGTACGGGAAGCATCCTGTTACGACCTCACGCACGCACCACAAACCGGCGACGCAGAGCGGTAGCACGGTGAGCCGGTGCCAGCGCAACGGAAGCGTCACCGGCAACCACCGGTAGGCAAGAGTAATAAGCACCCCGCCGCCGGCTATGAATAGGGCCTGCAGTGCCGAAAGGGCCGACCACGGCAGCGGACCAAGGTAGAGCGCCGTCCACGAGACATGGCGGAGATAAAAAACAACACCAAAGAGGAACGCGACGAGGGCTGATGTGCCCGCACGACGTCCGACCAGACTCACCAGAGTCAGCGCAATTCCCACAAACGCGAGTGGCCACAGGTTTGCGCTGGGAAACCCGAGATCGAATGTCCATCCAGCAAAGATCGCAACAATAAGCGCTCCCGGCAATGGCAGCAGGGGGGCCGGAGGCTGCCGGAGGCTGGCATCACCCACGAGCGTGCGGGGCGAGCGAACGACCATCGGAGACGAGGGCACGCCGTTGCGCATCACCCACGAGCGTGCTGGGCAAGCAGATAGAGCAGGTGTGCCTTCGTTTCCGGCCACTCCCCCGAACGCATGCTGTACATAACGGTGTCACGAACAGTGCCGTCGCGGCGCAGTGCGTCTCCACGAATGACGCCATCTTTTTGCGCCCCTAAACGTTCGATTGCTCGCTGCGAGGCAAAATTATAGGTGTCCGTCCGCCAGCCCACGACACTGCAGTGTAGGTGTTCGAACGCGTGCGTCATGAGCAGAAGTTTGGTTGTTGTATTGACGTGTGTGTTTTGCACGCTCTTGCGGTACCACGTATAGCCAATCTCGACACGTTTTACCTCGGGCAGAATATCGTGATAACTGGTTGAGCCCAAAACCTGGCCGGTCACGTCATTGAGCACCGTGAACGGGAACCGGTCTGGTGTGTGGAGCGCCGCCTCAATGTAGGCGCGGGTATTTTCCGGTTCGGGTACCGACGTGACACGCAGCGTCCACAGCTGGCCGTCGGTGGCGGCGGCCCGGAGTCCTGATTCGTGGTCGAGTGCGAGAGGTTCGAGACGCACGCCCCGGTCGCACAGAGTGACGGGTTCAACGAAGCTGGGCATCCCTTGATGTTATCGGTTCCGTTGCCGAAGGCTGTGGCCGGTGGAATACCCAGTACGACCCGCTCGGTCGCGCGCACCTGCGCCTCACTCCGGCATCCCCCATGCAACAACCCCACGGCGCACCGCGTCGATTGCCCCGCGGGCGACAGTAGCGACCGGGGCATCCGCAACCAGTGACACCTGATCGAGCAGGTCAATGACCTGTTTGGTGATGCGCACAAAGTCGCCTACGGCGAGTTCGGTTCCGCCCAGCACAGTGGTGAGGGATGCTCCGTCCGCCCAGGCGTACATCGCTGACGCGAGCGCGGGTGAGGGCATCTCTGTGCCGGGAAGACGGTTGCGTTCGGCAAGATCATCGAGTTGGCTCCACAGGGTGGTGGTGCGATCGTAGGCGTCGGCGAAGCTGCCACGAGGCATCCTGGTGTCGTGTCCGCGGTCGTCGCGCCGCGGCTCATACGTGAGCGCCGCCGCCATTGCGGCCAGGCCGGGCACAGACAGGCCCACCCAGTTTCCGTGTCGCAACGATTCGGCAATAAGCAGGTCGCGTTCTCCGTAGATGCGCTTCAGGATGCGCCCGGCGTCGGTTATCGCCAGTTCGCCGTGTCGGTTGCGGGCCAGGTAGTCCAGGCTGACCAGAACCTCGACGACCCGATCAAACTGCGTCGCAACCAGACCGGTGCGAGTGCGGATGCGCTTCGATAACTGTGCGTGTTCGCGGCTGAGTTTAAGCCATCGCTCGGACCACCGAGCGTGCTGTTCACGGTCCGGGCAGCCGTGGCAGGGATGTCCCTTCAGCCCCGCGCGCGCTACCGCGAGTTTCTCCTGAATCCGGCTTTTTTCGGCGTGTCCGAGATGACCGCGAGATCCCTGCCGTTCCAACTCACCGATTGTTGCTCGCAGTCGAGCGTACTCGACGAAATCTCCGAGGTCACAGAACATCGATTCCGCAAATCCTGCCAGAGATTCCTCCTGTTTTCGCGCCGAGCGGGCGAGGCCTACCACGGCGCGATCGGCTTGGAACTGCGCAAACGACAGCTCAAGCACTTGGCGGGTGCGTTCCCGCCCAAATTTTTCGATGAGGTTGACGGCCATGTTGTAGCTGGGGCGGAAACTGGAGGTGAGGGGGTAGCTGCGCCGCGACGCGAGCGAGGCGACCTGATCGGGCTCAAGGCCCGGACCCCAGTGGATAACCGCGTGTCCCTCAACATCAATCCCTCGGCGCCCTGCTCGTCCGGTGAGCTGGGTGTACTCCCCCGGGGTGACCGGTACCCGGGATTCTCCGTTGAACTTTTCGAGTTTTTCAATGACCACCGACCGAGCCGGCATGTTGACTCCGAGTGCGAGAGTCTCTGTTGCGAAGACGACCTTAAGCAGGCGAGCCTGAAAGAGTTCCTCCACGAGTTCCTTGAACGCCGGAAGCATTCCGGCGTGGTGTGCGGCAATACCGCGCTGCGCCGCCTCGAACCACTCGAGAAACCCGAGCACGGCCAGATCATCATCATGAAACATCCGAACCCGTTCCTCGACCCGAACACGGATCTCGTGACGCTCGTCACCGGTGGTCAACCGAACACCCGCACGGAGTAACTGCACCACCGCCTGATCACACCCAACGCGAGAGAAAATAAACACGATGGCCGGGAGAAGGTGTCGGCTCTCCAGCTCCGTCACGGTGGCTACCCGATCGGGGCGCGAGCCACGCCGACCATAACCACCGCGTCCGTTGTGCCCGCGACCGTCGCTGCCCCCGTAGGATGTGCCACCGTGACCATTGCCGCCGCCACGGCGTGCCCCGCGGCCAAACTGTGCTCGTCCAACCGGTCGCGCGAGCCGGCGAAGCACCGGATTCACCCGCCTCACGCCCGGTCCCGAGGCATCCACCCCCTCATCAAACAGATCAATAAGGTCACCGTTGACCAAAACGTGCTGGTCAAGCGGAACCGGTCGATCCTCCGAGACAATAACGTCGGTATCACCACGCACTGCCTGCAACCAGTCGCCGAATTCCTCAGCATTGGACACCGTTGCGCTCAGTGAGACAAGCCGCACTGCCTCCGGCAGGTGGATGATGACTTCCTCCCAGACCGCACCCCGAAACCGATCACCGAGATAGTGCACCTCGTCCATCACAACGTAGCCGAGATCCGCAAGCAGTGGTGACCCGGCGTACAGCATGTTTCGTAACACCTCCGTGGTCATGACGACGATCCGGGCACCGGAGTTATGGTTCGTGTCTCCCGTGAGCAGACCAACCTGGTCAGCGCCCCAGAGGGCAGCAAACTCCTGGAATTTTTGATTGGAGAGTGCTTTGATCGGTGTCGTGTAGAAAAGCTTCGTGTGCTCGCGCTGCATCGTGAGATACACGGCAAACTCCGCGACCACCGTCTTACCGGCCCCGGTGGGTGCCGCGACAAGCACGCTCCGATCTTCTTCGAGACTTGTGCACGCAGCCCGCTGAAACGCGTCCAGCTCAAACTGTTGAGCAGCGCAGAATGCCGCCACCCGTGTGTGTGTCACGCGCTCGCCTGGGCGTCATGACCGATGAGCAGGGCCAGTTGCTTTGCAGCTCGACGATCATGCAGGAATCCGATAAACCACGCCGCAAAATACAAGAAGATGAGCGGAATGGCCAGAAGGAACATGGACACGACGTCCGCGGACGGCGTTGCGAATGCTGTGAAGAGAACAATGAGGAGGATCGCCACGCGCCACCCCTTGATGATTGTGTCCGCGCTCATGACGCCAACAAAGTTCAGCAGCACGATAAACACCGGCAGCACAAACGCCACCCCGATCACAAGGATGAGCTTGAGGACGAAATCGACATACTCTTTCGCGGTCAGGAGGGATTCTGCACCCTGCGGTACGAAACTGGTCAGCACCGCGACGATGTGCGGCAGAACGTACCATCCGGCCGCACACCCCGCGAAAAACAGTGGAATCGCCGTGAGAAAAAACCCGAGCGTGTATCGTCGCTCTCGCTTCTTGAGTCCCGGTACCAGAAACGCAAAAATCTGAAACAACCAGACCGGGCTGGAGAGCACCAGCCCAACCGTCACAGCGATCTGCAGCCGCAGATCAAATGCGCTGGAAATGGTGGGAAAAACAATGGCAGCGGTACCTTTAGCCCGAGCCACCTGGGTAACAGGCTCTTGAATAGCGTTCCAAACACACAGTTCTGTCAAAAACCATCCGGCAACCGACCCAACCACAACCGCCAGCGCGGAACGAAACAGCCGCCGTCGCAACTCAATGAGATGCGCGCCGAGGGACATCCGTTTTTCACGGTCAGGGCCCCCGCGCGCTTTTTTCACCGCGGACACTGGCGTCTAGGGAGTCTTGCTGAAGGGCGTGTCACCGGCATCTGTGCCGGACTCATCGTCCCTGTCTGTTCCGGACTTCACACCCTTGCCTGTGTCGGACTTCACTTCAGACTTAAAAATCTTCATTGACTGAGCGAGGCTGCGGGCGAGGCCGGGAAGTTTCTTCGCGCCGAACAGCAACACGACAACGACGAGAATGATGAGTGCGTGCCATCCGCTGAAGCCGTTTCCAAGCATGTTAGCTTTCCATTTCTCTGGGTCATCGCAGTCTATCGCGCCTACCTGCCGGCAGGGTGTCTCCCGATGAGAGTTACCGTGGATTGTTGACCCACCCGTGACTGTTCACTCGTAGCGCTCAAGTGCTGCTCGCGCCCAGTCCACGACGACACGCCGCGCCTCCGGGGGGGCCACGACGGTGACCAAACCGGGCCGACTCGCAACAAGATGGGTGAGAACGTGCAGGTGGGAGACACGAAGAGTGACGTGCACCCGGTCTGCCACGTTAATCTGCTCGGCATCGGTGAGGTAGTCAGACAGCAGCGGTAGCGCGCTGGGGACAACCGACACAACCACTTGAAGATCCGTGTCTGAACTCTGAAACAGCGACTCCGGAAGTTCTTGATCGGGATGCGTCACAAGCGGGTGATCCGACATTCGTAACGCGCTCATCCGATCAAGCCGGAAATTTCGCACCGCAGCCCGCTGATAGCAGTACGCCTGCAGATACCAGTCGCTGTCCTGCGACCGTATCTGCAGGGGGTCTACCCGACGCGGCCCTGACTGACCACGAGCATTTCGGTAGTCAAACTCAAGCTGCCGCCCGGCCGTGACCGCCTCGCGAATGAGCGTCAGCAGTGCGTTCGTTTCTTCGGCCGCCACCGCAAGACGGGCGGGAGTCGCGGATGCTGCAAGCTTCTGTGTCAATGATGCCAGCGCGGTGCTGCCGCTTCCCTCTAGTGATACCGAAAGATACTGCAGCCCCGCAATGAGTGCGGCCGCCTCCCCTGCCGACAAGCGCGGCGGAGTGTCGTCAAGCACCGGATGGGTAACGAGCACGATGAGATCATCGTTCTCGAACGCATCCCAGGCGATATCGAACAGATCGTTGGGCTGGTACGTGCCGGTGTCGCCCGGCAGACCCGAGCTTGCTATGAGACGTACCGCGCGGCGTATGTCTTCGTCACTCACCCGAAAGTGGTGCGCGGCATCGCGCACGGACACCTCCTGCTGGTCAAGTAGATACGGCACAAGCGAGAGCAGAAAAACAAGCCGATCGGAGGCATTGGTGAGCGGAGCGCCGAGTTCGGGCGGCCTGCCCTCCCCCGAACCGGAGGCAGTGGTCACGAGTCACCCCCTGTCCGGGATGCCACGGGCCTATCTGCATCCGCATCCACATGCGCGGCCAACACCGTCTCGAGCCGACGCTGCACAGCCTCGCGAAGTTCCGGAGGAGACAGCACCCGTACCTCGGGCCCGAATCCGGCGAGATCATCGGCCAACACCGCGGCATCCGTAAAGTGCAAACGAATGACCCCGGTATTCTCCACCGTCTCGAAGGCCCGCTTCGTGAGACGCACCTCGGCGTCACTGCCGACAGCAACGGTCACCTCAGCGATATTCTTAGCCCGAATATTGGCCAGTTCTGCCAAAACTTCGTCGGCCACACCCACGGGCGGCGGCGGTAACGGGGCACCGCGCACGAGCGACGCATCACCGACGATCCGAGAGAGCAGGAAGGTACGGGCATCCTTCGCGTCAAGATCAATACCGTGCAGGTGCCACCGACCCTCGTGTAGCACGAGAGCGTGCACATCAACGAGGCGGCGTCGCGGCACGGTATCTCCCGGCTTCAGATACAGGAAGGCGAGCGCCTGTCGTTCCTCCAGTGCGCGCTGCACGAGAGCGAAGGCCGGCTCTCGCGCTCTCACTCGCGGCGCATAGCCGATCATGAGTTCCCGCGGCTCGACGCCAAGCGCACGCAGTTTCATGAGCGCGTGTTGGGAATCTTCCGAGAGGGATGCCTCACGCCACACTTCTCCGGCCAATCCCAGCAGGGCAAATTCCTCCGGTGTGAACCGAGTTTCCTCTGGCAACTGGTACTCGGTCTGTGGAATGAAATAACGGGTGAGTTGATTGTTATTGCCGTCGAGCACGTCGGAGGTCTCCAGCGGAATCCCGAGTCGTCTCAGTTCGTCCTTGTCACGCTCAAACTGCCGACTGAGGTTGTCGAGGTCTCGCTCGCTCGCTCGGCCATCCGTCTCGGCGTAGCCGCGCACGGTGCCAAAGATTTCCGACTTTAGTAGACCTCGGGATGTCGCGCTCAGTGCGAGCACCAGGCTAAACAGGCGATCCTCGGGCGGAACGCGTGGCCGCCGTGCACCCTCCCTGCCCGATGCTCGTGCCATGCGCGCTCCCGTGTCTTGGTCGGTGTATTCGCTACAGAATACCGAGAATGTCGATGACCAGAAAGGACGCGTCGGCCGCTTGGCCCTCCGAAGCTGGCGTCGGCAGGATGACCCCAACCTGTGAGCCAACCTTGACACCGCTAAGCAGCTTGACCAGGGAGGGATCTTCTTGAGCAAGGGAGACGGGCTGAGGCGCACCAGACTGCCAGGTTGAGTTCGCCGCACCGGTCGACCAGTTTGCGGACGCGATGTGCACGAGCACGGTACTCTTTTCTCCGATCACCGGTCCAGCGCCAGCCTTGAGAATCTCTAGCTCCATCTTCGTGGGGGTCGGTTTCTTGGGGATCGTGATCCCGGGAGTCCCGTTCGGGGCAAGCGCAACCGCGGGAAACCCGTCGCGAGTTATCTGGGGTGCCCCGGTCGCCTTGCCCGGGAACACTCGCTTGATGTCCATGACCTGCACAAATCCTTCGCCCGATCCGAGACCCAACTGTTGCGGGTCGGTCAGCCGGGTCTTCTGCGAATCGATCAAACCCAGGGCAGTAACATTGGCGATGGATGCCGAATGGGGAATCGCGACCGCGAGTCGAGATCCGCGTGACCCGCACCGGAGGCCAGCACTGACCACATCCGCGGCACTCGCCGATACGGGCACGTATTTCGCGGGCTTGCTGGAGTCATATCCGACCGAAACCAGCTTTTCGCCGGTGGCACCAAGGTAGAGCGATACCGCGACTTCAACAACATCGCCGGGCTGCACTCGAGGGCCGGTTCCCGCCACAATTTCCCGGCACTGCGCGCGAGACGGCAGCAGCGGTGTGGGAAAACTCACGGTCGACTCCGTGGTGGTATCTGTCGACACCGTCAGTGCCTGCACCGAGGGGCCCGAGCCCAACGCCATCTGACCGGTTGCGGTGCATCCGGCCAAGGCAGCGGCCACACAGCCCAGTCCGGCAATAACAGCGAGTCGTGAACGCACGGATCCTCGTTTCATCAGCAGGTATTCACACGGGTGCACGCACGCGGCTCGAGTCAGCGTGGGTTGCGCGTGTCTCAAAGAGCGCACGCGTGCGCCGCGACCGTGGCACGGTGTGTCGGCGGTTGCCGCTCAGTCAGCCTATCGGTTTCTCTCATCTCGGATGCCTCGTGCCGGGCCTGAGTCGGTGCCACCCTCCGTCGCCGCGGCCGAGGCACTCGCCCCCGCACGACGTGCCCGCCGCCGAATATTTTTGTCGCTCACAACCCTCTCTCCGAGCGCGCCCGGTGTCCACATCTCAACATCCTCGTCGTTATAGTCTGATTTGGAAAGTTTTAGCTTCTTTTCGGGCAATATCGTTCCCGGGCTGAGCAACCTGGCGGTCAGCAGAAACCCGGTGTGTGCGATCATGCGATGATCCGGTCGCACGGCAAGGCCCTGCACGTGCCATCCCCGAACCATTGTTTCGCTCGCCTGCGGCTCGGTGTACCGCCCGGTCGCGCGAATCGCCTCCGTCACCCGCGAAAGCTGAGTCGCTGTCGCGATGTAGCACAGAACAATCCCGCCCGCCCGCAGCGCTGTGGACACTGCGGGCAAACACTCCCACGGGGCAAGCATGTCGAGCACCACACGGTCAACCGAGGCCGCGGCAACCGTCGCGGGCAATGCCTCGCCGAGTTCACCAACGGTCAGGGTGAAGTGTGGGGGCTCAAACCCGTGAAAGGTCGCGATGTTGCCACGGGCAATTGCCGCAAAATCGTCGCGTCGCTCGAACGAATACAGGTGGCCGGATGCTCCGATTGCCCGCAGTAACCAGAGTGAAAGCGCCCCCGATCCGACCCCGGCTTCGACCACTGTTGCACCCGGGAAAATGTCGGCCTGCACAAGAATCTGTGCGGCATCCTTGGGATACACGATGGCCGCACCGCGCGGCATCGACATGACGAAGTCGCTCAATAACGGCCGGAGTGCCAGATAGGGAACGCCCGCCTGATTGGTGATCACCGAGCCATCCGGACAGCCCAGTAGATTGTTGTGCTCGATGAGCCCCCGGTGCGAGTGAAATATCCCGCCGGGCTCCAGGGTGATCGTGTGGCGGCGTCCCTTCGGGCCGGTGAGTTGAACGCGGTCACCGACACGGAACGGGCCACTGTGTTCGCTGCGGCTGGGCATTGCTCTCGAGGTCACCGCCGCTGATCCGCAACAAGAGCACTGAGGTCGGACAAGTGCACATGAGCAAGGGTCGGCAACAGCACCGTCGCGACATCCGAATCGAGCGGAACGTAGTTGGGTACACCAATCGCAACCGCGCCAGAGGCGGCGGCGGCGGCCAGACCCGTTGGCGAATCCTCGATCGCGACGCAGCGGCGAATATCGACACCAAGCAGTCGAGCCGCGTGTAAGTATGGTTCGGGATCCGGTTTAGGGCGGGTGACCTCGTCTCCGGTCACCGAGACCGTGAAAGCCGGAAACGGGATGGCGGCCATGACCGCATTGGTGGTTGAACGCAGCGACATGGTCACAAGAGCCGTGGGCACGGATGCCTCGGACAATTCGTGTAGCAGCTCAAGTGCCCCGGGCCGCCACGGTGGACCCTCGGTGCGCAGTCGTTCCTCAACCCGGCTAGATAGTTCTGTCACAATCTGCTCGGTGCTCAGGGAGACACCCCTGGATTGAAAAAGTGTGGCCGCATACGACAGTCCGGCACCAATGAGGGTGAGCGCATCCTCGTGATTCCAGCTGCCACCACACCGGGTAACCAGTTCGCTCTCGGCATCCATCCAATATCGTTCCGTATCGACGAGAGTTCCATCCATGTCCCAGAGCACGGCGGCAACCTCGTGGGTATGAGGTCCCGAGTCATCCGTCTGGTCCATGTCCCGAAGCACGGCGGCTGGCGGTGTTGTCATGGTCGAGAGTCTACGGGGTGCCGGGATCGGTTCAAATGTGGACGGGTAGGTCACGCCGTCGTGCGGCCCGCCGATCATCCACCTGCCCGAACACTCGTGCGAGCGCCTATTGTGGAGGAGGTTTGTTGACGGTCGAAGAGAGGTGCAGCGTGACCACATCGAGCGGCCAGGGCCGACGGTTATTGGTCTGCGCCTTTGAGGGGTGGAACGACGCGGGCGAAGCCGCGAGCGACACCGGTCGATTGCTCGCGCAGCATCTCGGTTTGACCGCCCGGATGAGCGTGGATCCTGAGCTGTACTTCGATTACCAGTTCACCCGGCCCATTATCCGAACCGGTGAGAGTGGCGTGCGCCGGGTGGAATGGCCGGGGGCGACGCTCTTCGGCCCTGCGCCCCCGTCGCCCGGAGAAGACGGTGCCAGTGTGGACCCCGACATTTCACACCTACCTGCGCCCCCGTCGCCGGGAGAAGATGAAAAGAATGGTCGGGCCGATTGCAAAGAGTGCCCTGCGCCCCCGTCGCTCGGAGAAGACAACTCGGACCGTGACCACCAGCTTCGCTCGGACAACACGAGACAACTGCACGTGTTGCTCGGTGCCGAGCCCGCCCGGAGCTGGCGAGCATTTGTGGAGGAGCTGCTCGACGCCGCGGCAGCAGTTCAGATTGACGGCATCATCCTGCTCGGTGCGATGCTCGCGGATGCTCCGCACACTCGACCGCTCACCGTGCTTGCCTCGAGCGAAAACGCCACACAGCGGGAAATCTTTGGGTTGGAGCGGTCAACCTATGAGGGACCGGTAGGAATACTCTCGGTGCTTGCCGAGCACGCGGAACTGCGGGGCATCCCAACCGTGTCACTGTGGGTTGCGGTACCACACTATGTTCACAGCGCACCCTCACCCAAGGCGATGCTCGCGCTCGTGACCAAACTCGAAGAACTGTTTGATCTCACCATTCCACTCGGCAGTTTGGCGACCGATGCTGCGGCGTGGGAAGCCGGAGTGGATGCGGCTGCCAGCGAGGACGAGGATCTTGCCGGGTATGTGGCGCAGTTGGAGCGAGCCCGCGATGCGGTGGATGCTCCCAGCGCCTCGGGTGAGGCGATCGCACAGGAGTTTGAGCAGTACCTCCGCCAACACGATGGACCGGAGGGTCGTGGCAGCCCGGATGACCGTGCTGATGGTCGACGGTGATGGCGGCTGCGGGTCACGACGGCATCACCGGGCTCAATCGTAGATATCACGTAACCGCCATCCGGCCTCGCTCGTCATGAGCAGGACAGAGGCGGTTCCTCCTGCCTCCTTGCGCGGTACCCGCACGAGGACTGCGCTACCCATGTCGGCTGTGACCGTAGCGGCCTCTAGGTCGAACTCGGTACCGGGGGTCGGTTGCGTGGTCTTTACCGCGCTAACCCCCTGCTCTCGCCGGTGCGCGAGAACCGCCCCGCGATCCTTCGCTTCCAGTGGCGACCCCGGTTGCGCAAACGCTGCGATGCAGGCGGTATCGAGCGCGGCTAAACATCGTGTTCGGATGCTCAATAACTCCCCAACGGCTGCCACCGGCGTCTGGGTGGATGCCACGGGGGATGTTTCGAAGCTGTCCTGTTTACCCGGCGATGCGGGTACCGTTTCGGGGCTCGCGGGTGTTTCCCGGGGTGCGGGGGTTGTCGGATCACGTAAATATCTCGCACCACCGACGTCAGGTGTTTCCCGGGGTGCGGGGGTCGTCGGCTGCGTTGAGTGCCTCGTGTCCCTCCCCGCTTGTTCGTCTCCCACCGAGGAGGAACCGGTGCCCTCCCCGGTTGTCGGCGGTACGAGCGTCAGCACCAGAATGAGCGCGCCAGATCCCACGAGCGCGGCAAAGATCACCGGCCTGCGTCGTTCGCCAAGCCGACGCCACACGCTCACGGGGTGGGATGACACGGGAGCCCGTGCCCGTTGCACTCCGGGCGTGTCAAGCTGTGACGGGGGTGGTGCATACGTGGACACCCGTGCCCGTTGCACTCCGGGTCTGTCACTGGTGTGCCTGTCACCGGTAGTACGCACACGAGATTCGGCTTTCCTCGCCCGCACAGCACGTGATCGGGATTCAGTTTGCTCTGCCCGCGTGGCACTTCGGCCGAAGCTCCCGGCTTCCACAACTCGAGCCTGACGTGAGGAACCCCTATGAATAACAGGGATCACACTCACCACAGCCTCCGCTATCCGGTCGGTGTGGCCCATCCGGAGCGTGCTTAGTGGGCGAACTGACTTGCGTTCCCCGCTGTCGATGGGCGTCCGCACACGCAGTTTCGGATCGAGTGCCATCGGCTCACGGGGTGACTGCTCGGACACCGGTTCGGGCATGGTACGGTGCACAGTGTCGCGAATCGATTCTGGGGCGATGATCGTAAAGAGCGCTCTCTCGACCGCGGTGTAGTGCGCAGCACGATACGAGGCATCCGGGATGCTGCTGGCGACCCGAGCAGATTGGAACTGTTCGATAACCCGCAACACCGGATCCAACGATCCGGAGGGACGGACAGCTTGCGCGATCTCCAACACAAGAGCCGTCAGGCCCGTGGCCGGGGTGCTGTGCGGTCCCTGATCACTGGCCGTGACCGAAACAGCGGCAGTCGGCCAAACAGTATCGGGGCGCGCGGGCAGTTCACCGTGACGCCACGCTTCGTGCGACCACACACTCTCGTCACCCACCCCCGCGTTCACCCGGTGCACAGATTCTTGGCCGCAGACAGTGTCTGGCCACATCGCATCCACGCTCAGGCGCCACCCGTACAGGCCGCACAACCGCGGTCGCCCGGTGAGATCAATGATGATCGACCGAGCAGATACATCGACACTCTCGATTCCGCACGCAGCCAACCCGGCAAGCGACGCACACAGCGGAGCAAGTATGGTCACCGCTTCCCCCGCTGTGAGATAGCCCCTGTTCAGCCGTTCCACCAGCCGTGTGCCCGGAACGTAGTCGAATACCAGATACCCGCGCTGATCATCAACGATCCCCTCGGCACGCCATGTGGGCAACGTTCCCGTGCGATCGGCACGCATCGCGATCGATGCCAGTGTGCAGGCATCCACGGCCCGTGCGACATCAAAAACAGCAATGGTACACAACGGGATGCCCCCACCCAGCGTGGGAATCGTGGCGTCCGACTCAGTCGCGAGGTAGTGCACCACCCCCTCACCATCGCCAAGTTGCCGCAGAAGTCGGTACCCCTCAAATCTATCAGGCATACCCGAGGATCTCGGACACCGCCGCAGTTGCTGTCTGTCCGGAACGTTCCGTGCACAGAGGATCACTGTCTGCTCTCTGTGAGCGCCAGGAGACAATTACCCTCTCTTCGACAGTCGTGTCCGAACTGAGTCTGCCCCTCCCCGGTCGCGCACGGCCTAGACTAAATGCATGCTTGACGTGCTCGTGGCGGGCCTCGGTGCCGCCCCGGTTCCCTACGACGAAGGGCTCGCGTTGCAGCGCAGTCGCCACCGTGATGTTGTGGGCGGTGCACCCGATACTCTCATTCTCTTGGAGCATCCCTCGGTCTTTACGGCGGGCAAGCGCACTCTGCCCGAAGAACGACCGACCGACGGGACCCAGGTCATTGATGTTGACCGCGGCGGTAAAATCACCTGGCACGGTCCAGGCCAGCTCGTCGGCTACCCCATCGTTAAACTGGCCGAACCGATGGATGTTCTTGCCTACGTACGCCTCATTGAGGGGATCCTCATTGAGGTGCTCGCAACGTGGGGTATCAAAGGTCACAGGGTCGAGGGCCGATCGGGTGTCTGGGTCGGGCCTCCCGGCTTTGAGAACAAGATCGCCGCGATCGGGATCCGCGTCGAAAACGGGGTCACCCTGCACGGGTTCGCGCTCAACTGTAATAACTCGCTCGAGGCGTACAGCAAAATAGTCGCCTGCGGTATTCGCGATGCGGGCGTGACGACGATGAGTCGCGAACTCGCTCGTGACCTCTCCCCGGCGCAGATCATAGAGACCGTTATCGGTGCCTTTACCACCCGATTCCGGTGCAGTGAGGTGGCCGCCGCGTGACAGCTCCCGACGGTCGAAAGATGTTGCGGCTCGAGGTTCGCAACGCCCAAACTCCCATTGAGCGCAAGCCCGAGTGGATCAAAACTCGCGCAAAAATGGGTCCCGAATACAAGGCACTGCAGTCACTGGTCGAAGCCGAAGATCTCCACACCGTCTGCCAAGAAGCTGGATGTCCCAATATTTACGAGTGCTGGGAAGACCGTGAAGCCACCTTCCTTATTGGTGGTTCGCAGTGCACCCGCCGCTGTGATTTCTGTCAAATTGACACGGGTAAACCGGCCGACTACGACACGGATGAACCTCGCCGGGTTGCAGAATCAATCGTTCGAATGCAACTGCGCTACTCAACGGTCACCGGTGTCGCGCGCGATGACCTGCCCGATGAAGGCGCGTGGCTGTATGCCGAAACCATTCGGCAGATCCACGCTCTTTCTCCCGGTACCGGCGTCGAAATTCTCGTACCAGATTTTTCCGGTAATCCCGCGCATTTGGGCGAGGTCTTCTCCTCCCGCCCCGAGGTGTTCGCGCACAATGTCGAAACCGTTCCTCGAATTTTCAAGCGTATTCGCCCTGCATTCCGCTATGAGCGCTCGCTCGAGGTCATTACCCGGGGCCGTTCCGCGGGCCTCATCACAAAATCCAACCTCATCCTGGGGATGGGTGAGGAGCGCGCCGAAATCAGCGAAGCGCTCCGTGACCTGCGCGATGCAGGTACAGACATCATCACAATCACGCAGTACCTTCGTCCCTCCAGCCGTCACCTCCCCGTCGCGCGCTGGGTGCGGCCCGAGGAATTCATAGAGCTAAAAGAGGAAGCCGAGCAGCTGGGATACCTCGGTGTGCTGTCTGGTCCGCTTGTGCGCTCGTCATATCGCGCCGGACGCCTCTGGGCTCAGTCCATGGCGGCGAAAGGGTGGGATGTCCCGCCCCACCTCGCGCATCTGGCCGATGCATCCCTCGGTTTTGCACAGGCGGTCGGCTAGACTCCCCCGGCTTATCCCCCAGGTTCTGAGGGCTAGCATTGAGGACATGGCACGAACCAAGGAAACGTCCGTGGTGAAAAAAGAACCCGGTCGCATGAAGCAAATGTGGCAAGTTTTCCGAATGACCCGGCGGAACGACCCAGCCTCGCAGTGGTACATGCTCACGGGCTTGCTCATACCGATTCTTATTGCCGTGGTAGTGACACTGATCTTTGCAGAAGGCAACGTTCTCTCGGCGATCGTGTGGATTGCGACGGGTGTTCTGGCGGGTTTTCTCGCGGTGCTGATCATTCTGGGACGTCGTGCTGAGCGGGCCGCTTACGCTCAGATCGACGGGCAACCCGGTGCCGTCGGCGCGGTGTTACGCACCGGATTGCGCGGCGGATGGATCGGCAATGAGATGCCCATCGCCGTCAACCCCAAGTCGCAGGACGCCGTCTATCGCGCGGTCGGTCGCGGCGGGGTCGTACTGATCAGTGAGGGAGACGCGGGGCGGGGCAAACGAATGCTCGCCGACGAGAAACGCAAGACGGCCCGAGTCATCCCGAATGTTCCGATCACTCTGATTTCGGTCGGCAATGCCGAAGGCTCGGTGCGACTGCATCACCTCGCGAAAACCCTACGCAAGACGAAACGGTCCTTGACCAAGCCAGAGGTGCTTGCCGTGTCCAACCGGTTGTCCTCGCTTCAGAGCTCACTGCCCATTCCCAAGGGAATTGATCCGGCAAAGGCACGGGTGCAGCGCGGCAAGGTGCGCTGACCCCGGGGGTCCAGACCCGTGCCACCGGCACTCCGCGGTTTGTTGCGCTTGCGTTGTGTCGCGACGGGCTCGCAGGGGCACTCCTGCCCGCGCTATCGGCGAGCAACTGGTCGCGGCGCTACGAAGCGAACCGTGGGGGCGCCCCTGCCCGCGCTATCGGCGAATGAGCGCCGTGCCCGCAACCTTATCGTGGAAGCCGCGCTGATCCGAGTCCCACACGAGCGCGGGCAGCACAAGCGCGAGCAGGATGCTCCGAACCGCCGATCGACGCACTCCAACCCATCCGCCAACAAGCGGCACAACAGACATCCCGAATAGTCGGTGGCCGACGCTTCCACCAATCGTCGGAATAAACACAAGCTGCAACACGAGAAAAACCAGCGGGGTTACCCACGTGTAGGCCACAGAGTTGTACGGTGTCAGCAGAAGCGCGAGGAGCATTGCGCTGCCCCAGTCCACCAGCAGCGCCACGATGCGCCGCCCCACTCTCGCAATCGAGCCACGACCGGTTGAGGGCAACCCCAGACGCTCCCCCGGCCACTTGCTGGGTGCCAGATCGCCAAAACGGTGCGGGTTCGCGTGAGACATCCGTTAAGCCTACGGGAGCACCGGTTGCGCTCTGTGGCGCCTAAGACAGAGGCGTGTGAGTAAACTCACCACCAGTGCAGCAAAGGAGAAAACGGTGACACACGTGCCTAATTTTGACGCCACCACCGCAGATCAGCTCCGCAAGAACGGTAGCGTGAAGTGGACCCGCTTCCCCGGCACCATCGGAGCGTTTGTCGCGGAAATGGACTTCGGCACGGCACCTGCTGTCACCGCAGCCCTGCACGATGCCGTCGATCTACACCGGTTCGGATACCTGCCCGAGGCGGTCTCTACAGAAATGTCGGTCGCAACGGCACAGTGGTGCCGCACGGCGTATGGCTGGGATGTCCCCGCGGAGCGCATTCATCCCCTCGCCGATGTCATCACGGCCCTGGTCATGGCCATCGAGCACTTCTCGGCTCCCGGCTCGAAAGTGATCCTCCCTACCCCTGCCTACATGCCATTTTTTGTGGTTCCGGGGAGACTGGGTCGGGAGATTATCCGGGTACCGCTGCTCGAGGTGGACGGCACGTTTCGGTTCGATCTTGAGGGTCTGGAGTGTGCGTTCCACGACGGCGGCAATCTCCTCATTTTGTGCAATCCGTATAACCCCGTCGGTCGAGTGTTTGATCGAGAAGAACTTCTCGCCGTCAGCGAGGTCGTTGCTCGCAACGGTGGACGGGTGTTCTCCGACGAGATTCACGCCCCGATGGTTTACCACCCCGCGCGGCACGTGCCGTACGCGTCGGTGTCGAGGGATGCGGCGGCGCACACCCTCACCGCGACATCCGCTTCGAAGGCGTGGAATCTGCCGGGCCTCAAGTGCGCACAGGTAATTCTCAGCAGCGGTGCAGACGTTGAGAGGTTCGACACAATCAGGTCGGCGCTCTCCCACGGCGCGAGCAACCTGGGAGTGCTCGCCAACACGGCAGCATACACATCAGGCGGGCAGTGGCTCTCGAGCGTTATTGAGTACAACGACGGTAATCGCCACCACCTCGCTGACCTGCTTCGTGAGCACATTCCGAGCATTCGGTACACCCCGCCGGAGGGCACCTACATCGCGTGGCTCGATGTCCGGCACCTGAATCTGGGCGAGCACCCGAGCGAGTTTTTCCGAACCGAGGCCGGTGTTGCCATGACCGATGGAGCCGACTGCGGCGCACCGGCGGGTTTCCTGCGGTTTGTCTTTGCAACACCCCGGCCCATCATCACACAAGCCGTTCTTCAGATGGCACAGGCACTGCGAAAACGCTAGCTTGTAACATGCTGGAAATCTGCCGGTCACGGTCTCGACACCGCGCTCTCCTAGCATTCCACTAGTCTGGAACTTCGACGCCAGTTCGGTACGCTGTTCCACACGCCATCTGATTCGTTCTGACCCCGGGAGTTTTCTTACATGTTCCGTGACTCATCTGAAGTGCTCGCGTTCATCAAGCAAAATGATGTCAAGTTTCTCGACATTCGCTTCACAGACCTCCCCGGTGTACAGCAGCACTTTAACATTCCGGCAGCCACGGTGGACGAGGACTTTTTCACCGTCGGACAGCTCTTTGACGGCTCATCCATTCGCGGCTTTGCCAACATCCACGAGTCAGACATGCAGCTGATTCCGGATGTATCGACCGCCTATGTCGATCCGTTCCGGGCAGAACGCACTCTCGTCATGGTATTTGACATCTACAACCCGCGCAACGGTGAGATCTACCCGAAAGATCCGCGTCAGGTCGCGAAAAAAGCCGAAAAGTACCTCGTGTCAACGGGAATCGCAGACACCGCGTATTTTGCACCCGAGGCCGAGTTCTACATCTTTGATGACGTTCGCTATGAGGTCAATCAGCACTCAAGCTTCTACTCCGTTGACTCTGAAGAGGGGGCGTGGAACTCGGGCCGCACCGAAGAGGGCGGCAACCTCGGGAACAAAACCCCGTACAAGGGGGGCTACTTCCCGGTCTCGCCGGTTGATAAGCAGGCGGATCTGCGCGACGACATCTGCCTCAAGCTCATTGAGGCGGGACTCATTCTCGAGCGTTCGCACCACGAAGTGGGAACCGGTGGCCAGGCCGAGATCAACTACCGTTTTGACACAATGGTGCACGCGGCTGACGACATCCTGAAGTTCAAATACATTGTCAAGAACACCGCCGAGCAGTGGGGCAAGACGGCGACATTCATGCCCAAGCCGCTGTTCGGCGACAACGGGTCGGGCATGCACACTCACCAGTCTCTCTGGAACAATGGCAAACCCCTCTTTTACGATGAGGCGGGTTACGGTGGCCTCTCCGACATCGCACGCTGGTACATCGGCGGCATCCTCAGACACGCGCCTTCCATTCTTGCCTTTACAAATCCAACGGTGAACTCCTACCACCGGCTCGTTCCGGGTTTTGAAGCGCCCGTCAATCTCGTGTATTCGGCCGGTAACCGGTCAGCGGCGATCCGGATCCCGATCACGGGCACCAACCCCAAAGCCAAGCGCATTGAGTTCCGTGCTCCGGATGCCTCGGGCAACCCGTACCTCGCGTTTGCCGCACAGCTCATGGCGGGCCTTGACGGCATCAAAAACCGCATTGAACCGCACGAGCCGGTCGACAAAGACCTGTATGAGCTTCCGCCCGAGGAGGCAAAGACTATCCCGCAGGTGCCCGGTTCACTCGCTGAGGTGCTCGATCACCTCGAAGCCGATCACGACTTCCTGCTCGAGGGTGGCGTATTCACGAAGGAGCTTATTGAGACGTGGATTGAGTACAAGCGGGAAAAAGAGTTGAAGCCGCTCGCGCAGCGTCCCCACCCGTTTGAGTTCGAGCTGTACTACGGCGTCTGATTCCGGGAGGTCTTTGGAGCCGCACTTCCGGCTTCGGAGGCCAGCAATTTACTGAGCCCCGGGCGGCAGTTGCCGTCCGGGGCTCAGTCTATCTCTGGATGTTCGCGGACCGCTACGGGCCTTAAACGGACGGGTTTTCGGACGGAGCCGGATGACCGCTTCTGCGGTGCCGTCGGCGGTCCCGGTGCGGCCGGGTCAGATGCGCGTCGCGGTGAGCACGGGGAGGTCGCTGCCCGCCGCGTAAGCCGCCGACTCCCGCTCGGCGAGTCGCCGCGCGCGCCGCGCACCGAGGCGAGCCCTCCACGGTGCGCGGGTCACTTCAGCTCGTGTTCTCCGACATCGCGCAGCGCGACGGACGCATCATGCGGCAGGGCAACCAGAACGAGGAAGTGGCGATCGTCTGCTACGTCACCGAGCGTTCCTTCGACTCCTACATGTGGCAGACCGTCGAGCGGAAGGCCGCATCGTTCGCGCAGCTCCTGCGCGGAAAGATCAACGCCCGCGAGATCGAGGAGATCGACACCTCCGTGCTGTCCGCAGCCGAGGCCAAGGCCATCGCCTCCGGCAACCCGCTCCTACTGGAGCACCCCGTCATCCTCAACGAGGTAAACCGGCTGCGCCGCTTGCAGCGCGCATGAGCGCAACGAGGACATGCTCGTCCACACCGGCAACCGCGCCCGGTCATCCGCCGAACGCGCCGCCACAGACATTCGTGGGCTGGAAGCCGCCGCACCGCGGATGACTGACACGAGCGGCGACAGGTTCCGCATCACGCTCGGCACGCGCGACTACGACTCCCGCTCCGAAGCATGCACGCCCTCCCCGCGTGGATGGGCGACTCCGGGCTGAAGTGGCTGCCGCGGTACGGGCACAAGAATTTCGGGATCATCGGCCGCATCTCTGGCTTCGACATCCACGTCGAGGCCCGCTCCGGGCTCGCCGCCCTCGATGTGACGGTCTCCCTGCCCGAGGTGCCCCGCTCCGGGTTCACGATGCCGAAGGAGTCGTTCCTGGAGGCCGGGCTCGGGCTCGTGCAGCGCATCGAGAACCGCGTCAGCGGCATCCCAGCACTCCTCGATCAGGCCCGCGAAGACCTGGGGGAAGCCGAGCAGACCGTCGCCGACACCCAGCAGCGCCTCGGCCAGCCGTTCCGCCACGCGCAGGCACTCGCCGATGCCGAAGAAGACCTCGCTCGCGTCGAGTCCCAGCTCGCCGCAATGCAGGACGAGCCCGCACCCGAGCCCGCCGTGCCAGAGTCGGAGCGCATCGAGCTGACCATCGAGGCCGTGCGCGCCTACGAGCCGAACCTCGGGTCGCGGGAGGGTGCGGGTCGTGAGCCCGCGGCCCCGTTCGTCCCCGCGACGCCTCCGGACGCGCCGCCGAGCAACGCGCCGAGGCTGTAGCTCAACGGTGTGCCTGGTTGTTCACTCCCAGGTCTTGGCGGCAGGGTTCCATCGCCCTGTCGCCGATGCGGCCAGCACGGGGTCTGCGAAACCGGCGACCGCGGCGAGCACGTCGGCGAATGCCTTGGGGAGTTCTTCTTCGCGGTGGGATCGGGTGCACCAGGCGCGGTACTTCTGCTGCGCCTGCTGGCCCATCGGTGCGAGCGCGGGCAGCAGGGCCGTCAGCGTGACCTTGCGGTACTGCGCGACGGTCTCCATCGACGTGCGGAACTCGCCAGCATCGACCGGGTGGAGCCGGGTCAGCGCGTACACGTCTGCAAAGTCGCGCCAGCGGGTGTTGGCGGTGCCGCGGTCGATGGCGGTGACGACCTTCTCGGCGAGCACCATCGTCAGCGGGTAGCCGAGCAGCGTCACGGGCGGGAGGCCGAGGGGAACGATGCGGGGCAGGTCGATGAGGCGCGGTGCGGGCCAGATCGGGTCGCCGAAGTTCACGTCCATTCCGACCGTCAGCCGCGCGGTGCCGAGCGTCGCGGTGAGCTTGACCCGTACCCCGGCCTACTCATCCTCGTCGCGGATCGTCGTCGCGGCGACGCTGGCGGGATCGAATACGAGGCCGTCGGCGACATCCAGCGCCGCGATGTCGTGGACGCGCTCGGCGACCTCCTCGGGGTCGCCGGTGAGCTGGGTGGCTTGCAGGTCGACATCCTTCGTGGGGCGGCGTGCTGCGAACGCGGCGAGCAGCACGCCGCCCTTCAGCACGAAGTCGTCCCGGTACTCGGATAGCGCGATTCGCGCCGGCAGCCCTTCGAGCGCGTATAGGGTCATCAGTTCCTGCACGTCCGCGCCGGTCTGCCGGGCGAGAGTGCGAATGGCGATGGTCGCGTCGCCTGCCGGGGTACCGTGCTGCGGGTTCGGGCTCACAGCAGCACCTCCAGTGCCTGTTGGATCGCGGGGCGCGCCTTCGGGAAGCTCTCCGCAACCGTCAGCAGCGCGGCGGGGCTGTTGCCGCGCTCGCGCAGCCACCGCTTGAGCGCGCCGAGGGCGAGGTCGCTACCCCAGGCGTGCCGCAGCCGGAACAGGTCGATCAGGGTGCGCTCGGCGGAGTACAGGCCGATGGACAACCCGCCCGGCAGAGCGTGCTCGCCGCGTCCGATGCCGAACGTGTCGGTGTCGAAGCGGTGCCAGGTGATGGGCGCGTGATGTATGGTGACCGGCTGCGTGCCGCGCGGGATGGCGATGTCGCTTCGGGCGGGGATCTCGTCGGTCAGCTCGTGCAGCGACAGCGCCGTGAGCAGGCACAGCGTCGCATCGGGCTTCTTCGCGGCGACCGCTATCCACGCGGCCGTCGTGTCGTCCGCGAGCCCCGCCCGCAGGAACAGACCGGGGGCGATGCGCCCGAAATCCCCCGACTCGATCAGCCGGTCAAGGCCATGCCGGGTGAGGTCCAGCGAGGCCAGGTCGTCGTAGCCCAGCAGATCGGGCAGCGTCGTGGCGTCCATCATCACCTCCAATCCGACAGAATCCGTTACAGATAAAGCATACGTGTAATGGTTTCCGATGACTAGCGTGCTCATGCCTTCCGCTCCTCTCGTCTCAGGACAGCTCCGCGAAGGCGTCTATGCCCCCGAACACCTCGTCGAGCGCGTCAGCGGCGACTTCGACGATGAGTTCGGGGCGCTTCGCGTAGTGACCCTCGGTGATCGCCGAGTCACTGTGCCCGAGCAGGTCGCGTGCGACCTCGACGCCAGCCGTGTCCGATACCGCCGCAGCGACAGCCTTGCGGAGACTGCGGAAGGTGAGATGCTCGGCGTCTACCCCGATAGCCAGCAGCTCCGGCTCGAACTCGCGGCGGAACATCCGCAACAGTTCGCCCAGCGTGCTTGGATCACGCTGGCCACATCCTCGCGGAAAATGACACACCTGCCAGTTCGCCCAGCGCGCTTGGATCACACGGACGACCGCGCTCGGTCGTGAACAGCACGTCGTCAGGATTGCGTTCGGGGTCGGGAACGTGGCTCGCCACGAGTTCGCTCAGAACCTTCGCCGCGAACTTCGGAACGCGAACCCATCGCTTCTGCCGCTCCGCCTTGGGCGAGTCTTGGCGGAACAGGCCGCGGGATCTCGTGCGGACCATCGTGCCGCCAACCCAGACGAGCGCGTCCATCGTCAGGCTTCCATCCGGCTGTTCCACCGCCTCGAACCGCACGTCCTGGAACCGAATCGCAATCGGCTCCGCGGTCCGCTCAGATGTGCCGAGCGTGATCAAGATGTAGTCGGTGAGCAGCTTGAAGTTAGGCCGTCGGCCCACCGGATAGCGCTTCCGGTGCCGCTCGGGCCACACGTCGCGGATGAGGTGGAGGATGTACTTGACCTGCACCGCGTCGAGTTCGACCTACACCGTGTCCGGCTCATCCGAGCGCCTGGTCGCACGGATCGGGTTCGCCACGACGACCGCTCCGTACCGCGTCTTCTGGATCGACCCGGCAGCCGAGAAATTCCCCTGTTGAATCGCCCAGTCGAACATCAGCGACATCACGTTCCGAACCTTGTTCGAGGTCGCCACCGACTTCTCCCGTGCGATATCCATGAGCAGCCCGTCAGCACGGTCGGCGGTGACCTCGGCGATGGGGATGGCACCGGCGCGCGGGATGACATGCGCGCGGATCACCGATGCGTAGCCGTCGACGGTCTGCTCGCGGCGCTGGCGCAGCACCCGTGGATCATCGTCGTGATACGCAGTCTTCAGCCACGCCGTCGCCAGCTCAGCGACGGTCATGAGCTGCGTTCGTCGCGCCAGGAATCGACCGTCCTATCCATCGGGACCACAACCTGCCCCGAGATGAACGCCTCAACGTTCTCATCGCGGTAGCGGACATTGTGCGACGACAGCGCAACGAACGGCAACCCGAGACCTCGACTGCGCGCACGCTCTGTCCGCCAATCAGCGAGAGTTCTGATCGGGATGCCGGTGTAGTCGGCAGGCTTCCGCGGGGGTCCAGAGGCGGGAGCGGTCGTCGGTCATACTACTGAGGTAGGCGACACCACCCGCAGACCCCCAGCGACCCCCGTAGAACGGCCACGGATCGAGTAAACGGACGGGTTCTCGGACAGCCGCGGTAACGACCTTGCTCATGCTTGACATCGCACTTCCCTGTATTTCTTGGGAAGTACGTCTCCAAGGAGCACCCTCTGGTTTTCAGATCCTCAAGCTGAGCTCCACTACGGTGTATAGTTAGCCGGTGGGTCCCCGCGTGAAAAAGCCTGTGAATCGCGTCGATGCGATGCGCGTTCCGTTTCGGGACGGACACACTTGGGTTCGTGTTACGACACCCTCTGCGCCGCGAGCAGAAGCGCTACCGCTCATTGTTCTGCACGGTGGTCCGGGCATGGCTCACAACTATGTGCGGAACCTAGAGCTTCTTGCGGATACCGGACGCGTTGTCGTGCACTACGACCAGTTTGGGTGTGGAAACAGCACCCACCGACCGGATGCACCGGCTGACTTCTGGACGCCGGAGCTCTTCGTCGAGGAATTCCACACCGTTGCCGCACATCTGGGCTTCACCCGCTATCACGTGCTCGGGCAATCCTGGGGCGGCATGCTCGGCGCGGAAATTGCCGTCCGCCAACCCCTCGGCCTCACGAGTCTGTTAATCTGCAATTCTCCCGCATCTATGGAGCTCTGGGTGCAGGGGGCAGCTGAACTGCGTGCACAACTCCCGGACACCTTCCGTAATGCCCTCAGCGCTCACGAAGCAGAGGGCACCCTGGATGAGCCCGCGTACCTTCGCGCGACGCAGGCTTTCTACGAACGGCACGTGTGCATGGTGACACCCATACCCCGGGATTTTGTCGAGAGCACGGAGCAGATGGAGGCAGAGCCCACCGTCTACCACACCATGAACGGACCCAATGAGTTCTACGTCGTGGGCTCGCTCCGTCACTGGTCTATTGTGGATCGACTCCCCCGTATCCTGGTGCCCACCCTCGTGGTTGCCGGTGAGTACGACGAAGCAACACCCGCAGCGTGGGCACCGTTTGTCACGGGCATCCCGCACGTGAAATCGCATGTCTTCCCCGGTAGTAGCCACTGCACGCACCTAGAACACCCCGAGGAGTTCCGCGCCGTAATCGCACAATTCCTTGCAACGCACGACACCTAGAGACATCCATCTCCCCTCCCGAAGGGTCGCCATGACAGCCACACCGCTTTCCCCTGAACTGAGCACTCAAGAACAGCTCGAATCTTACGGCTATAAGCAGGAACTCAAACGCTCCGCCTCAACCGCGGACCTGCTGATCTATGGCCTCGTCTTCATGGTGCCGATTGCTCCGTGGGCGATCTTTGGTACTGTCTACAACGCCGCAGAGGGCATGGTCCCTCTGGTATACCTCATCGGACTTGTCGCGATGATCTTCACGGCGCTCGCCTATGCGCAGATGGCGAAGGCAATTCCGCTGGCCGGTTCGGTGTTCTCGTACGTCGGACGCGGCATCCACCCGACCGTTGGATTCTTTGCCGGTTGGGCGATCCTCCTCGACTATCTCCTCATCCCGACGCTACTCTACGTCTTTGCCGCCGAATCCATGGTCGGAATATTCCCCGGCACACCACGCTGGATCTGGGCGCTCATCTTTGTGGCAATCAACACGGTCGTGAACCTCGCAGGCATCACCTCACTCAAACTTATGAACCGAGTATTCTTGACGATTCAGCTCGTGTTCGTCGTCATCTTTGTCGTAATCGCGGTTACTGCGCTCACGTCCGGGACGATTCCGGGTGCCGAGTTCACAGCACAACCCGTCTGGGATCCTGCCAAAATAACCGGGCCGCTCCTTGCCTCGGCGCTCTCTATCGCGGTCCTCAGCTTCCTCGGTTTTGACGGCATCTCAACGATGGCTGAGGAATCAACCGGTAAGCGAAACTCCGCCGGCATCGCAATGATTATGGGCCTCGTTATCGTGGCCTTCTGCTTCATTCTGCAGACCTGGCTTGCCAGCGCACTCGCCGCGGGCCGGGCTTCTTTTGCCGATGATGAGGTGGGTAACGCGTTCTTCCTGCTCGTCAAGGCGGCGTCGGATAGCGGTTGGTCCACGGCGTTCTTTATCGTCAATGTTCTTGCCGTCGGTATCGCCAATGCGATGGCAGCCCAGGCGGCGACATCACGTCTTCTCTATTCCATGAGCCGTGATCGTCAGCTCCCGCACTTCCTCAGCTCGATCAGCCGTCGGCAGGTTCCCCACCTCGCGATTCTCGTCGTGTCAGCCCTTTCCGCCATTCTTGCGCTGTTCTTTGTCGGCCAAATTGGCCTTATTACATCGCTTGTAAACTTCGGAGCGCTGTTCGGTTTCATGATGCTGCATCTGTCCGTGATCTGGTTCTACATGGTGAAGAGGCGCTCCCGAAACGTGCTACTCCACCTCATTGTTCCCTTCGTCGGCTTCCTCATCATCGGTTACGTGCTTCTCAACGCAAGCGACGAGGCAAAGATCGGCGGTGCGGTCTGGCTAGTCCTCGGTGCCGGCATCTTTTTGTACTACCGGTGGTCCGGGCGTGAGGCGACTCTCGACGGGAAGCACACCCCGACGGGCACCACCGAAGAGCAGGCCGCAGCGTGAGCACGACACACGGCTGTGACTTTTTTCTCGACAAAAGCCACGGTCGGCCGGGTTTTAGCGCGGAGATCACCCCCTCGATTCGCATCCGCCCGGGTACAGGGGAGCGCCTTGGCTTCGAGACAAGCGATGCGGTGTACGCGGAACTGCACCAACACCACAGCTTGACCGAACTCCAGGCTCCGATTAACCCGGTGACAGGACCGGTTTTTGTCGAGGGCGCGGCACCCGGCGACGCGATTGCCGTGACGATCCACGAGATCCGGCTGAAGGAATACGGTTGGTCGGTCAGCCTCCCCCGTTGTGGTGCGCTGCAGCACGTCATGGGCGAGGACATATTTACCCGCCGGGTGCCAATCGATGAGTATGGTGTACACCTGACAAACCGAGTGACGGTGCCCGCTCAGCCGATGATCGGGTGCATTGGAACTGCCCCAGCGATCGGTACCGCATCGACGCTTATGCCGAGCTACTTCCACGGTGGCAATATGGATCTGGTCGAATGCCGCCCGGGCTCAACGGTATACCTGCCCGTGCAGGTAGACGGTGCCTACCTTGCCATCGGTGACATCCACGCTGTGATGGCCGAGGGAGAATCCTCCTTTATCGCCATTGAGGCCGAGGGGGTGGCTGTTGTCAGCATTGATCTTGTGGCGGGACTCGGTCTGCGTGCGCCGCGCGTGGAGACCGACAGTGAGTGGATCTTTGTCGGACTCGGTGATCCAGTCCAGGACAGCATTATGCGCGGATACGAGGACATGTTTAGCTTTCTTGTTGACGTGCATGGCTGGACCCGTGATGACGCTTACGTAACACTCAGTGCCGTCGGACACTCCCGGCTCGGGGGGCCAACAGGGTCTATCGCACCGAACGAACTGCACCCCTTTACACCGATCGGGGCGGTGACAACACACCGGATCCCGAAGAGCATCCTTTCTGTGTGAGATTCGGTGGTGCGTGCTGCAATAAGCAGGGCCTGCAATCCGAGTGCCTCGAGTCTGCGGTGCGCGTCGCTGACCCATTTCTGGCTGGGATGCTCCGGTGTCTTCTGGCTGGGATGCTCCGGTGCTCCGGAGTAGGCTGGGCGCATGCCTCGGCGTCGTACCCAACTGCCCGTGGCATCCCAGCCCTCATCATCTGGCGGTGAATCGGCAGATTCGCTCGGGGGAGTAAACAGCAGTTTGCGCCCGCTCACCGCGCGCAGTGGAATTGTGTTTGCGGCCGGAGCCTACGGTCTTTGGGGGTTTCTCCCCCTGTATTTCATCGCGCTTGTCCCGTCAGACCCGATCGAGATCGTGGCGTGGCGCGTTGTTTTTTCACTCGGGTTTTGCGCTGTGCTGCTCACGATTATGCGCACATGGCAGCCATTTTTGACCCTCTTGGGCAGCGCCCGCACAGTGGCACTACTGTCCACGGGCGGACTGCTTATCTGCATCAACTGGCTTACGTATGTGTATGCCACCCTTACCGAGCACGTTGTGGAGGCAGCACTCGGGTACTTCATCAACCCAATTATGACAATACTGCTCGGTGTGATTCTGCTGCGAGAACGGCTCACGCTCATGCAGTGGGTTGCGGTCGGCATTTCAACGGCGGCTGTTATTGTGCTGACGGTCGGACTCGGTCAGTTACCGTGGATTTCCCTTGTTCTCGCGTCGTCGTTCGCACTGTATTCCTATGTCAAGAACAAGGTTGGTTCCCGCATCGATTCCATCTCGAGTCTCACGGTTGAAACACTGTCGCTGACCCCCGTCGCTATCGTCGTTCTCGGAGTGTTCGCGTTATCTCACCGGTTGACCTTCGGTAGCGTGAGCGTGACCAACACCCTTCTCATGCTCGGGATCGGGGCAGTGACGGCTGTGCCGCTGCTTCTGTTTGGCTCCGCGGCCCGTCGCCTCCCCCTCAGCAGGCTCGGATTCATCCAGTATCTGGCACCCCTTCTGCAGTTCATCGTCGGTGTGGTGATTCTGCACGAGCCAATGCCGCTCGAACGGTGGATCGGATTTGGGCTTGTCTGGTGTGCGATCATCGTGCTCATCGTGGATATCATTCGCCGAACGCGGGTCTCCCGCAAACCCCTACCCAGGGTGCCATAAAACCGCCCTGCAGCGTTCAGTTTGTGCCGTAGAAACCCCGCTCAAACACGGTGCGAGCCCGCCGCGTGATCTTCAAGTAATCGTGTTCCAGTTTTGTTGCCGAGCGGGGCGGGTACCCCATTAATCGTGCGACCCCGTCGAGTTGTGTTCGATCCCCGGGCAAGACATTGGTGGTTCGGTCCAGCCAGAGGGTTAGCGCGGTGCGGGCTCGCGATGCGAAAATCCAGGCGGACCTGAGAATTTCAGCGTCGGATGCCTCGACCTTGTCGGCACGCACGGCGGCGGCCAAAGCGCCCAGCGTTGACTGGGTACGCAACTCGGGTACCACCGTGGCGTACTGCAACTGGATGAGCTGTACGAACCATTCGACATCGGAGAGCGAGCCACGACCCAGCTTGAGGTGGCGCGTGGGGTCAGTGCCCTGCGGCAGGCGCTCTGATTCGACGCGCGCCTTGATCCGCTTGACCTCGCGTACTTCGGTGTCGGCCATATGCTTCGGGTAGCGCACGGTGTCGGCGAGGTCGATGAAATCGCTGATCAGGCTGGCGTCTCCGGCCACGCCCCGCGCCCGCAACAGTGCCTGAGCCTCCCAGGTGAGCGACCAGCGTTGATAGTAGGCACGGTACGCATCAAGAGAACGGACGACAACCCCGTTGCGCCCCTCCGGGCGCAGATCCGCGTCGAGATCGAACGGGAGGCGTGCATCCTCGGTCAATCGTCCGAGCTCCGACACGATCCACAGCGCTCGGATGTGCGCCGCATCCGGTTCGGCGGTTCTCGGGCGATAGACATACAGAATGTCCACGTCCGAGCCGATGCCCAGTTCTGCTCCACCAAACCGGCCCATGCCGATGACGGCACAGTCGATTCCGTCGTCACCGCCTCTTCGGATCGCACGAAGCATCCCGTCAATGTGGTTTGCCGCAACGTCTGCAAGCCCCCGCCCGAGTTCTTCAATGGAGCACAGATCCAAGATAGCCATGAGCGTAAGTCGCAACACCTCGCGCCGACGGAAGGAGCGGAGCACTTTCCCGGCGGTGTTAAGGTCATCGTGCCGACTGAGAATAGCCCGCGTCTGGTCGGCAAGTATGTCGCGCGAACGGGGTCGAAGCTCATCGGTCTCGGTAAGCCACACGACCGCCTCCGGGGTGTGCTCAATCAACTTGGCGGCGAACCGCGAACCCGACAGGATGCGAGTCAATCGTCGCGCGGCATCCGATGAATCACGCAGTAGCCGCAGATACCAGTGCGTCTCCCCCAGTGTGTCACTCAATCGGCGGAAAGACAGCAACCCGAAGTCAGGATCTGCCCCTTCCGCGAACCAGGAAATCAGCACCGGCATGAGGTTCCGCTGAATCGTTGCGCGTCGAGACACACCGGTCGTGAGGGCCGTAATGTGCGCCAGCGCACCGACCGGGTCACGATAGCCGATCGCGGCGAGCCGGGCCTGGGCTTGCGCACTCGTGAGATCCGAGCCTTCGGTCGGCAGGGCCGCCACCGCTGACAGCAGTGGTCGATAGAACAGCCGTTCGTGCAGGCCTCGCACTCGTTGCCGGGTGGACTGCCAGAGAGATGTTAGTTCCTCCGCGTTTGTTGCGAGGGCGGATGCTCGCGCGAGCACGCGCAACCCCGCCTCGTCGCGCGGCATGAGGTGAGTGCGGCGCAAGCGCCGCAGTTGTAGTCGGTGCTCTAAGACTCGGAGCACCCGGTAGTCGTGCGCGAACCGAACCGCTTCGTTGCGCCCGATGTATCCGCTCGCGGCGAGGGCGGCCAGGGCGGCCAGGGTGCTTCGTTGCCGGATCGTGGAATCACTCGCGCCGTGCACAAGCTGCAGCAACTGTACGGTGAACTCAATGTCACGCAGCCCACCCGGCCCCAGTTTGAGCTGCACGTCCACATTATCGGCGGGAATGTAGTCGGTGACTCGCTTCCGCATCGTCTGCACCGATTCCACAAACCCTTCGCGACTCGAGCTGGTCCACACCTTCGGGTTAATGGCGGCCCAGTATCGCTCCCCCAGTTCTAGGTCACCGGCCAGCGGTCGGGCTTTGAGCAGCGCTTGAAACTCCCAGCTCTTGGCCCAGCGGTCGTAGTAGGCGACGTGGGAGTCGAGAGTCCGCACGAGTGCACCGTCTTTGCCTTCGGGGCGAAGATTTGGATCGACCTCCCACAGCGGCGGCTCAATGCCCGGTTCCCCGATCAGACGCATCGTGACGACGGCCAGACGGGTGGCAACATCTAGGGCTCGTGTCGTGCTGGTGGCATTTTCGTCGGCAGACTCAGCGACGAAGATGACGTCAACGTCGCTGACATAGTTGAGTTCGGATGCCCCGGATTTGCCCATACCAATGATTGCAAGTCTTGTGTGCGCAACGTCGGCGGCGGGGAACGTACCGGGCGGTGTTGTCCCGGCATCGGGTTCCCACGCTGTGAGGGTTCGTGCCGCGTGTAGAGCCGCGTCGAGGGCTGCGGCGGCGAGATCCGCAAGAGCAGCGGCAACTTCGTCTAGTGCAACGACCGGATCGGGGTGACTGAGGTCATAAATCACAAGGTCGAGCAGCAGTGCCCGATAACAGTGGCGGATGGCCGAGGCCACTGAATCCGAGTCAGGCACTGACCGGGAATCCGCTCGAAGCGCGTTCTCAGCGGCGCTGACAAGTTTGTGCCGTGTCTCGGCGAGGGATCGAAGCTGGGTTGGCTCAGATCGAAACCGTGCCACCTCGCTCGGGTGCTTACTGAGAAAGTCTGCAAAACCAGAGGATGCCCCGAGCACTCGTGTCAACCGAATACTTGCTGCTCGGTCGGACAGGATCGCAACTGTCTGCTCCGGAACACGCTCGTGCAATCGACGTGCTGATGCGAGTGCATCGTCTGGGTCAGCTGCAAACCCGAAGACCTCAAGCAGGTGAGCAACCGGCACTGACGTTGCGGTTGCAAACTCGTCTAGTTCTACTGCTGCACGCTCAAGGTCAACAAACCCCGCGCGAGCAACCGAGGCAAGGGAAAGCACCGTGTGCGACATCCTGCGAACTACCGTCACACCAGCCTGGCCGTGCACAGAACGGGGAGCACTACAGGATCTTCAAGTTACGGCGCAACTCAAATGGCGTGACCTGTGCACGGTAGTCGTGCCATTCTGATCGCTTGTTCGCGAGTACATAGCTGAAGACCTGTTCGCCGAGTGTTTCCGCAACAAGTTCTGATGCCTCCATGCTTTCGATGGCGTGATCAAGACTCTTGGGAAGCGGGCTATACCCGAGTGCGCGTCGTTCGGTGTCGCTGAGTTCCCAGACGTTATCGGATGCTTCGGGCGGCAACTCGTAGGCCTCTTCGATACCGCGCAGGCCCGCCGCCAGCAGCAGTGAAAACGTGAGGTAGGGGTTTGCAGCGGAATCGATCGCCCGGTATTCGACGCGGGCGCTCTGGCCCTTGTTTGGTTTGTACAGCGGCACACGCACGAGTGCCGAGCGGTTGTTGTGACCCCAGCACACAAAACTTGGTGCCTCATCACCGCCCCATAGCCGTTTGTAGGAGTTGACGAACTGGTTGGTGACCGCCGAGATCTCGGCGGAGTGCCGGAGCAAACCGGCGATGAACTGACGGCCAATCTTTGACAGTTGGTACTGCCCCCCCACCTCAAAGAAGGCGTTGGTGTCACCCTCGAACAACGAGAGGTGAGTGTGCATTCCTGAGCCGGGGTGCTCAGAGAACGGTTTTGGCATGAAAGTTGCATAGACACCCTGCTCGATGGCGACCTCTTTCACAACCGTGCGGAATGTCATGATGTTGTCAGCGGTTGTCAGTGCGTCGGCATAGCGAAGATCGATCTCATTCTGACCGGGGCCAGCTTCGTGATGACTGAACTCAACGGAAATGCCAAGATCTTCGAGCATACGCACGGAACGACGACGGAAGTCGTGCGCGGTGCCGCCAGGCACATTATCAAAATACCCCGCCGAATCAGCCGGAGTGGGGCCACCCTCACCGAAATCTGACGACTCCAGCAGATAAAACTCAATTTCTGGATGGGTGTAAAAGGTAAACCCGCGCTCCGCGGCGCGTTCCAGCGTGCGTTTGAGGACGTTGCGAGGGTCGGCAACCGCCGGAGCACCATCCGGTGTTGTGATGTCGCAAAACATTCGTGCGGTGGGATCAACATCGCCACGCCAGGGCAGTGTCTGAAACGTCGTCGGGTCGGGGAACGCGAGAAGATCAGACTCAAACGTTCGACTCAATCCCTCAATCGCCGACCCGTCAAACCCAATACCCTCGGTGAAGGCCCCCTCGACCTCGGCGGGGGCGATGGCGACCGACTTGAGTGTCCCCACGACGTCGGTGAACCATAATCGAACAAATTTGACGCCTCGCTCCTCAATGGTGCGGAGAACGAAGTCGCGCTGCTTGTCCATCGACATCCTTTCGTTGGTTGTTCCAGCGTAGTGAATGCTGATGACATTCAGGCCTAAGCCACGGTTTCAGTCGCATCATGGCGGCGGTTCGCGTCGAGGATGGAAGATCGAAGACAAGGGTGCCCACCGGAGCATCCCGAGGTCGAGAGTTGCCTACCAGTCCACCCCGACGGGCAGGGAACCGTCTGCAAATCCCGCACCGAGAAGTGCATCCTCCGGTTGCGGTGGTGGCGATCCCAGAGCCTCGGCAAAGCGCTCCGCATCATCAATGGGGTGATATCCGATCGCCTGTCCGGCGACAAGCGACATCGGCGCTCTGCTGTTGTGTGAAATGCCCCAAATAACATGTCCACCCGGCTGTTTCAAGGCAAGCACGGCGGTCATCATCCGGACCAGATCGCCCGGAGACAGCCAGGTCTCAAGACTCCGCCGATCACACGGTTCCGACAGCACCGTTCCCAGCCGCGCCGAGACAACGACCATGCCGAGGCGATCTCCGTACACCCGGCCAAGCAGTTCCATCGCGGCTTTGGTTACCCCGTAGTAGCAATCCGGGTGGGGTGTTGGCTCAAGCACACCACGAACATCCGACACTCGAAGCATCCCGACCGCGTGGATAGAACTGGCGAGCAGCACGCGGCGGGCACCGGAACTTCGAGCTGCTTCGAGAAGAACTTGGGTGCCGTTGATATTGAGTTCGGCGATGTCGGCCCAGGGGCGCTCCTGGGGGTAGCCCGCAAGATGAACAACAAGATCACAGCCGGGGAGCACTCGCTCCAAAGTCGATCGATCAAGAACCGATGCGGCAACAAAGGTTTCACGCGAGGTTAGTTCTAACTCCGGCCTGGCGATGTCAAGGAGAATAACCCGATAACCCGCAGCCGCGAGAACGGGGCGCACCAGCGACCCGACCCGGCCGGCTGCACCCGTGAGGGCAATGGTGGCGGTCATTCGTGCCTGCGAATCGCAGACGGAGACACCGTCCGCACAAGTTCGGTTAGATCGTTGAGTTCGTGTTCGGTTAGGTCGGTCAGTGGCGGTCGAACTCGTCCGCCGTGTCGACCAACCGCTGTCAATCCGGCCTTGATGATTGAGACCGCATAGCCCTGATGTCGGTCACGAATCGCCAGGTAGGGCACAATAAACTTCCGCAACCGACGATGCACTTCTTCCCGGTCTCCCGCCCGAACCGCCGCAAAAAATTCCAGCGCAAACTCCGGCACAAAGTTAAAGATCGCCGATGAATAGGTACTGACGCCAAGCTGAAGGTACGGCAATGCAAATGTTTCGGCGGTCGGTAACCCGCCGATATATGTGAACCGGTCTCCAAACTCAGCATGGATCCGAACCATGAGCTCGACATCACCGATACCGTCTTTGAATCCTATGAGATTGGGGCACTTATCAGCGAGTTGCCGCAGCGCTTCGACCGTGAGCCGACCGTTCGCTCGGTTGTAGTACACAACGCCCAGCGACGTCGCAGCGCACACTGCACGAACGTGAGTAACCAGACCACCTTTGGATGCCTCTGTGAGATACGGCGGAAAGAGCAGCAGGCCGTCAGCCCCCGCGGCCTCCGCATTTCGTGCCAGCTCAACCGCGATGGCTGTGGCCATTCCAGCGGGTGCAAGCAGTGGAACCCGCCCCTTCACCTCATCGGCTGCGGCTCGGACCACCCGGTCCACCTCCGGGAGCGCTAACGAGAAAAATTCTCCTGATCCACCGGCGGCGAACAGACCGGCCACGTCGTATTCTGACAGCCATGACAGATGGCTTCGATACGCACGCTCATCAAATTCCAAATCTTTCGTGAAGTGTGTCACCGGAAAAGACAACAAACCGGCACCAAGGTCTGCCGCAAGTTCTTGAGGTGTGCGGATCGTCATTGAAGCTCTTTCTCGAGCGGCGTGCGGCCATCGGGTGCTGCACATGGATTGGCTCCGGCAAGCGTAGAGTCCCCAGCAATACTCGTCAAACCCCAATCTGACATCGCATGTTACCCAATGGGTATTACATTCACTCGCCAATTCCCGAGAGCGGTCGAAGCACGGGGAGGGACTTCAGGAGGTAGTGAAGTGCCGGATTGGCTGAGTCGAGCTTCCACACGGCACGCAGTAGTACTGCGTTACCGGGTATGTCCTCCAACTCCCGGAATGTCACGCCACTCATCCGAATCGCGGTTGTCGATTCGGGCACTAGGGCAAGACCGCGACCCTCTGCCACAAGAGCACACATCGACAGCACCTGGGCTACCCGTTGCTGTGACCGGACCGTGATTTCTGTCGTGAGGTTGGCGACAAGGTCAGCGAAGTATTGCGCTTCGGTTCGGGAATAGTTTACGACCGACTCGCCCTCCAACCGAGACAGGGCTAGCGGCGAACGCTCACACGCTAAAGGGTGCGACTCCGGGATGGCCGCAATCAACTTCTCCACGTGAATAACTCGCGACGCAAACTCCGCGCCCACCGGGGTGAACCGCATGAGAGCAAGATCGAGTCGATCCTCTCGGAGCAGCGCTTCCTGCTCCCCCGACACATGCTCGGACAACTCCATCTCGACACCGGGCAGTAGTTCTTCGCACTCGTTCAAGAGTGTCCCCAACAAGCCCAGCGCTGCTGTTGCCGTGAAGCCGAGAGCCAGATGTCCCGCCTTCCCAGACGCGACGCGACGCGCGGCATCCGGTGCCAGCTCTGCCAGTGCGAGCAGGTGACGTACATTCGGCAGAAACGCTTCTCCAGCCGCAGTCAAGCGAACACCACGATTGTCCCGATCAAGCAGGCGGACTCCCACAGCGCGCTCAAGCTTCTGGATCTGCCGAGAGAGTGGTGGCTGCGTCATTCGCAAGCGCGCGGCCGCACGTCCAAAATGCAACTCCTCCGCCACCGTCACAAAGCTACGGAGTTGCTCCAACGACATAGTCATGATCGAAACGGTATCATTCAATGCAAAATCGGGGCTAGACAGGCATGTTTGATCCTTCGTAGGCTCGCCACACGGTGTCGCTGATTCAGGCACCACCACACGTATTCAAGGGAGAATTCTGTGTCATCACCCACAGCACGTGCTCGAAAGCTGCGGTGGAATCTGCGGCTTGTTTCCGCGACGGCGGTCAGTGCCGCTCTTATCATCCCACTCACAGCATGCTCGACGGAAGCCACAAATGCCGCCAAGAGCGACACTCCGATCGAAATTTGGACTCGCTCTGGCGACACCCAGGCGAAGACCTACCAAAAAATCCTTGCTGCTTTCACCGCTGACACCGGCATTAAGGTCACCTACAAACCGGTGGCTGACTTCGACACCCAACTCGTCACCCGGGCAACTCAAAAGAACCTGCCGGATCTGTTCATAAACGACGCCGGCTCGCTCGGTCAATACGTCGCACTGGGCTACCTCAAACAGATCGACCGAACGACGATCAAGGGCAATGATCAACTCAGCGATGCTAACTGGCAAGAAAATCTCGGAACCGACGGCAAAATCTATGGTGTGCCGTTCTCTCGGCAAGCAGCCGTAATGACTATCCGGAAAGACTGGCGGGAGAAGTTGAACCTACCCATTCCGAAGACCTGGGACGATGTCACAGCTATGGCGACGGCGTTTGCGACAAAGGATCCGGACGGCGATGGCAAAGCTAACACCTACGGCATGGTCGTGCCTGGAACCGCTCAGAGTGGCTACATCGCCCGCTGGGGAAGCCCGTATCTCTGGCAGGCAGGCGGCGACATTGTGAAGCAGACCGGTGGCAAATACACTTCTGTTTTCGGTGCCCCAGAAACCAAGCGAGCGATGGAGTGGATCCGGACACAGTTCTGCACCCCCGGAAACGTCGTGCCCGGCTCAATCAACCTCAACACAACCGACGCCCTCGGATTCTCGGATGGCAAGGCTGGAATGTACCTTACCGGTGCCTATCAACTCACGGTGTTCGACAAAGCTGTGGGTAAAGAAAACGTCGAGGTTGTGCCGATGCCGCACGGGCCGAAGAACAACACCACCTTCGCCGAAGGCGAGAACGTGTACTTTGCTTCCACCAGCAAAAACCCGAGCGGACAAAAGGCACTGGCCGAGTACCTGATCACCGAAAAAGCCCAGAAAATCGGGATGGACAGCCCAGCGGCAGGCGGACCCGGTCCGTTCACCTCGGTGGTTCGCCTCCCGGTAAACACCAGGGTGGATGCCGGAGCCGTATACGCCGACCCCCGCTGGGGTATCGTGGCCGATGCCTATCGGAACCAGCCGCACGCCTACCCCTGGAACATCAACTTTATCCCGCTCCGACAGATTGTTGCGGACAATATGAATGCGATGATGGCGGACTGCAACAGCGATATCCCAGCCTTGATCGCCAAAACAGACACCGCGCTCAAAGCCGAAATAGCACGGCAGGGTATCTAGTCTTGTGACTCTCACAGACGCCAGCACACCGGCTATAGCCGGGGCCGCCAAGCTCCGGCACAGCTGGCGAGGTGCAAAGCCCTGGGTGCCGTGGGTCTTCCTGGCTATCCCACTGCTGTTCGCACTGGTATTCAAGTTTATCCCTCTCATTGAGGGCATACGCATGAGTTTCTCGAAGGTCCAGCCACTGCTCGGTGATCAGTTCACTGGTTTTGACAATTTCGCGCGAGTCCTCACCGATTCCCGATTTCACGAGGCATTCCTCCACACAGTAATCCTGGCGGTCTGCCAGACGATTACGGCGGTTGCTCTCGGACTCATCCTGGCTCTGTTGTTTGAGGGGGCCAGCAGGAAACTCCAAATTGCGCGCACTGTTATATTTTTGCCAGTGGTAACCGCAATTGCGGTCATCGGTGAGGTGTGGCGGCTGATTCTCCAACCGACAGATTCTGGGCTACTCAACACGATTCTGCACTGGGTGGGGATCTCCACACAGCAGATGCTCTCCGATGAAAATTCGGCCCTGTTTTGGGTCGGGCTAGTGGGGGTCTGGGCGGCCGCACCGTACAACATGCTCATCCTTCTCGCGGGGCTCGTGGGGATCGATCGAACACTCTACGAGGCGGCTGCCGTAGATGGTGCCGGTCGATGGCGGCGTCTTTACTACATTGCACTACCCGGTTTACGCGCTTCGCTCTCGGTTATCCTGACACTCGCAGCAATACGCAGCCTCCGTGTATTTGCCGAAGTTTTTATTCTCACGGGCGGGGGGCCGGCCGGCTCAACCGAGGTCTGGATGACTCGGATTTACTCGATCGGTTTCGACGCAAACGATCTGGGACTAGCATCCGCGGCGGCTCTCCTGCTATTGCTTGCGACCATGATCCTCACCGTCCTGGCCAGATGGCTCACAAATCGCAAGGGAGCGCAGTTATGACGGCCCTGCTAGAGCAAACCAAAGATGCCAGACGCAGAACCAGGCGAAGCCGAATCTCCGCTTTTGATTCGGCCATGGGCTGGCAGAGTGGTTGGAGCTGGTCGAACGTCATACGCACCATCCTGATTGTGATCGCGATCGCGATCTTTGCGGTTCCGTTCATTGGTGTCTTCGTGGGAGCATTCGATGCCAGCCCAACCAGCCTTCAATTCTCGATCATTCCGAAGCAATTTTCGTTCGAACCTTGGAAGGCAGCAATCGACCGCGGAGTCCTGCGCTTCTTTCTGAACTCGCTCGTCATTGTGGGGGGCGGACTGGTGCTTCAGATCGCAACCTCGATCGCGGCGGCGTACGCTATCGCACGCTACCGGTTCCGTGGTGCAGGCATAGCTCTCGGTCTTTTTTTGCTCACCATGATGCTCCCGGAAGATGTCATTGCGGTTCCCCTTTCACAGGTGCTGGGGAGTATCCCGTTACTTGGCCTCAATCTGCGTGGAACGGTCTTCGCTGTCATCCTGCCCGTCGCGGCGTGGGGGTTTTCGACCCTCGTCATGGCCGAGTTCATGCGCGACATCCCGAAAGAAATTGAAGAAGTTGCCCGGCTTGACGGGGTCGGTGAATTTCGCATGTTGGTCTCGATTGTCTTGCCAATGTCGATCCCGGCGCTGGGTGTTGCCACAGTCTTTGGGTTCATCATGATCTGGGATCAGTATCTGCTCCCGCTCATTGCGGCGAACGGGCCCGAAGATTACACACTCACTGTCGCTCTTCGAGGGTTCCGACAGGACTACGACACCGGCTCCGGTGTGCTCATGGTCGGTTCGCTCCTCGCACTACTTCCCAGTCTCATCGTCTATTTACTCCTGCAACGCTCACTCGTCCGAGGCATAGTTTCGGGCGCGACCAAAGGATAAACCTGTGAAAATAACGGACCTGGTAGTTACCCCGATTGCGTTTCGCGATCCGCCACTGCTCAATTCGGTTGGAGCTCATGAACCCCTGGCACTTCGAATAATCTTTCAGGTCCATGTTGAGGGCGGCATTGTGGGCGCGGGCGAGTGTAACGCGAATATCCCGCTTGAGGCGATTCAGGCTGTTCGTGAGGGGATCATCGGGATGTCGGTGACCGGAACCAAGGCAATCGAACAGCGCGTTGACCACATCCTGCGTCAAGCGGCACCGGCTTTGTCTCAAAGCCAGCGCCTGTGGGTGTTCTCACCCATTGAGGTTGCGTGTCTCGATGCGCTTGGCAAGATTCTCAACCTGCCCGTTTCTGATCTTCTCGGCGGAGCGGTACGTCAGCGCGTTGAATTCAGCGCGTACCTTTTCTACAAGTGGGAAGGACACACCGGACAGGAGCCTGACCGCTGGGGCCCGGCACTCGATCCGGCTGGAATTGTCCGACAGGCACAACAGTTTGTCTCGGAGTTTGGGTTCAAGACAATAAAACTCAAGGGTGGAGTGTTTCCGCCAGCGGAAGAGTCGGCAGCCATCCGTGCGCTCGCAGCTGCCCTGCCCGGCTACCCACTGCGTATCGACCCGAACGGGGCGTGGACAATTGCGACCGCAAAGCAGGTAGTGGCTGACCTACACGGTGTGATCGAGTATTTTGAGGACCCCGTTCTCACCATCGACGGGATGTCACAGGTTAGTGCTGAAACTCCCATCCCGCTCGCAACCAATATGTGCGTCGTCGAGACGGCGCACATTGGCGAAGCATTCGAGAAGGATGCGGTACAGGTCGTGTTGAGCGATCACCATATTTGGGGTGGTCTTCGACGGACTAGAGAACTCGCCGCGATCTGCGAAGCACTCGGGTGGGGAGTGTCGATGCACTCAAATTCGCACCTCGGAATTTCCCTTGCCGCGATGATTCATCTCGCTGCGACCATCCCCAACCTCGACTACGCCTGCGATACCCACTATCCGTGGAACTACGAGGATGACATTATCCGCGGCGGCCCAATGGTTTTCACCGAGGGCACACTGCCCGTACCCAACGGTCCGGGACTCGGAGTGGACATTGACCCCGACAAACTGGCTGAAGCACACGAGCGATACATCGAATTCGGACGGACCACACGGGATGACTCCGGGTACCGACGTACCCGTGAGCCTCACTACGATCCGACACTGCCCAGATTCTAGAGATGGTCACGGTTGTTGGCTACGCCTACCCGTGGGATGTCTGCGGTGCACCCGAATTCCTGTCGGATCTTCATCGCCTCGGTGTGACGCGAGTGGCTTTGGCCGCCTACTACCACGGTGTTCGGGCAGCCACCCCGCGGCATCCCCTTCATCGGTTCGTGACCGCCACCCGCTCCGCGCTCTACACCCGGACGGATCCTGGGGTGTGGCATATGAGCCCACTGGTTCCACCACCACCCGGTCCTTGGTCGCACGCTGGCGCGTTCGAAGAGGCAGCCGGACTGCTGACTGCCGCGGGGTTCACGGTTTCCGCGTGGCTCGCACCGACGCACGCGGATGGGCTGCCCGAGAGCCATCCACTCCGAGTGCAGACCGCGTTTGGAGATCGACTCGACTACGCGCTCTGCCCCACTGCACCAGAGGTTCAGGACTATGCCGCTCGCCTCGCACACCAGTCGATGCTATCGGGCGCATCCGGCTTAGTTCTGGAGTGTGTCGGATCTCTCGGATTCGATCACGCATCCCTTCATGACAAAGTCGGTGGCGCTGACTGGTCAACATCGATCCGGGCCTTGCTGTCCATCTGTTTTTGTGCTGCCTGTTGCGAGCAGTATCACACGGAGGGTATTGCCCCAACTGAACTTTCTCAATTGTTGCGGATTGCCGTGGATACCCCCACCGGGGCAGCCGAAGAGGTGGTACCGGCGGATGTGATGTCGCTTGTCTGGAAGGTACGGAACCGTTCAGCAGTAATGCTTGGGACTGCTGCAGTCGCGGCTGCGAGCAGAGCACCGGATTTCACAGCGGCACTGCACGCCTCGACCGAGCTGAGCACCACCGGAGCCGGTACCTCGGCAATCATTCCGGGAGTCGATACCTACATTGCCCCCTGCTGGAATGATCACCCGGAACTACCACACACCGCGGCGGCAGTGACTCAGCGTGAGGCCATCGCCCAGGTGCACAGATTACGGCAGCGGATACCGAAGGAAGCACGGGTAGCCAGCTATGTCACGGTGGTCGGGCAGCATGCACCAACAACGGGTGGCCTGGTGCGGGACTGGGGCGCGATACTCGAGGCCGGAGCAGATGAACTGCATCTGTACCACGCCGGGCTGGCATCCACCGAACGTCTTGCGAACACCGCGCATGCTCTCGCCCAACTGCGAACCCGGTAGAGCCCGAAGGGTGTGGGAGACTTGCCACATGTCAGAGCAACACGTACAACCCGATGCGTCACAGCCACGACACGGGTCCGACAGTGCCGAGGCTTCTTCCGCCACTGCGTATCCGGCCGCACACACGGATGGCCCGAAGCGGGTACGCACTCGCCACTTTCAGCAGGCCAAACACGAAGGTCACAAGATCACAGGCCTGACCAGCTATGACCAGCTGACCGCCCGAATCTTTGACGAGGCAGGCATCGATTTCCTTCTTGTCGGCGATTCTGCGGCGAACAATGTCCTCGGCTACGGAACAACCCTGCCGGTCACGGTTGAGGAACTCATCCCGCTTACCCGTGCGGTTGCCGGAGCCGTAACCCGCGCATTCGTCATCGCCGATATGCCATTCGGCTCCTATGAAAACGGACCGGAAGATGCACTGCACACGGCGGTCCGATTCATGAAGGAGACCGGCGCACACGCGGTCAAACTTGAGGGTGGTGAGCGCAGCCACAAGCAGATTCGTCGCATCGTCAGTGCGGGAATTCCCGTTATGGCACACATCGGTTTTACCCCGCAATCAGAACACGGGCTCGGCGGGCACCTCATTCAGGGACGCGGCGACGGAGTGGCGCAGTTGCTTGCCGATGCCCGCTCCGTGCAGGAGGCTGGCGCTTTTGCGGTCGTGTTGGAGATGATACCGGCCGACACAGCCCGACAGATCACGACGGCTCTGGATATCCCGACTATCAGTGTTGGAGCCGGTCCAGAGTGTGATGGTCAATTGCTCGTATGGACAGACTGGGCCGGGTTTACGATCGGGCGAGTACCAAAGTTCGTGAAGCAGTACGCACAGCTGGCTGACATCCTGTCTGATGCGGCAACGAGGTGGCGGGCGGATGTCGCGAGCGGAAACTACCCTGGTCCCGAACACAGCTACGAATAAGCAACCAGCCGGGCAGCTCAGACCAGGAACCCGGTATCCGCTGGTCTCGGCATCCGCCAATCAGGACGATGTCAGTTGTCGAGCGCATCCTCAGCCGCCCATATGGCACTGTTTTCCTGTATCTTCTCGAGCGCGTGGGACGCCGCGTCGGCCGTGTTAAACGGGCCAATCCGATCTTTCGATGGCGAGAGGAGCCCGTGCTCGACTTCTCCGGTCTTTGTGTTAAACCAGTATCTGTCTTCAAGATCGGAGATCATGGTGTGAGTCTACGGTGAGAGCCTGCTCCGCAGGATAACAACTGGGCTCGCGGGTGCGGATTCTCGTGCGAACGCGGCTGCGGTGCGCTCCGCAGGATAACAACTGGACTCTGCGACTTCAGACGAGCTCACGGGAGCCCGGTTGGTTCCGCACGGACGAATTTAGTGGGTTCCCTTGAACTCGACGATCGGTGCCCCGGTCGCGGCACGAACAACTGCGTCGCGGCCTGCTTGCCACGGTCATGTCTCACCTGCCTTCAGAAAGGAACCCCGGTCTCACCGGGGTTCCAGGATGCACGCACAGAGTCTCGTCGCTGCCCGTCAACGGATTCGGTCGGATGGTCAAGTAGCGAACTTATGGTCTGACATATAGTGTGATACTCCGTGACTAGTCAGGCAATTGGAATCGATATTGGTGGCACCGGAATCAAAGGGGCGGTTGTCGACCTCGACTCCGGTGAACTGCTCTCCCCGCGAATCAAAATCCCCACTCCGGATGGTGGCAGACCCCGCGACATCCTCACCACGACCCGCCGACTTCTCACCGACATTGAACCGAGCGTGTCAGACCGCATCGAGGCGCTGGGTGTCTGCTTTCCCGCGGTCGTTAAAAATGGGCACACCCTCTCGGCCGCGAACGTCTCCGACGAATGGATTGGGTTGCCCGCTGAAGCGCTGTTTGAGGAAGAGCTCGGACGCGGCATCCGGTTTACCAATGATGCGGATGCCGCCGGCTACGCCGAGGTGCACTACGGTGCCGCACGCGGCGTGAAAGGCCTCGTTATTCTGACCACCCTCGGCACCGGCATCGGCTCGGCGCTGCTCTATGACGGCACACTCATTCCCAACGCCGAACTCGGACACCTGCAAATGGATGGCACGGACGCCGAAAAACTTGCCTCCTATGGGGCAAAAGCTAAAGAAGACCTGGACTGGGATCAGTGGGCGAAACGTCTGCAAAAGTACTACTCAATGCTCGAGTTCCTCTTCTCACCGGATCTATTCGTTGTCGGCGGTGGAGTATCAAAGAATGCTCGTGACTTTCTGCCGCTGCTCTCGTTAAAGACCCCCATTATTCCGGCCGTACACCTCAACAACGCCGGGATCATCGGGGCTGCCTCGCTCGCAGCCCCACTCAACAGCGCCTAAGAGATCGTGCGGATAGGTGGCGGTGTGGCGGTGGTGTGGGGCGGGTACGAAGCCTGTTAGCCACGGATGTGTGAAGATTTGGTGCATCAACTGGAGCTATCGTGCCCGCCGTTTCATCATCGTTTGTTGATCCGGTCTGGGGGCAGTTCCCGGTGCTGATCCCGCTGGTGGTGGATGGGTAGCCGTTGGGTTGTCATTGTCTGCGGGTGTCGGATCGTATTGTGTTTGACAGGCTTGTGCAGGTGCTTGTGGTGGCATCGCCTACGTCAAGGTCGCTGACAGCGGCTGCTGGGCGATCAGGATCCGAATTCGCCGTGACGAGCGGGTCACGGCGAGGATATCTTCATCGAACTGGAGCAAAATTGGCCCGGGCACCTACGACAAGATGATCGGCTTGAACCTCGCCAATCTCAACTTCATCGTCGACGGATGCATCTGCAAGACCCCCTGTGATGGTGAAGCCGCGGGTCGATGGCAAGACCTGGGATCTGCTGGATACCCTCGGCTGCGACGGTCTCATCAGTGCGCGAGGCATCCCGCTACCAAAACTCACGTGCCTTCATCGGCGGGTCCTCCGTCTCATCAGCGCGCGGGGCATCCCGCTACAGGACGGAGTCAGATGAGCCAGTGGAGGTGCCTGTCAGAAGCACCCACAGGGATGGTGGGCTATCGCGGCCTCCGCACGACGTTGCTGCACAGCCACGAGGGCAACACTCGCGGTGAATCGTTGACAACGGGGGCGGGCCGACCAAGCCTGGTTCCCCACTCGAGGGACATCAGGCCTTGACAAACGTCGGAACCTGTGATGTACTAAAAAAAATTTAGCTTGCATAAAAAATATTCGCAAGGACGGAGTCGTTGTGTGAAGAGCATCGAGAGTGAGCTGCCCTTCCTGAGGGCCTTGATGAAAATGTTGGCTGCCCAGTGGGGCGAGGACTGCGAAATCGTCCTGCATGATTGGTCGAAAGGCTACGACAAATCCATTATTGCTATAGAAAACGCACACATCACCGGGCGACAAATTGGTGATTGTGGGAGCAATTTAGGGTTAGAAGTTATGCGAGGCACATCAACCGAGGGAGACCGATACAACTATATTACCCAGACCGAGGATGGGAAAACTTTGAAGTCCTCGTCAATATATATCAAGGATGATAACGGACAAGGCATAGGCGCTCTCTGCATCAATTTTGACATCTCCCCCATGGTAATGACTCAGAAATCTCTGAGCAAAATAATTGCGCCAGAAAAAGTCGAAGTAGATGAATACTTTGCAAACAATGTAAGTGACCTCTTGGGTTACCTGACTCGCCAAGCTATCGCGATGGTGGGGAAGCCAATAAATGTCATGACAAAAGCCGACAAAATAAAGATGGTCAAGTATCTGGACGATAAGGGGGCTTTTCTTATCAGCAAATCTAGCGGGACAATCTGCAGAGTCCTGGATATCTCCAAGTACACACTTTACAATTATCTCGATGAGATACGCACAAAGATATAGCATCTTAGTTTACCCCAAGTCACCCGATCTGTAGACACACTCTTACCGGTCACTTCGTCAAACTTACATTAGGTTTCAAAGAGTTGTGTACGCTCATTTGTGAAGAGTTCGATTGATAAACATGCACAAACAATAGGAGAAGTGAATGAAAATCAAAAAATCGATTCAAAAAATTATTGTGATACTTCTTGCTGTGGTGACGATGGGATCAGTTTTGACTGGCTGTTCGGCTCCCGCAAACGGCACAATTGGGAAACCAACACTTCAAAAGGTACTTGACAGGGGTCATTTGATTGTTGGGACCGGCAGCACCAATGTACCGTGGCACTTCAAGGATGCATCCGGGAAATTGGTTGGATTCGATATTGAGATGGGCAAGATCATTGCCACCGCGATATTTGGCGATCCCACCAAAGTGCAGTTCGTGGAGCAATCACCCGACGCACGAATTCCAAATTTGCTGACGGACAAAGTCGACATAACTTTCCAGTTCATGACCATCTCGCCAGCACGGCTGCAAAAAGTAGCATTCTCCATTCCCTACTACACAGAGGGTATAGGACTTATCCTGCCAACGGGTGGTAAATATAAGAGCTTCAAGGAATTGGAAGCGGCAAAAGCGGCCGGAAAAGATGTCACAATAGCCATTCTTCAGAACGTTGATTCTGCCAAGTCTGTCCAGGAAATTCTAAAAGGAGCGAAAGATGACCAGTATGGAGATCAAGGTCTTGTGTATCAGGCCATAGACTCTAACCGTGCCGATGCTGGTGCAGTCGACCTATCATCCATTATGTGGCTTGCAAGTCAGCAACCCGATAAATACATCAACTCAGGCTACGCAGGTCATCCACAGAATTATGGCGCTGCGATGAGAACGGGTGACCAGATCTGGATCAACTTCATCAACGGAGTTTTGCTTGATTCTATGACTGGCGCCACATATCAGCTCTACAATAATGCATACGCCAAGTACTTTGGAGTTCAACTTCCAGTGCCTGCAATTGGGAAACCAGCGATGTTTCATTGATTAGTGAGCAGTAGGGTCAGGAGGAGGCAGTAAATGGCATACTATTTCGATTTCAACGTAATCTGGAACAGTATCGGAATGATGCTAGGAGGTTTAGGGCTTGGCTTATTCCTCGCAATTATATCGCTGTTCTTAGGTGTTATTTTCGGTCTAGTTGCTGCCTTTGGAGCTGTCTCCTCCAAACCCATTCTTAAACGATTGACCTCAACGTATACTGCTTTATTCCGTAACACACCGTTGTTGGTATTGGTTTTCCTCACTTATTTCGGTTTGCCACAGATCGGAATAAGTATGAACAAAGAGGTATCGTTTATAGTTACCCTTTCTCTATATGCCGGCGCATATATGACCGACGTATTCAGAGCCGGACTGCAAGCGATTCCCAAGGGGATAATTGAAGCCGGTCAGACTGTGGGACTGTCTCGCTTTCAGATTCGCCGGGAACTTCAGTTGCCAATAATGTTCAAAAATGTTCTCCCGGCAATGAGCAACTACCTCATATCCTTGTTCAAGGACACATCACTTGCTGCAACAATTACCGTGCACGAGCTAACATATTTTGCGATAAAAATAAACACCGAAACTTTCAGGGTATTTGAGGCATGGCTTCTGGCAGCTGTTCTGTATGTGCTCACTTGCTACCTCATTGCCTACATTCTTCGGAAAGTGGAAAAGCGACTATCAGCGGGGTCTAGAAAGGAAAGACGTGAGCTTCATTGATACTGTATTTGCAGCTACAAACTCACTCTTATCTGGTGCTCTAAATACCATTTTATCTGCACTTTTTGCGATCATCATCGGCACCATTTCTGGCATATTGCTTGGATTCTTACTTTGCTATGCAAACAGGTATTTTCGGTTTCCAGTACGCCTCTATGTTGATATTATTCGTGGAATTCCGGGGCTGGTCACACTGTTCTCGGTCTACTTCTTCCTTGGATACTTTTTGCAGGGGTATGGTATTGATTTGAGTCCCCTAATATCTGGCATTATTGCACTTTCTGCAATGTGTGCCGCGGATGTCGCTGAGCTTACGCGAGGGGCACTCCAATCCATCCCACAAGGACAGACTGAGGCAGGAAAAGCAATCGGCCTGCGCTTCGATCAAATATTTTTCAAAATTCTCTTCCCTCAAGCAGCAGTTCATATTCTTCCACCCTGGGTCAACACCGCCACTGAGATGGTCAAAGGATCTACCTTACTGTCGCTCATCGGTGTGTCTGAGCTGCTACTCACGGCGAATCAGCTCGTAGCGACTAATGGCAATGCGCTTTCCTATTATTCGCTCATTGGACTGATATTTTTCCTTCTAAATTCGCTTATACAGTTCCTCGGTGCACGGTTGGAAAAACGACTCACCTTTTTTACACGAATTAAAGGAGATTACTAATGCCTGAGCTAATACTAGAAATTCGCGATGTTGAGAAGTGGTACGGAGTGAACAAAATATTTGAGGAGGTGAGCCTTGAGGTAAACTCTGGGGAGGTCGTCTCGATCATTGGTTCCAGCGGATCTGGGAAAACTACGCTTTTACGCTGCGTAAATCTACTTGAATCGTTTCAAAAAGGTTCGATCTTGATTGATGGCAACGAGGTCGGTTACCACACCGTAGAAGGCAAGCGCAAGCGTCTTTCAGAGAAAACTATTGCCCATCAACGTGTACTCACTGGAATGGTATTTCAGTCGTTCAATCTATTCCCGCATATGACGGCACTCCGAAACGTGACGCTTGGGCTGATCAAAGTTAAGAATATGAACAAGGAGGAGGCTGAAGAAATCGGCAGAAAGTGGTTGGAGAGAGTAGGTCTCAGCGATAAGCTTGCGTCCTATCCGTCGCAACTTTCGGGCGGGCAGCAACAGCGTGTTGCAATTGCTCGTGCCGTCGCGATGAACCCAAAGATCATGCTGTTTGACGAAGCCACGTCGGCTCTTGATCCGGAACTCGTAGGTGAAGTGCTCAATGTGATTAAGCAGCTTGCTGACGATGGTACTACGATGCTCATTGTCACCCATGAAATGCATTTTGCTTTTGAAGTATCCAGTAAAGTAGTGTTTATGGATGCTGGAAAGATTTCTGCTGTGGGTACACCACATGAGATTTTTATTGAAAAAAAGTCCCCGCGCCTTAAGGAGTTCCTCGCAAACTTTAACGTGTAGCTCGAATGGGTCGTTGTCGATCGATGTAGGTACACTAAAGATACGAATGAAAGGCTGGATAGTATGGAAGATAATGTTGTTGTAGAGCAATGGGATAGTTGTAAACCTCACGAGGGCAAAGTGGTCGCAGCTGTATTTCCGCACTCCGATGACTTTACTTTCTTCGCTGGTGGAACACTATTGAAAATGATCAAGGAAGGTTATACAGGGTATTTCATCAGACTATCAAATGATGAAAAAGACTCGTACGACCTTTCCGTCGGGGAGACAATACATCGAATTGAGCAGGAAACGGCTCAAGTAGCAAAATTGCTTGGGATTGAAAAGGTCTATGACTTTAACTACAAAAACCACTATTTGGAATATACTCAACTTACCGAAATACGCCACCGTCTTATGGGTCCTTTCCGATTCCTCAAGGTCGATACCGTTATTTCGTTTGACCCGTGGGGACACTACGAAGAAAACCCTGATCATTACCTCACGGGCAAGGTTGTCGAGGCTGCCTGCTGGATGGCCGGACGCCACCAAGATCTACCAGAATTTAAGGATATGAACATAATGCCTCATTTTGTCACTGAAAAATACTATGTCGCACGCGGTCCTCAGCTGACAAACAGGATCGTGGATATTTCCAGCGTGCTTGACACCAAACGTAAGGCCATTGCGTTACATGCGACCCCTGTCGATAACATGTGGAAGACGTATCTAGCGAAACACGCTGACGGTGCTGGCAGGTTTGCTAACAAAGAAGATTTCGTTGAGACCAGTTTTGTCAGAGAGTTCCTACCACCCTTTCGTGGCATCGAATTTTACGAAAAATTCCACTACATTTCTCCAGTCGAATATTGAGTAGCGAGGAAAGAATTTATAATGGGCATATATGAAAGCTTGGGAATCAAAAGAATCATTAACTGCTGGGGCACAGTCACCAAAATCGGTGGTTCCAAGATGGACCAAGAAATTCTTGACGCAATGAATGAGGCCGCAGCTGCATTTGTGGATATAGGTATGTTTCACACAAAGGCTGGCGAGAGAATCGCTGAGCTGTTGGGCTGCGATGCGGCGTGTATTACCTCCGGTGCTGCGGCGGGATTGGCTATCACTGCGGCCGCGTGTATGACGAAGGGAGAACTTTCGAAAACACTGCAGCTACCGGACACAACCGGTATGCGCAATGAGGTACTTGTTCTCAAATCCCACAGGATACACTACGACCAGGCGCTGCTACTGTCTGGGGCCAAGCTGAAGGAAGTAGGTGTGACCTCTTCTGCCAATGTAGCCCAGTTGGAGGCTGCGATTTCAGACAGAACCGCGATGTTTTTCTACGTAGCCGAAGCAGAAAGGATGAGGGGGTCCATACCACTTTCTGATATCGTCAATGTTCTTCGAGTGCACAGTATTCCCGTAGTGGTTGATGCAGCTGCTGAATTGCCTCCAAAGTCCAATATTACCAGGTATCTAGAGGAAGGAGCTGACCTGGTTATTTTTAGTGGTGGTAAGGAGCTACGAGGACCCCAATCCTCCGGCCTAATCCTCGGTGATAGGCAACTTGTTGAATATTGCAATGCCAACAATTACCCCAACTATGGCATCGGTCGCAGCATGAAGCTAGATAAGGAAACAATTGCGGGAATAACCAAGGCTGTTGAACTATTTGTACGACGGGATTACTCTAATATTATGACGCACTGGGAAGGAATGGTTTCTCGCATAGTAACTGAGTTATCTGCAACCTCCAATGCTGTTGTTCGTCGAGGGTTCCCGACTGAACCGGGAGTGCAGCCTGTGGATATTCCAAGAGTATATATTGAGCCTAAAAAAACTAGCGCAAAAGAACTTCAGGCCAGTCTAGCTGATCTAGATCCAGCGATTTATGTAGATGTTCAGGGAAAAGAACTTGTAATTAACCCTCAGTGCCTTGAGAAGAAAGAGGTAGACGTTGTAGTCCGTGCAGTAACCACACTGTTACAATAGATGAATAGTAATTCAAAAATCAGAGGAAATATCTGTGTCTATCGAACAAAGAATGAACGAGCTGGGAATCGTACTTCCCGAACTCCCAAAAGCCAGCGGAATATTTTCCTTTTATCGTGATTTTGGAGAGAAACTTGTATATATATCTGGCTGCGGGCCAGCGATAAATGGAAAAAATTTACTTCTCGGAAAATTAGGCCGCGAGATCACGCTTGAAGAAGGCCAGGAAGCAGCCAAAAATTGTATACTCAATGCTCTGTCGATACTGAAGCAAAATCTGGAGAGTTTGGACCAAATCAAGTCGTTTGTCAAACTCCTTGGTTTTGTAGCATGTTCAGATGATTTTTACCACCAGACCCAGGTAATGAATGGAGCAAGCACGCTTCTCGCCAGCGTCTTTGGGAGACAAATTGGTGTCGGCGCACGCTCGGCGATTGGCACGAACGTTCTTCCTGGAAATATCCCCGTTGAAATAGAGCTTATCTTAGAGCTAAGAAGATAGATAACCGAGCAAAGTGATAGATAATCAAGCAAAGTTGAGCATCCGCGTGTGAAAATTATAAGAAGCGCCCCTCTCTCGACAACCCGGCATCGAATCCCCGACAGGGTGAGCAGGTCGGCCGATACGCCGGGTTCTGTTCCCCGCGGTCTTGCGACACACGGTTCGACGACCATCTATCTCGGGACTACGTTGCCGCAGCCCTCTAGCAGCCTACCCGGGAACGGAACGGGCAGTCCCATTGTTCCCTGTCTGACCTTGCTCCGGACGAGGTTTACCGAGCCGATCACGTCACCGCGACCGCTGGTGGGCTCTTACCCCACCGTTTCACCCTTACCCCGAACCAACCCGGGGCGGTCTGTTTTCTGTGGCACTGTCTCGCGGGTTACCCCGGGTGGGTGTTACCCACCGTCCTGCCCTGTGGAGCCCGGACGTTCCTCGACACCGCTGTGCCAGCGGCACCGGATGTCGCGGCCGTCTGGCCGACCCACTCAAGCACCGAGTCTATCGGTTTGTTTCTGGTCTCAAGCCTCTCGCCGCGCCCTCTGAGCGAAAGCTCACGCCCAAAGTCCCCGCCATTCTGGTTTCAAAGCTCGCAGCGCCCCTCCGTGGAGGGCTCATACGCGTGTCGGTCGCGGAGCATCCGCCGCCATCCGCAGCACCCCCTCCGTGGAGGCCCTCATCCCAGCCGTTTGCGACGGAGTCGCCCTGGCCGGCAGCACCCTCTCCGTAGAGAACTACAGTCCCGACTCCACCGTACGAATGAGAATTCTGTCGCACTCCGGGCAAAAAAGCACGTCGTCGGATGCCGCACGCCGTACGACCTCCAAATCCGAACCGGTCAGCACCATCGTGCAGCCTTTGCAGCCCTGGTGCTGCAGCAGTGCTGCCCCCACCCCGTCGCCACGAACCCGCCGTGCCTCGTAGAGAGCTGCAAGATCGGCGGGAATCGTGGCAGCCTTCGCCTCCCGATCAGCTACCAGCGTGGACCGTTCCGCCTCAATCGCGGCGGCAGTTCCCGAACGTTCTGCGGTCAATGCGATGACCTGTTGTTCGATCGCTGCGCGTTCCTCATCAAGGTTGGCGAGCGCTCGTTCTGCGTCTTCGACCTTTTCCATCGCAGTGAGTTCAAGGTCTTCAAGTTCGGTGAGGCGGATCGCGAGAGCCTCCAGTTCGGTTTCCAGCGCTGCGACATCCTTCACCGAGGATGTCGCCTGCAACCGCTCTGCATCTCGTTTCTGCCGCGCCTGCACCGTGGCAACATCTGACTCCAAGCGAGCGAGCTCAATACGGACCGTTTCCACGGTTCCGACCGCGTCCGCGCGACGGGCACGCACCGCAGCATCCCGCGCAGCAAGCTCTGCCAGCGGAGCATTTTGCGGCAACGACTGCAGCCGGTGGGTGAGCTGGCGAACGCGAATGTCGATCTCCTGCACCAGCAGCAGTTTTTGTTGTATTCCGGGGTCAGCCTTCACGATGTTCTCCTTAGACGTGGACGGATGTCTGTGCCGAGATGGCCGGTCAGGGCCACGTGACGATGTTCTCCTCGGACGTAGACAAACCGGTCACGGTGTCCACGGATTTTCTCCCGGGCAACATCATTGCAGCACCTGAAAATCCCACGGATCGGTGCGGCACTCACTCACCGTCACGATGAGGTCAGGATGCTTCGTCCGTATCTGCGCGGCCGCAGCACCCAACCACAGCCACTCACTGGCCCAGTGCGAGACGTCAATGAGCGCGGGACCACGACCACACCGTGCTTGCTCCCCCGCCTCTGAAGCGGGATGGTGTCGCATATCAGCCGTGACATACACATCGGCGGCGAGAACAGCCGGATTACTCAGCAGGGAATCTCCCGCACCCGCGCACAGCGCGACCGTGCGCACCGGGGCCTCAAATTCTCCCGCCACACGCACCCCCGTCGTGGTCGCGGGAAGGAGGTCGGCGATCACTCGAGCAAGCCGCCCGAGCGTCATCATGACCGGCAATACCCCAACCCGACCCAAACCTGTCGAGGGTGCTGCCGCAACTGCGACAATCGGTTGCACCTCACACAACCCCAATCGCTGGGCAATAACCCCGGATGTCCCGTCCGCAACAACATCGGCATTGGTGTGTGCTGTGTACAGAGCGCAACCACCGCGAATGAGCTGCGTGAGCAAGGCCCCCTTGTACCGGTCCTCGGCGATGCTGGTTACTCCGCGCAGCAGCAGCGGATGATGTGTGAGAAGCACATCAGCGCCGAGTCTTATCGCTTCCTCAACGGTTGCCGCTACGGCATCAACCGCGAGGTGTACGCGAGCAACCGGGGCATCAGGGTCGCCCGAGGTGAGCCCCGGGGCATCCCAGGCTTCGGCACCCGTCAGTGGCCACAACTGCTCACACGTCTGAGTCAGCTCGCCGAGGGTCACTGCCACGAATTACACAACTCCGGGGTCACGAGGGTGCCTCGGTATCGTTGAACAGATCGTTCAGCTCCGACTGCTCGCTGTTCTTGCCGTGTGCTCGGCGGCGAAGAAAAAGACGGAACGCAATCAGCCCAACACCCAGGACAATGAGCACGATCATTCCAACGATGATCCACGTGGGGTCATTCACACCCGTGCGTGCGAGCGGCGCCGTAACAGGAACCGCAGCACTCGCACCAGCACCCCCCAGCGTCAGAGCAAGACCGATGGTCGCTATGACGAAGCTTCCGCGCACGATGCCCGCTCGGAGGTATCCCTGGTGTTTGTGCATGAGCACTCCTTCATCTTCTTCCCCAAAACCTGTGTGTGCTCTGTCCTGGCCACCCCACTCGGGGTGAGAGCTGTGCGCATCAACCAGTGGTGCGAGTACGCTCCACTCGGCCAACCCACTCGGGGTGAGAGCTGCCGGTGACAGTCTAGCCAGCAGACCCTCAAAACCGGAACCGGAACCTGCTAACTCAAGATATTGACCGAGCGGGCAATGACAAGGGCCAGAATGGTGAAACCCCCGAACGCCTGTAGTGCCAGAAGGAGTTTGAAGCGTCCCGACAGCGGCAGTGAGTCGGTGGCGCTGAACGCCATCGAGTTTGAGAACGCCGAATACAGGTAGTCGGTAAATCGGGGCGTCCAGTCGGTCAACTGAGCGGGCGTCCGGGGGTTTTCGAGCATCTGGTCGTCCAGTTCGCTACACAGTGTCGCTGTCATATCATCCTGCGGGAATCGTAATTCTGTCGGCGGCACCTCGGACTGGGCCCGCATCGTGCGCACGACCGGCCCCCCGCGATCAAGCTCCCACAGCAGCGTCGCGTAGCCAATGACATTCACAAGCCACACCTGAAGCGCCCCCAGTAGTAGCGCGTGTCCGTCGGATTCTCCGTCCACGAGCAGTATCACAAGTCGCACAAGCATGACCTGGTTCACCGCAACAAGCAGCAGCGCAAAACCGACGGAGAGAGACCGTAGACTGCGCGAGTATCGGGTAAACCGGCGTGGGTTTGCGGCAATCAGCGGAATGAGCAGCGCACCCCCAACCCCGGCAACCAGATACCGCTGCCACCCCAAAACTTCACTGGGTAGCGCCGCGTACAGCGCCAATGCCGCGAGAATAGTGACCACGACCGGCCACCGGTGTTCCGGAATAACGGTCCGACTCGGATGCTGCTGTTGCGTCATGCACGTGAGCCTACGGTGCCTCGGCTACGATGGGCGTGCACCGTTCTGCGGTCGCGGGCCTTTAGCTCAGCTGGTAGAGCGCCACGTTTACACCGTGGATGTCGTCGGTTCGAACCCGGCAGGGCCCACCCCGTAGCTCACTGGGAACGCGCCGCAGAATCTTCGTCGAATCAAACCCAGCGGGAACCACACCCGCTGCCCGAGTCTGTGGCTTACAGCGCCGCGAGCGCTGCCCGGTACGACTCCAGTGACCGTGCCTCACCGGGCTGCGTGGCAAAACTCGCGCGGATAACCCCCGCCCTGTCGATGACAAACGTCGCCCGCGTCGCGATCCCACGTTCCGCGATAAAAGCACCGTACGCGCGCGCCACCTCCCCGTGCGGCCAGAAATCAGCCAGCAACGGAAAGTCAAACCCCTGTTGTTCGGCCCAGGCCCGCAGCGTGTGCTTCGAATCGACCGAGATACCAACAAGTTGCACCGAGGCATCCTGAAACATCGCAATATTGTCGCGCAACCGACACAGTTCGCCCTCGCAAACACCTGAAAAAGCAAGCGGGAAAAACACAAGCGCAACCGGTTGCGCCGCCCGCAGCGCCGCGAGCGAGCGCTCCTGTCCAAACTGGTCAACAAGGGTGAACTCGGGAGCAACGGTACCGGTGGCAAGGCTCATACACACCAGCGTATCGTCACAAAATCGCAGAGCAACAGTGATGACCGAGCCGGAAGATTTACTAGGATGTCCCCGAAGCCATCGAGAGTGGACACCCGCTCTCACGGACACGGACCAGGGCGAACCCTGCACTCCCAGCGCGATAATCGGTGGCCACAAGCCACCGACATGAAACAGAGAGGTTGAGCGTGACGGTCAATCCCCAAGACCCTTATTCCCTCGGAGTCACGGATTCCGACCCCGATGAAACGAGTGAGTGGCAAGAGTCGCTCGATGATCTCGTCACAACTAAGGGCCACCAGCGCGGGCGGGAAATCATGCTCAGCCTGCTCCGGCGCTCACACGACCTGCACCTCGGTGTGCCAATGGTCCTCACAACCGACTACCTCAACACCATCGCACCCGAAAACGAGCCCGAGTTCCCCGGTGATGAAGAGATCGAGCGTCGCTTTCGGGCCTGGATTCGGTGGAATGCCGCAGTGCTCGTGCACCGGGCGCAGCGCCCCGAAGTCGCTGTCGGTGGACACATCTCAACGTATGCCTCATCCGCGTCGCTCTACGAGGTGGGTTTCAACCACTTCTTCCGAGGTCAAGATCACCCCGGCGGCGGTGACCAGATTTTTGTGCAGGGTCACGCCTCCCCCGGCCCCTACGCGCGTGCTTTTCTCGAGGGACGTCTGTCAGCCGAGCAGCTTGACGGATTTCGACAGGAACACTCACGTGCCCCCCACGGCCTCTCTTCGTACCCACACCCGCGACTTATGCCAACGTTCTGGCAGTTCCCGACCGTGTCAATGGGACTCGGCCCGATCAACGCGATCTACCAGGCACAACTCAATCGCTACATCACTCACCGGGGCATTAGGGATGCCTCTGACCAACACGTCTGGGCATTCCTCGGTGACGGCGAAATGGACGAGGTAGAGAGCCGCGGACAACTCCAGGTCGCCGCAAACGAGGGACTCGATAACCTCACCTTCGTCATTAACTGCAATCTGCAACGATTGGATGGCCCGGTCCGCGGCAACGGCAAGATTATCCAGGAACTCGAAAGCTACTTCCGCGGTGCCGGCTGGAACGTCATCAAGATTGTCTGGGGTCGCGAGTGGGATTCACTGCTTGCCAACGACCACGATGGTGCGCTGCGTGATCTCATGAATGTCACCCCCGACGGCGACTTCCAGACCTACAAAACCGAGTCCGGTGCTTACGTGCGGGAAAACTTCTTCGGACGCGATCCGCGCACCCTCAAACTCGTCGAGCACCTCAGTGACAACGAGGTGTGGGGCCTCAAGCGCGGCGGCCATGACTACCGCAAGGTTTACGCAGCGTTCAAGGCGGCGACCGAGCACAAGGGCCAGCCCACGGTTATCCTTGCCAAGACGATCAAGGGCTACGGCCTCGGAGCATCCTTTGAAGGGCGCAATGCAACCCACCAGATGAAGAAAATGACGCTGGAAAATTTGAAAACTTTCCGCGACACAATGCAGATTCCCATCACGGATGCCCAGTTGGAGGAAAACCCCTACCAGCCACCGTATTACCACCCCGGAAACGACGACGAGGCAATCCTATACATGCACGAGCGTCGGCGTACGCTCGGCGGCTACCTGCCCGAACGACGCGCCCATCACACCGCAATCACACTGCCAGATGCCTCCGCCTACCGGGTGGGCCAAAAAGGATCGGGAACTCAGGAGATCGCGACGACGATGGCTTTCGTCCGAATTCTCAAAGACCTCATGCGCGCGAAAGACTTCGGCCATCGGATCGTCCCCATTATTCCCGATGAAGCTCGTACCTTCGGCATGGATGCATTCTTCCCGAGCGCAAAAATCTACAACCCAAACGGCCAGCAATACACCTCGGTCGACCGGGAACTCCTGCTTGCGTACAAAGAAAGCCCGCAGGGCCAAATCCTGCACGTTGGCATTAATGAGGCGGGCGCGCTCGCGGCGTTCACCAACGTGGGAACGTCCTATTCCACACAGGGTGAGCCGCTCATCCCGATCTACGTGTTCTACTCAATGTTCGGGTTCCAGCGCACGGGTGATGCGATGTGGGCGGCAGGCGATCAAATGGCCCGCGGTTTCATGATCGGTGCCACTGCCGGGCGCACTACTCTCACCGGTGAAGGGTTACAACACGCTGATGGACACTCGCTGCTGCTTGCAGCAACAAACCCGGCCGTCCTCTCGTACGACCCGGCATACGGGTACGAGATTGCGCACATCCTGCGATCAGGACTTGAGCGAATGTACGGCGGCACCCACCCTGACCCCAACGTCATGTACTACCTCACCGTGTATAACGAGCCGATCGTGCAACCTGCCGAGCCAGCAGACGTTGATGTAGAGGGGATTGTGCGGGGCATCCACCGCATCGCAGTCTCTTCTGTTGCAGGGCCCAAAGCACAGGTGCTCGCCTCGGGTGTAGCCGTGCCGTGGGCGTTGGAAGCACAGCATCTGCTCGCCGACGACTGGGGGGTGTCAGCGGATGTGTGGTCGGTCACAAGCTGGACAGCACTCACGCGCGATGGTCAGGCCAGTGATCGCCGTAACTTCCTGCACCCCGAGAAGGAGCCGGAGGTGCCCTACCTGACACAGAAACTGTCCGGAGCACCCGGACCGTTTATCGCGGTTACCGACTACATGCACGCGGTGCCGGAACAGGTTCGACCCTACATTCCGGGCAGCTACGCGACGCTCGGCGCCGACGGATTTGGCTTCTCAGACACCCGTCCCGCAGCACGGCGGGCGTTTGCCATTGACGGGCCCTCCCTCGTTGTGCGCACACTGCAGATGCTCGCAGACCGGGGCGAGGTTGACCGGGCACGAGCGGCAGAGGCGATCGAGAAGTATCAACTCCATAACGTCAACGCGGGCACAACCGGCTCCGCTGGCGGTGAGAGCTAGGCCCTCTCTCCCCGCATCGCCCACTATGGATATCAGATCACAGTGACAACCGTCCCCAGCAAATCAGAGACGCTTGCCTGGCTGCATCGGATCTCCGGTGAGTTGGCAACGACGACGCTGAAACGCCTGGAAGACACGGTTCCCTGGTATCGCGACATGCCGCCGGGGCGACGGTCTGCCGTCGGCCTCGTGGCGCAGGCGGGCATCACATCCTTTATCGAGTGGTACAACGACTCCACCTCTACGCCGTGGATCGCATCCGATGTGTTTGGTGCCGCACCCCGAGAACTTCTGCGCTCCGTGTCACTTTTGCAGACGTTGCAACTTATTCGAGTGACGGTCAGTGTTGTCGAGGAACGCATCATGCAGCGCGAGACCGCTGATCTCCGCGATGCTATCCTGCGCTATTCCCGCGACGTTGCGTTCGCGGCGGCCGATGTTTACGCGCGTGCCGCCGAGGCACGGGGGCTGTGGGATGTCCGGCTCGAAGCACTCGTTGTCGACTCAATCCTCACCGGTGAGGCCGACGATGAGTTGCCGAGTCGGATCGCAGCACTGGGATGGCACGGTCACGGCGAAGTCGCGGTGCTCGTCGGCACTGCGATCCCACAGTTCGATGTTGACCACCTGCGTCGCACCGCACGGCGTCTGCACGCGGATGTCCTCATCGGTGTGCAGGGCAGCCGACTCGTTGTTGTGATCGGCAAAGCGTTGCCGCACGGTGCCGAAACTAGTGAGGATCCCTTCAGTTTTTCTGACATCGCTCACGCGCTCGCCGATCAGTTCGCTCCCGGGCACCTCGTACTCGGCCATGTTGTGCCCTCGCTCGTGGATGGCACGAAGAGTGCGAAGGCGGCGCTTGCGGGGTTTGCCGTGGTACGTTCGTGGCGAAAAGCGCCACGGCTGGTCTCCGCCGATGATCTATTGCCCGAGCGTGCGCTCGCGGGTGACCCGCTTGCTCGCGCCACCCTTGTACACCGGGTATACCGTCCGCTCCAAGCGCGTTCATCCGAGCTGTTACTAACCCTGTGGAGTTATCTCGAATCGGGGAGGTCACTGGAAGCGACATCCCGTGATCTCTTTGTACACCCAAATACCGTGCGGTATCGGTTGAAACGGGTTACCGAACTTCTCGGCTGGGATGCCACGATCCCCCGTGATGCGTTTGTGTTGCAAACCGCACTCGTGGTGGGGGCAACTGCAATACCAGACGCACAGCGCACGGCATCTCACCCTCGCCAAAAGATGTAGATCACCGCACAGGTCGTGTGATTGCACGAACTCTTGCACCGCTCATAACAGTGAGCATTTTTAGCACTAACAATCTGCCTGTCGATATCGCTGGAAAGACATCTCCAGAAAAATATGCAACGAATTCCCGGATCGGGCATCACCCGCACAGCGACCTCGCGAACCACTCCAATGACCCGGACCAGATTGCGCGTCGGGTACCGCCCGCACAGCGACCTGGCGACCACCCTCGCAACTACCCCTGCTCGGCCGTGGTCGGATACCGCCCGCACAGCGACCTGGCAGACTGGAAGCATGATTGCTATCGTGTGTCCCGGTCAGGGTTCCCAGACTCCCGGATTCCTCACGCCGTGGTTAGCCGAGGCACGCTTCGCGGATTCTCTCGCTGAACTCTCCGATGCTGCGGGCATAGACCTGACAACCCACGGCACCGTGAGTGATGCCGACACGATTCGAGACACTGCCGTTGCCCAACCGCTCATTGTTGCGGCGGGAATTCTGACCCTCACCGCTCTGCTTACCGCCGAACGGCGCAGCCGCATCGGAGGTATTGTTGGGCATTCGGTTGGCGAGTTCACAGCCGCCGTTGGTGCCGGTGTTCTCAGCCCGGCCGATGCTATGCACGCTGTCGCGGTGCGTGGCCAAGCGATGGCGGATGCCTCGGCACTGACTCCCACCGGCATGAGTGCTGTGCTCAGTACCGACAGGGAATTGGTGCTGGCACGACTTGCCGAACTCGATCTCGCGCCTGCCAATATCAACGGCGGTGGCCAGATCGTTGCTGCCGGAGCCATCCCGGCCCTCACGACGCTGAAAGAGGCGCCTCCGACGGGAGCCCGGGTGATTCCGCTGCAGGTTGCCGGGGCTTTTCACACCCGGTATATGTCATCGGCCGTGCCGGTGCTTGCCGACGCACTCACCGCGGTTGTGGCCCGTGATCCGTCACTGCCGCTCTGGACAAACAGCGATGGCTCGCTTGTGAACTCTGGCCAACGATTTTCTGAACTGCTCGTGGCGCAGGTTGCCGCGCCGGTTCGGTGGGACCTCTGCATGGCCTCGCTCCTTACGGCGGGCATCACGGGGGTCATTGAGCTTGCCCCCGCCGGGGCTCTCGCCGGGCTCATAAAACGGGAGCTTCCGGGCATCCCTGTTGTCGCCGTGAAAACACCGGATGAGTTTGCCGCCGCCGCCGCGCTCATTGACGGTGATTCTGGCTAGAGAGCACCCTGCTCGTTTCGTGTCATAACACCCGACTAGACTCCGGCTAAGCATTCACGAGGAGACATCCACCCATGACCACACCGCATCCGATTCTTCGCCAGGCGCAGGGGCCAGCACACACCCGCATGTACGCGGTGGGCGCCACCCGCGGCTCCCGCGCGGTGCCGAATGCCGAACTTGCACCCGCCATTGACTCTTCGGATGAGTGGATCCGGCAGCGCACCGGAATCATTACCCGTGCCCGCGCCGACGCCGATACTGGCGCAGTTGACCTTGCAACCGGGGCTGCACGCGAGGCTATCGAAAAGTCTGGCGTCGCATCGCACCTTATTGATCTTGTGATCGTCGCGACGATTTCAAACACGCGACAAACTCCGTCAATCGCGGCTGTCATCGCTGATCGGGTTGGGGCGAACCCGGCTGCGGCGTACGATTCCAATGCCGCGTGTGCTGGCTACGTCTACGGGATTGCCCAGGCCGATGCTCTCATCCGCGCGGGCGCAGCCCACTACGCCCTCGTCGTGGGTGCGGAGAAACTCTCCGACCTTGTTGATCCCACCGATCGCAGTATTTCCTTCCTGCTTGGTGACGGGGCCGGTGCTGCGGTGCTCGGACCGAGTGATTTCCCAGGCGTATCCGCGACGGTGTGGGGTTCTGACGGCTCAAAGGCCGCAGCGATAGCGATGAACCACACCCTCGTCGAGTTTCGAGATGGAGTGTCCGAGTGGCCCACGCTGCGACAGGAGGGGCAGACGGTGTTCCGGTGGGCGGTGTGGGACATGGCAAAGGTCGCACAGCGTGCGCTGGATGCCGCGGGCATCACGAGCGCAGATCTCGCCGCGTTCATCCCGCATCAGGCCAACATGCGCATCATTGACGAGTTTGCGAAGCAACTCAAGCTGCCCGAATCCGTCATCATCGCACGCGACATTGCAACAACCGGAAACACCTCGGCGGCATCGATCCCGCTGGCTACGCACCGTTTGCTCGCGGAGCATCCCGAACTCTCGGGCGGACTCGCGCTACAGATTGGCTTCGGTGCCGGTCTGGTATTTGGCGCACAGGTTGTCGTTCTGCCGTAATTCCGCCCGGCAACCCCCGAGGCATCTACCTGCCCGTAAACTATCTACGGTCACTTGGACCCACGACAAGGAGAAACACATGGCATCGTCCACCGACGACGTACTGGCCGGTATGGCCGAGCTCATCCACGACGAGACGGGAATCGCGACCGACGCCGTTGCTCTCGACAAGTCGTTCACGGATGACCTCGATATTGACTCGATCTCGATGATGACCATCATCGTGAACGTTGAAGACAAGTTTGACGTGAAAATCCCCGATGAGGCTGTGAAAGATCTCAAAACCGTCGGCGACGCTGTCAGCTACATCATTAAAGCCCAAGGCTAACCAGCCGCGGGGTGGGGCGGATCAGAGCTGGTCTGCCCCACCCGATTTTTCCGATCTGCCTGCTCGTTCCAACCACGGAGATAGTTCTCGCATGACCAAGAAGATCGTCATCACGGGCATTGGTGCGACCTCACCGCTCGGCGGTACCGCCCGCGAAAGTTGGGCCGCCCTGCTCGCTGGCGAGGCTGGAGGTCGTGTGCTCGAATCTGACTGGGTTTACGCGCTCGAGCTACCGGTCACTTTTGCTGCCACCGCCAAGGTGCCCGCCACCGACATCCTCGAGCGACACGAACTCAAACGACTCGACCCCTCCAGTCAGTTCGCGCTCATTGCGGGGCGAGAAGCATGGGCGGACGCCGGCTCCCCCGACATCGACCCGGAACGATTGGCTGTGGACTGGGCCACTGGAATCGGTGGCGTGTGGACCCTGCTCGATGCGTGGGACACTCTGCGCGAGCGCGGTCCTCGCCGTGTCCTGCCGATGACCGTGCCAATGCTCATGCCCAATGGTCCGGCCGCTGCGGTCGGGATGGAACTGCACGCCCGTGCCGGCATCCGTACCGTGGTGTCTGCGTGCGCATCGAGTACCGAGTCACTCGTCAATGCGTGGGAACACCTGCAGGCGGGAAAAGCAGACATCGTCATCGCCGGTGGTTCGGAGGCGGCCATCCATCCCATCACCATCGCATCGTTTGCCGCAATGCAGGCACTGTCGCGACGCAACGATTCCCCCTCCACCGCTTCGCGCCCATACGATGTGAGCCGCGATGGCTTCGTGATGGGCGAAGGTGCAGCCGCACTCATCGTGGAAACAGAAGAGCACGCACAGGCGCGCGGTGCCCGAATCTACGCTGAACTGCTCGGTGGTGCCGTGACAAGCGATGCGTACCACATCACTGCACCCGATCCCGAGGGAACAGAGGCGGCACGAGCGATGAAGGCCACGGTTGAGAGTGCCGGTGCCGCACTATCGGATGTCCGTCACATCAACGCCCACGCGACGAGCACGCCGGTGGGTGATATCGCCGAGTACAACGCGCTCCGCCGCGTGTTTGGCGACCACCTAGACACAATCGCTGTGTCGGCCACCAAGGCCGCAACCGGGCATCTACTCGGCGGTGCCGGTGCGATTGAGGCTCTCTTTACAGTGCTCGCACTGCACGAACGGATGCTCCCGCCGACAATCAATCTCACGGAGCAGGACCCGGCGATCCCACTAGACGTGGTGACCTCTCCCCGTCCCCTTCCGCCGGGTGACACTGTTGCCCTGTCGAACTCATTCGGGTTTGGTGGGCACAATGCGGTGGCGGCATTCCGTTCTGTCTAGCCGCGCGGACGCACGCTGCGACCTCTTCCGATGCTGTCCGGTTTTCTGGGCCCGCGTTGACCGCGGATTGAAGGCGGCTGCGGAGGAACGTGAGAGGTACCGATTTCTGCACCCGCGTTGACCGCGGGTCTTCTCCTCGCGTTATCTAACCGGCTCGATGCAGCCACACCACGGGTGCCGCGAGATCTCCAGCCCACCGGAAGGGTTCGAGTTCATCGTCCCACGCTTGGCCGAGTGCCATTCGAAGCTGCTGGTGGAGAGCAAGCGCGTCAAAGCCCGCCTGTTCGATGGCGTGCCGAACTCGATCCTCCGACACGACGGTGTTCCCCGCGGTATCTGTTTGCACGTGGAAGATGCCGAGCGCCGGGGTATGCATCCAGCGCGAGCCATCCGTCGTCGCGGTTGCTTCCTCGCTGACCTCGTATCGCAGTTGCTCCCAGCCGTGCAGTGCCGACGCGATCTTACTCCCCGAACCGACCGGTCCCTCCCAGTAGTACTCGCCCCGCATCGAACCGCGCTGCGCCGGCTGTTCACGCCACTCACACGACACCGGCTCACCCAGCACCGTACCCACCGCCCACTCCAGGTGTGGGCACAGGGCACGCGGCGAAGAGTGCACGAGAACCACCCCCCGCGCCGTGCGCGTGGATCGTGATGGCCGTTCGGTCATGTCCTTCTCCGTTTCTGTGAGGTGCGTCTTCCCCAACGACCTCAGCTACGGAGAGTGTTCAATTAGTGGCACTACCTGCGAGTGACGAGTCACTCGTCTCTCACGTCCGATTATGTCCTGTCCTTTCAGTGCACGCAAGTGTAGCGACGCCGTGTTGTGGTCTCCTGTCACACGCAGGCTGTTCATCCGACAGGCACGCTGGCGGTGCGATGGCTTGTTAACGCGGGAGATGACCTCATCACTTCATCGGACAAGCGCGCTGGCGGCGCGGCAGGTGATCTCACTCATCCTCAACTGAACAGGCCCATAGTCGTGGAGCTATTCCGAGGTGTTTTCGGCAATTCAACGGGCGCTCGTGAACAGGCCCGTAGTCGTGGAGCCATTCATCTGTGGTGCGATTCCCGTGCGTTGCCAAAATGGCACCGTAACGCCGTTTGAGTGCGCACACGACGGCAAATAGTGTCTCACACTCCATATCCATGGCGTCATCCATGGCGTCAGCACCGCCGCTTTTTGTTTATCGCTCATCAGTGGCGAGTCGCACCAAAACGGCCTGCACCCGTCGATGTACACCCGGGATATCCGGCAGATCAAGCTTTGTGAGAATGGCCGTGATGTGCGACTCTATCGTCTTCACACCGAGCACCAATTGGTCAGCAATACCCTGATTAGAGTACCCCTGAGCCATGTACTCCAGCACTGTGCGCTCCCGCCCGCTGAGCCGCGCAAGCGGTTGTTCCGCCTCGCGCCGACGCACCAGATACGCAAGAGCCTCCGGATCCATGAAACATCCACCAGAAGCCACCGTCTGAATCACACGCGCAAAAATCCCCGGCTCAGCAACCCGATCCTTCATAAGATACCCCGTCCCCGGCCCAGCGTTACGCACCCGAGTAATGCAATCGACAGTGAGATACGCCGAAAGCAGCAGGACACCAATCCGTGATCCACGCGCACGAATCGTTTCCAGTGCAACAAGCCCCTCGTCGGTGTACGAGGGTGGCATCTGAATATCGAGCAGGACCGCATCCACCCGAAGAGAGTGCGCCTTCAAGAACAATTCCTCGACGGTAGCAAACACCGCACACACCTCGATACCCGCACTCGCCAGCACAAGCTGCAAACCTTCCCGAACGAGGAGGGCATCCTCAACAATCACAACCCGAACTTGCGTGGACATTCCAAACCTCACTCCCCGCGAAGAACGCACCTATCACGCACACCGACAGCCAAGCCCCACTCAAACCAGGACCAGACCACCGCACCAGCGCTCTCCAAGCACGCACCACGCACGTCACTAATGGACCAAAGCAGAACCCCGTCACGTACCCCACCTGCGGAGCCAAGACGATGTCACATAAACAATCTCTATCGTCGGTCATACACAAGGCCGAGGCAAGTGCTACGGGCAAATTCATTCCAAATATTTCTACACAGGTCACACAGTCCCAATTTTTGGGTACAAGCACAGCACTCGCGTACAAACCTTCTCATCTATTGAGAGTGCAGCCATCATGTTGACGAGTATTGAGCTGTTGCGGGACTGTCCGTTTAGCGGTGTGTGAGGTTTGGTGGTTTTGTTGGTGGGTGGTTTTCTTGAACTGGTTCCTGAAGGTGGTCTTAACGGGGGTCCTATCTGATTATCCAGCGCGTCCCGTCGTTGCTGGTTGGGCTGTGGGACCGCGTCAGGAGATAGAGGCTTTTCAGTGTTGTGGTCTCGTCGGGAAAGTGACCACGTGCTCTAATGGCCCACCGGTGGCGGGTGTTGATCGCGTTTGTGGTGTGGATCATTCGGTGGATCTCGGGGTGTAGTCGAGGAAGGGAATGAATTCCGCTCATGCGGGTCCCCAGAGCTTCACGATCGCCCGATAGTGACCGTCCCGTTCCGTGGTGGGCTCTTTGAGAATCGGTTCTTCGTCGCTTGTTTGGACGGGGTTGTGTAGATGGGTGTGGGTGTTTTCACGGTGCCGTTGCGATGTTGCCGACCTACAACCAGAACATCCGGAGCGTGTCAAATGGTGTGTGTAAGGGGTGGGTCTCCTTACGGAAGGAAACACATTGTTGGTTATCGACAAGGCGTC